>JBBQXJ010000033.1:0-47250 GCA_038209745.1 Verrucomicrobiota bacterium
CCGTAGGAGGAATTGGCCAGGGCGTTGTGGGCCGTCGTGTCCTGTTTTTCCGAGAGCAGCCGATGCAGCCGGTCGTAGGTGTAGGCGAAGCTGCGGGTGTCGCTGGCGGGCCGGGTCTCGAAGAGGCTGGTCCTCAGTCCGGTCGGGTCCACGCCGTAGCCGTATTGCCGGAGGAGGGTCGAACCGGCGTTCCAGAGGACGTTGGTGAGGCGTTGGCGGGCGTCGTATTGGTAGAGGTTGGTGGCCACGCCGCCGCCGTAGGAAACTTTGGCCAAGCTGCCCACGCCGTCGTAGCCGTAGGCGGCGGTGGAACCGTCGAGCCGCACTTGGTGGGTCTGCTGGAAGGCGGCCGAGAAGAAGCAGGGGAACGGAGCGTGTGCGTGGACGGAGGTGGCCGTCGCGAGCAGCAGGAGAAAAACAAATGGCAGCCAACGCTTCATCGAGTCAGGTAGGCCCGCGACCGAACGGGAACGGTCGAAGCCATGACCGAAGGCGAACCGGGCGTCCAGCGTGAAAGAATCTCCATCCCGCCCCTGCGTTGACCGGGACAGCGCCACGAGGCGGGCAAGGCGTTGGGCGGTTCAGCCTGACGTAGGCGAACTTTCCTCCCCCACCGGGAGCGTTCCTAGCCGAGGCCACCTTCGCGCAGCGAACAAAGACACTCTGGGCAACCCTCTCTGGCGACCTGGGAAGCCCACCCGTTGTCCGCATCATTCTCGTTGGCATCCCGCGTGCCTGGGTCGGCGGGTGTGGAGTTCATTTCCTGGCACTGGGGGACTGGAAGTTTGCGCTGTTCGGCAGCGCTGCCCTGCTTGGACGGGAGGGTTTTCGGGAGATTGAGTTTGAACAGTCGGCCGGGTCCGGGCATCTGACTTGGATTGTGGCATTGCTGGACATCGTCGAACTGCGGAAGAGTTTCATCGCGCCCGATGGCGCCAGAGGTCTGGTGGTGGATGTGCCGGCCTTCGCGTTGGCGGAGAAGCAGCAGGTGGCGCTGGCGGGGCAGAGCGGTTCGGGCAAGACGACGTTCCTCAATCTCATCGCCGGTATTCTGACGCCGGACTCCGGGACGATCCGCTTGGCGGGTCAGGAAGTATCGGCCATGTCGGAATCGAAGCGCGACCGGCTGCGGGCGACCTCCATCGGCTACATTTTCCAGACCTTCAATCTGCTGCACGGCTTCACCGTGCTGGAGAACGTGGTGCTGGGGATGGCCTTTGGTCCGGGTGTCGACAGAGCCTTCGCCGAGACTCTGCTGCATCGTGTCGGACTCCAGGATCGGCTGCATCACCGGCCGCGCCAGCTTTCCACCGGGCAGCAGCAAAGGGTCGCCGTGGCCCGGGCCTTGGCCAACAGGCCCAAGCTGGTCTTGGCCGATGAGCCGACGGGAAACCTGGATCATCGCAGCGCCGGCGAGTCCCTCGAACTCATCCGGGAAGCCTGCGCGGAGAACGGGGCGGCCCTGCTGCTGGTCAGCCATGATCGCGAGGTGTTGGGCCGGTTCGACGAGCGTCTGGACCTGGCGGAGATCAATCGGGCGGCGGCGCCTTCACCGGTGCCTCCCGACGACGGCCGGAAGGGGGCGCGGCCGTGACGCTCTTCGCCATCGTGCTGCGCAGCCTGAGGCAGCATCTCCTCTCCACGATCGTCACGGCCGTGTCCATCGCGATGGCCGGCGGGTTGTTGATGTCGGTCTGGGTGGTGAAGACCGAGGCGAAGAAGACCTTCACCCGGATCAACGCGGGATTCGACGCGGTGCTCGGCCCGCGCAGCTCGAAGCTCCAGCTCGTCTTGAACTCGGTCTTCCATCTGGAGGCGTCGCCGGGGCTGTTGTCGCCGCAGGACGTGGCGGACATCCGGAAGCATCCGGCGGTCGAGTTGGCGGTGCCGATCGCGGTCGGCGACAACTTCCACGGGTATCGGATCGTCGGGACGCTGACGAACATGCTGACGGATGTGGAGTATGCCGAAGGGCAGAAGTATCGGCTGGCGAGCGGGCGGATGTTCGACCCGTTGCTGCGCGAGGCGGTGGTCGGGAGTTTCGCCGCGCGCAAACTGGGATTGAAGGTCGGGGACACCTTTCATCCGTTCCACGGGCTGAACTTCGATCCCGCCGCCCAGCATGAAGAAGTCTACGTCGTGGTCGGCCTGTTGAAGCCGTCGAACACGCCGACGGACCGTGTGCTGTGGATCCCGCTGGAAGGCGTCCAGCAGATGGTCGGGCACGATCCGGCCTTTGCGGGCGAGGTCAGCGCGGTGCTGGTGAAGCTGCGGAAGGGGGCGATGCAGGCGGGGTTCCGCCTGGACACGATGTACAATAAACAGGGCGACCGGCTGACCTTCGCGTGGCCGATGGGCTCGATCATGACCCAGCTCTTCGACAAGATCGGGTGGTTCGACCAGGTGCTGGCGCTGGTGGCGTATCTCGTGGCCCTGGTGGCGGTCGGGTCCATCTTGGCGAGCATCTACAATTCGATGAACGAGCGCCGGCGCGACATCGCGATTCTCCGTGCGCTCGGAGCCCGGCGCCGGACGATCTTCGGCACGGTGGTGCTGGAGTCGGCGGTGATCGCGGCCTTGGGCATGGTGTTGGCGTTCGGCTTCTACGGGGTGATCGTGGGAGTGGCGGCGGCGGTCATCCAGGACCAGACCGGCGTGGTGCTGGACGCGTTTTCGTGGCATGCGGTGATGCTTTGGGCCCCGGCCGGAATGATCGCCTTGGGCGCCTTGGCCGGCATGGTGCCGGCTTGGAAAGCGTATCGAACGCCGGTGGCCGAGAACTTGGTGCCCGTCTCCTGAACCATGAAAACAACGACCATTTCCGCCGCCTTACTCGCCTCGCTCGTCACCGGTTGCGGCGGATCAAAACAGTCCGCCGACCATGACCACGGCGGAGAGCACGCGCATCATGTCCACCAATCGAAGATGGGCGGACAACTGGTCGAGGTGGGAGAACACGCCTTCAACCTGGAGCTGTTGAGCGACCGATCCACGGGACAGCTGACCCTGTGGCTGCTCGACGACCACGCCGAGAGCTTCGTGCGCGTGACAAACGAGTCGTTCACCCTCCTGTTTTCCGTGGACGGCAAGGAAACGCCGCTCCAATTGAACGCTTCGGCCAATCCCGCCACCGGCGAACGGGTCGGCGAAACGGCGCAGTTCGACGGGCGGGCCGATTTCCTCAAGACGACGAACGCGCTGTCCGGCTGGTTGCCCGAACTGACGATCCGGGGTAGTGCTTTCTCGAACCTCACGTTCCAGCTCCGCCAGTAAGCGAATCGAACCCGACATGAAGATTTTCAAACAGACCCTTGTTCTCGGCCTCCAAGCGGGAGCCGCCCTTGTCATCGCCACCGGCTGCGGCCCCGAAGCCGCCGCGCCCGTGAAGGCGGTCCAGGCGAAAGCCGAAGTGCGGGGACAACCCATCGCGGCCAAACCCGCATCCAACGCGGCGCCCGTGTCCGTCACGACCAGCGCCAAGGCGCAGACGGCTGCGGCTGCGGGATTGATCCCGAACCAGCCGCTGGGCAACCAAGTGGTGGCCGATGCGCCTAAGAACGTGGAGGCGGGCTACACGGGGGTGGGCTTCGACACCTTGGCGGGCTATGACTTCGACTTGTCGGACGACCTTCTCTTGGCGCCGCCCGACAAATTGGCCGACGCAACCAAGAAGACGAACGGGCAGATTCCCCAGAAGATCCACGACCTCGACGCGGCCAGCGTGGCGGTAAAGGGGTTCATGCTGCCGTTGAAGGTCGACGCGGAGTCGGGGCTCGTGACCGAGTTTCTAATCATGCGCGACCAGTCGATGTGCTGCTACGGCGCGGTGCCGAAGATCAACCAGTGGATCAGCGTCACCATGACGGGCAAGGGGGTGCGGCCGATGATGGACCAGCCGGTGACGCTCTACGGCAAACTGCACGTGGGCGAGATGAGGGAGAATGGATACCTGGTCGGCATCTACCGCTTGGACGGGGACAAGCTCGCCGGTCCGCAGGACATGTGACTCCCGGGCTAACTTTCAGGGCGATTGGTTCGCTTTGGGCGGCCAGACTCTGCACTCTCCGTCTCCCCACGTCTTGTGTTCGCGTTGACCCGAGCTGTTGGTGCCGATGACCGCTTTGAGGAATCCGCTCGGATACCACGCCCGGGCCTCGCCGATGGGTTGATCGTCCTTGAGCATGATCTCCTCGGCCAACTGTCCGTTCTCGTGCCAACCGTGGAAAACCCCCTGCATCTTTCCTTGGACGAGGGTCGATTCCGAGAGCTTGGCGCCGGAGAGACACCACTTCGTCCGGACTCCGTCGGAGAGGTTTTCGTGGAAAGTTTCGGTGATCTGGAGAACACCGTTTGTTTGCCATCCCTCGGAGAGGCCTTCGAGAAGGCCACCGTACAAGGTCGCCCGGGACTTCAGCGATCCGTCGGGATACGTCTCGACCAGATGCCCGGTGAAGGGCGCCCCGGTGTTCGTCCGACAGAGGAGGCCGTCTCTCAGAACGAGCTGGTGTGGGGTGCAAGTCTCCGGTCCGTCGCTGGACGAGTTCAGCCGGAAGAGCATGCCCAGAAGCCCGACGGCGACCAACACCGTGAAGAACGGGACTCGGACCGAATTCTTCCGGCGGGTTTTAGGATTTGGAGGCGCGAGGGACATTCTACCGATGGTCTGCAGGACGTTCTCTGGACGATCAGGCGGAGCGACTCGGGATCCATGTGGGGCGGCTCCGCTCCGAACAATTCGGCCCATCGGTCGAACCGCAAGCCTGATCTGGAACCTGTATCGGGACGCTGGACCCGGTATTGAGCTCCGTCGAGAGTGGAATCGAAATGGGCCGGTTCGAGGAGAGGAGTCGGTTTAGGAAGGGCTTTCGGTCGGCGTGAGGCAGCCTTGCGTAGGGTGGGTCGGTTCAGGCGAGATGGCGGCACGTCCGAGACCGTCATGAACCTGCCCTATAAAATCGCCACGCTGCTCTATGCCTTCAACGGGGCCGGAGAGGTCCTGCTGATGGAGCGAGCGAAGGAACCAAACCGGGGACTCTGGAGCCCGCCGGGAGGAAAGCTCCAGACCGACCTCGGCGAATCCCCCCACGCGTGCGCCTGTCGCGAGGCGGAAGAGGAAACGGGTCTGGTGCTCGCTCCGGAAGATCTCCATCTGACCGGCCTCGTCAGCGAACACGGCTACGAGGGGACGGCCCATTGGCTGATGTTCCTCTTCGAGGTGAAACCGCGACTCGCAGTGATTCCGCCTCCGCATCGGGAAGGACGGTTCGGGTTCTTCGGCCGTGCCGCCATGGAATCGCTCGCGCTGCCCGGGACCGATCGGGAACAGATCTGGCCTTTGTTCTGGAGGTACCGCGGAGGGTTCTTCGCCGCCCACTGCCGATGCTCGTCTGACGGGATGAACCAATGGTCCGTCGAGCAGGCGTCCGCACCCGTGGAGAGACGGCGGGATTGGTAGACGTTCCATGTCGCCGAAGCCTTGTTCCTGACTCGACGTGATCGTTCGTTCGGTTTCACGGCGCGGCGGGTTCAACTCTCTGACGATGCAAACCGCTGTTGAAGGCCTTGATGCCGCCGGGGCGATCATTGGCGGGGGCGTCCTGCTCCAGCGACAACGCGAGACGATCCAGCAGTTGCAGGAGGAAGTCTGGAACCTCCGGCCGTTGACGAACCGGGTGCGGCAACCGGAGGACCGAAACGCCAGGTTGGCGGGCTTGTTGCCCGGAGCCGATGAGGATGCTTCGGCGGGGACGGCGATGGATCAACTCATCCTTTTGCGCCGGCAATTGGCGGCGACTGAATCTGCGTCGACCCACGCGTTGGCTGAAGCCGTGACCGCGAGAGCCGCGACCAATGGCATGGCGAGCCACATCCATGTCGAGCTGCCGGTCAAAACCTATGGCGTCCATAGGCAGAAAACCATCGCACCCGGGTAGACCGTGCTGATGGGCGGCTGGGAAATGAATCCCGGCAAACGAACGTATGCCCTGCTGACTTTGGAAGTGAACGAATGGGGGCAGGTCGAGGCGCAGGCGAAATTCATCGAGGAATCTGCGTCGGGAATGGGCGCGCTTGGATTGCGTCCGGCCCAGGGCACGGAACTTGATGAGGCGGCCTCCGAAGTCATGACTCCTGATCAAACGAAGAAGCTTCTGAACGATTTCGAACAAATCGGAGGAGCCGACGTGCTGAGCACTCCACGGCTAACTACGCACAGCGGCCGGCAGGCCCAAATCTCTGTCCTGCGGCCAATCGAAGTGGGAACCGAAACCTACCCGACGGGTCCCAACGTTGATCTCGTGCCGACGATGCTTGCCGAGGGATTCGATTGGCGTCTTGGTTCACTGGCTGGATTCCCGGGCAGACGCCTTGTTCAGCTCTTCATGGATCGCCGCAAGGAGCGATTTCTCGCCTTTCACGTCGTAGTCGAGCGACCAGATCATCACGCCGCCGAGACCCTGCTCCATCACATAGCGGCTCTTGGCGCGGATGGTAGGCAGGCCGTTATGCCAGACCGTCTGGCCGACTTCGTCCTTGGTTTCTGCACCGGGAAACTCGGCCAGGATCTTGTTGTAGGGATAGTCGCGGTTCTTGAAGGCGTCGCCGAAGCCGTAGCCGTAGAAGGGCACTCCGAGGACCGCGCGGTCCTTGGCCAGTCCGCGCTTGATCCAGTAGTCCACGTTGTCCCTGGCGAACTGCATGGAGGAATGTTGCCCCGGAGATTTCGGATCCCACGGTCCGGCGCCGTCGTAGGCCATGATGTTCACGAAGTCGAATTGGGCCAGGGCCGCGTCCGGCACCTTCGAGCCGCCGTAGCCCTTGGACAGCGCGCAGGTCAGGAGCTTGCCCTTCGGCCTTAGCGCGGTGGCAAGATCGGCGATGAACTTGCCGTAGTCCTCGTTGATCGACGGTCCCTCCAGATCCACGTCCAACCCGTCGAATCCGTGCGCCTCCACATAGGCCGTGAGCTTGGCGACGAACCCCGCCCGTGGCCCGTCGGCGATGAGGGCGAAGTAGCGCTTGAGCAGCGGCTTGTCGCTGGAGGCGGAGCCGCCGCCGATGGAGACGAGGATCTTGATCCGGTGTTCCTTGGCCTTGGCGATGAGGACGGCGTCCTTGGGGCTGAAGGATAGGTCGCCTTCGTCGTTGATCGGGTTCTCAAACGCGACGTTGAGGTGCGTGATTTTGGCGTAGTCGATCGCCTCGGCGAACGTGGCGACATCGATCCAGTTCGGCACGTAGGCCACGACCCGGGACCCGGCCTGGGCTAGCGGCACGAAGACGGCCGCCCCGACAAGGGCGAGACCGGACAAACAACGGAGGAAACAGTTCATGGCAGTATCCGAGAATTCGCGCCCGCGCGCCGCGAGACAAGCCCGGCTTGATCAAACGGATCGGGGCGAGTTTTTCAGAAGGATTCGATGCGGTGCTTGCGGTTGTGGCGTGGGATTGCGTAGGAAGACGGGGCTCGCAGCCGGACAACTCCGGGCCGGTGTGGCGAAATGGCAGACGCACGGGACTTAAAATCCCGGGAGCCTCAAAACTCGTGTGGGTTCGAGTCCCACCACCGGCACCACTGTTTGTTGGTTATGAGCATTGACGGAATAGATGTCCGTTTGTCCGAAGAAAGCCGAACAAGGCTGAACTACCCCGAAGATCAACCACTTACGTTTGGTTTTCTGGAGACGCCATGTCCGGAATTGGGAGCGGATATTTCCACGCTCCACCGCATGCGCTGTCTAAAAAATGCCAACGTCCAAGCTATGGCAGGGTTGGGGCCGACGCACGGCTGCTCCCTTGCCGGTGGTCGACCGATCCCAATCCACTCTGGGGCGTCCTCCAAATAGGGCCTCGAATACGCGGCCATGCTTTTCCGGGAAACTTCGAGCAGCCCGATGCGTTCTGGGGAACGAAAGGATCGATCTCCAACTTTTCCTGGCCGCCGATGTTTTCGGGGTGATTCAAGAACTCCAGTTCCACGGAGGAACCCGGGAACCGTTGTTCAAGCTCAGTGAGGGGTTGGATTTGGGCGTGGGTCTTCACTGTCCTGTTGGGAACCATGCTCCTTGATCCTCGTCTTGTTCGCGTTCCGGTTCCTCCGGGCGGAGGCCGTCACGATCGGCAAGGCTGGGGACATCGCGGAGAACTTGAGCCGGATCAGCCCCGCCACCCGACAGCCCGGGCAGCTCTCCGACTTCGAGGGCAAGTTCCTCGTCCTCGACTGGTTCGCTGGGTGGTCCCGTTTTGTCCGGCGGCGGCGCCTCAGATCAAGAGCGGCATCGATCAATCCTACATTTCCGCCGAAGGCTGCCTCGCTGGCATCGAGGTTCTCCATCTTGGAGTGAACCTACAGTTTTGGCAGGAACTGCAGTCGGAGAATTTCGTCTCAAACGCCGGGTTCAATCTCGAGTTGGCGGATTTCTCCCGGACCGTGGCCAGCCGTTTCCCAAGCACAGGACAGCCGATTATCGGCATCATCAACTGCGTGGCCAACTCGCCGAGCCAAGCGCCCGATGAAGGGCTCTACGTGCGGGCCGAGTGTGGGCAGAGACCCGCTTTCCGGTGGACAAGTTCCGGGCCGCCGTCGACTCGATGAAGGCACCGCCAACGCCGGTGACGGTCGCATCGCCAACGACCGTGGGGCAGGGGATTCTCTTCCTTCAGATCGAAACGACCCTTGGACAGACCGCCGCTGAGAATCGGCCGCCAATCTCACCGACTGGGCCTTGGTCCGGAAGCTTACCGCCACGAACGAGGCTGCCGGGTAGACCGTGACCAACAATGGAGAATCCTCCGGCCGCTATTTCAGAATCGGCCGATAATGACGACCCTGAGGCTGGGCGTTTGGGACTCCCGCAGGATCAACGTCGATCGCGCAGATTCCCGGTTTCATACGCCCCAGATCGTTTGGCGCCCCTGCACTTTGATCTCGCCCCGGGCCAAGGCCGCGACCGCCTGCGGATAGAGCCCGCGCTCCGCGACTTGGATCCGCTCATGCAGGGTCGCCGCCGTGTCGCCCTTCAGCACCGGCACCGCCGCCTGCGCGATGATCGCGCCGGTGTCCACGCCTTGATCCACGAAATGCACGGTGCAACCGGCGACCTTCACTCCGTAGTCCAGCGCCTGCTTCCACGCCTCCAACCCGGGAAACGACGGCAGCAGCGACGGATGGATGTTGATCACCCGCTGGTCGAACACCCGGAGGAAATCGCCTTTCAAGATGCGCATGAAGCCCGCCAGCACCACGAGGTCCACTTCGGCGGATCGCAGTGCTTCGAGATAGGCTGTCTCAGCGTCCTCATCGAGCTTGGTCCGGAACTTTCCCGGAGCGATGTAGCGCGCGGGCAGGTTCCGGTCGGTGGCGTATTTAAGGATGCCCGCAGTCTCCACGTCGCTGATGACGGCGACGATCTCGGCCGGAACGTGGCCGGCGGCGATGGCATCGGCGATCGCGACCATGTTGGATCCCTTGCCGGAACCGAGAATGCCGAGACGAAACGGTTTGCTCATGACGGCCGACAGTTAACAGGGCCGTGACCCGCCAGCTCAAAGACAAACTGGAAGTCGAGCCCGGGGCCGCGCTTCGCGAGTTCCCCTCCTGGAGGGATCGGGGGTGGGTTGGCCGCGCATTCGGACTGCGCTGCGCCCTCCTCGGCTTCGCGCTCCATGACAAAACCCCGCAACACCGCGCTGGACGCGGCCGCAAAGCTCGTTACCGTCGGCCAGCAAAGCCAAGAGTTGCCATGAACACCCCCGAGAGAATCCAGCAGTTCCGCGATGCGTTCCAAAAGCTCCGTGACGAGATCGGCAAGGTCATCGTCGGCCACGCCGACATCGTCGATGGCACCCTGACCGCGCTCTTCGGTGGCGGTCACGTGCTCCTTGAAGGCGTGCCTGGCCTCGGCAAGACGCTCCTCGTCCGCACCCTCAGCGAGGTGATGGACCTTTCCTTCAGCCGCATCCAGTTCACGCCCGACCTCATGCCGGCCGACATTCTCGGCACCAACCTCGTCGTCGAGGACGCCAATGGCCGCCGCGCCTTCGAGTTCCAGAAGGGGCCCATCTTCGCGCACCTCCTGCTCGCGGACGAAATCAACCGCGCCACGCCCAAGACCCAGTCCGCCATGCTGGAGGCCATGCAGGAAAAGCAGGTGACCGCCGGCGGCGAACTCCGCCCGTTGCCCAAGCCGTTCTTCGTCCTCGCCACCCAGAACCCCATCGACCAGGAAGGCACCTACCCGCTGCCCGAGGCGCAGCTCGACCGCTTCTTCTTCAAGCTCGTCGTCGGCTATCCCGGATCCGCCGACATGACCGAGATCCTCAACCGCACGACGGAAGGCCACCACGCGGAGATCCACAAGGTGATCGACGGCGAAGCCTTGACCGAGTTCCAGCAGCTCGTCCGGCAGGTGCCCGCCGCCACGCATGTGAAGGACTTCGCCGTCCGCCTCGTGCTGGCCACGCATCCCAAGACCGCCACGGCCGCGCCGGTGACGAACCAGTATCTGCGCTTCGGCAGCAGCCCTCGCGGCGCCCAATGCCTCCTGCTCGGCAGCAAGGTCCGCGCCCTGACCGAAGGCCGCTACAACGTCAGCATCGACGACATCCTCGCCGTTGCGACGCCGACCCTGCGTCATCGCCTGATCCTGAACTTCGAGGCCGAAGCCGAAGGCATCACCACCGACCACGTCATCGCGACGATTTTGAAGGAATTGCCGAAAGAAGTCGGAGTTGCAGCCTAATCGCGGGGGGAAGTGGAAGCTCAGCTTTGGAATCAATTCTTCCGGAAGAACAACGGTGGCCGGTCTTGCCGGTGATCTTTTTTGGAGGAACGTTCGCCGTCGCCACCTTGCTTTGGATCAAAAAGCGCAGGTTTGTGGGCGGCGGGATCTTCTTCGGAGCACTTCTGCTCCTGGCCGTGACTGCTCCTTCCATGAAGCCAGCGCGGTTCGAGGCCCAACGCAACGCCTGCGTCCTGAACTTGGGCGTGATCAACCGGGCCAAAGTGGATTGGAGCGAGCGGTTCCCGGAGTCCGTCGGAACCGAACTGGCCGTCGAGCAGTTGGCAGGAACCAATCGTTTCTTGAGGCAGTTCCCGACCTGTCCCGGAGGTGGAATTTACCTCATCGGAAAAGCCGGCGAACTGCCAATCTGCAGCCTCGCAGCGAAAGGGCATCTTTTGGTCGCGACGAACGGCGTTCGATCAATCGAATTCGAATCGCTGGGGCGATAGGAGGAACAACACTTCTGACGGTTGGCGGCTATTTCACCGGCACCAGAATCTCCACGTTCTTGAACCACTTCTTCGCAGTCCTGGCCGCCGTGGACCTGGAGCGCCAGATTGCCTTCCTTGCGGCCCGGATCGGTTTCGATGCTGCCGCTGAGAGCATGCACGACCATGGTGTTTCATTGGCCGGGCTTGAACCACTTCTTCACCTCCTCGGCCGTCGGCTGGGCGACCCACGAACGGCCGTTGGTTTCGTAGATGCCGCCGACGTCCTGGACGGAATCGATCTCGGCTTGGAAGCCGGTGACTCCGCTGGATCCGGTCTCTGCGATGCGGAAGTAGAGGCCGCTGTTGCCCTTCACCGACTTGAAGTTAAGCCCAAAACGGTCGCGTCCATCTCTGCCGGAAGCCGCTGACAGCGCACCGGTCTCAAAAGAGCGTGTAGATGAACGGGGCGAGGCCGGTGCCGGAGAGGAGGATCAGCAGGCCGAAGATAAGGAAGATCACCAGGATCGGCAGCAGCCACCACTTCTTGTTGTGCTTCAGGAAGCCGATGAAGTCGCGGACGAACCCGCCCTGGCTCGACTGGTCGGCGGCTTTCTCGAACTGGCTCTTGGGTTTCATCGCTAGGAAAAACTTGCCACGAGAGGTTCAGAATTGCCGCAAATATCTGGCGGGATCGGGGGGCGTATCTCGTGTCTCCCACATCGTACCGTTCGGCGGTGGACGGCGTAGTTTGAGGGCGTCACGGCCCTTGATCCGGAAGAACAGGGCGAGCGGCGTCAGGACGAGATAGAAGAGGATGCCGAGAATCAGCTGGGTGACGATCCAGCCAATGGGGAACGCCGCGATCGAAGCGCCGACAAACACCCAGCGCATCAGCGAGGGACGGATCAATCCCGCCAGGCCGATCAACGCCACCACGCCGAGGACCTGCGCATTTGTGGGATGGTGATGCCGCCAGAGCTGGGTCGCGGCGAGGAGGCCGAAGACGAAGATCCATGCACCGGAGAATTGCCGGAGGATGCGGGCGGATGGGTCTTGCGGAATCTGGGACCAGGTCATGGCAAGTTGGGATGAACCGATGCGTCAGTCGGGCGCGAACTGGGCGAGGTGCTGCTGCGTCTGCGCGGAGGACACGTGGTCCTTCAGGTCGGTCTTCAGCAGCACGCAGTCTTCCAGCACGAGGACGTCCATTTCCGTCGCGAGGAAACACCGCCAGGCGTCTTCGGGCGTACACACGATGGGTTCGCCTCGGACGTTGAAGCTGGTGTTGACCAGGACGGGACATCCCGTTTGGCGCTCGAACGTCTGGAGCAGTCGATGGAAGCGGCCGTGCCGTTCGGCGTCCACCGTCTGGATGCGGGCGCTGAAGTCGACATGCGTGATCGCGGGCAGGGTGGAGCGGGGGATGTTGACCCGGCGGCGGAGGTCGGGATCGCCGGCCATGACGGCGGCATCGTCGGCCGACAATGTGGCGCGAAGCTCAGGGCGGACTTTGGCGACGAGGAGCATGTAGGGACTTTCGGCGTGGGCCGGCAGATCGAAGATCCCGGAGGCGCGCTCGCGCAGCACCACGGGGGCGAAGGGCCGGAAGCTCTCCCGGTATTTGATCTTCACGTTCATGGCCGCCTGCATCGCGGTGTTTCGCGGATCGCCGAGAATGCTGCGGGCGCCGAGCGCACGGGGGCCGAACTCCATCCGCCCATGGAACCAGCCGACGATCTTGCCGCCGGCGAGATGGCCGGCGACTTCGTCGAGCAGCGCGGCTTCCGCGCCGATCCGGCGGCAGGGGGCCTTGACGCTGCGGAGAAATGTCTCCACGTCGTCGGAGGAAAATCGGGGGCCGAGGAGGCTGCCCTGTTGCGCGTCGGGGGCGAAGGCGACGGTGGGTTTCCCGCTCCTTTGTTCGGCGTCCCTTGGATTCTCCAAAAGCTGGTGCCAAGTGAAGAGCGCGGCACCGAGGGCGCCGCCGGCATCGCCCGAGGCGGGCTGGATCCACAGGTTCTCGAACGGCCCTTCTTGCAGCAGACGACCGTTGGCCACGCAGTTCAGGGCGACGCCTCCCGCCAGCACGAGGTTCTTTTCGCCGGTCAGCCGATGCGCTTCGCGGGCCATGCGAAGGACGGTTTCTTCGGTCACCGCCTGGATGCTGGCGGCGAGGTCCATGTGGCGTTGTTCGATCCGGGATTCGGGATCGCGCGCCGGTCCACCGAAGAGCGCGTCGAAGCGCTCGTTTGTCATGGTGAGGCCCTGGCAGTAGTTGAAATACGCCATGTCCATCCAGAGGCTGCCGTCGTCCTTCAGATCGATCAGGCGTTCGCGGATCAGGTCGGCATAGACGGGGCGACCATAGGGTGCGAGGCCCATCAGCTTGTATTCGCCGCTGTTCACCTTGAAGCCGCAGTAGTGGGTGAAGGCCGAGTAGAGGAGTCCGATCGAATGAGGGAACGACATCTCCCGCAGCAGCCGCATCGCACGGCCCTGGCCCTGGCCGATCGTGGCGGTGCTCCATTCGCCGACGCCGTCGATGGTCAGGATGGCGGCGGTCTCGAACGGGCTGGGGAAGAACGCGCTGGCGGCGTGGCTTTCGTGGTGCTCGGTGAAGACGAACCTGGCCTGTTTCGCGCCGGGCAGGCTCTTCTTCAAGGTGCGCCGGAGGTAGACCTTGTCCTTCAGCCAGATCGGCATCGCCCTGCGGAAGCTCTTGAAGCCGGCGGGCGCAAAGGCGAGGTAGGTCTCCAGCAACCGGTCGAACTTCAGCAACGGCTTGTCGTAAAAGGCCACGTAGTCGAGGTCGCCCTCGGTGAGGCCGGCTTCCTCCAGACAATAGGCGACGGCATGGGCGGGGAAGTCGGGATCGTGTTTCTTGCGGGTGAAGCGCTCCTCCTGGGCGGCGGCCACGATGCGGCCGTCCACCACGAGGGAGGCGGCGCTGTCATGGTAGAAGGCGGAGATGCCGAGGATGCGCGTCATCGGGAAAGCTGCGCGGAGTGAAGCCGGTCCGGCCCCCGGGTGACAAGCCCCGGCTGAGTCCGGCATTCAAACTTGTCACCCGTCCATCCGGATAAGAATCTGCCGACCATGACGACGCCTGCCCAACGTCTTGGATCCCTCCTTTGTCTGTCGTTGCTGCTCGGTGGATCGTTCCGGCTAGCGGCCGCCCAGGCACCGGCCATTCCAGACTATCAGATCGGCGACAGCGCGACCGGCACCGTGAAGACGCCCGTGCGCATCCGCTTCGTCGACCCGGCTGCCACCGAGGCGGAACGCGAGGCCAAGGCGCGGGAAGTCCACCCTTTCTTCCGCTACGTGTCCGGGGTCAGCAATTCGGTGGAGAGCGCCTTCCGCAACGCCTACAACCAAAGCCGCGCCGGATTTCTCCAGTCCTGCGAAAAATCCCTCGGCAAAGCGGCCTTCGGGCGCGGCGGTTTGGACGACGAGACCCTGGCCAAAGTCCGGTCCTCGTTCCAACGATCGAACAATGGCTTCCCGGTGACCTTGGACCTGGCCCGGCTCTGGACGTCGGGCGACGATGGAATGGCGCAGCAGAACCGCTGGGCCGAGACGCTCCGACAGGCGACCTCCAGGGTGATCCGGCCGTCGGGCACCTGGTCGGGATCTTCTATTACCGCGAAGGAAGTCCGACTGCTCCCGGTCGCGGCCTTCGACGAGACGATCAGCCTGTATGATGCCGAGCGGAAATGCCGGATGTTCCGGCGCTCCACCATGGTGCCGTTGAACCGCGCCCGGCAGGAACTGGAAGACACCTTCGCCCCGACGGAACGGGAGGTGGCGAAGTTCCTCTCCGCCCTCGTCGAACCCAACTGCGACTTCGACCACGACCTCACGCGACAATCGGCGTTCCCCATGACCAACGATCTCTGGGCCTACAGCCAGCTCGACGCCGGCGAGACGGTGGTCGAGGCCGGTCAAACGATCGACGCCCGGACCAAGGCCGCCCTCGACGAGGTCCGC
The DNA here is from genome assembly GCA_038209745.1 of Verrucomicrobiota bacterium. Classification (GTDB taxonomy): domain Bacteria; phylum Verrucomicrobiota; class Verrucomicrobiia; order Limisphaerales; family CANJSG01; genus CANJSG01. The sequence goes on from JBBQXJ010000033.1 coordinate 15,203, forward strand.
CGCGGTTCCGCGTTGACCATCGCGAGCAGCCAGGTCGCCCAAGCACCGGCCGAAGTTGCCCCGGTCCGCAACGACGCGGCGGAAGCTTCCGGGGCGACCGCGCGGATGAACGCCGAACTGGAGCGCGTCCGGGCGGAAGGCGTCGCGAAACAGCAGCAGATCATCCGCTGGGCCGGGATCGCGTTCTGCCTCCTGGGCGTCGCCGCCATCGGCCTTTGGTGGAAGGTCATCAAACGTCGCCCGCGGATGTCGATGGTCCGCCGTTCCGGAGAGGCGACCCTCGTCCGCCGGGAGCCGTCCCAGCCCATCGCGACGACCTCCATGCCCTACGCGATGCGGCGAATGCTCCACGAGCGCGGCTCGCTGCTCGCCTGCCAGGAACAGGCGGAAAGCGAGATCCAACGCTTCGAGCAAGGTCTGCTCGAGCTCCATACCCCGCTCAACGAGCGCCTGAAAGCCTACGAGCAACGCATCGTTGATCTGGAACGGCAGCTCGCCAGCCGGACCGAGGAGAACCGGGAGCTGATCCGCGCCGCGATCGACACCACCCGCCGTAAGCTGGCGGTGGAACGCGAGGCCCGCTCGATCAGGGTGAATTGATCCGGGGTCGGTCGGATTGTCGGCGAAATGGCTGCCCGACCAACGGGATGCCCATCATCCGTTCCTTCTTTCCGGGGTCGTTTTCTGGAGGGCGACGGCCTGCGCGATTCCGTCCGGCAGTTTGATTGGCCTCGTTTCAGCGTTCGCACGGGACGAGGGAAAGATTGTCCAAGACTTGAGCCGCCCGACCGATATTCCGCCGGCGAATCCATAGGATCATCCGACCCTGAATCCGCGCACTGGCTCGGCCAGCAGGGATTCCTGACGAGGTGATGGGAACATCGGACCGGGCGTTCAACGAGGGAATGGTGGAGTCGAGCGCCTAGCCTGGTTTAAGAAAACTCGTAGCTTGTGGGCCCGTGCCCGAAGGCCTTGAAGAGCACGGCCACGACGGTTCTTAAACTGCTCCCGCTTACGCCGAAGCCCGCTGCTGTTTGATCGCCGTTTCGAAGCAGTTGAGCGCTTCGGTGAACCGTTCGAACTGGTTGAGCACCGAAGCCTTGGCCAACTGCGCCTGGTTGAAATCGGGCCGGATCGCCAGCGTGGGGTCGTAGCAGACGAGCCGCTCCAGCGCGGCCGCCTTTTTCATCAGTCCCTGTCCCTTGCCGATGAGCGCACTCAGTGCAGCGCCGTGGCCGATGGCCGGAGCGCCCGGATGATCGGATCCATGCAGCAGGGAGTTCGAAGGGACTTCCTCCAGTTCGCCGATCCGCTTTTCAAACCGGCCCAGCGCGTGGAAGAGTTAGCAGGCCGGCGAGGAGGGGCTGGATTCGGATGCGGGGCCTCATGGGTGTGGGAACCAACCCCGTTCCAAAGTAGGAAGCACCCCGGTGAATTCAAAGCCCGATTCTCCCGTGGATCCGTTGACGGCCGGTCGAAGTCCCCGCTTCCCTTGACCCGCGTTTCCGCGTTAATTCGCGCATCTGATATGAGCAAAACGCCCGCCCACAAGATCTCGAAGAAGTTCGCCTCCTATCCGCGCCTCAATCCTTTCGGCGTCGGCAAGAACATCTCGGCCGCCGACCTCATCGACCAGTCGATGCTCGCCTACAATGGCGGACGTCTCCGCGAGGCGGCCCAGCTCCTCGCCAAGAAGATGCTGCCCAACGACGGCTTCATCGGCTTGTCCCTCACCGGCGCCCTCACGCCCGCCGGCCTCGGCAAGAGCTGCCTCATCCCGCTGATGAAGGGCGGCTACATCGACTGGATCATCTCCACCGGCGCCAATCTCTACCACGACCTGCACTTCGGCCTGGACATGAAGCTGCACTCCGGCACGCCGTTCCTCGACGACACCGAGCTGCACAAGGAAGGCGTCATCCGCATCTACGACGTGCTCTTCGACTACAACGTCCTGCTCGATACCGACGCCTTCGTCCGCGAGGTGATCCAGGGCCCCGAGTTCCAGAAGACGATGGGCACCGACGAGTTCCACTACCTGCTCGGGAAATACGTGAAAGCCCGCCAGAAGAAACTCGGCATCAAGGACAGCTCCGTCCTGGCCACCGCCTACGAGTGCGGCATCCCGATCTTCACCAGCAGCCCCGGGGATTCGAGCATCGGCATGAACGTCGCCGCCATGTCCATGCGCGGCTCGCTCCTCCTGCCCGATGTGAACCGCGACGTGAACCAGACCGCCGGCATCGTCTACCACGCCAAGTCCACCGGCCACACCAGCAGCGTCTTCATTCTCGGCGGCGGCAGTCCGAAGAACTTCATGCTCCAGACCGAGCCGCAGATCCAGGAGGTCATGGGCATCCAGGAGAAGGGCCACGACTACTTCCTCCAATGCACCGATGCGCGCCCCGACACCGGCGGCCTCAGCGGCGCCACCCCGGCCGAAGCCGTCAGCTGGGGCAAGGTCGATCCGGACAAGCTGCCCGACTCCGTCGTCTGCTACACCGACAGCACCATCGCCCTGCCGCTCCTGACCGCCTACGTGACCGCCCGGGTGAAGCCCCGCAAGCTCAAGCGCCTCTACGACCACCGCGACGCCATCCTCGAAACCGTCCGCAGCAAGTATCTCAAGCTCGGCACCGTCACGAAAGTCCTCACCAGCCGGAAGATCGCCAAACGCGGCAGCAGCATCGGATTGAAGAAGTAGAACGCCGCGCCGGATCACGGCTTCGCAGCGGTGAACGGGAATTGGCCGACGGTAGGGCACTGGCTCCCGCCAGGCTGCCATTTGATCCGCTACCGCCGCAGGGGCTGCTCTGGCAACTCCGGAACGCTCCGGTGTTGCCAGAATCACAGACAAGAGAGGAGTTCGCCCACAGGCGGCTCGGCGGGAGCGGTCGCCCTAACTCCCGCACTCCCGCGAATGGTTTCTGGCGAACTTCCGTTTGCCCCGCCGTGCCATCCTACGTCTGCGGCTTCCCGTCATCTCGCCTTTCCGCCGCTCGCAACATCTCGTTTTCATTCTCACCACTAGATGCCGGACGTCTCGCACACCTTCACCGAAGAATGAGGCACGAGGCACTCAATCGAACGACGATTGCCCTAATTACGGTTGCGTTGTTTGTCGTGTCTTGTTGGGCGTGGTTTCTTTCCGCGACTTGCTGCGCCGATGGCCACGAGTCATTCCGCGACAAGTTCGAGTGGTCGATTTTGCAGGCACTTGAGGCCAATCAACGCGGAATACCTATTTTCTCAGTCGAGTTCACTACGCAACACGACTGTTCGATCATTTGCCTCCCCGCACACAACGGAGAGCGGACTTGGATTATGCTCAACCCGAAGAGCCCGCCCTACGACGAGCAAGTGCCACAGACCGAATACTCGCTTTCTGAGGAGCAGTATTCTCGGATTACTCGAAATTATCGGCCGATTTCCACGGTCGAGGTATGCTTGTCCTCCCATGTTCAGGGCAAACCATGAATCAACCGGCGCCTCCCGAGACACTGATCGTGTGAGCTGCTGTTCGGGAACAAGGGCATAGTCGATGGAAAGAGCGAGTTGGGCGAAAGACGGCTGGTTTCGGCGGGTGAAACCCCGAAATCGGGGATGGAGCGGTTGTTGCAGCGGTGTGATGAGTCAGGCATCGTTGACATCCTATCCCATGAGCCGTCGTATCTTTGGCCTTTTGGCACTCCTTCTCTGCGTTTCCACGTTCTGCGTCCGGGCCCAGCCCTTCATCTCGGAATTCATGGCGTCGAACACGACCGCTCTCGGCGATGTGGACGGGGATTTTTCCGATTGGATCGAGATCCAGAACCCCGCCGCCACCGCCGTCAGGCTCGACGGTTGGTATCTGACCGACAGCGCCGCAAACCTGACAAAGTGGCGGATTCCGAACGTGTCGATCCCGGCGCGCGGATTCCGGATCATCTTCGCCTCGGGCAAGGACCGAACAAATGCGGCGGCGCAGTTGCACACGAGTTTCAGCTTGGCGATCGGCGGGGAGTATCTGGCGCTGGTGCAGCCCGACGGGACGACGGTGGCGTCGGAGTTCAGTCCTCAGTTTCCCCCGCAACAGGACGACGTGTCCTACGGTTCGGTGCAGGGGACGAACTACTTCTTCAGTCCGGCCACTCCCGGGGCTTCGAACGCCGTGGGGTTCATCGCCAAACTGGCTCCCCCGGCCTTCAGCGAGCAGCGGGGCTTGAAGTCGGCGCCCTTTTCGTTGGTCCTGAGCAGCGACACGGCCGGGGCGGTCGTCCGCTACACCACGAACGGTTCGGCGCCGACCGCGTCGTCGGGGCGGGCCTATGGCGGGCCTTTGACGGTGAACGGCACCGTGATGATCCGGGCGGCGGCCTACCGGACCGGCTATCAGGCGTCGGAGCCCGTCACCCACACCTACTTGTTTCCAGCCGACATTGTGAACCAGTCCCCGAACGGGGCGGCTCCTTGGTCCGGTTGGCCTGCTGCGAGGACGAGCGGGGGTCAGATCTATGATTATGGAATGGATCGGGCGATCACGGGGAACACCACGTTCGGGCCCGAGATGACGAACGCCCTGCAGGCGTTGCCGTCCATCAGCATCGTGATGGATTTGAACGACCTTTTCAATCCATCCACCGGGATCTATGCGAACCCGTCCGCCGACGAACGAGCCTGGGAACGACCGGCCTCGGCGGAGCTGATCCAGCCCGATGGATCCAAAGGATTCCAGATCAACTGCGGGATCCGGATCCGTGGCGGCTACAGCCGGAGCACCGACAATCCCAAGCATTCCTTCCGCCTGTTCTTCCGGAGCGACTACGGGCCCTCGAAGCTCAACTTCCAGTTCTATCCGGGCGGGAGTTCGGCCTACGACAAGATCGATCTGCGCACGATGCAGAACTACTCTTGGAGCTTCGGTGGCGACAGCCAGATGATCTGTGTCCGCGACATTTTTTCCCGGACGACGCAGCTGGCGATGGGGCGGTTGGCGACCCGCGGCGGCCAGTTCTACCATCTTTATCTCAACGGCCAGTATTGGGGTCTCTACAACACCGAGGAGCGGGCCGACGCGGCCTACGGTGAAATGTATCTCGGCGGAAAGCAGGAGGACTACGACGCCGTCAAAGTGGACCCGGATCTCGGCTACGTGATCGAGGCGACCGATGGGACCCTGAACGCCTGGCGGCGCCTCTGGCAATCGGCCACCAATGGCCTGGCCGACAACGCCTCCTACTTCCGGATCCAGGGACGCAATCCAAACGGCACGTTGAACCCCGCCTACGAGAACCTCTTGGATGTGCCGTCGCTCATCGACTACATGCTGATCATCCTTTATGGCGGCAACTTGGACGCGCCAATCTCGAACTTCCTCGGGAACAACTCGCCCAACAACTGGTTCGGCATCCGCGAGACGAACGGTCTTTACGGAGGTTTCCAGTTCTTCGTGCACGACGCGGAGCACACGCTCTTGAACGTCACGGAAGACCGGACCGGGCCCTACCCGGCGGGTGATCCAGCGCGGGGTTCCAGCTTCGGGAAGAGCAATCCGCAATACCTCTGGCAGAAGCTCCAGGCCAACGTGGAGTTTCGCCAGTTGGTGGCGGACCATGTGCAGCGGCACCTGTTCAACGACGGCGTGTTGACCGTGGGCGCGACGCGCGCGCGGATGCAGTCCTTCAGCAACATGCTCGACCTTCCGATCCTCGGTGAATCGGCCCGATGGGGCGACTCCAAGACCGCGTCGCCGCTGAACCGCACCACTTGGCGCAATACTTTCCGCAACGTGGTGACGTCCTTCATGGGAGGCCGTACCCAGACCTTGCTCAGTCAGCTCCGGGCCGACGGCCTGTATCCTCCGACCGGCATTCCGACACCGGTCTTCAGCCAGCGCGGGGGACTGGTGCCCCTTGGCTATCCGCTGGCCCTGGATGCGGGCCTCGGAACCCTCTATTACACGACCGACGGATCGGATCCTCGCGAAATCGGTGGGGGCGTTTCCATAACGGCCCGGACCTATACGGACCGGATCTCCATCGACCGGAACACCTTGGTCCGGACGCGCCGCCTGAGTGGCCCGACCTGGAGCGCGATCGACGAAGCCCTCTTCATCGTGGCGCAGCCACTGGACGGACTGCTCGTGAGCGAGATCATGTATCATCCCGCTCCGGACGGGACGGTGGATGGCGACGAGTTTGAGTTCATCGAGCTGAAGAATGGTTCCTCCTCGGCCATGGATCTTGGCGGACTGGTGTTGAGCAACGCGGTCCGTTTCGACTTTCCGCTGGGCAGCACGCTGGGAGCCGGACAGTTCCTCGTGCTGGCGGGCAATCCGGCACAATTGACGAACCGCTATCCGGGGGTTGACGTGTTCGGCACCTATCAGGGCCGATTGAACAACGCAGGTGAAACGCTGGAAATCCTCCGTCCGGGCGGATCGCTCCTCGCGTCCATCGCGTATGGGACCCTGCCGCCCTGGCCGTCCTCCGCCGACGGAACCGGCTTTTCGCTCGTGCCGCGAAATCCGGCCGCGCAGTCCAATTCATCCGTGGCCGCCGATTGGCGGGCGAGCTCGGCGGTGGGTGGTTCTCCGGGAGTGGACGATCCGTCGAGCGGCGTTGCGCCGATCCGCATCACCGAGGTGCTGACCCACACCGATCCGCCGCTCTTTGATTCCATCGAGCTCTTCAATCCCACTACGACGAACGTCGATCTGGGCGGCTGGTTCCTGACGGACAACACGGGACGTCCCGGCAAGTTCCGAATTCCCGATGGCACGATGATCGCAGCGGGCGGCTATCTCGTCTTCAACGAGGAAGACTTCGACCGGCCCTTGGATTCGACGAACCGTTTCACCCTCAATTCCCATGGCGAGGAGGTGTATCTCTTCTCGGCCAACGGCGTGGGCGAATTGACCGGGCATGTCGACGGCTTCGCGTTCCCGGCGGCGCAGAACGGGGTTTCGTTTGGCCGCATGACCAACAGCGAGGGGCGCATCCTCTATCTTCCGCAGACGGCGCTCACCTTGGGCGCGGCCAATGCCGGACCCCGGATCGGCCCCGTGGTGATCAACGAGATCCGCTACGCGCCCCAGGCGACGGAGGCGGAATTCGTCGAGCTGAGGAACATCACGGGCACCAACGTCCCGCTTTACGACGTGTCGGCACCGACCAATACCTGGAAGATCAACGGCCTCGGCTATGACTTCCCGGCAGGGGTCGTCCTCCCGCCCCACGGCCTCGTGCTGGTCGTCGGTTCAGATCCGGGCGCGTTCCGGTCCCGATATTCTGTGCCCGCATCCGTGGGCGTCTTCGGACCGTTTCCAGGCTCGCTCCAGAACGGGGGCGAGACGCTGCAGGTGCTGCGTCCGGACAAGCCCGACCTGACGACGAACGGCCTGGAGGTCACCACGTTCATTCCCTATCTGTTGGTGGACCAGGTGCGCTACGACCAGAACGCGCCGTGGCCCTCGGGCCTCGAAGGAACCATCGCGTCGATCGAGCGGGTGGATCCGGCGGCGTTGGGAGACGAACCGATGAATTGGCGCGCCAGTCCCGGGGCGCCGTCGCCCGGTTATGACAATTTCGTCAATCGCCCGCCCATCGTCACGGTCGCGCCGGATCAGACGCTCGTTGCCGCCGGATTCCCTTTTGCCGTCTCCGTCAGCGGTTCCGTGCTCGACGACGGTGCGCCGAATCCGCCGGGAGCGGTGAGCACCCAGTGGCGGTTCGTGGGCGGGCCCGCTCCCGTGACCTTGGCCAATGCGGAAACCCTGACGACGACGGCCACCCTCCGCTGGCCGGGCCGCTACCAATTGGAGCTGTCGGCCTCCGACGGCCTGCTCGTCAATTCGGCCGTCACCATGGTCACGGTCGTCAGGCAGTCTTCGGCCGCGACGTTGGTTCCGGCCGGCAGTGTCTGGAAATACTCCGATACGCGCGGCGATCTGGGGACGGCCTGGCGGTCTCCCACGTATGACGACTCCGCCTGGTCGGCCGGACCGGCCCCGCTCGGTGGCGGCGATCCCCACATTGTCACCACCATCGACATCGGTTCGTCCGGCAACAGGACCCTGACCCAATACTTTCGCCGCCAGTTCACCCTTGGTGCGAAGGCGGATGCTTCGAATCTCATTCTTCGGCTGCTGCGCGACGACGGTGCGGTGGTCTATCTGAACGGCACGGAGGTGTTCCGCAGCAACATCGCCGACGGGGAGGTCACCTTCAACACGACGGCCGTCTATGCGGTCGGCGGGGCGGAGGAGACCCAGTTCTTCGAGACCCCGATCGATCGGTCGCTATTGGTGGACGGGGTCAACCGCCTCGCCGTGGAGGTTCACCAGGCCAGTTCCGGCAGCTCGGACCTCGGCTTCGATCTGGAGCTGGTGGGCGATACCCTCCAGCCGCTGGTGCCGGAGCTGCATGGCATCGGGCTCACGTTCGACGGGGGTGGGCAGTTCCGCGCCGAGTTCCCGGCCGAGGCCGGACGGACCTATTCCGTGCAATACCGCGACAACGTCTCGACCGGCCCGTGGCAAACGCTTCTGGACCTCCCGGCCCGCGCCGAGGCCGACGCGTTGGAGTGGATCGATCCCTTGCCAGCCGGCGCGACCCACCGGTTCTATCGCGTCGTCACGCCGGCAGTCCCTTGAGCCGACGGGCGCCGATCTGATTCCTGAATGAGATCGAACTTCGCTTGCAACCTTTCCCGGGTTGCCGGCCCAGTGCTGTCGGATCCGGGGCCATGAACTGCGAAGAGGCGCTCATGGCGTGAGACGAGCGTTTCGAACGCGTCGGGTTCGCCGGCTTGCGCCCGGCGGACCAAAACCGCGTCATCCGGACTCTGCAGACTGGGGGTTGGAGCGGTCACCCGGGCGTTTCGATTTTAGGAAATAGCTGGTTCAAAGGTTCAGGGAAAGGCAGTGCCTCCAGTAAAATCGGAGAGCTCCGGATTGCTGGGCTGAGAGAGACCGGCCTTGAGGACTTCTCGGCAACTCCTCTTGTAACCTTTCGGCGGTTCGTGGCCCGATCTGGGAAGAACCAACACCATGATGATCCTCCACCTATGAGCACTGAACGCATCGTCCGGCTTTTCGCCGGCACCTTCATCCTCGTGAGCCTCGCGCTGGCGCACTTTCACAGCCCGAACTGGCTGTGGGTTACCGCGTTTGTTGGCTTCAACCTGTTGCAGTCCTCCCTCACCCGCTTCTGTCCGCTGGAGATCGTGTTGACGAAGCTCGGAATTGGCACCGGCAAGTGCGGAACCTGAGCATGGAAACGGGATCCTCCATCACGAACGACTTCCGCGACTTCCAGCTTTGGAACCTCGCGGGAGTGCTCCTTTGTCCTGACTCGGCGTGGGCGTCTTCGATTCCATCCCCGACGTCGGGGCGCTTTCCGAGAGCCTCATCGGCAAGGCACGCGTGGAATCGGCCAATCCAGTGGGAGACCTATTGACCGGAGCCGGCTACGAACTGTCCTCAACGGCGGCCCAGGCGGTTCTGGCCCACTTGCGGGAATTTGACCGCTCCAAGCCGCCTTCGGGAACCTCGATGGAAACCTTGCCATGATGAATCTGATGATAAGACGGCTGGCGCCGGGAGCGGCCGCCTTGATCCTTGTGGTGTCGGTCGCCGGTTGCGGCCGGCACGAAAAGGCTGTGTTGCCCTCCGATCCGCTGTTGCCGACGGTCCTGGTTCGTGCGGCGACGATCATGGCTTCGCCCCATCCCGTGGTGGAAGAGGTCGTCGGCACGGTGCGCGCCGGATTACGGGCCAGCATCGAGGCCAAAGTCAGCGGCCGGGTAAAGGAGATGCACGTGGTCGACGGACAGCGGGTCAACGCCGGCGATCTCCTGGCGACGCTCGACGTGCGCGAGGTCCAGGCCCAGCTGGACCAGGCGCTCGCCCGGCGCGAGCAGGCGGCCAGCGATCTGAAACGTTTCGCCAGGTTGGTCGAACAGGGAGCGGTGACTCGCCAAGAATACGACGGGGCCCAGGCGAGCTCCCTCGTGGCCAACGCCGCCGTGACCCAGGCCGAGACCCTGCTCGACTACGCCCGGATCACCGCGCCGTTCACCGGCGTCGTGACGCGCAAGCTCGTCGACGTGGGCGATCTCGCGGTTCCGGGAAAAGCCCTTGTCGAACTCGAAGATCCGACGTCGCTCCGTCTCGAAGCCAACGTGCCGGAAGCGCTCTACGGTCGGGTGAAGATGGGCGAATCGATGTCCGTTTCGATTCCGGCGATCGAGCGGGTTTTGCATGGCACGGTCGGCGAGATCTCGCCCGCGGTGGACGCCGGCAGCCGGACCTTTCTCGTGAAGATGGATCTGCCGCAGGATACGACCTTGCGGAGCGGATTGTTCGGTCGGGTGGCCGTGCCAGTGGGTGAAAGCAACGCGCTCCGGGTTCCCGCCAAGGCGCTGGTGGTCCGGGGCCAGATGGAAATGGTCTTCGTGGTCAAGGACGGGCGCGCCCAGCTCCGGCTCGTCCGGGCGGGCAAGAGGGAGGGCGACGAGGTTGGCGTCTTGGCGGGGCTTTCCGCTGGAGAAACGGTCGTCATCGACGGCGCCGCCACGCTGCGCGACGGCCAACCCGTGGAGTTGAAATGAGCAGCTCCCGCTCCGGGTCCGATTCGCCGACGCCCCACGGTCTCGCCGGCCGGATCGCGCACACGTTCATCGATTCCAAGCTGACCCCGCTGGTGATCATCACCGCCGTGCTGCTCGGCTTGTTCGCCGTGGTCATGCTCCCGCGTGAAGAGGAGCCGCAGATCAAGGTGCCGATGATCGACGTGCTGGTGTCCATGCCCGGCTTCTCCGCGAAGGAGGTCGAGCAGCGCGCCACCACCCCGATGGAGAAGCTCCTCTGGGAAATCGCCGGCGTGGAATACCTCTACTCCACGTCGAACGAAGGCGAGGCCCTGGTCATCGTGCGCTTCAAGGTCGGCTCCGATCCGGACCAGAGCCTGGCCCGGCTGACCGAGAAGCTTCGGTCGAACTTCGACCGCATTCCCCACGGCGTGGCTTTCCCTCTGGTCAAACCCCGCTCCATCGACGACGTGCCGATCCTCGCGCTGACCTTCCATAGCACCACGCAGGATCATCTGGTGCTCCGGCGTGTCGCGAACGAGGTCGACGATGCGGTGAAGCAGGTGCCGCTGGTCGCCGAGACGACGATCCTCGGCGGAGCGCACCGGCAAGTGCGCGTGCTGCTCGATCCTGCGAAACTCGCGTCCCGCCTACTGAGCCCGGTCGGGTTGGTGCCGATGCTGCAACAGGCGAACCAGCAGTTCCGTTCCGGCGGTTTGACCGCGGGAAACCAGGAGATCGTGGTCGAGACCGGCGGCTTCCTCCGGTCGGCGGAGGAGGTGGGCAATGTGGTGGTCGGCGTCTTCGGCGGCCGGCCCGTCTATCTCCGTGAAGTCGCCGCCATCGTGGATGGCGCGGAAGAACCGGCGAGCTACGTGTTCTTCGGGCACGGCGGCAAGGAATCGAACCAACCCGAAGAAGCGGCCGTGACCTTGAGCATCGCCAAACGCCCCGGGGCCAACGCGATTTCCGTGGCGAACGACGTGCTCCGCAAAGTGGAGACCCTGCGCGGCTACCTTCTCCCGGCCGACGTGCAGATGACCGTCACGCGGAACTACGGGCAGACGGCGTCGGACAAGTCGAACGAGCTGCTGTTCCACATGGCCATCGCCGTGGTCAGCGTCTCGTTGTTGATCCTGTTCGTGCTCGGCTGGCGCGAGTCGATCGTCGTCGCTGTGGCCATTCCGGCGACGCTGTCGTTGACGCTGCTGGTCTTCTACCTCCTCGGTTTCACGCTGAACCGGATCACCCTCTTCGCGCTGATCTTCAGCATCGGCATCCTCGTGGACGACGCGATCGTCGTGGTGGAGAACATCGTCCGGCATTTGCATCTCCCGACCAACAAGTCGCGCAATCCATCGACCGTGGCGATCGAAGCGGTGGGCGAGGTGGGCAATCCGACCATCCTGGCCACCTGGGCGGTGATCGCCGCCGTGCTGCCGATGGCGTTCGTCGGCGGGTTGATGGGTCCTTACATGCGGCCGATCCCGATCGGCGCCAGCGCGGCCATGTTCTTCTCGCTGATCATCGCCTTCATCGTGACGCCTTGGGCCGCCGTGCGGGTGCTGAAATGGAAGAGAGGGAAACGGAGCGATGGAGCGGTGGAGTCTGGGAGTGTTGATCCTCTGCCTGATTCCTCCCAACCCAACAACTCCGGCACCCCACCACGCCACCGCTCCGCCTCGGAGCACGAGGAAGACGGCTTCACCCGGGTCTACCGCCGGATCATGGCGCCGCTGCTGTCGCATCGTCTGTGGCGCTACGGCTTTCTCGGCGGAATCAGCCTGTTGCTGTTGGCCGCGATTGTCATGGTGCCCCTCGGCTGGGTGAAGATGAAGATGCTGCCCTTCGACAATAAATCGGAGTTCCAGGTCATCCTGAACATGCCCGAAGGCAGCTCGCTGGAACGGACCGCCCAGGCCGCCCGCGAGATCGCCGCCGCCGTTCGTTCCGAACCTGAAGTGACGGACTACGAGATCTACACCGGTGTTTCGTCGCCGTTCAATTTCAACGGCCTTGTCCGCCACTACTTCCTCCGGCACGGCGCCAATGTCGCCGACATCCAGATCAACCTCGTTCCCAAGCACGAACGGAAAGCCCAGAGCCACGACATCGTGAAACGGGTTCGCCCCCGCGTGGCGGCGATCGCGGCCAAGTTCGACGCCCGCGTGGCCGTGGCGGAAGTGCCGCCCGGACCGCCCGTGCTCCAGACCCTGGTGGCCGAGATCTACGGCCCGGACGAAGTCGTCCGACGGGATCTTGCCGGGAAGGTGCGGGACATCTTCAAACAGGCCGAAGGGGTCGTGGACGTGGACTGGTATGTGCAGGCCGACCAGCCGAAGGTCCGCTTCGTCATCGACAAGGAAAAGGCCGCCCTCCACGGCATCAGCGCCGAGACCATTTCCCGCACGCTGGCCATCGCCGTCGGCGGACAGTCGGTCGATCTCGTGCATCTGCCTGGCGAGAAGGAAGACGTGAATCTCGTGCTTGAGCTGCCGCGATCTTCCCGCACCACCCCCGAGGAACTGCTGGCTCTGCGCGTCCGCTCCGGCGATGCCAACGCCCTGCCCGAGTCGGGTTCAGCCGGATCCGCGCCTCCGCTGGTTCCGTTGCGGGAACTGCTGTCGGTCGAGCATGGCCTGGTCGACCAGGGCATCTACCACAAGAACCTGATGCACGTGACCTACGTCATCGGCGACGTGGCCGGCAGGGTAGAAAGTCCCGCCTACGCCATCTTCGCGATGAACCAGAAACTGAAGGCGCTGGGCGTCGACATCTACAATGCGTCGATGCCGTTCAGCGACCTCAAGCCCGCGCTCAAGTGGGACGGCGAATGGCACATCACGCTGGAAGTCTTCCGCGATCTTGGTTTGGCCTTCGCGGCGGTGCTGGTCCTGATCTACGTGCTGATGGTCGGCTGGTTCCGGTCGTTCCTTACGCCGGTGGTCGTAATGGTCGCCATCCCGTTCTCGCTGGTCGGCATCCTGCCGGCGCACGGGTTGATGGGGGCGTTCTTCACCGCCACGTCGATGATCGGTTTCATGGCCGGCGCCGGCATCGTGGTGCGGAACTCGATCATCCTCGTGGACTTCATCGAACTGCGCCTGGCCGAGGGCATGCCCTTGGCCGAAGCAGTGGTGGATGCGGGCGCGGTGCGGTTCCGGCCGATGCTCCTGACGGCGTTGGCCGTGGTGGTGGGCGCGACGGTGATCCTCTTCGACCCGATCTTCCAAGGATTGGCCATCGCGCTGATGGCCGGCGAAGTGGCCTCGCTTTTGATCAGCCGCATGGCCGTGCCGGTGCTCTACTTCATGGCCAACGACCGGAAACGGAAAGTGGGATCCCCATGAGGTTCATTTCCGCTCCCGCCTGCGCCTCCGATCCGCTCGGCGGCTGACAATACCACTCGGAACAAAATCTTCCGGATCCTTCCTCGCCCGTTGACCAACCTGATAGGCGCTGAAGCGCATGGTTAGCCAAGTCATTTGAAAGTGATCTCCTTCAGGCGACTTCCAGAAACTCAATTGTCTGAAAGAAACAGTCTTTAAAATTGAGCAGGCGGGGCGGGTCGAACACCCGTTCGCGGTCATGAACGGCCAAGCCGGGAGGATCTTCCTCCGCTACATCGGCTGCGCCCGCAACCCGGCGGCCATCCAGATGATGAACCTCTGCTACAACCTCAAACGCTAAGAGACCATCCTGCGCCTCAAGCTCCATCCGCTCGCCGCCTGCACCGCGGCTGCCAAAACGCCTTCATCAGATCTATGGATCACCTTCCGGTCTTTTGCGGGACCCACCGCTGCATTCCACCGGGCCGAAGCCGGCCATCGCCTTTGCGTTCCAATTTCCATTTCCAACGCCCCGCTTCAAAAAACTCGGTTTTTGGAATTCCCATGAGGATCGTCCATGCTTTTGCTCGCATGCGATGGATGCTCGGCCTTCCGATCCATGAAATGCATCCGACGCTTCCAGCTCTTTCGTTGGTTCGCTTGCTTCGCTCGCTTGCTCTCGCTGCGTGCTGCCTGCTCGCCACCGACTACGCGCGGGCGCAAGGCGAAAGGCCGCGTGTCCCCGTCCCCGTTATTTTCGACACCGACATGGGTGGTGATTGTGATGATGTCGGGGCGCTCTTCATGCTGCACGGCGCCGTGGAACGGGGTGAAGCGCGGCTTCTCGCGACGATGGGTTGCGTTTCGGCAGACGCAATTGCCCCGGCACTGGACGCCATCAACGTCTGGTTTGGGCGCCCCGGGATTCCCGTGGGCACGCTGAAGGACTCAGGGTTTCTCGCCGGACCTCACTACACCACCGAGCTGGCGAAACGGTTCCCGCACCGGTTCGGAACGGGCATGGACTACCCGGACGCGGTCGCGCTCTACCGTCAGATTCTTTCGGAGGAACCCGATGGCAGCGTGGTCATCGTGGCGGTCGGTCCGTTACGGAATCTGGCCAAGCTGCTCAACTCCACTCCGGACAAAAAAAGCCCGCTGGATGGGCGTTCACTCGTGGCGCAGAAGGTCAAACGGCTCGAGGTCATGGGCGGAAACTATCCACCCGATGCGAACAACAAGGAGGCGGAGTGGAACTTCAAACAAGACCCCGCATCGGCGTCGCTGGTCTGCGCCGATTGGCCGACGCCGGTGCTCTTCAATGGCGAAGGTGGCTCGACGATGTCAGGGCGCCGCGTCACCTACGAGATGCCCGAGCACAATCCACTGAACATGGCTTACCGGATTTATCCGGGCGTGGGTTTCGCCGGGGACCGTTTGAGCTGGGATCCTGTTTCGTGTCTGGTGGCGGTGCGCGGTGCGGCGCCATTTTACTCGGTCGTCAGCGGTGGCCGGAACGTGGTGGATTCGACCACGGGGATCAATACGTGGCAGGCCGATGGGAATACCAATCACTCCTATCTCGTCTTGAATCGAAAGCCGCCGAAGGCCGAAGTCGAAGCGGCGCTGGAAGACTTGATGGTGGCGGGCAAGGCGCGTCCGACTGGCCTCACTTTCAACACTGCCTATTACGCCACAGCGGGCATGTGTCAGATCACCAGCAAGGGCGCGGCGGACTCCGCTGCGACCGCGATCAAGGCTTTCGATCTCGATGACAAGACGGCGTGGAGCGACGATTCCGCGTCGAGTTGGCTTCAGTGCCAGTATGTCGATGGCCGGAAGTATCTCGTGACATCGTATGCGCTCGTTTGTTCGGACCAGCAGCGGTTGCCGCGCAGTTTGGAATTGTCCGGCTCCAATGACGGCGGGGAAAATTGGACCTCACTGGATATTCAGAAGGCTCCCGGGTTCAGCGAGCGGACTCTCCGCCGCGAGTTCACGATCGCCAAGCCAGCCAAGTGGAACATCTACCGGCTGAACGTCACTGCGGACCATGAACCAGAGGGCATCGCCATCTCGACGCTCGAACTGAATGAGGCCGTTCACTGCCGCCCCAGGGTCGCCGTCGTCACCGCGACCCTTGATCATCAAAGCCTGCGCCTCGCGGTCAACGCGCGGGCGACGCTCAACGCCACGCTGGCGCCCATGGAAACATTCGAGCGGGAAGTGGCTTGGTCGAGCAGCGATCCCGCCGTGGCCGAAGTGCGGAGGATTGGTGAGCAGATCGCCATCGTCGTCGGTAAAAAGCCCGGCACCTGCACCCTCACCGCGATGATCGACAAGGTGCAGCGGACCTGCGCCGTGACGGTGGTTCCTTCCACGCTCCCCGCCGCTTGGCGCTACGACGAACTCAACGCGCCGATCATTCCCGGAGCGATTTCGGTCGCCAACGGCACGTTCGCCCTCACGGGATGTGGCCACGCGATGACCGCGTTTTGGGAGCGCGTGCGGGATCAAGGAACCTTCGTCAGCCTGCCTGTGACGGGCGATGCTGCCATTTCCGCCCGCCTCACCAGTCTGGCTCCAAACGTCGGCGGCCCGGCCTATCAATGGGACAATCGACCGCCTTCCGTCGCCGGATTGATGATCCGCGAATCGCTCACCGAGAAGTGCGGACGCTATGTGCTCATCCAGGTCGAGGCGTCGGGTTCACTTGTCTGCCGGTGGCGGAACAAGTCGGGGGATCAGGACGACAACCAGAAAAAGGATTTAGGCAAGGTCGCTTTGCCGCTCCATTTGAGGCTCATCCAGACGGGCGGGCAAACGCAGGTCTTCACCTCCACCGATGGCCGAGACTGGGGCGAGCCGCGGATGTCCCATGCCGGCCAGTTCGATGTTCTGAGTCGGGCCGGTCTCTTCGTCTGCTCCGGCAATACCTTCGCAACCACCACCGCGACCTTTGATTCGGTCCAGTCGTCCAAATGAACTTCAGTTCCATCCGCCACTCCAAGAAATCCAAAATCCAACCCCGGTTGCCGGCCAGACTTTGATTTTGAAGGTCTGCCCCATCCGATGAAGGAAGGCCCCTACGCTTGCGGCCATGAAATCGGCCTCGCACCTGGCATCGATTCTTGTCTGCGCGGCGAGCCCGCCTTTGTCCTTGCGCAGCGTGGTTGCGCGGGCCCCCGTCCTTGTCCACGACGCGGAGCGCACTGCGGCGCCGCTCACGGAGCGCAAGCGGGAGCCATACGTGAGCACCAATCACCTGGGAATTCCCTCGACTGCTTCCTCTCGTGGAACGCTCCCATCTGCGACGCCGAGATCGGGCGCCGCCCGGTCAGCGCGTGCCACGCTTGGGGTGTTGGCGATCCGTCCCGGGTGCAAACTCATGTGGAATCTTGGGACGGAGCAGTTTGCCGACGGTAGGAAAGCAACCATCTGCCGGACCCGCGAGCAGAGGAAACGCTTCACTTCCGAAATGGAACGGCGTCCATGGTCGCCGGTCGAATCGGGCCGGATGACCCACGGCAGGGAACCTGGAAGACCCTTCCGCGCGCCGGGTTTTGTCGGGACGCCGCGCCCCGGTTTCCGGCGAAAACCCCCTAAAAAACTCCATAAAACGAACAACAGGCTTGACGCCCGTCACCAAGTCGTCGGCGCCGGGGGCGGGATGCTCCACCAAAGCGTGGCCAAAGATTCTTTGACGGATTTCATACAGAATCGGCGGGACCGGTGTCTCAGTGGGTGGAAGATGGCCGATCAGAGCGAACATTGGTGCCGGGACTGGTATGAGCGGAAGGCCGCCGTGCTGGTGCTCTATGGTCGCGCTCTGGGGCTGGGCCACGGGGAGGCGGAAGATGTCCTGCACGAGACGTTTGGGGCGCTTTTGAAGCTGCGGGAAGCGCCGGAGGATCCGGGCAACTACTGCGTGAGGGCTTTTCGCAACCGGGCTTTGAACTATCGGCGGGGACTTTTCCGGTGGTTGACCCGGGAATTGGAGGCCAAGGGCTGGTTCGAGGAGGAAGCGGGCTTCGATCCCCGGGAAACGGCAGCGGTGGCCGCATTGCGACAACTGCCGGCCGAGCAGCGGGAGGTCATTGTGCTCCGCCTCTGGCACCGGCTGTCCTATGAGGAGATAGGGACCCTCCAGGATGTTCCGGCGAATACGGCGGCCGGTCGATACCGCTACGGAATCGTCAAGCTGCGCACCCATTTTTCAGGAGAGAACGATCATGAAACCGAACGATTTCGAGCAGATGCTTCAGCAATGGACCCCGAAGGAGGTGTCTCCGCGGATTGGGCGGCGGCTCTTTGGCCGCGATGCGTCCGCTGACCGGCGATGGTGTCCGCTGTGGGTGGCGCCGGTCGCGACGGCGTGCTTCGCGCTGGCTCTGAGCGTGGGCGGGGTGCGGCAAGAGACGGACGGCCGGTGGGAAGGGCGGGCGCTCTTCCAGACGAACGAAAACCAGATCACGCTGGTGGCGGCGGCCTTCGACCGCGCGGTGGTGGCAGGTGGCGCCCGCGACTGGAACCGCTGGGGCGTCGTGAGTTTCCAATCGACAAACGAGTGGGCCCCCTTTTCAACTACCGGCCACTTTTGAGTCCCCCAGTAGAATCTTTATCAGCATGAAAGAGGAAAAATCGGGCCCGTCACCGGTCGGTCGCAGAGCGGTGGTCGCGGGCAAGACTCCGGTGCAACCGGTCAAGGTCGCGCCGCTCTTCCGGAAGATCGACTGGATCACCTTCGCACTGACCACGCTGCTCATCCTGACGGGCTACCTGTTGACGATCGCCCCGCAGGTGACGTTGGAGGATTCGGGTGAACTGGCCGTGGCTTCCCAATATGCCGGCGTGCCGCATCCTCCGGGCTATCCGGTGTGGACGATCTACACCTGGCTCTTCACCAAGATCATCCCGTTCTCGAACATCGCGTTCCGGGTGGCGGTGTCGTCGGCGGTGGCGGGGGCGTTCGCCTGCGGATTGATCGGCCTGCTCGTCTCGCGGGGCAGCAGCATGATGCTGGAGAGCATCGACGCGTTGAAGGACATCGAGAAGCGCAGCGAGGGGATGATCTGCATGGTTTCCGGCTTCGTGGCGGCGATGTTGATGGGTTTCAACGGCTACATGTGGAGCCAGGCGGTGATCGTGGAGGTGTATACCCTGAGCGTGCTGTCGCTGATGCTGACTCTCTGTTTGCTGCTGCGATGGATGTATGCGCCGGAGCAGCACCGGTATCTCTACGGGGCGATGTTCTTCTTCGGCATCTGCCTCACGAACCACATGTCTCTGCTGGTGGCGGCGGTGGGCATTCTCGTGTTGATCGCGGCGGCGAACGCGAGTCTCGGCCGGGTGTTCTTCATCGGCAGCGCCGTCTGCTACGCGATCGGGCTGGTCGCCACGGCGGCCCACAGGATCACGGTCTTCGACAACAACACGGCGCTCTTCGTCGTCTTCAATCTCATCGGACTGACCACCGTGGTGGGCGCCGTGGTGCTGATCATCAAGACGCAGGCGTTTCTAAAGGGCTTCAGCCACGCGATCATCTCCCTCGTCGCATGGGGGCTGGGGGCGATTTGGTATTTCTACATGCCGATCGCGTCGATGAGCAATCCGCCCCTGAACTGGGGCTATCCCCGGACCGCGGAGGGTTTCATCCACGCGGTGAAGCGCGGCCAATATGAATCGGTCAAGCCGACGGACATCCTCGCCCAACCCACCAAGTTCGTGGGCCAGATCGGTCTCTACATCGACGGCGCGCGCGAGGAGTTCACCACGCTGCTGCTGCTGGTCGGCCTGGTTCCGTTCGTCTTCATCGGCCGGATGAAGCGGAGGGAACGGGCTTGGCTCATCGGTCTCGCCGCGATCTATCTGTGTCTTTCCGGGATGCTCCTGGTGTTGCTGAATCCGGGGTTGGACCGGCAGAGCCGCGAGCTGCACAAAGTCTTCTTCACCGCGTCCCATGTGATCGTGGCGATCGGCATCGGCTACGGATTCGCGCTGATCAGCGGTTGGCTGGTGCGCCGATATGAAGTCAGCCGGATGTGGGGTCTGATCGGCGGCGGCGTGGCTGTCCTATTGGCGCTGCTTCGCCTGGCGGTCACCTTGCGCGAGGAGTTCTCGGTGATGGAGGGGACGACGGGCAAGGCGGTCGGGCTGTTCGGCGGACTGGCGGCGTCGCTGGGGCAGGGGTTGAACTTCTTCCCCGTCGTCTCCGGCATCGTGCTGGTGTTGGTCGCGCTGGGGTTTGTGGCGGTGCTGGCGATCGGGCGAAGCCGGGTGTTCCTGGGCGGACTGCTGGGAGTGCTGCTCCTGGTCCCGCTGCAGTCGATCACCTCGCATTGGGCCGACAACGAGCAGCGTGGGCACCTTTTCGGATTCTGGTTCGGGCACGACATGTTCACGGCGCCCTTCACCGGCAAGGATGGCAAGCCTCTCTATCCCGAGATGACGCGGGACGCGGTCCTCTACGGCGGCACGGATCCGGGTCGGTTCAATCCGACCTACATGATCTTCAGCGAGAGCTTCATTCCGGCGAAGGACCGGACGGATCCGAAGTTCGACCGGCGCGACGTGGTCTTGATCACCCAGAACGCCTTGGCTGACGGCACCTACCTCAACTACATCCGCGCCCAATACAACCGCAGCGCGCAGATCGATCCGCCGTTCTTCCAGAAATCCGAGTTCACCAGTTGGATTCCGTTCTGCCGCACCCTGGACACGATCTTCCTGGGTCTGGGCACGAGCATCGAGTGGACGCGGCGTCTCGGTCCGTCGGTCTTCGAAGCCGATCAGTTCAAGGACATCGCTTCACTGAAGGCGAAGCTCGCCGGCACCGCCGCGAATCGCCCCGTGGCCCTCGGCGACTACCTCAAGACCAAGCTGAGTCCCGAGACCCTCGCCCTGTTGCAGGGCAACGACGATGCGAAGCTCGCCAAGTCGCTGGCCAAGGACCTCAACCAGTTCGTCCGCGGTGAAGACGACAACTGGCGCTTCGAACGCTTCGTCGGCGTGAAGGACGACCTGTGGGACAAGGACCGGTTCGCCGGTGTGGCGCTGGACGCGCATCTCGCGCGGTTCGTAAAACGTTCGCCCACGCCCTATGAGCGTTCGCGCCGAAACCGTCTCCTGCTGGAGGCTGCGTTTCCCGAGATCGCGAAGAGCGCCGCCGGGCTCTATCCGGACATGGAGATCATCACCGCGTCCCAGCAGGATTCGGAGCGCTGTTTCAACGAATACATCACCGACGTCCAGCGGCGTTTGCAGCTGAAGCAGGTGCGGCCCGGCGAGGACGTGCGGATCGAGAACGGGCGCGTCCAGGTCAGCGGGCAGGTGGCGGTGATGGCGATCAACGGGCTGCTGACGAAGGTGATCTTCGACGCCAATCCGGAGAACGACTTCTTCGTGGAGGAGAGCTTCCCGCTGGAATGGATGTATCCGCATCTCACGCCCTTCGGCGTCATCATGAAGATCAACCGCGAGCCGGCCGCGGAGATCTCGCAGGCAGAGGCCGAGAAAGACCACGAGTTTTGGAGCCAGTATTCCCAGCGGCTGATCGGCAACTGGATCACCTACGACACCTCGGTCGCGGACATCTGCAACTGGGTCGAGCGCGTCTATCTGCTCAACGACTACAGCCACTTCAAGGGCGACCGGGCCTTCGCGCGGGACGACAACGCCCAGAAGGCCTTCTCAAAACTGCGCAGCTCCATCGGCGGCGTCTACGCGTGGCGGCTGGGACTGGCGTCCGGCACCCCGACGCCCCCGCAATACAACGTGAAGACCGAGGTCGAGAAACAGCGGATGCTGAAGGAGGCCGACTTCGCCTTCAAACAGGCGTTCGCCTTCTGCCCCTACAGCCCCGAGGCAGTCTACCGCTACGTCAACCTGTTGATGGCCACGCAGCGGTTCGACGACGCCATCCTCATCGCCAAGACCTGTCTGCTCTTCGACGAGGACAACGACCAGATCCGTGGGTTGGTCGAAAGCCTCCAGGACTACAAGCAGCCCAAGCAGTCGAGCGCGGCCCTCTTCGAGTCCGCGATGAAGGGGATCGAGGAGGCCCTGAAGCTCGGCCAGACCAACGCCGCCCTCCAGCTCATCGACCAGATCACCCAGTCGCCGAAGGTCGACGCGCCCATGCTCATGCAGCTGGCGGGTTCCGCGATGAAGCTCCAGCAATTCGACCGGGTGGAGAACGCCCTGACCCGGCTGACCCAGATCCAGCCCAACAACCCCGAAGCGTTCTACGACCTGGCGGTGGTCAAGAGCATGTTCGGCAAGCCGAACGCGATGGCGGCTCTGGGCAACGCGGTCCGGCTCAGCAACGAACGGTTGAAGAACGACCCTGCCGCGTCGGACCTGGCCAAGGTGGCGGCGGCGGAAGCCCGGTTCCAGCCGTTCCACAACCTGCCGGAATTCCAGCAGGCGCTGCTCGGGAAGTAGCGGCGCAGGTCGGTCCGGGGCCTCCCGCTCCGGGGCGGCTCGCACCGGATGAGGTTCCGTAAGTCTTCGCCATCGACCCTGGAACGCGCGGGAGATTCCGGAGCCGCCGACCCATCGTCGGAATAAAATGCGGCTTGGCTGGATCTCCGGGAGGGCTCCGCCCCATTGGCCCGACTCACGTTAGGCCACGGCTGCGGAATTGGATCGGCCAACCCTTTCAACAGCGCCGTTCCGGCCTACTTCGCCGGTTGGCCGGGTTTGGCGGGCAGCAGTTTCAGGATCTCCTGCTGCTTCATGTACCATTCACGGAGGGTGCGGGAGAGCATCGAGTCCTTGAAGTCCTTGAAGTTCCCGATGAGCAGCACCGCTTCCATGTCGTCCTTGAGCTGCTTGTTCAGGTCGCCTTTGGCGTCGGTCGCCCAGCCCTTGAACGAGCCGGTGTTGTCGTTGAGCGCCTTGGCGGCGGCGACGCGGGTCTCGTCGTCGTATTTATAGTCCACGATCTCGACGGTGCCCTTGTCCACTTTGCCCTTGAGGTGCTTGGCGTCGTCCTTGGTGGTCAGAACCAGCTTGGCGAGGTCGGTGATCCGCTGTTCGAGTTTGGCGGTGATGTCGTCTTCGGCCACGGAGTCGGCCACTTCGCTGCCGAGGTCGCGGCGGACGTTTTCGAGCCGGATGCAGGTCTGCTTGACGAGTTCGGTTTCGAGGTCGTCGAAGAGGGATTTGCCGCGTTTCAAGATGAGCTCTTTTTCCTTGGGCGTGAAACTGTAGCGTTTCTCGTCGAGGCCCACGAAGTTGGTGTAGGCGGGCGCGGCGAGGAGAGTTGTCAGGCGGGCCAGCAGATTTGTAGCGGAGACTTTCTCGGCGGCACCGACGCCCTTGGGCGTTTCCTTGAGGTCCAGCTTCAGGTCGAGCGGGAGGAAGGAAAAGAAGGCGCGGTCGACCCCGCCGAGCTGTTCGACCTGGTCGTTGAGGAACTTCCAATGGGCGGCTGCGCGGTCTTTTTGGTTCAGGTCGCCGATGTAGTCGAAGGAGTTCTCCACGCGGAGGGAACGGGCGCTCTGGTTGAACCAGCCGAGCATGGAGGAGAACTGGCCCGCGAGGTTCGCGGCGTCGCGCTTGGGCGAAAGGTTGACCTCGGCGAGGGGGAGTTGATCGCGAGGATCGCGCGGCGCTTTGGCGGCGATGAAGGCCTCGATGACGTTGTTCGGCAGGAGGCGGATGTTGTCGGACAGCTGTGAATAGGCGGCGACGACGGGGTCCGTGCCGACGTCGAAACGCTGGAGATCGCCGTAGGTGCCGACCTGGTCGTCGGTGCCGAAGAGGAGGCGGCCTTCGCGGGGCGTTTCGGCGTTGAAGTAGCCCCATTGGATGGCGGCCTTGTCGTGGGGCAGGGCTTCGGTCTGGGTGCGGATGAACCAGCCGGCCTGCACCGCCGATTTGAAGACGGTGTATTCCATGATGGAGGAGGAGGCGTAGCGGTTCGTGTAGGCGTCGAGCTTGTCGCCGGCGACGTAGGCCTTGAACCAGTCGTCCTGTTCCTTGAGGTCGAGGGTGGCGGCGAGGCTGCCGGCGAAGTTGTGGCGGAGGCCCATGATGTGGCCTACCTCGTGGGCGACCACTTCGCGGACGTAGTCCTGCGAGGCCCGGAGAGTGGCTTCATCGGTCAGGCCGTCGCTGGCCAGAAGCTCCTGGAGGCCCTGGGCGTATTGGGCGGCGAACTCGGTCATGTTGACCTCGCAGACGCCGCCCATCGCCGGCCAGCCGCCGAAGGCGCCGTGCTTGTCCTTCTTCCCGTCGGTCTTCTCGTCGGCCAGTTCGCGCATGGAGCGGAGCAAGGCGCGGGCGCGCGCCTTGCCGCTGAGGGCGAAGACGCTGGTCATGTAGGCCTGGCCGTGGCGGGACTCGCCCGTGCGGGGATCGATGAGGATGTCCGCGTAGGCGGAGCCGGCCGCGTCCCAGGGGACCCATTGGACGATGTTGTAGCGGGGGTCGGGGGCGGTGACGCCATCGGGCGCTTTTTCGGCGCGGACGACGTTGGTGCCGAAGGCGCGGTTCCAGTAGAGTATGCCGTCCTTCACCGCCTGCACGTAGTCCGCCGGAGTGTTGGCGCTGTAGTGGAAGACGATGGGTTTGGCCAGGTCGAAGCGCGCCATCTTGGGCGACGATCGCCCGGTGGATTCCTCGAGTTGCGCCTGGGTTTCGAAGAACCGGGCGTAGCGCAGGTCGGTGGCCGGGGCTTCCTTGCCGGTGTAGCCGCCGGAGGCATAGGGCGTCAGGAAGTAGCGGACCTCGAACTGTTGCTCCAGGTTGGCCGCAGACTGGCGGTCCCGGAGCTTCACGCTCTGGCGGATGACGATCTGGTTGTCCTCCTTGGCCACCGAGAAGACGCGGGCTTGGGGGATCTCCAGCGTTTCGTCCCGGCTGACGGGATCGAAGCGACGGTTGCCGTCGTACCAGATGTCGGTGTAGAGGCGGCGCATCCCCTTGTTGAAGTCGATGACGACCTTGGTGGCGTCCTGCTCGACGATGGGAAAGGTGGTGATCAGACGGCGGGCGGGAAGGTCCTGGGTGACGACGAGGCCCGCAGTGGATTCGTTGAGATCGACGCCGTCGGGGAAGAGCTCGAACCGGACGATCTTGCCGGACAAGCCAGTGCTGGTCGCGGCCAGCGCCTGCGGAATGCGGGAGACGGAAAGCAGGTGTTCCTGGCCGAAGGCGGATTTCGGGATGACCAACGTGTTGTTCGGTCCGACGGAGATTTCCAGCTTCGGTTGGGGGTTCTTCTGGGCCATGCCCTGCGGTGCCATGGTCGCCATCTGGGCGAGGCACAACAGGAGGCAGGAAACCTTCGTCAGGACGAGGCCGGCGGAGCGGGAGGGGGTCTGGGCAATCATGCGTAGAAATCGGATCGGGCGAATTAAGTCGGAGGGAGTGCGAATGGCAATGTCCGACTCTTGCCTGAAGCCCCGATAAGGCTCCCCAGTTCGGGGGAGGTCGGTAAAACAGGCGCGGGCGGAGGGCGGGCCCGGAAGAGTCTAAACCGAAGGCCGGGCGGCTGGATTGATCAGGCCCAGCTGTGGCGCTGGCCGTGTCGGGAAAGGATTGATGGCGGCCCCATCAAGATGGCCCAGCCATTCGCCGATCAAGCCGAGGAGGAGGTCGAGGTCCAGCCGCTCATGGGGCGAGGGGTATTGGAGCAGATTGGCGCGGGTCAGCTTGAAGAGCGCGCCGGCGGGACCGAGCCGCCCCTTCTGAAGATGCACGAAGGCGCCGGCGAACTGGATGAGGCCCTTGTAGAAGGCGTAGTTCGGGCCGGTCTTGCCCTGGGCCAGCCAGAGTTCCTCCAACACATCGTGGGCCTCGAAGAAATAGCCGCGGTTGAAGCACTCGAAATAGCCGAGATAGTAGGCGTTCATCTCCCGGCCTTCACAGCCGGCAATCAGTTCGGCGATCTTCGCGCTTTTCTTGCTCACGGAGAAAGGATGGGGACGGAATGGAGGGGTGCCAATCGATTCGAAGCCGGAAAGCCGAAACCGAGACGGGACGATCAACGCGGTTCCGGAAAAATGTCGGCCAAAGTGCAATTTAGGCGCCGCATGACCTTTGGGAGTCTAACGAGGGAGAAGCTATGCTGGGACTGCTCAAGACGATCCAGCGGTGAGGGGGCAGCCCGATTTTCTGGGCGAACTCGGCATAGGTCCTTTCGCCGCGCTTTTTTCGAAGCAGGCCCTGGTTGACTTGGAACGAAGTCGCGACGGTTTTCGCGGACTCGGCCAGCCACACCTTTTCCGACGCGGACGCGCCTTCTGGTTTCGCCATCTATCGGGTCCGCGAGCGATAGAGTCAGCAGGCTTTGGGCTTCGGTGATTCCAGGGAAGCGCTCTTGGATTTCCGCAGTTCCCGCTCCCTTAGCCAGAGGAAGATCACCGGCGTCACGATGAGGATGTGGACGAGGCTGCTGAGGACGCCGCCGATGACCGGGGTGGCCAAGGGCTTCATGACTTCGGCGCCGGCGCGGTGGCTCCACATGATCGGGAGGAGGCTGGCGATGGTGGTGGCGACGGTCATCACCTTGGGACGGAGACGGAGCTTGGCGCCGTCTTTCACCGCTTGGAGGAGATCGGCGGCGTTGAAGGCGCCGCCGCGTTCGGCCTTCTTCTTCTCCACCATTTCCTCGAGGAAGATGACCATGACCACGCCGGTCTGGATGGCGATGCCGAAGAGCGCGATGTAGCCGACCCAGACCGCGACGCTGAAGTTGTAGCCGAGCAGCCATTGGAGGAAGACGCCGCCGCTCAGCGCGAAGGGCACCGCGAGGATGACGTGGGCGGCCTCGGAGAGGGAGCGGAAGGTGATGAAGAGGAGGAGAAAGATCACGAGCAGGACGACGGGGATGATGGCTTTCAGCGTTTGTTCGGCGTGGATCTGGTTCTCGTATTGGCCGCTGTATTCCAGGGTCATGCCGGGTGGGAGATGGGGCACAATCTCGTGGTCCAACCGGTCGCGGATCTCCTGCACGAAGCCGCCGAGGTCGCGGTCCTGCACGTTGGCCTGCACGAAGACGCGGAGGCGGCCGTTCTCACTGGCGATCTCGCTGGGGCCGTAGGTGCGCGCGATCTCGGCGACTTGGCCCAACGGGATGACCTGGCCGGCGGGTGTGGAGACGAGGATCCCGCCGAGGCGCTCGATGTCGTCCCGTTCGTCGCGCTGGAGGCGGACCTGGATCGGGAAACGTTCGCGGCCATCGATGGTGGTGGAGACGGTGGTGCCGCCGATGCCGGTTTCGACCGCATCGAGCACGGTCTTGGCCGAAAGGCCGAAGCGCGCCATGGCTTCGCGGCGGATGTGGATCTCCAGATAGGGTTTGCCCTGGACGCGGGACGGGGCGACGCCGGCGGCGCCGGGGATCTGGCGGATGATCTTCTCCACTTCGAAGGCTTTGGCCTGAAGGGCGTCGAGGTTGTCGCCCAAGATCTTCACGCCGACCTGGGCGCGGATGCCGGTGCTGATCATCAGGATCCGGTTCTCGATCGGCTGGAGGAATCCGGGGACGTAGCCGGGGACGGTGGTGAGCTTCTGGGCGAGTTCGAGCTTCAGTTTTGCAGTCGTCATGCCGTCCCGCCACACGGGGTTGCGTTTCGTGCGCCAGCCGTCGCTGATGTATTCGGGCTTCAGCATGACGGTGGTTTCGATCATCTCGACGGGCGCGGGATCGGTGGCGGTTTCGGCGCGGCCGAGTTTGCCGGCGACGGACTCGACCTCGGGCGTGTCGCGGATGACACGGTCCTGCCACGACATGATGCGCTTCACCTCGGTGAGCGAGGTGCTGGGCAGCAACACGGGCATGAAGAGCAGGGAACCTTCGTTCAAGGGCGGCATGAACTCGCGGCCAAAGCCGGACAACACCCGAGCCGGCAAGGTGCCCGGCTGAATGCCCATCCCTGAGAGCCACGGTTTGGGCAATCCCCACGCCATGACCTGCGAAAAGATCAGAACAATGGCCGCCAGCGCGATGACGGCCCTGCGCCAGCGCAGCGCCCAGTCGAGGACGGGATCGTAGAGCCGCAGCAGGAACTGGATGACCCAGTTCTTGTCCTCGGCGTGGAAGGGACCGCGCACGAGCAGCGAGCACAGCACCGGCACGATGGTGATGGCGAGGAAGGTGGCCCCGATCAGGGCGAAGGTCTTCGTCCATGCCAGAGGATGGAAGAGCTTGCCCTCCTGACCGCCCATGACGAAGACGGGCACAAAGGCGAGGATGACGATGGTCATCGCGAAGAAGATCGGCCGCCCGACCTGCTTCGCCGAGGCGAGGGTGACGTCCCAGGTTTCCTTGGCGGTAAGGCGGCAGGTGGGGGGAGTAATGGAGCGCTGGAGTGCTGGAGTGGTTGAATTGGGGGAGGTCTCAGCACTCCGAGAATCCATTGCTCCAACTCTGAGTTTCTCCTCCTCCGCCTGTTCGCAGTGGCGGATGACATTCTCCGTCATGACAATGCCGGCATCGACGAGCACGCCGATGGCAATGGCGATGCCGGAGAGGGACATGATGTTCGACGAGATGCCGAGCCAGTTCATCAGGATGAACGAGACGAGGATGGAGACGGGCAGGGGAATGGTGACGATCAGGATGCTGCGGAAGTGGAAGAGGAAGATGATGTGGGCCAGCGTCACGAGAATGATCTCTTCGACCAGCGCGTGCTTCAAGGTGTCGACGGTGCGTCCGATCAGGTCGGACCGGTCGTAGAATGGCTTGATGGTCACGCCGGGCGGCAGACTGGGCGTGATCTGCGCGATCTTCTCCTTCACCGAGTCGATCACACGCTGGGCGTTTTCGCCGGTCCGCATGACGACGATGCCGCCCACGGATTCGCGGCCATCGACATCCAGCGCGCCGCGCCGGAAGTCGCCGCCGATCTGCACGTTGGCGACGTCGCGCAGGTAGACGGGGATGTTGTCCTTCTGGGTCAGGACGGTGAGTTCGAGATCGGTGACGTTGGTGATCAGACCGACGCCACGGACGACGAACTCCATGCCGTTCTCCTCGATGACCTTTCCGCCGACGTTCAGATTGGCCTGTCCGACGGCCTCCATGACTTGTTGGAGCGAGACTCCGGTCGCCCGCATCTTGGTGGACGAGACCTCGATCTGATACTGCTTCACGAAGCCGCCGATGCTCGCGACTTCGGCCACGCCGGGCACGCTCTGGAGCTGGTAGCGGACGAACCAATCCTGCGTGGCGCGAAGCTGGCCGAGATCATAGCCGCCGTGGGTCACCTGGGTGGGATCGACCTCGAGGTAATACTGGTAGATCCAACCGAGGCCGGTGGCGTCGGGACCGAGCAACGGCGTGACCCCCTTGGGCATGAGATTGCCGAGGTAGTTGAGGCGCTCCAGCACGCGGGACCGGGCGAAGTAGTTGTCGATCTTGTCCTCGAAAATCACGGTCACGAGGGAGAAGCCGAACATCGAGTTCGCGCGGACGGTCTTCACTCCGGCGAGTCCTTGGAGATTCACCGAGAGGGGATAGGTGATCTGGTCCTCGACTTCCTGCGGGCTGCGGCCGGGCCAGTCGGCCAAGACGATGACCTGGTTCTCGCTCAGGTCCGGGATGGCGTCGACGGGCGTCGTGCGCAGGGCGTGAACGCCCCAGGCAACGACAATCAGCGTCCCGCAGACTACGAGGAAACGATTGCGCAGCGACCACTCGATGATGCGGGAGATCACGGTTTCACCTCCGCCCCGCAATCGATCATCGAAGCGCCGAAGTAGGGATTGTGGATGGTGCCGCCGAGCTGGAGCCAGCGCGCGGTGGCGGGAGCCTGCGGGAACGCCTTCCCGCTCATCGGGCACTGGTAGATCTTGAGGGTCGCGGGTGCCGCGGCCTGTCCTCTGGTGCGGATCGCCAGTTCCGTCACCGGAGCGATGAAGGCGGCGAAACGGGCTCGGGCGGCTTCGATGGAATCGGGCTCGGGCCAGTGCGCGGAGCGGTTGGCGGCTTCGGCGAGGTCTTTGAGGTCTGGGTGTTCGGAGAAGGCTTGGGCGACTTCAGGAACGAGCGAATGCAGGGCGGGGGTCGCATCGTTGAAGTGTTTGAGATCGTCGGCGGCCAAGGCGGCTCCGAGAGCGTCCCCGGCGGTGAAGAGACGGTTGAGGAGTTCTGTCTGCGTGGCGTTGAGCGGCGGGTGTCGGGGCGTTGTCGCCTTGGTGGTGTGGCTGGATGCCGGCTGGCCGCGGGAGCTGTCGTTGAGCTGGGCCTGGGCGTCGATGAGCATGTTGCCGGTGGTGACGACCTTGTCGCCGGCGCCGAGTCCCGAAGCGACTTCGACGAGGTCGTCGCCGGTTCGGCCCAGGATGATGCGGCGGGGTTCGTAGTCCCCGGGCGTTTTTTCAACGTAGACCAGCGGAGAACCGTCGGGATTGATCACGGCGGTGCGGGCGATGGTCAGGGCCGATGGGGTCTCCGCCGAGACCCGGGCTTCGGCAAAGAGCCGGTGCGAGAGCTCGCGGTGCTGCGCGCCGACGCCGGCGACGAGCGGGTTGGAGAGCTCGACGCGAACCTTGGTGCTGCGGGTCATGGGATTGAAGCTGGGGTCGATGAAGGCGATTTTGCCGACAAACGATTTCCCGGGCTTCGAGGCAGTGGTGATTTCGACCGATTGCCCGAGCCGCAGCCAGGCGAGATCGCGTTCGTAGGCGTCGAACTGGAACCACATGGTGGCGAAGTCGGCCAACTCGAACAGGCGGTCGCCTTCCTTCACATATTGGCCTTCGTAGACGCTGCGGGCGACGACGGTGCCGGTCATGGGGGCGAGCAAGGGAAGGTCGAGATCGGACTCGTGGAACGTTTTGGGGAGGTCGTCGATCTGGGATTTGGTCAGGCCGAACTGGCGGAGACGCAGCCGTGCGGAGGTGGCGAGGTCGGCGGAATCGGCGGGATGCTTCTGGAAGGAAAGATACTCGCGGACGGAGGCCAGCAGCATCGGACTGTAGAAGGAGGCGAGGACTTGGCCTTCGGTCACTTCGGCGCCCACGAAGTTGACGAAGAGCTTGTCGATGCGGCCCATGGTGTAGGCGGAAAGGATCCGGTGCCGGGAGTCGTCGTCCTCGATCGTCCCGGAGAAACGCAGCGTGCGGGTGAGAGGGCGAACGGCCGCTTCTTCCGTGGCGACGTGGATGGCTTGAACCGTGTTCGTGGCGAGTTGGACCAAGCCGCTTCCGGCGTCCACGCCCGCTTCGCCGGAATACACGGGGACGAGATCCATGCCGCAGATGGTGCACTTGCCGGGACGGTCCGACTTGATCCACGGATGCATGGGAGACTGGTAATAGAGCGGGGTGGCCTTGGCGGCGCTTTCCGATGCCGGATGCCGGATGCCGGATGCCGGATAGACCCCACGGAGGAACCAGCCGACGGCGGTGGCGATCACGGCGACGATCAGTATTGGGAGTAGGCGTTTCATGGGATCTGGCGGGAAGGGGTTTCGGATCCGGAAACCGGGATCAGGAATCCGGCATCGGGCTTCAGGGAGTTCAGCATGTCGAGGGCTTCGAGGTCGGCGAGACCGCAACAGAGCGTGAGTTCGGCGAGCATTCGCCATTGCTCCGACACGGCTTCGGCCTCCATGCGGCGGGTGTCGATCCATTCACGGCGGGCGGTGAGAAGCGGCAAAAGATCGGCCTCGCCGGCGGTCCAGTTGCGGCGGAGGACTTCGATCATCTCTTCGGTGCGGGGGATGACCTGGTCGCGGAGCGCGAGGGCTTGGCGGCGGGCGTTGTTGGCAAGGGTGGCGACGCGCTCGGCTTCGACCGGGACGATGCGCTCGTAGTCTTCGACATCGTAGCGGGCGGCTTCGGATTCGGCGCGGGCGCGGGAAAGGTCGGCCTTGTAGTGGCCTCGATTGAACCACGGTATCGACAGGCCGATACCGACCATGCCTTGGCGCAGCTCGCCGCTGCCGGAGTATTGGCGCAGTTCGCCGAACACTTTCACGTCCGGACGGGCGGCGCGGCGGACAACATCGACCCGGGCCTCGGAGTTGGCGGCTTCGCTGCGGAGGACTTTCAACCGGGCTTCGTTGCGCAGGGTCAGTTGCCGGATGTGGAGGTTGAACGGGACTTCGGGGCCGAGATCGGGAAGGTGCAGCGTCGGCCACCGAATCTGGGGATCGCGACCGAGCAGGCGGCTGAGTTCGCGGCCGGCTTGCC
>JBBQXJ010000034.1:0-45957 GCA_038209745.1 Verrucomicrobiota bacterium
GACGGGAAGGAGGTGGCATGGGACGACGCACACTTCAGAGGGAAGGTCGTCATCGTTTCGATCACCGGCACCTGGTGTCCGAGTTGTCATGAGGAGACGCCGTTCCTGCAGAACCTCTATGCCCGCTTGCACAAGGCAGGACTCGAAGTCGTGGCGCTGGCGTTCGAATACACCGGCGACGCGGAGCGCGATCGGAAACAGGTTCGCATCTTCGCTGATCGCCATGGCGTGACGTATCCGATGTTGCTCGCGGGCTCGACCGAGGACGCTCCGGAGAAGCTGCCGCAGCTGGAGAATTTCGGCGCCTATCCGACGGCCATTTTCATCGGTCGTGACGGTCGGGTGAGACGTGTCCATACGGGCTTCGAAGGTAAGGCCACGGGCGGGCGTTCCGTGAAACTCAAAGCCGAGATCGAGGCGTTGGTCCGGGATCTTTTGGCAGAATCGGGGAAATAAGGTTCCTCGCTGTTTTCAATGGGCAGCGGGCGACACCGTTCACTGGAAGGTTGAATGGAAAGGCGCCGCGGCGCCGCCCTCCGCCCGCTTCAAAGGGTTGGGCGGAGGACGCACCGAAGAGGGACACGGACACCGTCCGGATACACCATGCGGTGAATTTTTCCTGCGCCGCCGATGGGCCACGAGGACGTGGTCCACTGCGCCCGGGGCGGGGGCGCTCCCCAACCCCACCGCCTCGTTCCGGCTGAGACGGGCGGTCTCAAGTCGGTGATGACGGTATCGTCTGCAAATTGATCCGTGGCTGTTCCCCGCCGGCTTCCGCAGGACGGTTGCGGTTGAGCCGGGGGTGGTTATCGAAGAAAGCCTTTACCGTTCGGGGTGATTTTTGCAGGCTCTAACCGTTGTGAGGTTCCAGTTAATCCAGTATCGAACCGAACGCCTTCACCGGGCGATCCCCCCGTTTCCCCCCATTCCACAAGCCCATCGCACCCATGAACTGGTATTACGTCATCAACGGTCAACAAACCGGCCCCGTCACCGAATCCCAGCTCGATGAGCTGGCCCGTGCCGGAACGATCAAGTCGGACACGCTCGTCTGGGCGGAAGGCATGGCGAACTGGCTGCCCTACAACCAGGCCCGGGGTGGCGGAGTGCAGGGACAACCGCCGATCATCACGCCGATGTCGGGTGGGCTCGGCGGATTCCAGGCGTTGTCGGCTGATGTGGCGAAGAAGCGGGTCCAGGGGCCGGCCATCGGGTTGATCGTGAGCGGCGCCATCGGTGTTTTGATTGGATTGGCCAATGTGGCCCAGTCCGTCATGGGCGGCGCGGGACAGCAGGCGCAACTGGGCAAGGCCGTGGCCGAGCTGCCGCCTGAATTCCAGCATTGGGGCGAAATGATCGGGAAGATGACGGGGCCGATGGGAATGGTGTTCGTCGTGATCGGTTTGTTGATCAGCGTTTTCACCATTTTCGCCGGGGTCCAGATGCAGCGGCTCCGCAACTTTTGGATGCCGATGACCGCGTCGATCCTGGGCATCCTGTCGTGCTTCTCCGGCTGTTGCTGCGTCAGCCTGCCGATCGGCATCTGGGCCATCGTGGTCCTGATGAAGCCCGAAGTGAAATCCGCCTTCGAGTGAGATGAAGCCCGTCGAGCCCCAGCGCAACGCCGCGATGCCTACGGCGGTGCCGCCTCCGGTGCCGTGGCCCTCCGCCGTGCTGCGTTGGCGACGGGCGATCATGGCGGTCGCGCTGTTGATCGCGGGGGGGGTCGTGTCCTGGATGGTCTGGTCCACGGAGCCGAACGGGCAGTTGTTCTATCCGCGATGCCAGTTCCACAGGCTCACCGGGCTGCAATGTCCCGGCTGCGGCGCGACCCGGGCCGTGTATTACTTGTTGCACGGCGAAGTGGTGGCCGCGATCCGGAGCAACGCGCCGTTGGTGCTCTTCTTCGTGCCGCTCCTGGGTCTGTGGGGCTGGAAGGGGCTCTTGGGCCAGCGGGTCGAACATCGCTTCACGGGGCGGTGGGCCGTCGGGATTTTGATCCTGCTGCTCGCCTTCTTCGTGGTGCGGAATCTGCCCGGTCCCACCCATGCTTGGTTGAATCCGCCTCCATCCGCCGCCTCGCCATGAACTGGTTCTACGCCGAAAACGGAGTTCAACGCGGACCGATCGAAGATTCGCAGTTCGACCAATTGGCCGCTTCCGGCGCGATCAAGCCTTCGACGCTCGTGTGGTGCGAGGGCATGGCCGGATGGAAGCCCTACGCGGAAGCGCGACCCGTCGCCGGTGCGGCACCGACCACCGCCGGCGTTATCTGCGCCGGTTGCGGCGGGAGCTTCTCCGTCGACGAGGTGGTGCGGGTCGAAGGGCGTTTCGTTTGTGCGAACTGCAAACCGGCGATTCTCCAGCAGATGCTGGAAGGCGTCGCGCCGTCCGGATCAGGATCACGAGGCACGGTGTCCGAGGCGGATCTGCTCCAGCGGGACTATTCCGTGGATATTGGCGGCTGCCTTGGGCGCAGTTGGGAGACGTTCAAGGCGGATCCATGGACCATCATCGGCGTGTCGATCCTGGCCTACATCGCGATGGTGGCAGGGGGGATCATCCCGATTCTCGGCCCCATTCTCCAGTTCGCGGTGCAAGGAGCCATCTTGGGCGGCGTGTGGCTGTTCTACATCAAGAAAGCCCGGGGCCAGGTCGCCGGAGTGGGCGATGCGTTTTCGGGTTTCGGGCCAAGATTCGGCCCTCTCTTTCTGGCTTCGTTCATCCCGACGGTCATCACCCTGCTGGTCGTCGCGGTTGCGGCGATTCCGTTTGTTTTTGGGTTCATCGCGACAGCTGCGAGCACGGGGCGGGGCGGGGCGGGGCCGGAGATCTCCGCCGCGGTCATTGCGGGGTTGGTCATTGGTGGACTGGTTTTGGCTTTTCTGATCCTGGTCGTGACGTTGATGTGGTTCTTCGCCCTGCCGCTGGTCATCGACAAGGGCTACGGCTTTTGGTCCGCGATGGAGCTCAGCCGGAAGACGGTATTCAAGCGGTTCTGGTCGACCGTGCTCATGGTGATCGTGGCCTGGTTGCTGATGGCGGCCGGGATTATGGCCTGCCTGGTCGGAGTTCTCGTGACCGGGCCGGTCGTGTTCGGAATGTTCGCCGAACACTATAAATGCGTCTTCGATGATCTCACTCCCCAATCGTAGAATCCCATGAATTGGTATTACGCACACCACGGTCAGCAGCTCGGTCCTGTTGACGACTCCCAGCTCGACGGCTTGATCTCCAGTGGCACGGTGCAGCCCGACACTCTGGTCTGGTCGGACGGGATGGCCAATTGGCAACCCTTGAGCCAGGCGCGCGCGACCGGACCGACTGGCGCGCCGGCCGGGAGTTTCTGTTCCCAGTGCGGTCGTGAATTTCCGCCCGAGGCGCTGATCCGGATCGCCGACCGGACGGTGTGCTCCGAGTGCAAGGCGGTGGTGCTCCAGCAGCTTCAGGAAGGGGTCTTGAAGCCCGATAGCCAGGCGCACGAATACGGCGGATTCTGGATCCGTTTCGCCGCCAAGTTCATCGATGGTCTCGTCATGGCCATCCCGATCTACGCGGTTAATTTTGGCGTCGCCTACGCGATGTTCGGCGTGCTGATGCCCCAGCCGGATCCGAACAACTGGGGGCCGTTCCTCGGCTATCAGGGGGTGATCACGGCGTTCAACATTCTCTTCGGCATGGCCTACTCCGGTTTCTTCCTCGGCAAATACGCGGCGACACCCGGCAAGATGGCGTGCGGATTGAAGGTGATCCGGGCCGATGGAACGGAGATGACCTTTTGGCGCGGAGCAGTGCGGTATCTCGGTGAATTCGTCAGCAGCCTGACGTGCTTCATCGGCTACATCATGGTGGCGTTCGACGAGGAGAAGCGGGCGCTGCATGACCGCATGTGTGGCACGCGCGTGGTGAAGAAGTGACGACGGCCATCCCAGCGTCTCCCGCGATTACCTGCGCCCGCTGCAAGCGGCCGCTGCCTCTGGAGATGTTCAATGTGCCGGGCATGACGGACTGCCCGGATTGCGGCACGCCCACCCGCGTGCTGGCTTTTCCGGCGTTGAACCGCCGGCGCGGGAACACGGGTCTCTCGGAAGACGTGATCGTGGACGGCGACGCGGGCTGCTTCTTTCATCCGGCCAAGAAGGCGGTCGTGGGCTGCGGAAACTGTGGCCGGTTCATCTGTGGTCTCTGCGACCTGGAGCTCAACGGCCAGCACCTCTGTCCGAACTGCCTCGAATCCGGCAAGCAGAAGGGCCGATTGGCCGAGTTCGACAGCCAACGGACGGTGTATGCGGGTCTGGCACTCACACTGGCGCTGGTCTCCTGCATCATCGGTCCGCTCGCGCTGATCACGGCGCCCGTCACCCTGTTCATCGTCGTCCGGCACGGGAAAACTCCGGGCAGTCTGGTGGGAGGTTCCGGAAACGTATCCCGGGTCGTCGCCGCGGTTCTCGCGGTGCTCCAGATCATCGGCTGGATCGTGTGGATCGTGTGGATCGTCGTCCTGGCCACATGAAGGACCGCCCCTACAAACGCCTGCCGGGTCGCCGGTTCCTCAGCATGGCGGGCAAGCAAACCCTGTGGCTCGGGAGGGACCATCTGTTGAGCGTGTGCTCCAGCGGGTTCGCCGAACAGTATCGGCGGTTCTTCCTCCGCGACATCGCGGCCATCACGGTGCAGCGGACGCGGCGGTGGATGATCTGGAACCTGATTCTTGGTGGCACTGTGCTGTTTATCGTTTTGCTAGGTATGGCACTCGCCTTAAGCGGTGTATTGCCTGCCGTTGACCAACTAGCCGGCGATCTGTTGATAGCATTAGTTTTTCTCCCGTCATTTTTGGCTCTGCTCGTCAATCTCCTCCGGGGGCCGACCTGTTCGGTCCGCATCCAAACGGCGGTACAGACCCGCGAGATCCCGGCGGTGGGCAGGCTCAAGGCGGCCGACAAGCTCCTCGCGGAACTCACGCCCTTGATCCAAGCGGCCCAGCTTGTCAGCCCGCCTCCGCCTCCCTCCTCGCCCGTTCCGGAACCGCCCGCCGCCCCGGAGGATCCCGTCCTATGATCTCCCTTTCCGGCCATGTCTGCCTGAACCACGCCGGTCGCGAAGCGGTCGCGAAGTGTCCGGGGTGCGGCCAGTTCTTCTGCCGGGAATGCATCACCGAACACGACGACCGGGTGTTGTGCTCCGGCTGTCTGCGCAAACTTGTCCGCATCGATGCGCCCAAGGGACGGTGGGGAACCTTTCTGGCCCGTTCGCTCCAGATGATGGCGGGATTTTTCGTGGCGTGGGTGATGTTTTATGCGACGGCGAGGGTGCTGCTGTCGCTCCCGGCGAACTTCCACGACGGGACCCTCTGGAAAACCTCGCTCTTCGAGGACTGAGCATGAAGCCGCGCCGCAAGAACGCCCCGAGCCCGGTGGACCTCATCGAGGACGCGGTCCATCTGCTGCGCGAAGCGTCGTTTGGGACGTGGGTGCTGTATTTTACGGGCACCGTTCCCTTCGTGCTGGGGCTGCTCTACTTCTGGGCCGACATGTCGCAGAGCGCGTTTGCGGACCAGCGGGCGGTCGGCGCGGCGCTGGGCATGGTGCTGCTGTTCCTCTGGATGAAGACCTTCCAGGCCCTGTTCGCCGCGAGACTGCGCGCGTCGCTGATCGCGGTCCCCTCGCCCCGGTGGACAGCGAAAGGATTGGCGTCGCTTGTGGGCGAGCAGGTGCGTCTCCAGTCATGGGGCTTGGTCGTAATGCCCGCGGCGTGCTGTCTGATCCTTCCGGCTGGATTCGCCTTCGGCTTTTTCCAGATCCTGACCGCGTTGCCGGAGAAGGGCCCGGGCGGTTCCCGGATCCAACGGGCTTGGAAGGAGCTCGTCCGCTGGCCGTCGGAGGACTTCATGACGCTGCTGCTGCTGCTGGGACTTTGGTGGCTGCTCGCGGTGAACATCCTCGTCGTGATCTATCTGGGGCCGAGCCTGCTGAAGACTTTGTTCGACTACGAAACGCTGTTTTCCCGAAGTCCTTGGGCGGCCTTCAATACGACCCTCCTGATGTCCGTGCTCATGGTGTCGTGGCTTGGCTGGGATCCGTTGGTCAAGGCGGTCCATGTCATCCGCGTTTTCAAGGGCGAGGGGCGAGAGAGCGGCGCGGACCTGTTGGCCCGTCTGCGGCATGTCTCCCAGCGGATGGCTGGAGCGGCGATGCTCGTGCTGGGCTTGTTGAGCATGGCGGCGAACGCAGCCGAACCGTCGCTGAACGGCGATGAAGCCGTGATCGTATCGGGTTCAGAACGTTCGCCCGTCACGACGCAGGAGCTGAACCGCTCCATCGACGAGGTGCTTCGACAACGCCGCTACAGCTGGCGGATTCCACGCGGCGCCTTCGTCAAGGACGACCGGGCAACGGAGGCAGGCGGCTGGCGTCATTGGTTGCGGAGCTTCGCGGACTCGATTGGTTCGGCGGCCAAGCGGGTCGCTCGCTGGATCGCGGATCTGTTCCAGTTGAAGGGTCGGAACTCGAACTCCTCGAACATCTCCTTCGCCGACGCGGCCACGGTGCTGAAGTGGATCTTGATCCTGCTGATCGCCGTGGTTCTCGGAGCCTTGGTCTGGCTGCTGGTGAAGGCGTGGATCCAGCGTCCACGCGTCGTCGGCGCGGCGGCGGACGCGACGCCGGCGATTCCCGACGTGTCGGATGAAAACGTCGGTGCCGACCAGCTGCCGGAAGACGGCTGGATGCGGCTCGCGGTCGACCTGATGGGCAAGGGAGACTTCCGCCTCGCGCTGCGCGCCCTGTATCTCGCGAGCCTCGCGCACCTCGCCCAGCGGGAGTTCATCCGGTTGGCCCGCCACAAGTCCAACCGCGACTACCTGCGCGAGGTCCACCGTCGCGCCCGGGCCTTGCCCGAGATCTCCGCGGCCTTCAGCACCAACGTCGGGGCCTTCGACCGCGTGTGGTATGGGCGGCACCCGGCCACGGGCGAACTGGTCCAGGAATTCCGCGCCAACCTGGAAAGGATCCGCGCGTGTTGAGATCCGGAAAATGGAGCGTGGCGTGGTTGCTGGCGCTGGCCTCGTTGCTCGGCTTCGGCGTTTGGCAGCTGCTCTCCCTGCGCTACGAAGTGGGCGACGTGTATCCGCCGTATTCCACGCTGCGGAGCGATCCGCTCGGGTCGCGGGCGCTCTACGACGCCTTCGACGAGCTGCCGGAGGTGCGGTGTCGCCGGAACTTCGAAGTGCTGGAGCGGATGGGTTCCGGTGCGGACACGTCGTTGTTCATCCTGGGGGCGGACTGGGACGACTTCGATCTGACCGAGGAGGACGAGGCGCTGTTGCTCGACCGATTCATGAAGTCGGGCGGCCGATTAGTGGTGGTCTTTCGGGGGCGCCTCGGAGAATCGATCTTCCGGCAATCGTCGCGGAAAGCCGGCGCGCGGCGCCTGAGTCTGCGCAAACCGCAGAGCGGTCCGCCGAAGCCCGCGGGCTCCAAGATCCAACTCGAGAAGCGTTGGGGCATCGGTCTCGACTATCGGACCTTCCCCACGAACTCGATCGCGGAAGACGGAACGATCACGCCGGTGATCGTGAGCCGGGCCGAGGGGTCGACGGCGCTGCCCGGAACCCTCGAATGGCGTTCGGCCATGGTCTTCAAAGTCCACACCAACACCGTTCCACCGGAGGCGTGGCGCCACGTCTATCTGCGGGACGGCAACCCGGTGGTGGCGGAGCGGAGCTTCGGCCGGGGTTCCCTGGTGTTGATGTCCGACGCGTTCTTGGTGAGCAACGAGGCGCTGTGGAAAGATCGGCAGGTGGAGGTGCTGCGCTGGCTCGCGGGCAGTTCGCGGCGGTTGATCTTCGATGAAACCCATCTCGGGGTGGCTGAGAAGGCGGGCATTGCCACGCTGTTCCGCCGCTACCAGATCTTCTGGGTGGTGGGCGCCGCGCTGGTGGTCTTCGGCCTCGCCATCTGGCGGAACTCGAGTCCGCTGGTGCCGACGTTGGACGACGATCCGGTGGCGTTGGCCCGGGAAGGCCGCGACTCGCGGAGCGGCTTGGTCAACCTGCTGCGACGCACCATTCCGCCCGCTGAAGTGCTGGGCTATTGCTTCCGCGAATGGCGGAAGTCCGGCCAGGCCCGGCGGCAGGTCTCGGCGGAGCGGCTGCGCAAGGCCGAGATGTTGGCCGCCGGCGCCGAACCCACGCCGGGCGGGAAGACGCATCCGGTCGAGGTCTACCGGGAGATCGCGCGGACTTTGAGGAAGAGATGATCTAGAGATGCGTCTTCTGCGGCCCTTGAAACCGGGCGGGGGACGACACGGACAACGCCGGTGAACTGAATTTATGGACGGAACACTTGAACAACTGAAGGACGTGCTGGCGCGGGCGCGCGGCGAGGTGGCCAAGGTCATCATCGGCCAGAGCGACGTGGTGGATCTGGCGTTGATCGCCATCTTCACCGGTCAGCACGCGTTGATCGAAGGCGTGCCGGGCGTGGCCAAGACGCTGCTCGTGCGGACGCTGGCGCGGGTGCTGGGCTGCGAATTCAACCGCATCCAGTTCACGCCGGACTTGATGCCGTCGGACATCACGGGCACGAGCGTCTTCAACCTCCAGACGAACTCGTTCTCGCTGGTCAAGGGGCCGGTCTTCACCGCGTTCCTGCTGGCCGACGAGATCAACCGTGCGCCGGCCAAGACGCAGTCGGCGCTGCTCCAGGCGATGCAGGAGCGGCAGGTGAGCATCGACCGCGACACGCACATCCTCTCGCCGGCGTTCACGGTGTTCGCCACGCAGAACCCCATCGAATACGAGGGCACCTATCCGTTGCCCGAGGCGCAGAAGGACCGGTTCATGTTGAAGATCGTGATGTCCGCGCCCGACCGCGCCGACGAACTGCTGCTGGCCAAACGGATGCTCGGGACGGATGCGCCGGAGGCGACTTTGGCGGCGGGGACGGTCGAGTCCGTCCTCTCGGTGGAGCTGCTGCCGGCGGTGCGCCGGGCGATGAACGGGGTGGTGCTGCGGGAGGAGTTGGTCGCGTATCTCGTCGATGTTGTGCGGGCGACGCGGCAGGAGGAGAGCGTGCTGGTCGGAGCCGGACCCCGCGCGACGCAGGCGCTGCTGCTGGCGAGCCGGGCAGCGGCGGCGCTCGCCGGCCGCGACTTCGTGACGCCCGACGACATCAAGGCACTCGCGTTACCGGTGCTGGGGCATCGGCTGGTGTTGCGGCCCGAGTTTGAGATTGAAGGCGTGTCGGTGGCTGAAGCCGTTC
Source organism: Verrucomicrobiota bacterium (assembly GCA_038209745.1). Lineage (GTDB taxonomy): Bacteria > Verrucomicrobiota > Verrucomicrobiia > Limisphaerales > CANJSG01 > CANJSG01. Next base: position 9,261 of record JBBQXJ010000034.1, read on the forward strand.
AGCGGGTGCTGGAGAAGGTGGCGGTCCCGCGCTGAGGAAGGAGACCATGAAACGGACTCAACAAATAGGCGGTAGGGACGTCTCGCAGAGGCGTCCCCATCTACCGCCGGAGGCGGTGCGAGCGTCTCGGGCCGAGGATGTGTGCCTTCCGAGATGCTCGCTCCGTTCGCTCCGTCGCGCTCGAATCAGGGACGGCTGGGCCAGCCGTTTCTGCCACGATTGACCGGATTAAACATGGTGCCCTCCCGTAAACTTCTGGTCTTCGCCGCAGCGATCCTGCTGCCGGCCTCGTTGCTGGCGGCGGTGGTCCCGGAGCAGGCGGGTGTGGCGTTGATCGTGATGGCGGGCGGCGTGGCAGTGGCGGTGATCGACGCGGCGGCCGGCGCGGCGCGGTTGAACGGCCTATCGATCGAAGCGGCCAAGGCGGTGCGGCTGAACAAGGACCGGGTCGGAGAGATCGAACTGTCCATCGTGCAGACCAAGCCGACTGCGCGGCGATTGCGACTGGGGTTGGCCTTGCCGCCGGAGATCACCTCGGACGTCGAGATCATGGAAGTGGACCTGAAGGCGGCCGAGCGAAGCCGCGTTCGTTGGAAGGTGACGCCGCTGATGCGCGGGAATTTCCCGCTCGAACTTTGCGCGGTCGAGGCCGCGTCGCCGTTTGGGCTCTGGGCGATTCGTTCGCGGATGCGGTTGTCCACCGAGCTGCGGGTCTATCCGGACCTCATGGCGGATCGACGGATGGCGGCGGCGGTGTTTCTGAACCGTGGCCAGTATGGCGGCCACGCGATCCGGGCGATGGGACGGGGGCGCGAGTTCGAGAAACTACGGGACTATCTTCCTGGCGACAGCATGGACGAGGTTCACTGGAAAGCGACGGCGCGGAAGGGGCGGCCGGTGACCAAGGTCTTCCAGATCGAGCGGACGCAGGAGGTGTATGTGCTGGTGGACGCGTCGCGCTTGAGCGGAAGGACGGAGCAGATAGACAAGCAAGCTCTCGGGAAGGCGGGCGGACCCACCCTAGGCCCCTCTAGGGAGGCGAAAAAGCTGGAGACGCATCTGGAGCGGTTCGTCAGCGCGGCGCTGCTGCTGGGGTTGGCGGCGGAGCAGCAGGGAGACCATTTCGGACTGATGACCTTCAGCGACCAGGTTCATCGCTTCGTGCGCGCGGGCAATGGTCAGGCGCATTTCTCGACCTGTCGCGACGCGCTCTACACGTTGCAGCCGCGGGCGGTGACCCCGGACTTTGACGAGCTCTGCACGTCCGTGAGGAGCCGCTTGCGCAAGCGTTCGCTGCTGGTCTTCCTGACGGCGTTGGACGATCCCATCCTCGCGGAGAGCTTCGCGCGCAACATGGAGCAGCTGGCGCGACAACATCTGGTGCTGGTGGTGATGGTGACTCCTCCGGAAGTGAGACCGCTTTTCAGCGACGACCGGCCGGCGACCGTGGACGCGCTCTACGGCGAGCTGGGCGGGCATCTGCGCTGGCAAGAATTGCGGGAATTGGAGGGGGGATTGAGGCGCCATGGCGTGCGGTTCGAGACGGCGCCGGAAGCGGAGCTGGTGCCGCGCTTGTTGGCGCAATACACGACCATCAAACGGAGGCAGTTGCTGTGATCATCGATCTGCGGCGATTCATCGAGGCGGAGCGCCCCTACTGGACCGAACTGGAGGCGATGCTCAATCGCCTGGACGACCAGCTGTCGGATCGGTTGAACGTCGAGCAGGCGCGTCGGCTGCACTACCTCTACGAAAGGGCGGCGGCGGATCTTGGGCGGTTGACGACGTTCGCCTCGGAGCCGGAGCTGCGGGCGTTTTTGGAGCGGATCGTGGCGCGGGCCTATGCGCATGTGCACGAACACCGCCGGCGGATGGAACGGTTCCGACCGATGGCGTGGTTGTTCGGGACGTTTCCACGGACTTTTCGGCGAAGGGTCCGTGCCTTCTGGTTGTCGGTGGCGCTGACCGTGGCCGGCGTGATTTTTGGCGGAGCCGTCGTGGCGGTGGATCCCGAGGCGAAGGCGATCATAATGCCCATGCCGCATCTCCAGATGCATCCGTCGGAGCGGGTGGCGAGGGAAGAGCGGATGGAGGGCAGAAACATGGATGGCGCGATGGCGACGTTCTCCACGGACCTGATGACCCACAACACGAAGGTGTCGATCATGGTGATGGCGCTGGGATTGACCTGGGGCGTCGGGGCGTCGCTGTTGCTTTTCTACAACGGGGTGGTTCTGGGCGCGGTGGTGATGGACTATTTGATGGCCGGAGAGGGGGAGTTTCTCGCTGGCTGGCTGCTGCCGCATGGAAGCATCGAGATCCCCGCGATCCTGATCGCCGGACAGGCGGGACTGCTGCTGGCGGGGGCGCTGATCGGTTGGGGGGACCGGCGCGGGATGAGGACGCGATTTCGGGTGTTGGCGCCGGATTTGGCGACGTTGATCGGGGGCGTGGCCGTGATGCTCGTGTGGGCAGGTATCGTGGAGTCGTTCCTGTCGCAGTTGCACGCACCGGTGCTGCCGTATTGGGCGAAGATTGTGTTTGGGCTGGTGGAGCTGGGGCTGTTGATGGCGTTTCTTGGACGATCGGGGCGGGGCGGGGCGGATCCTGGAGAGGGGAAATCATGAGGGGTCGGTTGGAGATTCGGACTCCGGAAGGGATTGCGTTCGCGCTGCCGTTGGCGGGGCCTGTTGCCCGTGTTCTCGCCTTGGCCATCGACACGGCCTGTGTCTTCGCGGCGTCCATCGCGACGGGCATGCTCCTGGGGTTTCTGGGTCTCGTCAGCGCAGACATGGCGCAGGCGCTGGGGACGTTGTCGTTCTTTGTGATCCAGATGGGCTACGGCATGACGGCGGAATGGCTTTGGCGGGGCCAGACGGTCGGCAAACGGATGTTGAAGCTGCGGGTGGTGGACGCGTCGGGGCTGAGCCTCAGGCTTCATCAAGTGGTGATTCGGAATCTGCTCCGATTTGTGGACGCGTTGCCGATGTTCTACGCGGTCGGAGGCGCGGCGGTCCTGTGCAGCCGACATTGCCAGCGACTGGGGGACTTCGCGGCGAACACCGTGGTCATTCGTCTTCCGAAAGTGTCCGAGCCGGATCTGGACCGGCTGATCGGGGGGAAGTTCAACTCGCTCCGGTCCCATCCACATTTGGTGGCTCGATTGCGACAGGAGGTGTCGCCAGAGGAGGCGGCCGTGGCCCTGCAAGCGTTGATGAGGCGGGAGGAGATGGTCGACCAGTCGAGGGTGGAGCTTTTTGGGGCGCTGGCGGACCACTTCCGGGAAGCGGTGGCGTTTCCTCCGGAGTGCGTGGAGGGGATCGGCGACGAGCAATACGTCCGCAATGCGGTCGACGTGCTCTATCGGACGAAACCCCCGGCGCGGGCGAAGACGGAAGAAGAACCGATCAGTTGATCGGATGAACAGTCTTCTGGAGGAATCTGCGAACGGCCTCCGTGGCTTCACCGTGATTGCCGACTCCGCGCAGATACAGGTTCACGACCTGTCGGCCGGGGTACTCTCGCCGGCCTTGGATGACGCGCTTCAGCCGGTAGGAACGGGAGTTCTCCTCGGTCACCATGCTCGTTTCCGTTTCGCCGAGCTGGTCTTCGGAAACAATCTGGAAGACATGGGTCGTCATGGTACCCTCGTCGAAGGTATATGATTTGTAGAAGAGGTTCCGGCCGTTGATCTCAAGTTTGCCGATGGGAAAGTCCCGGCTGAGGGTCCGGCCGCTGGAGGGCAGGCAGATGTCGGGCCGATGATATTGGACGTCGCGGATGAAGTCGTTGCCCCGCTCCCAACGGAAGCCGTAGCCGATCCACGACAAGCCGTCTTCTCCGTTCCACGCTTGGGCGATTCCGCTGTCGTAGCCGAGAATCTCGGCGATACGTTTTGGTATCTCGTAGTTCTCGCTTCCGGCGGGGAGCTGCTTCCAGTCCATTGTCCAGAGCGTGTGGTAAGCCTTGCCGACCTCATGCAGTCGAAACCAACCTTCGCGGGCCGTCTCCAAAGAGAGAAATACGACGAGGCAGCCCATGACCCACCTTTTGGGAGGGAGGAAGGCGGCAACAGTGCCTGCTTCGGACAGGGGAACGTGCACGGGCATGCCGGTAGCCATCGAAATCTCGAGGGCACTGCGGGCTTGGCGTCGTCGTTGGTTTGAGGCCAGCAGCAGTCCCAAGATCCAGAGTCCGACGACGCAGGCCAACAGGATGGAAAGGCCGGCTGAATCATGCCACGTATCCACTGCGGCAATGCCGTCTTTGGCGGCGATGAACGCGAGGAGCAAGGCGCGGGCGACATTGCAGGCGAAGGCGAAAGAAACACCCACGGCCAGCATGAAGACGCGCCGGAACGACGTCAGCCGAAGGTATTCTCCGAGGAACAAGGCCGCCATGATGGTTCCCTGTAGGGAGCGGATGCCGCTGCAGGCCTCGTCCACCCCGAGCATACCCGTTTTAAGCTGGATGAGATTTCCCTGTCGCAGTGCCGGTATGTCGAGAAGCCATAGGAAATCGACCGAGATGGCCGCGACCAAGGGCATTAGGCGGTTGGTCAGCTGGTCTTCAAACGGTTTTGCCCATGGAAGGGCGGTCAGGGTGAACAGGATGGGGAATCCGAAATGGACCAACCAGGGACGTCCTCCCGACAAATATGGAATTGCCAATGAGATACCCACCACCGAAACGGCGGCCAAGGCCTTGGCCAGGCGCCAGTCCTCGTTGGCCGAATTAAAGACTCGGCCGACGGCGAGAACGAGGATTGCAGCTGCGCCCAAGGTCATCCACAGCTTTGGAAAACCGGGAGGCGCGGGTGTCGGTCGATCCGGCCAGCGTTTCCACAGGAGAAACGCCGCGAGCGGGACGACAAACCATCCGTAGCTGTATTGGGGATAGAGTCTCCAGTCGGGAGACAGGGTGAGCCCGAAGGAAACCCATAACAGCAGGCAGAGCAGTGCGACAGGCCACCAAGGGGCGGGAAGCAGCTTCCGTTGAATGTCAGAACTCACCGGTGGAGTATCGGTGCAATCTTCAGAACCTGAAGGAAGCGGAGAGAGTTATGCGGTTCTGTTCGTAGTTGGAGTTTGGGGTGTCCGAATCACGTTGGGTGAACTGGTAGGCCAAACTTGCGGACAGGTGGTCGCCGAACGAACGACTCGCGCTTACGCTTCCGCCAACGCGGCTGAATTGTTGGGAAGATGGAACAATTCCAGAAGAAAACTTTCCGGTCTCGTAGAACGCGCCCGCCGTAAGGGTGACATCGCGGATGATTTTCAGCGAAAGAGTGTAGTTGAAGGAGAGGGTCTCGCTGTCCGAGGCCTGGACCGTCGGTGCGACACTCCGGTTGATCGAAAGGGAATGAGATGCGAATTCGCTGAACCGGTGATTGATCGAAGAATAGAGATAGTAGGTGCTCCGATCCGAAGGGCGGTATCCCGCATTGTTTGCGGAGTAGGTGACGAGCGAGGGGCCTCCGCCGGCGGTGATCGAAATGAAGTCAGTGGGAATCCACTGAATCGACGGCCCCAGGGTATAGACGGTCGAGTCGTTCTGATTGCCGGAGTTGTAGACGGACAGCGAAGCCGAGCTTTCGACCCCTATGTTGAAGGCGGGGTTGAACGAATACTGGTAGCCAGCGTTAAAAAGATGGGAGTTCCGGTCGCTGTTGGAATACTTCGAGTCTTGAAACAGGCTGGTCTTGAAAGCATAGCCCCCGGTCAGCTGGGAATTCCCGAGATCGTAGGACGCCGTCGTTCCGATGGTGTTGTCGAACTGGACGATCTTGTCGGTGTTGCTAATGGTGCCGTCCCGAATCGGATCGCTCCGAACCGCGAAGCTGTCGTAAACATTGATGTGCCAGTCACCGACTAGAATTTCGAAGCCGATGTTGTTGTCGGCCGCCGGAGACACGCTGAAATCCACACGGCTCCGACTCGAATCGTTGAGATATTGAATGTAGCCGAGAGACACGTTGAGGCCGAGCTTGGTGTAGTCCGAGATGACCCAGTACATGCCGGCAGAGATACTCGGACGAATGCTGAACTCATCCGCAGCGTTGTGTTCGCTGAGGTTCACGTTGTCATTGTATTCGAATGAGAGACCGGTGCCCAAGCTGTAGCTGAGCGATCCACCGGAGTGGTCATAGCCGCCTTGTTGAGCGGTCCTGCTTCGTGCCATGGCCGCTTGGTTGGCGCTGCGGGAAGCGGTCAGAGCTTCCTGAGCCTGGGCTTGGTTGAAGGCCATCAGCGCGGCGGCGCTGCCCAGAGTTCCGGTGAAGAGGCGGGAGTGGACTCGGCGTTTCATGGATGGATCTCAACAGGTTTCGGAAAGGGCTGCATGCAAATTTCTTCCGGTTTGCGGGCTCGGCCAGAGCTTTTCAATAGGCCGTCTTGGGTGGGCCGACCATATGGAAGACCGTGCCCAGGATAATCTGGCAGTCCATCGTGAAGGTCCAATTCTCCAGGTAGTAGATGTCCGACTGGACGCGCTTGATCACGTCGTCTTCGGAGCGAGTCTCGCCGCGGAAGCCGCGGACCTGGGCAAGGCCCGTGATTCCGGGTTTTACGTGGGCGCGCACGTGGTAGTTGTGCATCGCGCGGGCGAATTGCGCGTTGTGCTCGAGGAGATGGGGACGCGGACCCACCACGCTCATCTCACCCTTGAGCACGTTGATGAACTGGGGAAGTTCGTCGATGCTCATGCGGCGGAACCAGCGGCCGGCCGGGTAGACCCGGGGGTCGTCTCGCGTTGCCTGCTTGGCGACCGGTTGGTCGTGCAGGCGCATCGTCCGGTATTTGATGATGTTGAACGGGCGGTTCTGGAGACCGGCACGGGGCTGATGATAGAAAACCGGTCCGGGGGACTGGAGACGCTGGAACAACCAGACCAAGATCGTCGTGATGGGCAGGATGAAAAGGATCACGGGGATCGAGACCGCGAGATCCAGCATTCGTTTGACCACGCGGTTGAAGGGATCCTCCAGCGGCTCTTCGCGAATGCTCATGAACCGACGGCCTTCGTCTTCGAACATGACCACGGAGTGGCGGAACTTCTCCTCAAAATCGCAGATTACCGTCATGCGGGTGCCGAGCCTTTCGCAGACCGCCATCATTCTGGGCATGAGGTCGCTGAACATCGGAAATTCCAGCAGCATCACCTGGGTGATCGCGTTGCCATTGATGGCGCTCTCCAGATCGTCGATACGCCCCAATATCTTGGCTGTTTTCCAGGAACCGGTGGCAGGATCGTCAGTCAATAGGCCTATGGTCCGGTATCCAACCGCTTCCTTTTGCTGAAGCCACTGTGCGAGACCGGCGGCTCGCTCCGTGGAGCCGACGAGCAGGACTCGCTCCTCGTGTTCCTCGGAGATCGTCAGCTTCCGGATCCATCGGGGCACGTAGGACTGGCACAGAAACGAGATGGCGTAGAAGAAGGGGATGAACCCGATCAGGAAGGCCCGTGACATCACGGTGTCCCGGCTGATCGTAAGGTAGATCGACAACAATCCGAGGGCGTAGGTCAGGTGTCGGATGGTGCCGACATGCCAACCGGCGGACTCTTTGGCCAGCACTCGTCGGTATCCTCCGTGGATGGCTGCCAAGACGACGCCGGCCAACAGGATCGCGTTGTAGACGACGTAAAATTCTAGCCTGAGGGAGCTGACCGCGCCGCCGTGGCGGACCAAAAGCCACACCCAGTAGACGAGCGTCAGGGCCAATAGCTCGCACGCAACCGAGAGGATGCGGATTCCACGTGCGCGGTAGATCACCATGTGCGGCGAATGTCAGCATGTGCCCTGCCGCAATTCCAAGCAAAACTGCGATATGCTTGCGGCGTAGACCGGACGTGCGGTTTGTCGCGTCGCGTCGGAAGGCCCGTCCTTTTGTCTCGCTCGGCACCTGGATTCCCGCCATCCATTCGCCCATGCAAGCTAGGGTCGCGTCTCTTCATCTGCATCCTCGTGAAGGGGGTCTGCCTTTGCTGGCCGTCGACTCGGTCGAGGTCGTCGAACAGAAAGGAATCGTTGGCAATCAACGTTACTTTGGGCGGAAGGGACGGGACGGGACACCTTCTAATAGACAGATCAGCTTGATCGAGAGGGAAGAGATCGCCAGGCATGCGGCGGCGCTTGGACTAGAGGCGGTTTCTCCCGGGGCCGTCCGTTCCGATATTGAAACGGAAGGCATCGAGCTCGTCCAGTTGGTGGGCCGCCAGATTCGCATTGGCACGGCTGTCCTCGAGTTGGCCGCTCCTCGCGACCCGTGCCCCAAGATGGATGCCGTCGCTCGTGGTTTGCGGGAACGGATGCTGGGGAATCGGCAGGGTGTGCTGGCGCGCGTGGCGCGTTCGGGGGTCATCCGGGTCGGGGATACGATCGGAGTGCTGCCCGACCCGGAGCCAGCTACGTGAAGATACTGGTCCTGACCAACCTCTATCCGCCGCACCATGCGGGGACGAACGACTTTCGCTGCGAGCGCGTCGTAGAAGACTTGAAGGTGCGGGGCCATGAAATCCACGTGCTGACCTCGGCGCACGGGATGATCGGAGTGCAGTCGGATCGCCAAGTTACGCGCCGCCTGGCTCTGAACGGTGTCTATGAACATCCGTTGGTTGACGGTTTCAACGACCTCAAAAAGATCGAACTGCAGAACAATGCCGCGCTCGACGAGGCGATCCGTGCTTTCCAGCCGGAGATCGTCTTTGTCTTCAGCCTTCACGGGTTGTCCAAGTCACTGATCTTCACCCTTCGTTATACCCGCTTGCCCACGGTCTTCGACGTGGCCGACGATTGGCTCGCGCTTGGGGTGAAGGACGATCCGTGGCTGCGCTGGTGGAACGCGCCGTCACTCTCTTTTTCAAGCCAAATAGCCCGGACGACGCTGGAGGCGAGCGGCGAGCGGGGACGTCTCGACACGCAGGCACCGACCCGCATGAAGCGCGGGTTCGACCGTTTGCCGGGCCTCTTCGGCAGCCCGGAGGAGCAGTCGTCCGTGGTGCCCAACTCGTTGGCGGGTTTTCGCTTCGAGAGGATCTACTTCTGCAGCGACGGGGTGAAGCGGCTTTGTGAGCGGGCCGGATTCCAAGTGGGCCACGGGGAGATCATCCGGCCCGGGATCCGGGCCGAGGACTTCGTCGGCGAGGTGAAGTCGGCCGACAAACCGGCCGCGCGTCTCCTGATCGTGGCTCCGTTGATCGAAGAAAGCGGAGTCCTCACCGCTGTCAAGGCCCTCAAGATCCTGAAGGACGGAGGACAGAAGTTTTCGATGAGCGTCTTCGGACGGGGCGACACGAAGTATGTCGCCGAATTGAGATCATTCACCGTTCGCAACCAACTGCCGGTGGAGTTCCAGACCCTCTCGAATTCGCAGAAAGATCTGCCCGGAGTCTACCAGCGGCACGATATCTACCTGCACACTGCGGAGTGGAGGGAGGCCTATTCGAACGCCCCGCTGGAGGCGATGGCGGCGGGGTTGCCTGTGGTTTGCGTCCACAAGGGCGGAGCGTCCGAGTTGATCCGCCACGGCGAGAACGGATTGCTCTACGAGACAGCTGATCCCGAGAGTTTGGCGGTGAATATCGACTTCATCGTCAAAACGCCTTCGTTCCGTCAGACGATGTGTGAGGCCGCCCAGACGGAGGTGTTCAGCACCTACAACGGGGCTGTGGTCACGGACCAGATCGAGGCATATCTGAAGGAGACCCTCGAGCTCTGGCCGCAAATCTTTTCCTAGCTGGAAGCGGCTTGAGCCGGCGGCGACAGGGGGACGGCGACGGTCCAGTGGCTATTCCCGAAGCGTTCTCCAAACCGCTCCAACGAGCCGCGCGCGGATACCTCATCGGCGAACAGAGCGAAGGTGGTCGAACCGCTTCCCGACATCAAAGTTCCCAGAGAACCCGTCTTCCGGAAGAAATCCTGGAACAGTGCGAGCAGGGGATGTTTCTCCAATGCGGGTCCCTCCAGAGAATTGAACAGACCTCCGTGGAGCAGGGCTTCGAGGTGTCCTTCGCGCAGCGCCTGGGCCAAGGCAACAGCGCGGCCCGGTTGTCCGTTTCGTAGTCCTGGGAACCGGGCCAATTCCTGATAGGCCCAGGGCGTTGAGATTCCGAACGGCGGTCGGACAAGCACGATCCAGACCGGATCCAGACAGGAAAACGGCTCCAAGGCCTCTACTTGTTCGCCGCGTCCGATTCCGAGAGCAGGCCTCGCCTGTAGGAAAAACGGCACGTCCGATCCTAGTTCGGCGGCCAAGGTTTGGAGCTGGATTGGATCAAGCGGGGCGCCGAAAACTTGGTTCAATCCAAGCAAAGCGGTCGCCGCATTTCCGCTTCCTCCGCCGAGGCCGGCGGCATGGGGGATTTCCTTTTCCAGATGGATGCGAACGGCGGGCCGGAGACCGCTTGATTGAAAGAAGAGCTGCGCCGCCTTGTGGACCAGATTTCGCCCGTCTGTGGGCAGTGACCGGTCAGAGCAGGTGAGCAAAATCTTTTCCCCGCCGGTCTCGAACCGCAGTTCGTCTTCCAGGGCCACCGGATGGAAGAGCGTCTCCAGTTCATGGAAACCATCCGGACGCTTGCCGAGAATGTTCAGCAGGAGGTTGACCTTGCAGTGGGAGTTGAGAACTAGACCCATGAAAAAAAGAAAAGCGCCAACTTGAAGGTTGGCGCTTGTGAAAATCGGCCGTCGGCTATTCGTCGAAAATCTTGAACCGGCTGCCCGGGATGAAAGGGGCGACATCGCCGCCGCTGAATCCGAACGCATAGTCCGTGGCAAAGGTCTGGTCCGCGAAATGACCGGGTTTGTAGCTGTCGGGATAAATCGGATCGACCGGGCCGAAGAGGGGACCGTAGCTGGGGAGCGGGAAGGTGACGACCTCGTAGGCGCCCACCAAAGTCCGGCCCATGCTGCGGTTGAAGCCCTTGATCAAGCCAGTGGTTGACCCGTAATCGGCCCCGTCCCACAAGGTGGATTGCTCGACAGAGTTGCGAATTTCGCCCAAACGGGCGAATTCGGTCACGTTGCGGATGCCGCGTCCCAGCTTGGCTTCGGGACCTGCACAGCCGGCACCGATGAGTGATGCCACTGCCGCAATGGCGAGGTAGGAAAAGGTTTTACGCATAACGTTCGGGTTGAGGTCTCAAGATGCCGACGGGCCGGAAGCGAAGTAAAGTCCAAATACCCGATCAGATGTTTTCCAGCGCTTCCTTTTTCTTTTCAGCGCGATACCAGAACCAGGCGATCCACAGGCTGATCTCGTAGAGGATCTGCAACGGGATCGCCATCATGATCATGGAAAAGATGTCGGCTCCTGGACTGATCAAGGCCGACAGGAACAGATTCACGATGACGAAATACGCGCGGAACTTGGCAAGTTTCGGATAATCCAGAAGTCCGATCTTCACCATGGCCAAGATGACGATGGGGAGCTCGAAGCTGACGCCCATGCCCAGCATAAACTTGCAGATGAAACTCATGTATTCCTCGGCTCGCCATTGGTCGGCCGAAAAGCCCTCCCATTCCGAAAACGCGGCCGAGGCCTTCAACGTGGCCGGCAAGACCCAAACGTAGCAGAACGCCACGCCGGTCAAAAAAAGTCCGATACCGATACCTAGACTTCGATAGACGAAGTCTTTTTCCTTTTTCCGCAGCGCCGGCAACAGAAACTGTCCGATGAAGAGAAGCAGAAACGGAGAAGCCAGTCCGATCCCGGCGTAGATCGCAACTTGGATCGCGACCATGAATCCACCCATCGGGCCGAGGGTGCTGAGTTTGACCATCGTGAGGTCGCTCGGAGGGGAATTGGTGTTCAGGCGCAGGCCGAGAACCTGATTAGTGCCGACGGTTACCACCTCGAGCTCCAGTCTGGCAAAAGAATTGGATCCGAGACTGAACCCGTTGACCGCGTTAGTCTTCAAATCAAAACGGCCCAGCGTGACGCCGGACATTTCGAGGAAGACGGTCGGTTCGGATTCGATTCCGAAGCGACTGGCCTGAGCCAAAGGAAGCTTGAGGAAAGCGATGACCTTGTCCCCTGCCACCAAGCAGACAATCATCGAAATGATAATCGCCGATCCGCTGCGGATGATGGTCCAACGGAGGTCTTCGAGATGGTCGAGGAATGATTTGACCGGCCCGCCCTCGTCCTCATCGAGTTCTAGCGGCGCTTCGTCCGTTTCGTCGGCCATGGCAGGCTACAAGAGCCAGGATCAGGGCTTGGGTTCGGACGAATGCGGAGCCGATTCCGGCTCTGCGGGTTTCTGGATCAGCTTCGGAGCCGGGGGGGCGGCTGGAGGCTCTTCCATTGCGCGGGTAATGTCCTGAGTGACCTCGTTGGTCGCCTTTTTGAATTCGCGGATGCCTGAGCCAAGGCCTTTGGCCAGCTCGGGGAGCTTCTTGGCACCGAAAAACACCAGAAGCACCACCATGATGAGCAGGGCCTCCGGCATACCGATCCAACCAAGGAGAAAAGTCGTCATAAGTTCGAGTTAAGTTTTAAAAGACTGCCACCAGTCTGCCGAATGTAAAGTGTGCGGTCCTTCTGTCGGCAACTACCGGTCGGTCTCATGCGGTTCATCAGTAGAACTGCCTTTGTATGACAGGGCATCTCAATGCCGGTTCAAAATAAAATGGGACGCCGTTTTGGCGTCCCATATGAAGAATCAGAGTCGCTTCTGTCTATCGGGCGGGAAGCACGAGAACGAAGACTCCGCGCCGGTTCTTGGTCCAAGCCGCTTGACCATGGCCCGGATCTGCAGGCCGGCTTTCGCCGTAGCTGACCGTGTGGACGTTGTCGGCAGGGGCTCCGGCAGCAACCAACGCCTCCCGAACGGCCAAGGCGCGACGGTCCCCGAGCGCCAAGTTGTATCCTTCGGTGCCGCGCTCATCGCAGTGACCTTCGACGAGAATGTCATGGTCGGGATTTTTCCGGATGAATTCCGCCACAGTGGAAATTTTCCCCATCTCCTTCTGTTCGACGATGGCCTTGTCGAAGGCGAAATAGACGGTGTCCGCCGCAAACTGGTCTGTGTTCCGGGCTCGAGCGGGATCGTTGATGTTGCGGTTCCCGGTCATGGGAATGGTGTCCCCCTCGCCGGCTATCCCCTTGCCTAAGCCATTTTCGCCGCCGGTGTTGATCGGGGTTACCGGCTGGATTGGCGGGAATGCGTTTCCACCGGTGTTGCCGCGAGGTGTGGCGCCATAGGGAAGGGGGGTGATGCCGGTCGGGTTCTTTTTGCAGCCGACGGCTCCGATCGCGAGGACAAACGCCAAGCAGGAGACGGTAACCAAGGAAGTGAGTTTCATGATGGGTAAATTGGAGATCGGGAAGAGATTATCTGGTCCACGACGGCTGGGAGCAACTGCCCGCAATGCGACGCAAGTCTTTGACACGCTTGGTTGGCACGTCAAGCAGTGACAAGACCCTGTCGTCGCCTTTGCGGTTTACGAAGACAACGGTGCGCGAATTTGGGGCCCAACTCGGGTCTTCGCCGGCGCAGATGGAGGTCGATGTCCCACCTCCAGCCGGCACGGTGCAGATCTCGAAACCACCTCTCTGGGTGGTGAAGACTATGGTCTTCCCATCGGGCGACCAGTCCGGTTCGGTGGCATTGTAGACTCCGATCACCTTGAGACGGCCCGGGGTGCCGGTGCCGTCGCTCGGGACGGTGAACAGGTAGGAATTTCCCTTGTGCCGACCGGAATAGACTAGGGTCCTGCCGTCGGGCGACCACGCGGGCGATGACTCGTCGTCGTCGTTCGTGGTCAGGCGCTTCAGGCCTGATCCGTCCAGGTTCACCACATAGAGATCGGGCGAGGAGCCGCCGCGCGGGGAGATAAAAGCGACCTTGGTTCCGTCCGGTGAGACTGCCGGGCTGTGGCTGCCACCGGGAAGTCCGACGACCTTTTTCCGTTCACCGGAAGCAAGTTTTTGCAACAGGATCTGAGGCGGACCCATACGCCACGTGGCGTAGACGATCTCCAACTTGCCGGGAATCCAAGCGGGGCCCTTGGTAAGGGAGTGGTCGGACGTGATGGCAATCAAATTGTAGCCATCGCAGTCGGCGATGCCGATTTCCTCGTTGCCGGCCTGGTCGATCCGAAAGGCGATCTTGGATCCTGCGACGCCTTTTTGGCCGGTTAGGGCGAGGATGACGTCGTTTGCCAAGGCGTGGGCGAGGGCCCGGTCTCCCGCGCCGGAGTAGGCTTTGCGTAGCATCTCGTTCTTGGAAGAGGTGGTCAGCAACCCTGAGACCGCCGCTGGATTTTTTGGGGCCGGGGTAAGAAGGAAGTGGGCTTTGTCCGTCGAAACGTATTCGCAGCCAGCGGACTCGAGGTCGAACTTCAACGCGGATGCGACTTCTCCCGAATAGCCGGAAACGGAGATGGGAATGGGGTCGATGAAGTCCTTCTTGATCGGCGGATTGACGATCACAGTCGGCATTTCGGCCGCGAAAATACCGCTGGAACCCAAGAGAAGGGTCGCGAGCAGGCAGAGTTTGGAAAATGGAACGAACTTCATCCGGTGCCTTGGCTGGAAGTGGGTTGGAAATGAATGGTGTAGGTGCGGTGTTGATCGGAACTGCCGGCGGGAAAGCCCCTGACGTTGCGGACCTTCTTGAGAGCGGTTTCGACCGACCGGTCGAACGCGGAATTTCCGGAGCGGCTAATAATCTGGGCGTCGGAAACGGTGCCGTCGCTGGAAAGGGTGATCGTGGCCTTGGCCAGCATCGATGGGGTGGCGCTGGAGGGCACGACCCAAACGCGCATGAATTCTTCCCGAATGTAGTCCCCGTAGTTGATTGCCGCTTGGCCGCCGCCTCCGCCGGTAAACTGGACGGAGACACCGCTGGCCGTGCCATCCGCGACCCGGTTGGAGGCCGAGCGGATGTTGTTCACCAGATCGCGGCGTTGGGTTTCCGCTTGCTTGCGTGCTTCTCGGCCTGCCGTTTCGCGCCGTTCGCGGTCACGCTGAGCCTCGGTTTCCTTGGGATCGAGTGTGACCTTCTGGGTCAAATCGACGACACGCTTGGGCGGATCCGGTTTCTTGGGTGTCTGTTTCTTGGGCAGCTGATTGGGGACATCGTTCCGGATCGGCTTGGTGACAGGCGGTTTGACGGTCTCCTCAACCGGTTCAGGCTTTCGTCGGGTCTCCGGCTTCGGGGCCGGGGGAGGCTCGGGAGTGGGCTCGGGCTTCACTACAGGTGCAGACCGGACCGGCGCGGGATCCGGCGCTGGTTGGACGATTTCAGGCTGGGGCGCTGGAGCCGGTTCAATGGCGGCGGCTGGAGCAGAACCCCCGGCAGTGGGGCCGTCGGTCAGAGTGACGTCCTTCAGGGAAATCATTTCGAGGACCACCGAGTCTGGCGGCACTGGGTCCTTCCGCGACATGAAGCCGAGAGTGGCGAGCGTGAAGAGTCCGATCACCGCTCCGTGGAGCAGGGCGGAACCTACCAGGCATCTCTTATCGGTCGAGTCCATCATTCGACTGTCGTTTGCGGCGAAACCTGCGTGATCCCATTGCGCATGCACAGGCCAAGCACTTGGGCGACGGCATCCCAGGGCACCTTTTTGTCCGCCCGGATATTGACCACGATCTTCGGGTTTTGCCGATATTCGGCGACCAGGGACTGTTCCAGTTCGGCCAAGCCCACCGGCTTTCCTCGGTAACGGGCATAGCCGGCCGCGTCGATCTCGATCGTGCGGATGTCCTTTTTCTGGATCGTCTGGGGCGTCGTCAACTTGCCGACGCTGGGCACCTTCAGGTCCATGCTCTGCTCTAGGAGCGGGCGGGTGATAACGAAAATGATCAGGAGCACGAAGGCCAGATCCAGCAGGGGCGTCACGTTGATCTCGTTCAACGTCACCAACTGGTTCTTCTGGGAAAAGCGGCGCATGGCTTGGGTGTCTTACTCGTCTTTCAGATACTCCGTTTCCATCTTGGAAACCAGTTCCTGCGCGAAGTTGTCGAGCCCGACCGTCTCGACCCGCAGATTGTGGACCAGCCAGTTGTAGCCGAACATCGAGGGAAGCGCCACGAGAAGGCCCGCCACCGTGGTAACCAAGGCCGCTGCCACGCCGGGCGCCATCGTCGCCAAATCGGCGGAACCTTTCTGACCGACGTCCGCAAAGGTGATCATCACGCCCCAAACCGTGCCAAGAAGGCCCATGAACGGTGCGCCGCTGACGGCGATTGCCAGCATGATCAGCCCTGATTCGAGCTTCAACGCTTCCCGGGCCACGGCGCTTTCGATCGATCGTTTCACGTGTTCCATCGACTTGAGGGTGGCCGAGTCCCGGCGGACCTCGACGCCGCGTCTCAGGCGCCCGTCGAGCGACTGGGCCCCGTCATGATAGACGGCGAAAAGCGGACAACCCTCCGCTTGGATTCGCCGGTCGAAGATGGAAAGCACCTCGGTCTCCCTGCGGAACTCGGCGTCGAAGAATTTGTTCAACTGCTTTGCGCGCCGCATCTGGACGAATTTGCTGATCAGGACCGACCAGGCGAAAATCGAGAACACGATCAGGCAGCCAAGGATCACCTTGCCCTCGATGGGGGCCTTGTTGATCACGTAGGACAGGCCGGCTTCGGCCAGAATGGGATGGGTCAATATCATCGGGAATGCCGCTCACCGGCAGGATGGCGCGCGGGCACTGACTGTGTAACGCCCACGTTTCTGCCGGTCAAAATCAATGTGGCCTCAAAGCAGGAATCCCTCGTCGTTTGCTGCGTTTGCCGTGCTTTCCGCTTCACGGCTCCCAAGTCGGTATCACATGCTCCGCAGCCGATGCTCCCCGCAAGAACGCCCGGTCTGTTGGCCCGTCTCCGCTTCCAGGAAACGGGTCTGCTGCTTGTGATCATCGTGCTTGGCGCCCTTCTTGCCGTTTTCGGCGGCTCGGTGCGGCAGCCGAAGCTGGAGACGGGGCCGGGGCCCGATGGAAACCTCCAACGCGTGTTCACGACAAACGCGGACGGAGATCGCGTTCCGTTATTCGAGGAGAAGAACAAATTTCTCAACACCCGGAATCTCGCCCAGCTCGCCAAGGACACGAGCTTCATCGCCATCATGGCCGTGGGCGCCACCATGGTGATCATCTCCGGAGGGATCGATCTCTCCGTCGGAGCCATCTACGCTTTGGCTTCGGTCCTTGGTTCGATGGTTCTCCATTATTTCGGACCGGAAAGGGGTGGTGCGTCTCCCGGCATGGGCAGTCTGCTGGGCGCGGCCGCCTGTCTCGGAGTGGGCGCGCTGGCAGGTCTGGCCAATGGCGCCATGACCACCGGCCTCGCCGTCCATCCCTTCATCATCACGCTAGGCACCATGGCGATCTACCGTGGCATCGCGTTCGTCGTGACCAAAGGCCAGTCCATCGGCGGATTTCCCCAGCCGTTCCGCGACGCCGTGCTCTGGGACGCGGGAACCGGTCTCAGCATTGTCCCGATGCTCGTGATGATCGCGGTGGCCATCGTCGGGACGATCCACCTCGTCCGTCTGGCGCTTGGCCGGCGGGTCTACGCCGTCGGTGGCAACGAGCTCGCCAGTCGATTCAGCGGCATCCGGGTAAACCGCGTCAAACTGGGCGTCTTCGTCATCTCCGGTTTCACTGCGGGCATCGCGGCTCTCTTGAGCCTCGGCTACTACGGCGCTGCGACCTCCGGCGACGGGCAGGGCTACGAGCTGAACGTCATCGCCGCCGCCGTCGTGGGGGGAGCCAGCCTTTCGGGCGGGAAGGGGACCGCGCTGGGTGCGGTGCTCGGGGCGTTGATCATCCAAATGATCGGCTCCGGCATCGTCATTCTCGGTATCGACCAGAGCTACAGCCAGATCATCATCGGCGCGGTCGTGATCATCGCGGTGCTGTTGGAGCGGGTAAACCAGTGGCTGGCCCGCACGCGAAAGTAGGGCCGCAAACCGCAAGTCGCAGTCTTTTGTCGGGTGCGTGTTCGAGTGAATCTTGCAGAAACCTCGTCCGTCTGTCAGACCGAACACTCCCTATGAACATCTCAAAACCTCTCGGTTTCGCTCTTGGCCTTGCCGTGTTGGCCGCTTCGGCCATGGCGGCGGACGGCAAGCTCGGCTACACGACCACCCCGTTGATTCCCGGCACCAAGTGGCATGTGCACGATGGTGATCGGCCCCAACCCCGGATCGTGACCCCGGCCGACACCTTCAGCCTCGGTGCCAAGCCTCCTTCCGACGCGATCGTCCTCTTCGACGGGAAGGACCTCTCGAAGTGGTCCCAGGGCGACGGCTCGGCCGCCAAATGGAAGATCGAAAATGGCTACATGGAAGTGGCGCCCCATACCGGCAGCATCCAGACCAAGGATCGCTTCGCCGACTTCCAGCTCCACATCGAGTTCGCCACTCCGGCCGAAGTGAAGGGCGACAGCCAGGGCCGGGGCAACAGCGGGATTCTCTTCAACGGCGTCTACGAGGTGCAGGTCCTCGACTCCTACAAAAATCCGACCTACCCCGATGGCCAGGCGGGCGGCCTCTACGGCCAGACCCCGCCGTTGGTCAACGCCAGCAAGCCGCCGGGCGAATGGCAGAGCTACGAGATCATCTTCGAATCGCCCCGTTGGGGCGCGAACAAGAACCTGGTGAAAAAGGCCGCCGTGACCGTCATCCACAACGGCGTCGTCCTCCATCATCGCCATGAGTTCACCGGCACCACGCCCCATCAGCAGAACGGCAACTACGACCACGCGCACGATCCCGAGGTCTTCATCCAGCTGCAGGACCACAACAACCCGATGCGCTTCCGCAACGTCTGGTTGCGCAAACTGGGAGAATACGACCAGGGAGCCGCCAAATAGCTGGCCCCGTCTCCTCGGCCCAAACGACGACAAAAGAAACAGCCGCCGGTCATCCCGGCGGCTGTTTCGCTGTCAGATGGGTCCGAGGTCTACTTCAATGCGGCCATCGGGAAGCTCTGGTCCACGAACTTGACCGCGGCGTCCACGAAAGGATCGGGGGCCGAGGCGAACCCTTGGCTGTCGGTCTCGATGGCCATCACTCCGGGCCAGTTGACCTTCTTCAGCTCCTCGAAGAGTCCCTTGTAGTTGGCGTCGCCCTTGCCGATCTCGGTGTCCGTGGCCACGTCGCCGTTGGGCGTGTTGTTCACCTTCTTGTCCTTGAGATGGATGTCGTAGACGCGGCCGTTGTATTCCCGGAAGACCTTGGCCACGTCCATCCGGGTACTGGCGATCCAGCCGATGTCGAGGCAGACGCCGATGCGGGAGTCGCGGTGCATGATCAACTGCTTCATCACGTAGGGATTGCCGTAGGGCGCGGTGATGCCGTGGTTATGGATGGCGATCTTGATGTCGTATTCCTTCACCAGCTCTTCGAGGTTGTCCAAGATCCGGTAGTCGCCCGGCTCCACCACGATGACCTTGATGCCCATGAACTTGGCGAACTCGAACAGCTTCCGGTTGTCCTCCTTGTCCATCGAGGTCCCGGTGACGCCGAACGTGTAGACCGTGAGTCCGGCGGCATCGAGGACGGCCTTCTTCTTCTTGGTCTCCTCCAGCGGCGCCTTCGGGTCCATATGGTTCCCGATCAACTGCAGCTGGGTCATGTGGTGTTTCTTTGCGAAGTCGACCACCTGGTCGAAGCTCAGATTCCGCAGCGTCCAGCTCTGGATGCCGACGGTGGGTTTGTAGTCCGCAGCCCCGGCCGAAAAGCTTGCGCCGGCGTAGATGAGGAGGGATGCGAGGAGTGTAGTGATGGGGTTCCGCATGTGTGGCGTGAATTGAATCCCGACCGCCGCGGTGGTCAAGATCCATGATGCCGCCGCGCCTCCGCTGAAGTTTCGTTTTGAATTCGCCCCGCCACCCGCCAGCATCCGGCCTCATTTGTCGGGACCAACCGGTTCCCGGCGCGACGACATGAAACGCACCCATCATTGCAACGAGCTCCGCGCGGAACACGCCGGAAAGACTGTCACCTTGGTCGGCTGGGTCCATTCCCGCCGTGATCTGGGAGGTGTCCTCTTCATCGATCTCCGCGACCGCGAAGGCCGCACCCAGACCGTATTCGATCCGGCGGACCTGCCCAAGGAAGTCTTCGACTCGGCCACCCATCTGCACAGCGAGTCGGTCATCGAGATCGTCGGCAACGTCCGCGTGCGCCCCGCCGGCACCAACAACGACAAGATCCCCACCGGCCAGATCGAAGTGCATGTGAGCGGCTGCACCGTGCTCAACCATGCCGCCGTCCTGCCCTTCCCGGTCGACGACCCCGAAGTCGCCAGCAAGGTCAACGAGGAGATCCGTCTCCAGTATCGCTACCTCGACCTGCGCCGCCCGGAGATGATCCGCAACCTCCGCGTCCGCTCCAAGGTCGCCATCGCCACCCGCAGCTACATGGACGAGCAGGGCTTCCTCGAAGTCGAGACGCCCACCCTTTTCAAGAGCACGCCCGAAGGCGCCCGCGAATTCCTCGTCCCGAACCGCCGCGACGCCGGCACGTTCTACGCGCTGCCGCAGTCGCCCCAGCAGTTCAAGCAGATCCTCATGGTCGGCGGCATCGAGCGCTACTTCCAGCTCGCCCGCTGCTACCGCGACGAAGACCTCCGCGCCGACCGCCAGCCCGAGTTCACCCAGGTGGACATCGAGATGTCGTTCATCGACCGCGAGGACATCTACGCGCTCGTCGAAGGCCTGTTGAAGAAGGTCTGGAAAACCGCGCTCGACATCGACATCCCGACGCCGTTCAAGCGCATCAGCTTCGAGGAAGCGATGAACCGCTTCGGCATCGACAAGCCCGACACCCGCTTCGGCATGGAGCTGGTGGACATGAGCGAGGACTTCAAGGGCTCCAAGTTCGGCGTCTTTGGCAACTGCATCGCCGGTGGCGGCGTCGTGAAGGCCATCAACGCCAAGGGCCTCGCCGGCGCCACCCAGGGCCAGATCGAGACCATGACCGAATACGCCAAGAGCTTCGGCGCGAAAGGCCTCGCCTTCATCAAGGTCGAGAAGGGCGCCAGCGGCGCGGTCGAATGGAAATCACCCATCGTGAAGTTCTTCTCCGACGCCGAGAAGTCCGCCCTGACCTCCAAGCTCGCCGTTGAGGAAGGCGACCTGCTCCTCTTCGCCGCCGACCAATGGCTCAACGCCTGCGAAATCCTCGGCAAGATCCGCCTCTACTGCGCCGACGTCCTCAAGACCCAGGGCAAGCTCGTCATCGACCCCAAGCAGTTCAATTTTCTTTGGGTCATCGAGTTCCCGCTCCTTGGCTTCGACCGCGAACAGAACCGCTGGTATTCCAGCCACCATCCGTTTACCGCGCCGGTGGAGGACGACATCCCTCTCCTCAAGTCCGATCCGAAGAAGGTCCGCGGCCAGCACTACGACATCGTGGTCAACGGTGTGGAACTCGGTGGCGGTTCCATCCGTATCCATCAGCCCGACGTGCAGCGGACCATCTTCGAGGAAGTCCTCCAGATCCCGGCCGAAGAGACCCAGAGCCGCTTCGGCTACATGCTCGAAGCCTTCAAGTATGGCGCCCCTCCGCACGGCGGCATCGCGCTTGGGTTCGACCGCATGATCGCCATCCTCTGCGGCGCCACCAGCATCCGCGACGTCATCGCCTTCCCCAAGACGGCCAAAGGCACCTGCCTCATGACCGACAGCCCCACCACCGTCACCGCCCGCCAACTCCGCGACCTCCACATCGAGGTGAAGGCGGCGGTGAAGAAGGAGTGATTCCCAGTGCGTCGATCCCATTCCATTCAGGATCGAGATCAAGCCGAGGGCGATGACGGCTCTGGCGCCGCTGAAGTCGGACCAGGTGCGGCGAGCCGCGGGAAAGATCGACGCGCTCACGAACAACGTGTGCGCGGCGGCGACTACCGGGTGCTTTTCGAGGTGGAAGGCGCGGGGGATCGTCGTCAAGCCTGTCCGACAGGGCGGCGAGGCCTACACCTGAGGAACGCAACCATGATCACGCTCCACCCCGAAATTCTGTCCAAGAACGGCCGCAAGGAATTCGTCGTGCTGTTCTACGAGGAGTCCGTGGCGTTGCGCGAGGAACTCTAAGACTTGGAGGACCTCCGCGAACTGCGCGAAGCCAAGGCCGCCGAAGGCTCCGCCACCACCACCACCCCGCCAATTTCGAAACAAAAAACAACCAATCAACGACTCCCCTGTCCTCCGTCCGTTTTATCGGAGCAGGCCAAGAGGCGCCTTTTTGACCGGAAACAAGCGCGAACAATCTGCTTCCTCCAAGCGGGGGGGCCGGACAACGTATTGTTCATGAACAAGCCCGTCCGCTCTCTCATCCTGGCTGTTTTCCTCGCGGCCTGCCTCGGCAGCACGGCCGCCGAACCGAACTTCACCCCGCTTTTCAACGGGAAAGACCTCACCAACTTCAAGGCCGCGGAGTCCAAGGAATTCTGGCGCGTCGAGAACGGCATCCTGATCGGGCAGAACAACGCGGCGAAGAAAGAGAACTACCTGTGGACCGAGAAGGAGTATGGCGACTTTGTCCTCGAGTTTGACGCGCGCTGGCAGTCCACCACCAAGCGCGGGGTCGATACCGGCGTCGAAATGCGGAAGCCGAAGATCCAGCTCCAGCTGGGCGTCTCGGGTAGCCTGCTGGTGGATATGACAGGTTCGTTCTACACCGGCGGCAAGCCCGCGTATCCGGAGTCCGGCCAGGCGAAAGAAGCGAAGAAGCTTCTCAAGCCCGACGGCGAGTGGAACACGTTCCGCATCCGGGCCAAGGGCGACACCTTCACCTGCTGGATCAACGGCCAGAAGGCGTCGGAATACACCGATGCGAAATTCTCCGGGGCCGCCCCGCTCGGGTTGCAGGTCCACGGCGGCGTCGAGATGAAGTGCGAGTATCGCAGCCTCAAGATCGCCGAGCTGTGAGGGGCGAAGGCAGTTCCTGGAGCGTTTTCAGAATGAATCGAGCCGCAGGTTCGGACTGATCGCGTTGCGACCCGCCGCGCCTCCGACGCTCACCGCCGTTTCTGTAGGCCGGGTTCCCCAACCCGGCTCTCTCTCCGGTTCGATTTGGTCATCGGTTCCCTAGTTCGAGAATCGCCGAAACAACCAAAACACCACCGCGATTCCGACGCCGATGCCCAGTGACCACAGGCCCAGGTGGGCGGCCTGAGCCGCGAGCTCGTGTTTCGCTTCCGGTGCCCGATAGGCCATCACGAGAGCGCCGATCCCGGTTGCGATGAAGAGCGCCGAGACGGCCACAATCAGCACGCCATATTCAGACGGGGTCGAAGGCTTGGAGGGCATCCTGAACGACATCGAGTGACTCTGTCGGCTCATCGAACTTTTGACAATCGGTTGGGTGATGTCGGCGCGGGATCGTCACTTGATGGGATCCGAGCCACAAATCAGGCTGGGAGGAATGAAGAGCGGGATCGACGCGGTTATTTTTGATATGGACGGAGTGATCGTGGACAGCGAGCCGCGGCATCAACGGGCGTTTCTGGAGGTGTTCACCGAGATGGGGCTGGGGGACCGGCACGGGATCGAGTTCTCCAAGTATCTCGGGACGTCGGATCTGTCGGTCTGGAACGACTTCATCGCGCTGCATCGGCCGGCGCAGTCGCTGGACGAATTGACCCGGTGGAAGGAGAGCCGGTTCATCGATCTGATCCGGACGGAGCAGCCGCTTTTCCCGAGTCTGCCAGAACTGGTGGCGGATCTGGCGGCGAAGTATCCGCTGGCGGTGGCGTCGGGCTCGTTGCACGTGGTGATCGACGAGGTGCTGGCGCTGAAGAATCTGCGGGAGCATTTCCAGGCGGTGGTGAGCGTGCAGGATGTGGGTCGGCCGAAACCGGCACCGGACATTTTCCTGCGGGCGGCGGAACTCCTGAAGACGCCGCCGGAGCGGTGCTGCGTGGTCGAGGATTCGGCGGCGGGCGTGGAAGCGGCGTTGGCGGCGGGGATGCGGGTGATCGCGATCACAAATTCGCTGCCGCCGGAGGCGCTGAAGCGGGCGCATCATGTCGTGAAGGACTATGCGGAGATCGAGCGGTTGTTGATGTGAGGTAGGAGAGGGAAGACACGGATTTCACGAAGGGCACGGATTTGGGGGAAACCGCCCTCCTTCCGGGAAGCGATGATCCGCGCTCGGGCGAAAATTCGATCTCCTGGTTCGGGCGCTGGCATTTCCGAAAAGACCCGCCACCATCCAGTCCATGAATTCGGAAGCGGCAACCTATCCGGGCATGTCGGCACCGCCCTCGGCCGTGGTGCCGGTCAAGTCCGTGGCGGCCGCTCTGCCATGGTTCTGCTATGCCGTGGTCTTCGGCGCGGTCTGCATTCCGCTGGGGGTGCTTTGGGACATCTCGTGGCATTCGACGATCGGACGGGACACGTTTTGGACGCCGGCGCACATGCTGATCTATCTGGGGGGCGCGATGCCGGGGATGGTCTGCGGGTGGCTGGTGTTGAAGACGACTTTCGCGGGGACGGTGGAGGAACGGGAGCGGGCGGTGCGGATCTGGGGATTTCGCGGGCCGTTGGGCGCTTGGATCATCATCTGGGGTTCGCTGGCGATGCTGACGTCGGCGCCGTTCGACAACTGGTGGCATGACGCCTACGGGCTGGATGTGCGCATCCTGTCGCCACCGCACACGGTGTTGGCCTTGGGCATGTATGGTGTGGCCGTGGGGGCATGGGTGCTGATCGCCTCGTGGCGCAACCGGGTCTCGGGCTTGGCGGAACGGCACAGTGTCTGGCTGTTCGTGCTGCTGGGCGGGGTGTTGATCACGATGCTGAACATCTTCATGACGGAGTTCAGCCTGCCGAACGACCAGCACAACGGGACGTTCTATCGGGTCTCCTGCCGCGCCTATCCGATCTATCTGGCGATCATCGCGCGGGCGGCGCAGATGCGCTGGGCGGCGACGAAGGCGGCGCTGGTCTTCATGGGAATCGTCGCGACGATGGCGTGGATCCTTCCTTTGTTTCCGGCCACGCCGAAGCTGGCGCCGATCTACAATCCGGTGACCCACATGGTGCCGCCGGCGTTCCCGTTGCTGCTGGTGTTTCCTGCTTTGGCGGTGGATGCGGTGATGCTGCTGGAGAAACGGCTCCGGCCGCGCTGGTGGCGGGACTGGACGTTGGCGGTCGCGATCGGATTGGCTTTCTCCGCCGTGTTCTTCGCGGTGCAATGGAATTTCTCGAAGGTGCTCGTCTCGGCGGCGGCGGACAATTGGCTGCTGATCGGCGAACGGCATTTCGGCTATGGTGCGGGGGTGGGAGAATGGCGGCATCGTTTCTGGGGCTTGGACAACGACTCCTTGAGGTGGGGGAGCGTCGGCATCGCGCTGCTGGCTTCGGTCCTGTCGGCGCGACTGGGACTGTGGCTGGGCAAGGGCCTGAAGGCGGTCCAGCGCTGAGTCCATGAAGCACTTCTTCCAAATATGGCGGCGGTTTTCCGCAGGGCTGTTGGTGTTCCTCCTGGCGGCGGCGGCGATCCCTTCCCAGGCCCACGTCGGGACGCAGAACATCGTGTTCGAGGGGTTGGCGGGGCCGTATCCGCTGCGGGTGATGATCAAGCCGCCGGTGGTGGTCCCGGGTTTGGCGCAGGTGACGATCCGGCGATTGTCGGACGAGGTCACCGGGGTCTCGGTGCTGCCGATGCGCTGGGACGTGGGGCGCAAGGGAGCGCCGCCGCCGGAAGACGCGGTACCGGTCAAGGGGGACGACACGCTCTTCACGGCGCAGCTCTGGCTGATGGACTCCGGCGCCTACAGCGTGCTGGTCAACGCCAAGGGTTCGCGGGGCGAGCATGCGCTGATCGTGCCCGTGAATTCCGTGGCGACGCAGCGTCTCGGATTGCCCAAGTGGTTCGGAGCGATGCTGGGCGTCCTCGGGTTGTTGCTCGTCGGATTACTGGCCACCATTGCCGGATCGGCGGTCCGGGAAAGCTCGTTGCCGGCCGGGATGTTGCCGGATCGGCGCCGGAAGGTTCGCGGAGTGGTCGCCTCGCTGGTCTTCGGCTTGATCCTGGCCGGAGGTCTGGTTTTTGGAAGGGCCTGGTGGACGTCGGAGGAGAACCGCTACTTGAACCGGGTGCTCTATAAACCAGAGCCGCTGGACGTGCGGAACGTATCGGGTCGGCTCTTGCTGGAGCTGGATCCAGCCGGGGAAGGGCAGCGCGACCGCACTCCGCTGATCCCCGACCACGGGAAACTGATGCACCTGTTCATGGTGCGGAGCGGGACGATGGACGCCGTGGCGCATCTGCACCCGGTGAGAATCGAAGGGGGGAAGAAGTTCGCCTGCGCTCTGCCGCCATTGCCCGAGGGAAAATATGAGTTGTTCGCGGACATCACGCAGGAGAGTGGGTTCGCGCAGACGCTGGTCGGGACGGTCCTGATCTCGCCGGACGACGCCTCAGCGCGCTATGTGGCGACGGATCCGGATGATGCGTTCCGGGCCGTGGCACTCGGGGATCCCTTGGGGATTGGGTTGTCGCAGGGCAGACGGTTGCGACGGATCGACAGTGTGGCAATCCGGGTCGATCAACCGGCGGCGTTGCGATTCCAAGTGGTGGATGCAGAAGATCGGGCTGTGGAGCTGGAGCCGTATCTCGGGATGTTCGGCCACGCCTTCATCCTGAAGGAAGACAGCACGGTCTTCAGCCACCTGCATCCGCAGGGAAATGTTTCGATGGGAGCGGGGTTGGCCTTCACGCGTCGGGAGCTGGGCGACCAAGCGGCCCACAAGCTGATGGAGGAGGTTTGCAGTCCCTTGGGAGCGGATCATGTGCTGACGTTTCCGTATGCGTTTCCGCAAGCGGGGATCTATCGGATGTGGGTCCAGGTGCGGGTCGCTGGCCAAGTGGAAACGGCGGCGTTCCAGATCAAGGTGGAGTAGTTGATCGGGCGGCGAGGCTGCCGGCGCGAGGCCTGCCTGGCTCCATAAAAAGAAAAACGCGCCCGTCTTCTGACGGGCGCGTGATAGAGAGCAGGTCGTTCTTTAGACCAGCATGGTGCGGCCGGGC
Organism: Verrucomicrobiota bacterium; assembly: GCA_038209745.1. Taxonomy (GTDB): domain Bacteria; phylum Verrucomicrobiota; class Verrucomicrobiia; order Limisphaerales; family CANJSG01; genus CANJSG01. The sequence goes on from JBBQXJ010000034.1 coordinate 36,246, forward strand.
ATCGCGAGTTCGGCCACGGGCGGCTTGGAGTCGAAGGTGAAGTCGTCCTTGGGTCCGATGTTTTCCTTGGAGGTGAGCATGTGTTCCCAGGTGACTTCCTGTCCGGTGTAGGCGGCCATGCGGCCCATCAGGCCCATCAGCGTGCTGTTGGCGAGCCATTCGCCGTCCATGCGGGGCTTGGCCGCGCGGATGGAGGCGAAGAGTTCGTCGTGTTCGACCTGATACATGTTCGGAGTGGGGCCGGAGTAGCGCCAAACGCGTTCGCCCTTCAGATCGTTTATGTAGGGATTGCCGGCGAAGAGCATGACGTGCGCGGTGCCCTTGCTGCCGTAGATGTGCTCGGTGTTGTCGTTGGCGCAGCCGGTGATCTGGCGGCAAGAGACGAAGCCCTTGGTGCCGTTGGCCCATTCATAGACGATCTGGAAATGGTCGAAGTCGGCGCCGACGAGAGGCTCGGGCCGGATCTGGCGGCCACCGTAGCCGATGCACTTGACCGGCATCTCGTTCTTCATGGCCCAGTTGGTCAAATCCACGTTGTGGATGCACTGCTCGACGAGGCAATCGCCCGAGAGCCAAGGGAACTGCATCCAGTTGCGGAGCACATATTCCATGTCGGTCCAACCGGCTTCACGGGGAACCGGAGTCTTGGGCGGACTCGTATTGTAGGTGCCGTAAATGGCCTGGATCTGGCCGATGTCGCCGGCGTGGACGCGCTCGTAGACGGCGCGCTGGGCGAGATGCGAGCGCCAGCAGAAACCAGAACCGACGGCCAGGCCTTTGGCCTTCGCCATCCGGACGGCTTCCATGAACAGCCGGTAGCCGGTGGCGTCGGTCGCGATCGGTTTTTCGACGAAGGCGTGTTTGCCCTTTTCGACGGCGTAGCGCATGTGGAGCGCGCGGAATCCGGGTGGCGTGGTGAGGATCACGAAGTCGACGCCGCTATCGATGACCTTCTTGTAGGCGTCGAGACCGATGAAGATATTGTCAGGGTTCACCTTGACGCGGCTGGCGACGGATTCTTCGCCCTTGAGGGCGGCCAAGCTGCGTTGTGCCTGGTCGGAGAACGCGTCGCCGATGGCGGTAAGGATGACGCCTTTGTCGGCGGAGAGCGCCTGTTGGGCCGCGCCGGTGCCACGGCCGCCGCATCCGATGAGGCCGATCTTGATCGGTGGGCCCATTTCAGCGGCGCGGGATTTCGAAGTGAGGATGAACGGGCTGGCGAGGGTGCCGGCTGCGAGGAGTGTCCCGGAGGACTTGAGGAACTGGCGACGCGAAGAGGGCGACGGCGGATCTATTTGCATACGGTTAATATGTCGCCCAGGGACCTCGGGAATCAAGCCGCCCGGATTGGGGGCGTCAAAAAACGCAGCGACAAGGGCAGTGGAGGTTCCGCCAAAACAAGCTTGTTGCCAGTCCTGCGGTCGCCGTTATCTTCATCACCAATGGACTGGCAGCAGGTAGTTTCGTTGGCCTTGGTGGGATTGACCGTGGGGTTGTTTGTTCGTGCCCGCCTGCTTGCCCGTCGTCGTCTTCCGTTTCAAAAGGGCGGCCATTGTGGATGTGGTGGAAACGCGTCGGTTCGTCCCGGCCAGTCAATCGTCTTGACTGGGAAGAGAGGGGAGCGCGCCAGAATACTTGTCAAAGGCGGCTGATCCAGTTTTCCTACAAAGAGCTTTATGCCAGTGGTCAACACGACGTTTCGTTTCCGTGAGCACAAATCGGCCGCGACCCCGACGGTCGGCTCCGGATGGGTCCCCAACACCGATGTCTACCTCACGCCCGAGGGCGTGGTCGTGAACGTGGAGCTGGCGGGAATGAAGCGGGAGGACCTGCAGCTGACGGTGGAGGACAGCCGCCTTCGGATCCGGGGACAACGTAAGGACCACTGCCGTGGAGGGAAGTGTCGCTTCCTGATCATGGAGATCAACTACGGTCCGTTCGAATGCACCGTCGATCTCCCTCCGGGATTCGATCCGTCTTCCGCGAAGGCGGTGTATCAAAACGGTTTCCTCCGCATCGACATCCCGGCTGCGCCGCCGAAGTCCAAGGGCACTTCGGTGCCGATCTCCGGCGAGTAATACGCGTTGGGGCTCCGGCCCACACAGGGCCCTTGGGCAGGGGCCGCAACCCAAGACCGCACGATGTCGTCCCCCGAGTCCGAGCTGATCAACATTCTGAACGAAACGTCCGGAGGCCCGTCGTTGGCCCCGGTCGAGAAGCCGTTGCCGGATCGCCTTCCTATCCTCGGCCTTTCCGACATCGTCATCTTTCCAGGGATGGTGGCCCCGTTGTTGGTGGAGACGTCCCAGAGCGTCCGGTTGATCGATGATGTGGTGGCCGGCGACCGCTTGGTCGGTCTGGTTCTCCAGAGAAAACCGGATGTTGAGAATCCGCTTCCGGACGACCTCCACACCTCGGGTTGCTGCGCCCGGGTGTTGCGCATGCTCAAGTTTCCCGACAACAGCGTGCGCGTGTTGGTCGAGGGACTGCGCCGGGTGAAGCTCGGCGAATTCCCCGAACTCACGCCCTATCTCGTCGCGAAGGTGGAGTATCTGGAGGAGCCGCTCGACGAATCCGTCGAGATCTCCGCGCTCAGTCGGAACGCCGAGAGGCTTTTCCAGGAGATCATCAAACTGTCGCCGAACCTCGCCGAGCAGGTGAAGGTCGCCTCGCTCAACACCGATGATCCCGGCCGCTTGACCGATGTCATCGCGGCGACGGTCAACCTGAGCCTGGACGAACGCCAAAACCTTCTTTCGACTCCCGACATCCGGGGACGGATGAACCGGATGCTGCCGTGGCTGAACCGCGAGGTCGAGGTGGCCCGGCTCGGCTCCAAGATCCAGAGCGAAGTGCAGGCAACAATGTCCAAGTCGCAGCGCGACTACTTTTTGCGCGAGCAGATCCGCGCCATCCAGCGCGAATTGGGAGAAGGGGACACCGGTTCCACCGAGATCGCGTCCCTCCGGGAACAGGTCGAGAAGAACGGACTGAGCGCCGAGGCCAAGAAGGTCGCCCTCAAGGAGCTGGACCGGCTGCAGCAGACCCCGCAGTCCTCCGCCGAATACACCGTGGCGAGGAACTACATCGACTGGCTGGTCAACCTGCCGTGGAACAAGTCCACCGACGACAAGTTCGACCTGAAGGCCGCCGCCGTCCTTCTTGATCGACAGCACTTTGGATTGGGCAAGGTGAAGGAACGGTTGTTGGAGTTCCTGGCAGTCCTCCAGCTCAAGCACCAGATCAAGGGGCCCATCCTTTGTCTCGCCGGTCCTCCCGGTGTCGGGAAAACGTCGCTCGGCCAGAGCGTGGCGGAAGCCTTGGGCCGCAAATTTGGCCGGCTCTCCCTCGGGGGTCTGCGCGACGACGCGGAAATCCGGGGACATCGGCGCACCTACGTGGGAGCGCTTCCCGGCCGGTTCATCCAGACTCTTCGCCGCCTCGAAAGCCGCAATCCCGTCATCCTGCTCGACGAGATCGACAAGATTGGAAACGACGGTCGTGGTGACCCCGCATCGGCGCTGCTCGAAGTGCTCGACCCGTCGCAGAACACGTCCTTCATGGACCTGTATCTCGACGTGCCCTTCGACCTTTCGCGGGTGCTCTTCATCACCACGGCGAACTGGCTGGATCCCATTCCCGCCGCGTTGCGCGACCGGCTCGAAGTGATCGAGCTCCCCAGCTACACGGCCGAGGAGAAGCTCCAGATCGCCACGCGCCATCTGATCCCGCGACAGACCAAGGAACACGGACTCAAGCGCGCCCAGTTCAGGCTTCCGCCGCCCACGGTGCGACGGCTGATCAACGACTACACCCACGAGGCCGGTGTGCGGCAGCTCGACCGCGAGATCGCAGCCTTGGCCCGCAAGGCCGCCCGCAAGATCGTCGGACAGAACGGCCGGGCCGTTCCCTTCAAGGCGGAGGCCGGCGATCTCAAGAAGCTGCTGGGTCCCGCCCGTTATACTCGGGACGAAGCCGAACAGCTCGACGAGCCCGGCATCTCCATTGGGATGGCGTGGACGCCGGTGGGCGGCGAAATCCTCTTCATCGAGGCCACGCGCATGCCCGGCAAGGGCGGCTTGATCCTGACCGGTTCGTTGGGCGACGTCATGAAAGAGAGCGCCCAGACCGCGTTGAGTTATCTCCGAAGCCAGGCGGCCGTGCTGAAGCTCGACGTTTCCGACTTCGAGAAGGAACAGATCCACATCCATGTGCCCGCCGGCGCCACACCGAAGGACGGACCGAGCGCGGGCGTGGCCATCACGGCGGCGCTGGCCTCGTTGCTGACCCGCCGACCGGTGAAGTCCAAGTTGGCGATGACCGGCGAGATCAGCCTGCGTGGCCGGGTGATGCGGGTGGGCGGGATCAAGGAGAAGGTCTTGGCCGCCGCCCGTTCAGGCGTCACCGAGATCATCCTGCCCGCGCAGAACCGGAACGACTGGGAAGAGGTCCCGATCGAAGTGCGCAGGAAGCTCAAGGTCCACTTCATCGAGCGCGTCTCGCAGGTGCTGACCTTGGCCTTGACGAAGGTGAAGGCGTCGTGAATCCGGCAATGTCCGCCCCTAGTCCAAGCGGGATGATCCGATCGTCTTTCCTGCGTTTGTCGCTGGGCTGCCTTGTTCTTCTGTCGGCCCACACCGCGCTGGCCGCCGAGTCCGGGTCGTTCTTCTCCGCCGAAGCGCTCAAGGACGCCTCCCTTCTGGTCGCCGAGATGCCGCAGGTCATTCCCGTCGACACCGCCGAGGCGACGCTCCACATCAAGCGCGGTCGGGAGCGATGGGACGTGCCCGTGGCCTGCTCGGTGACGCACGAGGGAGAGACCGTCCGCACCGCCTTCTCCGTGACGCTGTCCTCCCGCAATCCGGCCGAGAAGCTCGTGATCGTGCAGGGGGCGGGCGGAGCCGTATCCTATCTGTTCGGCGTCAGCGAAGACGGCAGGCCGCCGGTGGTGGCTCCGATTTCCGGCGACGCGCTGGACCAGAATCTTGGCGGTTCGGATTTTACGCTGGGCAGCCTCGGTCTCGACTTCCTCCGCTGGCCGAAACAAACGCTCTTGAAGTCCGAAATGCGCCTCGGCCAACCGTGCGTCGTGCTGGAAAGCGCGCGCCCCGCCGCCACCAACGGCATGGTCCGGTTGAAGTCCTGGATCGACCGCGAATCCGGCGCGATCCTGGTCGCGGAAGGCTATGATGCCGGAGGGAAGATGATCCGGGAATTCAGCCTCAGCGGATCCAGCATGGTGAAGGTCGACGGTCGGTATCAGCTCAAGCAGATGAGCATCCGGACTCCGGGCCGGTCCAACACGGTGCTGGAGTTCGATCTGGACCGTCGATAGGCACCGCGTCTTTTCGTGTGAGGTTTTCGCTCCACCCCCGTCCAACTCCATGCGAGCCGGTGTCGGCCGCCTCGACCCCCTATGGATCCGATCCCGCCACGCTCTCTCGGTTCGATCATTGAGGCCTTCCTCATCGTATTGGCCACGATTGGCATCATTGGCTGGCTGTTTTGGCGGACACTGAGGAGGAGCGACGAGCCGCTGCGCCTGGTCTGGAAGGGGGGGCTGACGTTCTTCCTCATTTTTGCTGGAATGAAGCTGACTGGACCGATGCTGGCGAAGGGTGGATACGACGCGGTGTTCGGGATGCTTCTGGTCCTGCCGTTCGCGATCATCGTCGCGATCGTCTGGGCGGCCAACATCGCAGCTTTTGTCTTCTCGCCGTTGACGAGCCTCTTCGACGGGGGCCGTGAGGAGGCGGAGGCGGGGCCCTTCTATTCAGTCGTCGAGTCGCGACTGCACCAAGGTCGCTTCGCCGAAGCGGCCACTGAGATCCGGCGGCAACTTACGCTCTATCCGAACGATATCCGGGGTCGGATCATGCTGGCGGAGATCCAGGCCGACAAACTCGGGCAACCTTCTGCCGCCGAAGCGACGCTCCGCGAGATTCTCCTCCTGCCGAACCTCGCCGCTCCGGGCATCGCTTCGGCGCTCAACCTTCTGGCGGATATCCATCTCAAGAGCCGCCGCGATCCACTGGCCGCCCGCGAAGCGCTGGAGGAGATCATCGCGCGGCTGCCGGACACCCTTCAGGCCGCGAACGCCGCCGAACGAATCGGCCATCTTCCGACGGTCGAGACGATGGAAGCCAGGGACGCACCCGCCCACGTCGAGCTGAAGGTCGGCATCCGTGATCTCGGCTTGAAGCCCGTCGCGTTGCCGGATCCGGCGGAGACGTTGGATCGTCGGCTCACGGCGTTGCTCGACCAGGTGCAGGCGTTTCCCGGCAACACCGAAGCCCGCTCAGAGCTGGTGCGGATGTTGGCCGAGGACCTGGCCGACACGGATTCGGCCCGGGCCCAGATCAACACCGCCATGGCCGTGCCCCATCAGTCGCCACGGCAGATTTCCCGTTGGATGAACCTGCTGGCGACGATCGAAATCCGGCGGGGACACAATCTGGAAGGCGCGCGGCGGGCGCTGCAGCGGATCATCGACCAGTTCCCCGAGAGCGCCGTGGCCGAGACCGCGCACCAGCGGATGGACGGTTTGGCCACCGAGCTCAAAGGCGCCGGAGAACGGCGCGAGGTCCACCTCGGAACCTACGAGAAGGACCTTGGCTTGAAGCGGAAGCGGGACGGCTGAGTTCGGGCCCAGGATTCGGAGCGCGGACGGTCACGTTCGCGAGAACCCACCGCGAAAGTTCGGTGTCTGGCTGCGGTAGGCACGCGCGGACGTGACCGGCCGTGCCCCGGCCGTCTTGGGTCCTATACCCCGAAGGCTTGCCGGAGGATGGCGATGCTCTTCGGCACGGCGGTGTCGGGGTTCTCCTTGCCTTCCATTTCCAGCGAGACGAAGCCGCTGTAGCCGGCGTCCCGGAGGATCCCGGCGATGCGCGGGTAGTCCAGGTCGAGGGTATACCACTCGCCGCCGCCTTGATACATCTTGGCCTGCACGAAGACGGTCTTCGGCGCGATCTGCTTGAGCTTGTCGTAGGGGTTTTCGAGGAAGTTGCCGGTGTCCATCAGGATGCCGAGCCAAGGGGAGGGCAGGGCATCGATGATGCGCTTGAGCCCCTCGGGCGAGCGGGTCAATCCCCAGTGGTTTTCCAGCGCCATCACCACGCCGTATTCCTCGGCCTTGGGGATGACCTTGGCGATGGAGTCGATGCACCACTTGAAACCGTCGTCTTCCTGGTAGCCCGGCAGCACCGGCTCGATGCCACGCGCCGTCATCAAATCGTCGAAGGAAGCGATGGTGTTCCAGCGGCCGGAATTGAGCCGGATGCTGGGCGTGCCGAGTTCGTGGGCGAGCTGGAGCGTCTTGACCGTGTGGTCGATGGCCGCCTGCCGCTTGTCCGCTTCGGGGCTGACGAAGTTCTGGTGGGTCGAAAGCGAGATGAGCGAGACGCCGTTGCGGAAGGCGTGGCGCTTGAGCTTCTGGCAATAGGCGCGCGCGGCGGCGTCCACGGGCCCCTTCTCCTCCAGATCCATCTGCCGATGGAGGATGTCCACGCCGTCCACGCCGAGGGCGGCGGTGCGGTCGATGCACGATTCGATGGACACCTTCTCGGTTTTGAAATGCCAGTAGGAATAGGTCGAGATGCCGAGCTTGATGTTGGGCCTGGCGGTGGACGGCGCGGCGGCGGCGGCGAGCGTTCCGGGCCGGAGCGCGAGCGCGGCGGGCAGGGCGGTGGCGGCGGCGAGGAAAGAACGTCGGTTGAGGTTCATGCTTTTGGAGGGTTTGGAGCCGGGGAGATTGTCGGGCGATTTATGGCAGCAAGTCCTCCTGGTGGACAGTCCATCCGCGCCCCACGTTCCGGGGGGAGGCTCTTGCAGGACCCGCGGATTTGCCGTCTGCTCCGCTCCGTGAATCCCCCACCGATCGACGCGGCGATCATGGCCATCGAACGGCCGCACCGGAGCCTTTGGACCTACTACATCCTCGGTTGCCTGGTCGTGCCGCCGCTCTTCCCGATCCTCATTTTGCCGAACTATTTCCGCTATCACACGATGCGCTACCGCTTCACGGACGAAGGGATCTCCATGCGCTGGGGCATCCTCTTCCGCCGCGAAGTCATCGTGAACTACGCCCGCATCCAGGACATCCATCTTCGGTCCAACGTCGTGGAGCGTTGGCTCGGTCTGTCCAAGATCCTGATCCAGACCGCGAGCGGCAATGCCTCGGCCGAGATGACCATCGAGGGGATCAAGGAATTCGAGGCGGTCCGCGACTTTCTCTACGCCCGGATGCGCGGAGTGAAGGAAGCGCCCCACCGGACATCGGCCGGCGCCACCGCCGGAGCGCCTGCGGGCGGGATCGATGCGGACACGATCCTGGAATTGACCGCCGCTCTGCGCGAGACCGCGAACGAGCTGCGCGCAGTGCGGAAGCTTCTGGAACGCGGCCCCGGTCCGGACGGTCCCCGGGAAGGAGTTCCCCATGTTTGAGACCCTCAGAACCACGCTGCTGCACTGGCTCCGCGTGCCGCCCGAACCGGAGGCTCCGTTCGGCGATCCCGCCTCGGTGAAGGTCTTCCGCGCCGGACAGAACTTCTACCGGCTGCGTTTGTTGGGCTGGCTGGCCAGCCAGTTGGTGGCGGTCGCCGGACTCGTCTTTTGGTTGGGCGTTCTGATCGGGGCCCGGGTCGAGGTCCAGCGGGCCGTGGGCGACTGGGCGACGCTCCTCTGGGTGGTGAAGGGCGCTTCCGTGGCGGTGTTCCTGGTGCAGTTGCCGTTGACCTACGCCATGGTGCGGCTCGACTACGAGATGCGCTGGTATGTCGTCACCGACCGTAGCCTGCGCATCCGCACCGGGGTCTGGAAAGTGCAGGAGATGACCATGAGCTTCGCCAACATCCAGCACGTCGCCGTCTCGCAAGGGCCGCTCCAACGACTCCTCGGCTTGGCCGACGTGCAGGTGCGGTCGGCCGGCGGCGGGGGCGACCAGCAGGCCCATCCTGGCCAGGACCAGTCGATGCATCGCGGCCACTTCCACTGCGTGGACAACGCCGAGACCGTCCGCGATCTGATCCTCGAACGCTTGAAACGCTTCCGCGAAGCCGGTCTTGGTGATCCGGAAGACCACGCCTCCGCGATGGAACCGTCAGGGGAAATCGTGACTCCGCCGGCCGACTGCGGATTGCTGGCGGCGGTGGGGGAGCTCCGATCCGAGGCGGCCCGGCTGGGGGAGACTCTCCGTGGATTGGGAAGCCGCTGATCCGCCAAGTTTTGTTCCGGGCGAGATTCCTTGTCCGGTTTCGCCGACGGCGGGTGCTGATTGGTTGAAATGACGACCCACGATTCCGAACTGCTGAAGGCCTATGCGGCGGACGGTTCCGAGCCGGCCTTCAACGAACTTGTCCGCCGCCACCTCGGCCTCGTCCATTCCGCCGCCCTGCGCCTGCTCGACGGCAACACCGCCGAAGCCGAGGACGTGGCCCAGACGGTCTTCACCGATCTGGCGCGGAAGGCCCACGAGCTCGCGTCCCACGGCAGCTTGGCGGGCTGGCTCCACACCAGCACGCGGTTCGCCGCCGGCAAGCTGCGGCGCACGGAACAGCGTCGGCGTCATCGAGAACAAACCACCATGAACCTGCCGACGCCCGACGATTCCAGCGCCGTCTGGGGGGAGATCCAGCCATTCCTCGACGACGCCCTGCATGAACTGCCCGATCCCGACCGCGAGGCCGTGTTGCTGCGGTTCTTCGAAAAACTT
>JBBQXJ010000035.1:0-45909 GCA_038209745.1 Verrucomicrobiota bacterium
TTTTTGACGTCCCACTCGGCCAAGCCCTTCTTGATCGCGTCCTGGTGCGAGCCGCTGAAGGCGGTGAAGACGAGTTCGCCGGCATACGGATGGCGCGCTGGAACGGTCATGCCGGTGCAGCGTTCATAGACGTCGATCGCCTTGTGCAGGTTGGAGAAGTCCAGCTCGGGATCGATGCCGTGCATGTAGAGGGTCATCGCCACTTGCACGATGTCCAAGTTGCCAGTGCGCTCGCCGTTGCCGAAGAGCGTGCCTTCGACGCGATCCGCGCCGGCCAACAAGCCCATCTCGGTCGCGGCGGTGCCGGTGCCCCGGTCGTTGTGGGTATGCAGCGAGATGACGAGCGACTCGCGGTTCTTGAGGTTCCGGCACATCCACTCGATCTGGTCCGCATGGACATTGGGCCCGGCCACTTCGACCGTGTCGGGCAGGTTCAGGATCATCTTTCGCTCGGGCGTGGGCTGCCACACGTCCATCACGGCCTCGGAAATCTCCTTGGCGAATTCCAACTCGGTCGCGCTGAAACTCTCGGGCGAATACTGGAGGCGCACGTTCGTTCCAACCAAGCGCGGCAGCCGTTCCTGGATCCACTTCGCGCCCTGGACGGCTATCGCCTTGATCTCGTCCTTGGACTTGCCGAAGACGACGCGGCGTTGGGCCGGCGAAGTCGAGTTGTAGAGATGGATGATGACGCTCTTGGCGCCGATCAACGACTGGACGGTCTTCTCGATCAGGTCTTCGCGCGCCTGGACGAGGCACTGGATGGTGACGTCGGCGGGGATATGGCCCTTCTCGATCAACAGCCGGTTGAAGGCGAACTCGGTGTTCGACGCGGAGGGAAAGCCGACCTCGATCTCCTTGAAGCCGCACTTCACCAGCATCTGGAAGAGCTCGAGCTTCTGCGCGACGTTCATCGGCACGGCCAGGGCCTGGTTGCCGTCGCGCAGGTCCACGCTGCACCAGATGGGCGCGACGGTGAGCACGCGGCTGGGCCATTGGCGGTCCGGCAGCGCGACCGGGGGAAACGGTCGGTATTTCGATACGGTGTTCTTCAACATGACTGTATGGCGGTTGAGGTTAACGCCGGGGCGGCGGCCGGGTCAGACAAAAACAAAACCCCGCCGCCAATCACGGCAGCGGGGTTCTGGAAATCTCTCGAATCCGGTCAAACCCCCACTGCCGCGCGGCTAAGAAGCAGCGCGAAAAGCGAAAGTCGAAGGTTCACGGACGGATTCATCTTGCAGATAAAAAACACGCGAACATGGGCGCGGTCAACGGATTTATCGGGCGAGCCTCGGAGCGCGGAGCATCGCTCCGCGTGTGCAACCGAGGCGCGGACGGAGCGATGCTCCGCGCTCCGGACGACACAGCTTTCCCCCGGTCATTCCAGGAACGCCTTGTGCACCGCCTCCAGCGCCTGCGGGCCCTTGGCGATGTCGATGACCACGGAGATGTAGATCTCGCTGGTGGAGATCATCTGGATGTTCACGTCTTCCTGTGCGAGGACCTCGAACATCTTCGCGGCCACGCCGGTGTGGCTCTTCATGCCGACCCCGACGACCGAGAGCTTGCAGATGTTCTCGGACACGTCGACGGACTTGAAGCCGGCTTCGGCCTGGAGCGCGTCGATGATCTTGCGGGCTTTGAGCAGGTCCGCCTTGTCGCTGGTGAAGGAGATGTCGGTGCCGCCGCCGTGGCTGACGTTCTGCACGATCATGTCCACGTTGATCGCGCCGTCGCCGAGGGCGCGGAAGAGCTTCGCGGCGGCACCGGGCCGGTCGGGCACGCCGACGACGGTCACCTTGGCCTGGTTCTTGTCGAGGGAGACGCCGCGGATGACGACGTCCTCCATGCTGGGGGTGGCTTCTTTCACAATTGTTCCGGGGTTGTCGTTGAGGCTGGAGCGGACTTCGAAGACGACGCCGAACTTCTTCGCGAATTCGACGGAGCGGTTCTGCATGACCTTGGCGCCGAGAGAGGCGAGTTCAAGCATCTCGTCGTAGGAGATCTCGGAGAGTTTCCTGGCACCGGGGACGATGCGGGGATCGGCGGTGTAGACGCCGTCCACATCGGTGAAAATCTGGCAGTGATCGGCCTGGACGGCGGCGGCCAAAGCGATGGCCGTGAGGTCGGAACCGCCGCGGCCCAGCGTGGTGATATGTCCTTCCAAAGTCTGGCCCTGGAAGCCGGCCACGATGACGACCTTGCCGGCGTCGAGCAGCGAGTGGATCTGCTTCGGCGTTATGTTCTGGATCTTGGCCTTGGTGTGGACGCCGTCGGTCACGATGCCCGCCTGGGCGCCGGTCAACGACACGGCGGGCACTTCGAGAGCATGGAGCGCGATGGCCAACAGAGCGGTCGTGGTCTGTTCACCGGTGGCCAGGAGCATGTCCATCTCCCGTTCGTCGGGAATGGACATGAGGTCCTTGGCCATCTTGATCAGATTATCGGTCACTCCGCTCATGGCGGAGACGACGACGACGATCTGATTGCCCTCGGCGCGGGACCGGGCCACGCGGCGGGCGACGTTCTTGATCCGGTCGGTGTTGCCGACGGAGGTGCCGCCGAATTTTTGGACGATCAGCATAGAGAAAGCGAAGGTGACTAGGGTTCGGGAACGCCCAACTCGTGGCAGTTCTTCACGACGAGGAAACGGTCCATTTCCACATGCCGAGGCACGGAAGCCACCTTGCCCGTGACGGAATTCTTGTAGACGGAATGCCAGCCGCCTTCGCGCAGAAGCTGACGGCCGTGGGCGGTGGGATGACGGACGAGATCACGGGGTTTCACGGGCCGGTGAGGATGAGATGCTCCTGCACGAAGTTTGTGGCCAAGGGTTCACGGGTCCGTTCCTCGCGCTGGACTTCGAGATAAAGCTCCTGCGCATCGAGCAGGTTCTCCCGCTGTCCTTCCTTCGTCTTCCCCCGGGCGCATCACGGCGGGCAGCTCCGCGAGCTGGCCGGCCCGCCAGCCCTCTTCGCCTGTTTCAACCAGGATGGTGAACTTCAACTCGTGACGCATGGGAGGAGGATTGGACGGTTCGGCATGTTTTACAAAGCCGGTCAGGCGGGAGCATGGGTTGCGAGCAGGTATTCGCGGAACCGCTCGTAGTCCGCGCCCATGCGATCATAGTCCTCGGGCAGCTTGAGCCCGGTCACCATGGAGGCGGGCACGTCGGGTGCCCAACCAACGACCTTCTCCACTTCCTCGGGGAACTTCGCCGGGTTCGCCGTCTCGACGATGACGGCGGGCGTCCGGCCGAGCGGCTCCACGGCGCACCAGTCGAGGAAACCCTGCCACGCGACGACGCCATGGGGTTCGAGGAGGATCTGATACTTGTTCCAGAATTCACGGAGCGACGTGCGCGTGCGTTCGTCCGTGATCGAGCTGGAGAAAACGTCCCGGCGCATCGCGTCCAGGTCGGGCTGCTTGTGGATCACCCCGGTCTCGTCCATCTGCCCGCCGTAGATGGCCACGAGCCGGGCGAGGTTGCTCGGATGGCCGACGTTCATCGCGTTGGAGACGGAGTTGCGCGACGGGGAGATCTTCTCGTAGTGGCCGCTGGCGAGATAACGCGGGAAGGCGTCGTTGTCGTTGACCGACGCGATGATCTTGCGGACGGGCAATCCCATCACCCGGGCGACGACCGCACCCATCATGTCGCCGAAGTTGCCGCTCGGGATGCTGAAGACCATCGGCTCGCCCGGCTGCGCCAGCCGCGAGGCCGCGTAGAAGTAATAGACGCACTGCGGCAACAGCCGGCCGATGTTGATGGAATTGGCCGACGAGAGGTGGATGTGCTCGAGCGTCGGATCGGTGAAGGCCCGTTTCACCATCGCCTGGCAATCGTCGAACTTCCCGTCGACGGCCACCGTGCGGATGTTGTCCTGAAGCGTGGTCATGAGCCGGCGCTGGCTCGCGCTCACCTCGTTGATCGGGAACAGCACGACGACGCGCACGCCGGGCACCTTGTGGAACGCATGGGCGACGGCCGCGCCAGTATCGCCGCTGGTCGCGGTGAGGATGGTGACTTCCCGGCCATCCTCCTTCAGGAAGCGCCCGAACATCTGCGCCATCATCTGCACGGCGAAGTCCTTGAACGACGCCGTCGGCCCCTGGTCCAGCCGCATCAGATAGACGCCATGATGGATGACCTCCAACGGCACTCCGAAGTCGTAGGCCTTGTCGCACATCGCGGACAGGGCATCGTCCGGGATGACTCCCTCGGTGAACTTCCTCAGCACGCGGAAGGCGACCTTGCGATACGGCAGTTCGGCGTATTCGGCGATCTCCTTCGCCGTGAGCCGTGGGAACCGCTCCGGGAGATACAGCCCGCCGTCGGGAGCTTGGCCCGCGAGGAACGCCTCGCGAAGGTTGACGGCGGGGGACCGGCCGTTGGTGGAGCGGAACAGAAGCGTGCTCATTCGAAACTCTCGACGCGGATCACCACGGGCGACAGCCAGAGGCCACGGGCGTGGATCGCACCAAGCCTACGGGCGGCGGAAGAAAGGGCATCGCGTATCGGGGCGGACATGGTCGAAAAGGGGCTAGACCGGCTTCACTTCGGCCGGATTCTCGGGAGCAAAGGGGCCACGCACGCAGAGGTCAGGCAATTCCCGGCCGTAGAGGCGGCGAAACAACAGATGCCGGAAAGACTGTTCCGAAAGGCCGGCGGGAAAGGATGCCAGCATCATCTGCCGGGCGGATTCGAACATCCGTGCCCCCATCAAGAAGCGGTCCGCCGGGGACAGCCGGAGAATCATCTCCCTGTGCAGCAACTGGACTGGGGCGGACGTGTCATTCATGGCGGCAATGTTGCATCAGGCTATCCAAGCCCAATTCCTTCGTCCACATCCCCATGTAGTTCTCGTCCACGCCGGAGGCGAGCAGACTGCGGACATCGTCGAGCTGCTTTTCGGACATCGAGTCCTTCGCCCAGGCCAGCTTGGAGAGGACCAGGTCTTCCTTGCTGACAATCCAGGTCTCGAAACCGGCGACTTGGATGCGCCGACGCCGGGCAAACTCGTTTTCCCGAAACGTCCCTGGCTTGCGCAGGATGAAGTCCACTTTGATGACGCTGTTCAAGTGGATGAAGTTGAACATCCGGCCGCCGTCGAACGCCCCGCGCACCGCATCGGCCGACACGTAGAAGTCCGTCTGAAAGAGCCCGACCATCTCGTCGATCCGGGAGGGCGGCAGCACGAGCACGAGGTCGATGTCGCGCGTCATCCGGGGTTCTGCGTAGTAGTTCAACGCCATGGAGCCCGTCAGCATGTAGTCCAATCCCGCTCCGTCGAGGCGGCGAGACACCTCCCGCACGATGTCGATCTCGGTCTCCACGGCTATTCGAAACTCTCCACGCGGATCATCACGGGCGCCGCCTTCACCACGGACAGCTTCGCCAGCGCGGCCAACGCCTTGTTCATCGTGCGGTTCGTCGCATCGTGGATCATCAGGACCAGCGGCACCGTGTCGCCTTCTTCCCCTTCCTGCTGGATCACGGACGATATCCCGATCTTGGCCCGGCCGAGGATCGAGGTGATCCGCGCCATGACGCCGGGTTTGTCGACGACGGACAGCCTCAGATAATAGCGGGAAACCGCGTCGTCGATGGACATCACCTTGCCGTTGCGCTCGTGGCAGACGAAGGACGGAACGCGATGGTGGCTGCCGCATTTCAGATCGAGCGCGGCGTCCGCCAAGTCGCTCAAGACCGAGCTGGCGGTCGCGTCCTGCCCAGCGCCACGGCCGTAGAAAAGCGTGTCGCCCACCACGTCGCCCCGCACCAGCACCGCGTTGTAGACATCGTTGACCGACGCGAGCACGTGGCTGTTCGGAACGAGCGCGGGATAGACGGAAACCTGGATGCCGGATGCCCGATGCCGGATACCGGATGCCCGATGCCCGATGCCCGATTTCTCCGCGTTCCACGTTCCGTCTTCCGAGCTCGTTTTCACGATTCCGAGCAGCTTGATCGTGTAGCCGAGCTGTTCGGCAAACTGGATGTCGAGCTGGGTGACGTTCCGGATGCCCTCGGTGAAGACCTGCTCGGGCTGGACCCAGAAGCCGTGGGCCAAGGAAGCCAAGATGCCCGTCTTGTGCGCGGCATCATGGCCGTCCACATCCAGGTCGGGCGGCGTCTCGGCGTAGCCCAGCTGTTGGGCGTCGGCCAAGACCTCGGCGTAGTCGGCGCTCTCGTGCTTCATCTTCGTGAGGATGAAGTTGCAGGTGCCGTTGACGATGCCGTAGAGGCGAGTGACCCGGTTTCCAATGAGGCTTTCGCGCAGCACCTTGATCACCGGAATGCCCCCCGCGACGCTCGCCTCGTAGTAGAGATTGACCCCGTGTTTCGTGGCGGCGGCGAAGAGCTCCTCCCCATGCGCCGAAAGCAACGCCTTGTTCGCCGTCACCACCGGCTTTCCGGCCGCCAGCGCTGCGAGGACGACCTCTTTCGCCAAGGTCGTTCCGCCCATCAGCTCGACCACCACATCGACGTCGGGGGAGGCGACGACCGATTTCCAATCCGTGGTGAGGAGCTTGGCGGGAATGGCGACCGCCCGCTTTTTCTTCAGGCTGCGGACCGCGACCCGCGTGATGCGCAGGTCCAGCCCAAGCCGGGAAGCCATCAGGCCGCCGTTGCGCGACAACGCCTGAAAGACGCCGCCGCCCACGGTGCCACCGCCGATAATGCCGATGTTGACCAGACGCACGAGGCAGGGAGCTTGCAAACCAACGCCTTTCGGGACAACGACATTTTCTGAACACCGGGACTCGGCCCCTTGAGCCTCCGCCACCCCGGTTTCGCTCACTCCTTCCGGCCGGTCGGGGAAAAAGTGTCCCACGTGCAGCCGATCTCGGGCTCGACGTGGGTGAAGCCCGTCCCTTCCGGCGGGCGAGGGATCCGGATGAGGACCTTGTCGCCCAACCTCCAAACCGATGCCATCCCCCCAAGATCGCGAAGCCGCCCTCTTCGCCCTGCCCGCAGAGAAACCCGCCGCCGAAGGCGCCGCCTTCCTCGACGGGGCCTGCCATGACAACTCTGCACTCCGCCAGCGCCTCGAAGCCTTGCTCGCGGCGCATGAGCAACCGGACACGCTGCTGGAGCGGGTCGGCGAAAGCGGCTGCGGCGTGGTCTATGTCGCCGAGCAGACCGAGCCGGTGCGGCGTCGCGTCGCGCTGAAGGTCATCAAGCTGGGATGGACACCAAGCAGGTGGTGGCCCGCTTCCAGGCGGAGCATCAGGCGCTGGCAAAGGCGGCTACCCGACCCGGGAGAAACAAAAATACTTTCCGACCAGACGGCAGGTGCTAGCGTCCTCACCATAATATCGTGTCGTGGGCGCCACTGGATGGGCCAGTCCACGGCCACTATCCGAGCAAAGTTCCCGATGACAACCAGAGTGATCCCAGCGTTTCTCGCCGCCGCGCTTTTGCTCCTGCTCGGGACGATCCCGGGGGCGGCCCGGTCGGTGGCCAACTTCAACCTCGTGGACCAGGACGACCTGAACCACGAGCTGTATCGCGCGCCGGGGAAGGCGGTCGTTCTGTTCTTCACCGGCAACGGCTGCCCGGTCGCCCGCAAGAGCGCTCCCAAACTCAACGCGCTCAAGGAGAAGTTCGAAGGGAAGGGCGTCACGTTCTGGGTGGTCGACTCCTATGCCGGCGACACCACGGAGGAGATCCGCAAGGAACGGCGCGACATCGGCCTCTGGGGCACCGTCTTCCTGGTCGATCGCAAGCAGGCGGTGGCCCTCGCGCTCGGCGTCGAACGAACCTCCGAGGTCGTCGCCATCAACACCAAGGACTGGAACATTTTCTATCGCGGCGCGATCGACGACCAATTGGCCGAAGGCGCCGAGAAACAGCAGGCGACCGAGAATTACCTCGACGACGCGTTGTCCGGCTTTCTGGATGGCAAGGAGATCACGACAAAATACACGCGACCGAAGGGTTGCCGGTTTTCCTTCGCCACCGTCGCGGGGCCTCTGGGCCTGCCGGACTACGCGACGCAGATCGCCCCGCTGTTGAAAAAGAACTGCGTGGAATGCCACCGCAAGGACGGGATCGGCCCCTGGAGCATGAACAGCCATAAGCGCGTGGCGAACTACGCCGACATGATCGAGGAAGTCCTGCTGACCCGGCGCATGCCTCCGTGGGATCCGCATCCCGACTACGGCGTCTTTCTCACCCCGCACCAGCTCGACCGCGAGGAAACGCAGACGCTTCTCACCTGGGTAAAAGGGGGAGCCCCTCGCGGGCTGGGTCCTGATCCGTTGGAAGAACCGTTGCCGCCTCTTCCGGAATGGCGCCTGGGCAAGCCCGACACGATCCTGGCGTTGCCCGAGCCGCAGAAGGTTCCCGCCACCGGCATCGTGGACTACCGCTACGTCGAGATCGCCTCGCCGTTCACCAACGATGTCTGGCTGTCCGCCATGGACATCAAACCGGGCAACCCCAAGGTGGTCCACCATGTCATCCTCTACGTGAAATCGCCGGGGGAATCCGACGATGACAGCGGCCACGGGAGGTTCTTCGTCGGTTGGGCCCCGGGCGCCAGCGCGCTGCACTATCCCGACGGCGTCGCCAAACGATTGCCCGCCCATTCGAAGCTGACGCTGGAACTGCACTACACGACGTGCGGATCGGAGCAGGAGGACACCAGCGAAGTCGCGCTCTATCTGGCTTCGGGTCCGCAGGAGCGGAACGCCGAGACCCGCCAGGCCATCCAGCTCAATCTGGACATCCCGCCCGGCGAATCACAGGCCGGCCACATCGCCACCTATGCCTTCAAGAAGCCCGCCACGATCTACGGCCTCTTTCCCCACATGCATTTCCGCGGAAAATGGATGCGCTACGAGCTGCTCCTGCCCAACGGGAAGCGGGAAACCATCCTCCACGTGCCGCGCTACGACTTCCAGTGGCAGCTGAGCTACTATCTGAAGGAACCACTCCATGTCCCGGCCGGCAGCTGGCTGTTGGTCTCCGGAGCGTTCGACAACTCGGCCGCCAATCCGGCGAACCCCAATCCGAACCGCCCGGTGGTCTTCGGCAAACAGTCCTGGGACGAGATGTTCATCGGCTTCTTCGAAGCGGCGGACGATCCGGAAATCGTGAAGACAGCGTCCCGGTAGAGCGCGGAACAGTCGATTTTTCGTCCGCTTCAAATCGAGCGGGACAAGCCCGGTTCTTTCAGGCACGAAGAACGCATGACCCGCCTCCGTTCATTCTGCGCAGCACTCTTGCTTGTCGGTTCACTCCCGTTGGTCCACGCCGCAGATCTGTCCGCACTCCCACGAAGCACCCCGGAAGCGGAGGGCGTAGCGTCCGCCGCGATCCACGCGTTCGTCGATGCCGCCGATCAAGTGGACGCGATGAACAGCGTCATGATCGTGCGGCACGGACACGTCATCGCCGAGGGTTGGTGGAGGCCCTACGACGCCGCGAGCACCCACGAGCTGTATTCGCTGAGCAAGAGCTTCACCTCCACCGCCGTCGGGTTCGCCGTCGCCGAGGGGAAGCTGAGCGTGGACGACGAGGTCCTGAAGTTCTTTCCCGACGACGCCCCCGCCGAACCCAGCGCGAACCTAAAATCCATGCGGGTGCGCGATCTGCTCAGCATGTCCACCGGCCATCAGGACGAACCGTCCTCCGCAGCGGACAAGGTTTCGCCGAAAACGTTCCTCGCCCAGCCGGTGCCGCACAAGCCGGGCACCCACTTCAAATACAACACGGCCGCCACCTTCATGCTGTCGGCCATTGTGCAGAAGGTCACGGGGCAGACGGTCTTCGACTATCTCACGCCCCGGCTCTTCCAGCCGCTCGGCATCACCGGAGCCACGTGGGCCACGAATTTCCAGGGCATCGATCTTGGCGGCTACGGCCTGAAAGTCCGGACCGAGGACATCGCGAAGCTGGGCCAGCTCTACCTCGAGAAAGGCCAATGGCACGGCAAGCAGCTCCTGCCCGCAGCCTGGGTCGAAGCGGCGACCTCCAAACAGACCTCGAACGGCAGCAACCCGAAGAGCGATTGGGACCAAGGCTACGGCTACCAGTTCTGGCGCTGCCGGAACGGCGCCTATCGAGGCGACGGCGCCTTCGGCCAATACTGCATCGTGCTGCCCGAACAGGACACCGTGGTGGCGATCACCAGCGGTGTGACGGACATGCAGGCGGTCTTGAACGTCGTCTGGGACAAGCTGCTGCCCGCCTTGCAGTCCGGCCCTCTGCCCGCGAATCCAACCGCGCACAAAGAGCTGGAAGAGACGCTGGCCCACTTGTCGGTCCGCACGCCGGACGGCGCAGCGGCCTCGCCCCTCGTGGCCAAGATCGCGAACAAAGTGTTCAAGTTTGCAGACAATGGACAAGGGCTCGAGGCGATCACGCTCGTGCCTAATTCAGCGGGCAGCGGGTTCGCGCTGGTGTCCCGTTCACGCGGGGTCGAAAGCCGGTTGGCCTGCGGCTTCCACGAATGGAAAAGGAGCCGCGGCGACTTCGGTTCGGGATTGATGGGCCGCTACACCGACGAGCCGCTCGCCGCCAGCGCCGCTTGGCTTTCGGACGACACGCTCATCGTGAAGGTGTGCGCCGACGAGACGCCTTTCTACGCCACCGTGCGGCTGCGCTTCGAGGGCGACAAATTGATCCATGACCGCGAAGTCAACGTTGGCTTCGGCGGTCCGAAACAGCCGCAGCTCGTCGGCCAAGCGGAGTGAGCGGATGGTTCAATCAGCGAGCCTGAACCTAACGGGCACTTCGACGTCGGACTCCACCGGGTTCAAACCCGCCCGCGCCGGTTGGAACTCCCACGTTCGGACAGCAGTCAAAGCGGCTTCGTCGAGGATCTGTATTCCGGAGCTGTGCTTGAGTTCAACCCTAAGAGGACGCCCTTGGGCGCTGACTTTGACATCCAGCAGAACCACCCCTTCCTGTCTTCTTCGCCGAGCCGCCGCTGGATAGGGCAGCTCCGGATTCTTCCGGTAGTCGGGCTCTGCCCGGAGACTGAACATCGGCTTGGAGGATACGGCCTCCGTTCCGGGATTCGCAGAGCCATGCTGCTCTGGAACCGTTGTTGGCCCCGGCCCAGTGGCCGCTACAGCGGTCGACTTCGCGGCGGCGGATGCTTCCGCCATCGGGGAAGGTCCAGCCGCTTCCAAGTTTTTGGCGCGGGGTGCGGAATCGCTCGGCTCCGCAAGTGGCTCCAGAGGCGTTGGCCCAGGCTTTTCGGTCGGCAATGGTTCCGTTGGGGGCCGGGGTTCAACCGGCGGTTGCACCGGCTCGGAGGCGGGTTCCTCCGGGGCTGTTGTCGCCGATGCCGTCTGTTGCAGCGCCTCCGAGGCCGACGGCTCGCGGGGCCCAACCTGGGTGTCCGGACGAGGATCGACGACCGTCTCCTCGGGGATCGTCACGAGTGTCAGTTCAATGGACTGCTCCCGATCACTGGACGGCAATTGAACGGCGCGAAGGCCCGTCCCGAACCACAGGACGGCTCCCGACACGGCGATGTGCACGCCCAGTGAGACGCCGACACTGAAGCGAAGCGGAGTCACCTTGGCCTCCGTTCGTCAAAACCGCGCGGTCAATGCCAAGCGGGCCTGGATCGGCTCGACGGGATGGAAGTGGATCTGGGACTCGATCGGGTCGCCCGGTCGCACCCGCGACTCGTAGGCGTAGTCGATGTCGTGGTCGCGCCGGTTGAGGAGGTTGAAAACATCGGCGGTCAGCGTCCACGTCTTGTTGAGGCGGTAGCCGACCTGGGCACCGAGCAGGATGGTTTCGCCGGAGCGGACGCTGTTGTCCGCCACCAACGGGCGCGGGCCGAAGTAACGGAGGCGCAGGCTCCCGAAAAGACCCGAGTCGGCAGAGTAGCTGATTCCGGCGGCAACGACGCTCTCGATGGATCCCGGGATGTGGTCGCCGGCCGGATCCTCGCCGCGGAACTGCGCGTGCGACATCGAGTAGTCCAGGTCCAGGGAAAAATGCTTCGTGATGCTGTAGAAGTTGGCCCACTCGAAGCCGTAGCGCCGGCTGGGGCGGCCCGCTTCCGTGGTGCCCGCGTCGCCCGCGAAGACCAGCTCGGAATCGATGTCGAGCCACCAGACCGAGAGGGTGCTCTGGAGGGCGTCCACTGCGAGCGTGCGCACGCCGATTTCCGCTCCGTAGGTCCGGACGAGCGGATCGGCGCGCTGGATGGGATTGCCGGCCGCGTCCAGCGTGCTGCCGGTCACCGGATCCACCCTCGTGGTCGCACCGCGTCCGTCGTTGCTGTGGAAGCCGAGCCCGCCCTGGAGGTAGATCTCCGTCTTCGCCCACGGACCAAAGATCAGGCTGAGCTTGGGACTGGCGATGGCGGCGAGACGGTCACCCGAATTCTCGGTGCGGGTGCTTTGCACGTCGTAGCGGTAGAAGTCGCCGCGCAGGCCCGCGACGCTGCGAAGCTTCGTCGCCCATTGGATCCGGTTTTCGTAGTAGGGCCCCACGCTGGTCTGGAGGGTTTCGTCCTGTCGAACGGTCGCCGGGAGCGGGGATCCGTCGGATGCGTCGACCTTGTCCACGCGTTGCCGTCGGAAGGTGTTGAAGAGCCCGTTTTGGATGGCGTCGTTGCGGAACTGGAGTCCGAAGGTGTTCTCCACTTCGCGCTCGAACCAGGTGTTGTAGAGCGTGTGGCTGGCGATGAGTCCGGCGGCCCAGCGCATGTCGGTCTGTTCGAATTGATCGCCGCGATTGGTGTCGGTGAGGAAGTAGGTGAAGTCCGAGAAGAGATCGAGATCGTAGTAGAAGCCGTAGGCCATGACCTTGGTGGCGGACGCCGGCCCTGCCCGGTTCCATTCGGCCTGGAGGCTGTATCGCTGGGAGTTGCCGCCGGTCGTGCCGTCGAGCGATCCGAAGAGCGGCACGAGTCCGGCGTCCACGGCACTGGCCGCGATTTGATCGCTCGAATCCCATTGACCGTGGTAGCCGCGGGCGGTGATGGAGAAACCGTTGGCCGAGTCCCCTTGGCTGTAGGTCAACACGCCGTTAAATTTCCGGTAGTTGTCCGAAGTCTCCCACGGACCATCGTAATGGTAGGCCTCCACTCCGTAGAGCAGGTTTCCTTGGCCGACTTTCGGCGAAGCGGCATAGACGGCGCGGCCGTAGCCATACATGCCGCCTTCGACAATCGCCAGGCTCTGCGGGAGCACGCTGAAAGATTCCAGATGTGCGGCCCCGGCCGACGCGAAGTCGCCGTTCTCCGCATAGTAGACGCCCTTCTGGTAGTTCACCCGCTGCACCAGTTCCGGGATGACGATGTTCAAGTCCGTGTAGCCCTGCCCGTGGCCGTGGGTCGGCAGGTTCACCGGCATGCCGTCGAGCGACGTGGCGAAGTCCGTGCCGTGGTCGAGATTGAATCCGCGCAGGAAATACTGGTTCGCCTTACCGCCGCCCGCGTGCTGCGTGATGATCACGCCGGGCACGGATTCCAGGATCTCCCCGACGCGGGCCGTCGGTCGGGCCTCCAATTGCTTCGCCCCGACAGTGCCCTGTGTGGCCGAATCCGCGATGCCGACGAGACTGTCCGCGCGGCCCTCCACCACGACCTCGGGCAGGCGCGTCGTCGTGTTCGTTCTGTTCTCCTTATTGGATGCGAGCGGATTCGTCTCCTGCTGGGCCAGCGCCGAACTTCCCATGCAACAGGCGATGGCCAATGCGGCTGCGCGCGCCACCACCAGACCCGTCGCGTGCAGCAACAGGGTCGCAACCAAGAATCCGCAGCCGAAGGTCAGCAAGCTGACCGTTCCAGGCATCTCGGCTCCATGCGCGAAGCCGTGGAAGAACCCGAAAAAACCGACGACCGCCGAACCGATGAAGGCGTTCAACCGGACGCGCCTGGCCACGAGAAACACGAACACCACGACGGACAAGGAGATCGCCAACTCGACGCCGGGCAGCCCGACTCCCATCGCGCCCGCCAACCCTCCCAGGCTCATCACGCCGACGAACGTCGTGGGGATGAGCCACAACGCCCTTCCCTTTTGCTGGGCCGCCCAGATACCCACCGCCAGCATCGCCAGCAGATGGTCCCAGCCGTGCAGCGGATGGCTGAACCCGTCCTGCCACCCGTTCATCGAACCTCCCGCCGAATGGGCCTGGGCCAAGGTTGGAAAAAGGAAGAAGACCCCCAGCAGAACGAACATTTTTAGAAGGCTTGATTTCATGTCGATCTAATCCCGCGGCGAACGCCGGTTGGCGTTCGCGGTTTCAGTTTTGAAGGCGGCAAAAGCCATCCGGTTGAACGCAGCCACGCGCTTTCGCCCGCCATCGCTGCCACAGGTGCCTCGACCTGATTTCTAGCCGGTCCGTGGATCACGGCAAACCGGTTCTTGAAATCATGTCGCGCGAACCCTGCCGTTCATCGACTGGATACGCGTCGAACTAGCGTTCGGATGCATGGTCGGTCGGAAAACAATCCACAACGGCGAACGCCAGTTGCAGGCGCCTCGATTGTCTGCACGAAAACTGATCCGCAAGAATTGCCCTGACAGGGACTTTTTGAAGAATCGGCGATTCAGAATGCCGGCCTTCCCCGATTAGGGTCAGGTCGTCTCCAGCCCTCGCATCGTGCCGGTGGCCGAGGCGAATTTGTCCGCCTCGATCCCCATCCGCTGGAGCATGGAGACGAAGAGATTGGGCAGCGGGTAGTTGCGCTCCAGGTCGAAGCCGAGGTGCTGGCCGTGTTTGAATCCACCGCCGGCGAAGATCACCGGGAGGTTCGTGGTCACGTGGGTGTTGGCGTTCCCCAGGTTCGAGCCATACAGAATCATGGTGCGATCCAGCACCGTCGCGTCGCCTTCGCGGACGGCCTTCAACTCGGTGAACAGGTTTCCGAGCAGCTTCATGTGCCATTCGTCGATGGACTGGAGCTGCTCCAGCTTTTCCTTGGACCGTCCGTGGTGAGACAGGTTGTGGTAGCCATCGCTGGTCTTGTGTCCGTCGAACTCCAACGCGGGGGAATTGACGCTGTCGAGCAGCAGCGCGATCGAACGGGTGGAATCGGTCTCGAAGGCGAGCCGGGCAAGGTCATACATGAGGCGGACCTTCTCCATGTATTCGCGGGGGCTCTCGGGATCGAGCGGGACGCTGGCGGAGACGACGGGCTTGGGCTTCCTCTCCCATTCGCGGGACATCTGCATGCGCTGCTCCAGCTCGCGGACGCTGGTGAAGTATTGATCCAGCCTCTCGCGGTCGTGGCTGCCGACCCGGCGCTGGAGGCTCTGGGCCTGGTCCGCGACCGCGTCGAGAATGCTCTGCCCGAGCTCGATCTTCCGGACCTGCTCGTCCATCTCCGTCGGCGAACCCTGGACGAACAGCCGACGGAACACGTCGGACGCCTTCTCTTCGCAGGGGATCAAGACTCCGGAACCGGTCCACGCGAGGCTGCGCATCCCCTGCTCGACGTTGACGCCGAGATTGAGCGACGGGAACCGCGTGAGATGGCCGATCCGCTCGCCAATGAACTGGTCGAGGGAGATCGTGTTCTTGAAACCGCCCCGGCCGGGATGCGGCGCGGCGGTGAGGAAGCAATTGTCCGCCGGATGGCCGCCGTCGACGTCGGGATGCGAGACGCCGCTGAAGACGGTGAATTCATCGCGGTGGTCCTTCAGCTGTTCAAGGTAGGGCGAGAGCGCGTAGTCGCGGCCGGTCGCCCGGGGAAAGAACATGTCGGGCACGAGCCCGAGGTTGTTGCAGATGGCGAGCATCCGCCGAGGCGTGGCTCCCACGTCCGTCGGGTCCGAGTTTTTGGCGGCGGCGGCGAAGACCGGGAACATCGAGTCCAACATCGGCAACGCCAGCGCGATGCCCGCACCCCGGAGGAAGTGGCGGCGCGAGATGCCGCGGCCCGTGGCGATGAACGCCGAGGAGTTCTGTGAGGTTTGGGATGTCATGGAGCGGTTTCCTCTATTTGTTCAAGAACAGGTCGCTTTGCACGAGGCCATGGATCAATGACCGCACGCCGTAGCCTTCGCTTCGGACTTTCTGCAAAATCTTTTCCACTTCGGGCCGGTCCGAGAACCGGATCGGGGCGCCGGTGGCGTAGACCGTCAGCTGCCGCAGTAGGTTCCGCGCCAATTGATCGTCGTCCCGGACCAGGCACTGCTTGAGCTGCCGCACATCGGCGAATTTCTGCCCGTCCGGCAGTTCGCCGCTAGGATCCACCGGCTGGCCGAGGCCGAAGTGGAAGATCAGGCCGTTGTGTCCACTGCCCTTGACCGGCTCCACCTTGCCCACGGCCCGGTAACGGTCGCGCCAGCCACCCATGACATCGAAGCTCTCCAGGGCGAATCCGGCGGGGTCGATGTTGCGGTGGCAGGCGTTGCAGGTCTCCTGCGAACGATGCTTCGCGAGCTGTTCCCGGATGGTGGTGGCGCCCCGGATGTCGGGCTCGACGGCGGGCACGCTCGCGGGCGGCGGCGGCGGCGGACGGCCCAGGATCCGCCCCATGATCCAAGCACCGCGTTTCACGGGTGAAGTGGTGGTGCCGTTTGCCGTCACCTTCAGCACGCTGGCCTGGGTCATCAATCCACCGCGGACGCTGCCCGGCGGCAGCTGGACTTCGCGGATCGCCACGCCGTCCACGCCGGGGATGCCATACAGCGTGGCCAGCCTCTCGTTCAACATGGCGAAGCCGGACTCCACCAAGTTGGTCACGTTCAGATTCCTCCTCACAAGTTGCCGGAAGAACTGCTGGGTCTCGTCGGTCATGGATTCGACCAGCAGATCGTCGAGCTGATAGTCGGGGTAGAGCTCGGTGTCGGGCGCGGTGTTGGCGATGCCGCGGAGATCGAGCCAATAGTCGAGGAACGACCGGACGAACCGCTCGGACTTCGGATCATCCAACAGCCGCTCGGTCTGGGACCGCAGCACCTCGGGCCGATGAAGCAGGCCGCGCTGCGCCATCTCACGCAGCGGCGCGTCGGGTTCGGAATCGATGAGGAAGTAGGACAGCCGTTCGGCCAGGGCCAGATCGTCGAGCCGACCCGGTTGATGTTCGTTCAAATAGAGAAACCCGGGCGAACAGAGCACCGCCGTGTAGCCCGCCAACATCGATTCCGTGAAGCCGTGCCCGCCCTTCATCGCTCCGGTGACGACGCCAAGAATCCGTTCCACGTCCGCATCCCTCGGCGGCACACGGTAGGCGTGCTGCATGAAGTTCTGCAGCAGCCGCTCCGCATCCCGCTCCGGATTCTTCGGGACGACCGAGACGCCTTCCCTGACCTTGGCCCGGCCGAAGCCGCGGACCTTGGGATCGTCCTCCATCGGCAGATCGCCGAAGAGCAGCTGCTGTCCCGCCGGCGGCCATTCATCGATCAAAGGCCCCTCGACGTCCATCCACTGGAAGGCCACGCCCGGCATTCCTTCCGGCGTCGTCAACGGATTCCGAAAATCCGGCGGGCGGGCCCGATGCAGCCGGGCGGCATCCGGCCGGACCGTCTCCCCGGCCAGCAGCCAGACGTCCATTTCCCGGACCGTGGGATCGGCCCCGACATCGAAGCTGCCCAGCTTCCGGAGAATCCGCGGCGGCGTGTCGGAATAGATCGTCACCGGCTCCGCTCGCCGGCCCTTGGTCACTTCCGTGAACTTGGGGTCGATCCAAAAACTGAAGCCCGAGAACCGCAGACGATAGCGGCCCGCCACCGGGGCGCGGAAGCGGCCGAAACGGATCTCGGTCGGTTCATAGGTGCTGACCACGACACCCATCGCCTCCTTGTTCTTTCGTTCGACGTCCCGGTTCTCGGGGCGTTTTGGATTCTCGGCCTCGGTCAGGTCGCGTTGCAGCTCCAGGCCGATCATCGGCCAAGTGCGGCGTTCCTTGGGACCGCCCAGTTTGATCGCTCCGAAGAATTCTCCCTGGTCCCACGCATAGAAACGGTTCGTCGTCGTCTGGGGCCGCGCCACCTGCGGCGCCATCGCCGTTTGCAGCGCGAATTCCGCCGCGCCCAAATATCGCGCCATCTGCACATAGGAGACGTCCAGCGCGTCGCCGACCTTGTTGAAGCCGTGGGCCACGGTGTCTTCCGGCAGGAAATCCTTCACCTCCAGATACGGGACTCCCAGGAGATCGCGGAGCGTGTCCTCGTATTCGTAGCGGTTCAGCCGGCGCTGCACCGCGCGGCCCTGTTCTGCGGTCTGCGTGCGCTCGAAGCGCACCAGGTCGTCGGTCAGTTCGTGGGTGAACCGTCCCCGCTCCTCCGGCGCCGGCTGGCTCTTCTTCTTCGGCGGCGGCATTTCGCCGGAGGAAACTTTGTCGTGCACCGCGACCCAGGTCTCAAATTCCTTCGGGGACGCGAGGTCGAACTTCAGGGCTGTTAGGTCGAGACCGCCCTTCTTGCCGTCGGCGTCGTGGCAATCGAAGCAGTGTTCCTCCAGAAAGACACCCACGGGCTTCGGCACCGCCGCTTCGACGCCTCCCCCCCACGCGCAACCCACGAAGGCTAGGAACCAATACAACTGTGGTGAAGGCTTCATCAGGGCTGCCACTAAAAGAATCTCCGACCCCGGAAACATCAAGTCTCAAGGCCCGAAACCCTCCGATCCAAAACGGCGCCCGCACGCGATCGACAACACGCCAAGCTCGATCCAGAAAGACTCAGCCCGCCACGCCACAAAGCGCTCGGTCAGACGCCAAACTCCGGCTCGGTTCAACTTTGGCCGCAGCTTCAAGAGCAGCTCCGCTTCCCTCGACCACGCCGCCGTTTCGTCTTCGCATTCCTCTAACACGATGGATCCCACAAGGTGAACAAGCCGAAGAATCCGGCGCGGCATCCGGTCGGGATTGGCCACGCGATACGAGCACAGTCTCTGGCGCAGGCTCTTGGCCTTGCCGATGTAGCGAATGGATCCAGCCCGACTCCTCAAAAAATAGACGCCGGGGCCAGCCGGTAAGGCACGGAAGGACTCCCTCCCCGGCTTCTCCACAAAAGGCTGCGGATCAGGGCCACGCGCGGGATTGAACGACTCACGCCCGGACAAAAGCGGTCCAAGTTTGGCGAAGCCTTCCCGCACGGCTATTTCAGCAACCCGACTGGCGGCACGTAGCCCTTGTGCCACTCGAAGTTGACCAGGATCCGCTCCAGCCGGGCGTTCTCCACATGGCCGTCCACGCAGGCGACGTTGATGGAGGCATCTTTGACCGTGGGCCGGCCTCCATGTCGGGCGATCGCGACGCGACCAAGAGAGGAACCCGGGTCTCCGGACTGAAGCGCGGTCGGAGTGGTCGCGGCCTTGTCCGTCGCCGTCAGCCAAAAGTCGGGCCAGATCGCATCCGTGAAATTCGGGGTCCGGGTCGGGTTGCCGACCCCTGAATCCGAGAGGAAATACTTCGGCTTGTCCGGCACCCACTGGGACGCGCCTTCGTAGGAATAGAGCCAGCCGTTGATCGCATAGGATCCCAGATAGCGGGGATTCGAACCCCAGGACCAGGCGATCTTGGCGGTGCCCGCCTTGGTCCCCGTCGGCAGCGGATTGGGTTCCGTGGTCGAGGGACAGACCCGCACCGCACCCACGTTGGCGTAATAGGTGATCAGGGTCTTCATCCACAGATTGTTAACGTCGCTGTAGCCGATCGATTTCCCGAAATCCTGCTGATACATCAGGCCGGCGAGGGCGATCTGCTTCAGGTTGCTCACGCACTTGATCTGCTGCGCCTTGGCTTTTGAGCGGGACAACGCGGGCAGCAGCATGCCCGCGAGGATCGCGATGATGGCGATCACCACGAGAAGCTCGATGAGGGTGAAGCCGCTCGCTTTCCGAGGTCCGCCAGCGGTGGACTGATTGGGTTCTATTTGCTTCATGCGCTTTTGCCCATCAAACCGAAATCCAGGGTTCGAAGGCACGGTTGATTGTCTGCACAGCCCCGAATTGATCAGAACGCCCTTACACCGCTCCTTCGCTACGCCAAGAGCTGCAGCCACCATCATCTGCCAATTCTTCACGTGGACACGATCGCGCACGCCGGCGTGGCTGAATCCATCGGCGAAGATCATCAACGTGCCTTCGAATCACCACCGAGGACTCCGGAGCCCTGTTCCTCCAGCCGGGTCAGGCTTGGGCCATCCAACCCCCAGCCTTGGCCGGTGGTGTCGACGACCCGTTCAATTGACTGGGAAAGCCAAACCAGCTGACATGGTCGCCGACGCGCATGCATCAAGCCTCCGGAAGTTCAAAACCATCGGTGCTCCTTCTCGACCTCTACGAATGGTCCGACGCCTACCCTCCGTCCAACCCGCTCCGCAACGTCCGTGGCTGGTTCGCCAGGCATCTGCCGGTCGGCGACACGATCGAGCTGACCACCGCCGGGGTGAAGGACGACATGCTCGCCGCGGCGCAAGGCGCGGCGGGAGTGGTCATCAGCGGTTCACCGCGCGACGCGTGGGTGGACGATCCGATCAACGACCGCGTGATCCAGGTGATCGAGCACTGCCGCGCCACCGGCACCCCGCTGTTGGGCGTTTGCTACGGGCATCAGATTCTCGGAAAGGTGCTGAAAGCGAAAGTGGGCCGCCATCCCGGCGGCTACGAGCTGGGCAACGTCGAGGTCGAACTGACCGACGCCGGTTCCGCCTGTCCGCTCTTCGAAGGATTGCCGCAAAAGCTGACCGTGATGGAGAGCCATCAGGACGCCGTCCTCGAAGTCCCGGAAGGGGCGCGGCTCCTCGCCTCGGGCCGCCACACCGCCGTCCAGGCGTTCGAATTCGGCGGCAACTTCTTGGCCATCCAGTTCCACCCCGAGATGAGCCCGGAGGTCCTGCAGTTCGTCTGGGGCGAGCCGCGGCGAGCCCTCTGGCGGCCGAAGCTGCCGTTCGACTTGGACGAACGGCTCGCCGGGCTCCGACCCAATCCGGAGGCCACCCGCATCTTCGGCAATTTCATCAAGCACTACGTCCTATGACCCGCACGTCCTTCTCGTTCCCCACTCCCACCCGGTTCGGTGCCGGCGTCATCGACGAACTGCCCCAGCACCTCAAGAAGCTCGGCATCCAGCGCCCGCTCGTCGTGACGGACGCCGGCCTCGTCCAGACCGAGGCCTTCCGCCTTCTGGAGAAGGCGCTGGGCGCAGACGGCCGAGGCAGCCGTTGGCATCTCTACTCGGGCGTGCATCCAAACCCGATCGAGGCCGACGTGCGCGAACCGGCGGCGCTGTTTCTGAAGGGAGGGTGCGACGGCGTCATCGCCATCGGGGGCGGCAGCGCGCTCGATGCCGGCAAGGCCGCCCGCCTTCTCGTGAAGCGGCCCGGTTTCGATCTGGCGACGTTCTACGCCGAGAAGGACTGGTCCGGACTCGCACCCTGCATCGCCATTCCCACCACGGCGGGCACCGGCAGCGAAATGGGCCGCAGCAGCGTGATCACCCTCGATGGGACCAGGCGCAAGGCCGTGCTCTTCCATCCCGAGCTGATGGCGAAGCTCGTCCTGCTCGATCCCGAACTCACCGTCGGCCTGCCTCCAAAACTCACCGCCGCCACCGGTGCCGACGCGTTGACCCATTGCATCGAGAGCTTCACCTGCCCGGTGTTCCACCCGATGTGCGACGGCATCGCGCTCGAAGGCATCCATCTCATCGTCGATGCGCTTCCGCGCGCGTTTCGCGACGGCAAGGACATCGAGGCTCGCGGCCAGATGCTGGTCGCTGCCGGCATGGGCGCCGTCGCGTTTCAAAAGGATCTCGGCGTCGTGCATTCGCTCGCGCACCCGCTCTCCACGCTCTGCGGGATGCACCACGGTTTGGCCAACGCGCTGTGTCTGGTGGCCAGCATGAAGTTCTGCGCGGCGCGCAAGCCCGGCCTCTATCGCCGCGTCGGCATCGCCTGCGGACTGGACCTGTTGAAGTGCTCCGACGCCGAGGCCGACACGCTAACCATCGCGTTCATCGGGGCATTCCTCGGCTCCTTGAATCTCAACCAACGGCTGCGCGAACACGGCGTTCAGGAATCCACGCTCGACGCCCTCGTCGAACAGGCCTGGGCCGATCCGTGCCATCAGACCAACGCCGTGCCGGTCACGGCCGATGACCTCCGTTCGCTCTATCTCGAAGTGCTATGAACCTGCCCCACCAACCCTTCGTCGACGGCGCCTATCAAGCCGCCGCCGGCAAGCCCGCCACCCTGGTCAATCCGGCCACTGAAGAAAGCGTCGTCGAGGTCTCGGGCGCGGACGTCGATCTGGCGAACCGCGCGGTGGAATCCGCGCAACAAGCGTGGGAAAACGGCTGGCGCGATCTCGCTCCCGGCAAGCGCACCGAGATCCTGTTCAACGTCGCCCGCTCGCTGCGCGAGCACGTCGAGGAGATCGCCCAGTTGGAGGTGCTTCAGATCGGCAAGCCCATCGCCGACGCCCGCGACGAAGCCGGACTGGGCGCGCGCGTCTTCGAGTATTACGCCGGCGCGATCACGAAGTTCTGCGGGCAGACCATTCCCGTGTCGCGCGGCGGCTTCGACTTCACCCTGCGCGAATCGATGGGCGTGGTCGCGGCCATCGTGCCGTGGAACTTTCCATTCCCCATCGCCTGCTGGAAGGCCGCGCCCGCCTTGGCCGCGGGCAACTGCGTCATCCTGAAGCCGGCTTCGCTCTCGCCGATGACCGCGCTGAAGCTGGGCGAACTGGCCCACGCCGCCGGTCTGCCGCCAGGAGTGCTCCAAATCCTGCCGGGCTCGGGCGCCTCAATCGGTGACGCGCTGGTGACCCATCCGCTCATCCGGAAGGTCTCCTTCACCGGCTCCACCGAGATCGGCCGTCACATCATGTCGCTGGCCTCGCACGACCTGAAACGCATCTCGCTCGAGCTGGGCGGCAAATCCCCGAACATCGTCTTCGCCGATTCGGATTGGGACCGCGCCGCCGAGTGTTCGCCCATGAGCGTCTTCGCCAACACCGGCCAGGATTGCTGCGCGCGCAGCCGCATGTTCGTCGAACGCAGCGTCTACGAAGGATTCGTCGAGAAGTTCGTCGCCGCCACCAAGCAACTCGTCGTCGGCGATCCGGCGAAGGACGCGACCCAGATCGGGCCGCTGGTCTCGGCGGGCCAGCGCGATTCGGTCGAAGCGTTCCTGAGCGACGCGCGCCAGCGTGGCAGCCGGTTCGCCTGCGGCGGCAATCGCCCGTTTGCCAAGGGCTACTATCTCGAACCGACGGTCCTGCTCGACGTGGACAAGCAGGACCGCTGCTGGAAGCAGGAGATCTTCGGGCCCGTGGTCGCGATCACCCCGTTCGACGACGAAGCCCAGATGATCCGCGACGTCAACGCGTCGCCCTATGGTCTGAGCGCCTCGATCTGGACCCACAACCTGTCCCGTGCCATTCGCGTCAGTCGCGCCGTGCAGAGCGGCGTTCTCAGCGTGAACTCGCACAGCAGCGTCCATGTCGAGGCCCCGTTCGGCGGTTACAAGACCAGCGGCATCGGCCGCGATCTCGGCATGGCCGCCATGGAGGGCTACACCGAGCTCAAGAACATCTACATCGCTCCCTGATCCTCGGCACCGACCACCGCAGCAAGGCCCATGAAACTCACCGAACTCAAATCCCAGGTCAAAGCGGGCACCATCGACACCGTCATCGTGGCGTTTCCCGACCAGTTCGGCCGGCTCCTGGGCAAACGGTTCACGGCCTCCCACTTCCTCGATTCCGCGCTCAAGGACGGCACCCACGCCTGCAACTACCTGCTCACGGTGAACCTCGACATGGATCCGCTCACCGGGTTCAAGGTCGCCAACTGGGAAACCGGTTTCGGTGATTTCGAGATGCGGCCCGATCTGTCGACCCTCTGCGTCCTGCCCTGGCAGACGGCGACCGCGCTGGTGGTCTGCGACTTCCTGCTGCACGACGGCAAGCCGGTCGCGGAAGCGCCGCGCTCGGTTCTCGCGCGGCAACTGGCCCGCTTGGACAAGGACGGGCTCACCTGTTTCTGCGCCAGCGAGCTGGAATTCTTCCTCTTCAACCAGACCTCCCACGAGGCGTTCGAAGGCGGCTACCGCGACCTCAAACCGTCCAGCGACTACCGCATCGACTACCACGTCATGCAGCCGACGCGGGACGAGCCGCTGATGCGCGCCATCCGCAACGGCATGATGACCGCCGGCATCCCGATCGAGAACAGCAAGGGCGAATGGAGCCGCGGCCAGCACGAGATCAACTTCCGCTACACCACGCCCCTCGAAATGGCCGACCGCCATGTGGTCTTCAAGCAGGGCGTGAAGGAGATCGCCGAACAGTTCGGCAAGTCCGTCTCGTTCATGGCGAAATATGCGGCCGCCGAAGCGGGCAGTTCCTGCCACCTGCACATGAGCCTTTGGAAGGGCGGCAAGAGCCTGTTCTGGGACGCCAAGAAAAAGGCGGGCTCGACGCTGTTCCGTCAGTTCCTCGGCGGACTGCTGAAGTATTCGCCGGAGTTCTCGCTGTTCTTCGCGCCGACGATCAACAGCTACAAACGCTACCAGCCGGGCAGTTGGGCCCCCACGCGCATGGCCTGGTCCACGGACAATCGCACGACGGGCTTTCGCATCGTCGGCCACGGTAATTCGTATCGGATCGAGAACCGGATGCCGGGCGCGGACGCCAACCCGTATCTCGCCTTCGCCGCGATGCTCGCCGCCGGTTTGGCCGGCATCGAAGAAGGACTCGATTGCGGGGACGAATATCGCGGCAACGCCTACGTGGACCAGAGTCTCGCGAAACTGCCGTCCAGCCTGCGCGAAGCCGCTGATCTGCTGGAAGGATCCACTCTGGCGAAGTCGGCCCTGGGCGAAGCGGTCGTCGAGTTCTACGTGCGCCACGCCCGGATCGAACACCAGGCTTTCAGCGACGCGGTCACCGACTGGGAACGCGTGCGCTACTTCGAGCGGATCTGAGCGCGCCAAGGATTTCATTTCCCGTCTCACGCTCGACTCCGGGGCACGACAGGCTTGCGACATCGGGTCGGCGCTGGCACAGAGACTCCGCGTGAATCCAATCGTCCCACCCGCCCGCATTCTCATCGCCGACGACCAGACGGACGTCCGCGAGGCGCTGCGGCTGCTGGTCAAGGGAGAGGGCCATTCCTGTCGGACCGTCACGTCCCCGCAGGCCGTTCTCCAAGCCATGGCGGAAGAGGACTTCGACCTCGCGCTGCTCGATCTGAACTACGCGCGCGACACCACTTCCGGGCAGGAAGGGCTGGATCTCCTGGCCCGCATCCAGTCGGTCGATCCCACCTTGCCGGTCGTGGTCATGACGGCCTGGGGCAGCGTGGAACTGGCGGTGGAAGCCATGCGGCGCGGCGCGCGGGACTTCGTGCAGAAGCCCTGGGAGAACGATCGTTTGGCGGCGATTCTCCGGAACCAGACCGCCCTCGGTCGCTCCCTCCGCAAAGAACAGCGCCTCGAAGCCGAGAACCTTCTCCTGCGCGGCGCCGGTCCCAAGGCCATCGCCGAGTCGGCGGCGATGCAGCCCGTTCTCGAACTCGTTTCACGGGTCGGCCCGTCGGATGCCAATGTGCTGATCCTGGGCGAAAACGGGTCCGGCAAGGGGTTGGTCGCGCGCCTGCTCCATGCGGCTTCGCTTCGCGCCGGAAAGCCTTTCGTCTCGGTGAACATGGGCGGCTTCTCGGAGGGCGTTTTCGAGAGCGAGCTCTTCGGCCATGTGAAGGGCGCCTTCACCGACGCCAAGTCGGACCGCGTCGGCCGTTTCGAACTGGCGGACGGCGGCACGCTCTTCTTGGACGAGATCGCCAACCTCGCTTCCAACCAGCAGACCCGGCTGCTTCGGGTGCTGGAGACCGGCGAGTTCGAGCGCGTCGGATCGTCCCGCACGCGCCGGTCGGACGTCCGGATCCTCGCAGCCACGAACGCCGACGTGCGGGCCGAAGTCGCGGCGGGCCGCTTTCGCCAGGACCTGCTGTTCCGCCTCAATACCATCGAGATTCCGCTGCCTCCGTTGCGCGACCGGCTGGAGGACATCCCCCTGCTCGCCCGGCACTTTCTCGCGGAGCGTGCGCGGCGCTACCGCAAGTCCATCGAGGGCTTCGAGCCCGCCGCGCTCCGGTCGCTGCTCGATCACCCGTGGCCCGGAAACGTCCGCGAACTCGACCATGTGATCGAGCGCGCGGTGCTCATGTCGCGCGGCCCCATGATCGCGGCGAACGATCTGGGCCTGCGCCGCGCTGCTCCCGAAGTTTCTCCCCGCTTGGAAGACATGAGTTTGGAGGAGGTCGAAGCCTGCCTCATCCGCAAGACGCTGGCCCGGTTCGACGGCAACGCCCAAAAGGCCGCCGAGGCCCTCGGCCTGAGTCGGAGCGCGTTCTATCGTCGACTCGAGAAGCACAAGAGCTGACCTCCGGCCCCACGCTTTGAAACAGCCCCGGCACGAAACCCGCATCTACCTGCTCACGCTGGCCTCCGGCGCTCCGGCCGTCGGACTCGCGCTGGTTCTCCTGTGGACCGGCGAGTTTGCCACGGCCACCGCGAGCCTCCTCTCGGGCCTCATCCTGCTGCTTTGGCTCACCCTGGCCCACGCCGTCCGCGAGCGGGTGGTTCGACCGTTGCAGACGGCGGCAAATCTGTTGTCCGCGCTGCGGGAAGAGGATTTTTCGCTCCGGGCCCGCAGTCCCCGGCGCGACGACGCGCTCGGCGAACTGATGCACGAAGCCAACACGCTGAGCCGGACCCTGCGCGACCAGCGGCTGGGCGCCCAGGAAGCCTCCGCCCTCGTCCGCACCGTGATCAACGAGCTCGACGCCGCGGTCTTCACCTTCGACGAACACGGGCGAGTCCAGTTCGCCAATCCCGCCGCCGAAAGACTCCTGGCGCGCACGCCGGAACAAGTGCTCGGTCGCGGTGTCTCGGAGCTCGGTCTGGGCGACCTGTTCACCGGCGCACCGATCCGCACCCATTCCGTGAATTTCCCCGGAGGCAGCGGCAAGTATGGAATCCGCCGCAGCGCCTTCCGCCAAAACGGACGGCCCCATCAGATGCTCGTGCTGACGGATCTCAGCCGCGCCCTGCGCGACGAGGAACGCGAGGCCTGGCAGCGGATCGTCCGCGTGATCGGCCACGAGATGAACAACTCGCTCGCGCCCATCAAGTCCATCGCCGGCACCATGATCACCATGGTCGCCAAGAGTCCGCGGCCCGAGGATTGGGAGGCCGATCTCCAGAGCGGTCTCGGCATCATCGCCACGCGCGCCGGTTCGCTGAGCCGCTTCATGGAGGCCTATTCCCGCCTGGCCCGCCTGCCCGCGCCCAAGCGGGAACCGGTCCGCGTGGCGGATTGGATCCAGCACGTCGCCGGACTCGAAACCCGGCTGAAGGTGGAAACTCTTCCCGGCCCGGAGGTGACCCTCCGAGCCGACGGCGACCAGCTCGACCAGCTGCTGATCAATCTCGTTCGCAACGCGTGTGATGCGGCCCTCGAATCGAACCCCAATGGCGGCGTCCTCATCCGTTGGGACTGCCTCGGCGAATTCGTCGAACTCTCGGTGCAGGACGACGGCCCGGGTCTCGCGAGCTCGGCCAATCTTTTCGTTCCCTTCTTCACCACCAAGCCCGGCGGCTCCGGCATCGGCTTGGCCCTGAGCCGCCAGATCGCCGACGCCCACGGCGGCAGCCTGACGTTGGAAAACCGCACCGACCGATCGGGCTGCGTGGCCCGGCTCCGTCTGCCGATCGGCTAGTTCGAATCGTCCCACGGGTGGGATTGGCCGGTCCCACAGGTGGGACGGGTTTTGGTGAAACGGCCGCTCCGGCCCAAACAGATGAGAGAGAAGACGGCCGCAATTTGGTCGTTTTATTGAACTGCCTAGCTTTATCCCAACTTCAACGGACGCCGGCGGCCCGGTGGCACGGACCCTGCAAAGGAGGATCACGCCATGACGCTTCCAAACCATTTCCACAGATCCAAAAAGAGATCCAGTCCCCGATCCGCGGGTCACGTGTTCAACTAAGAAGACCATGGATCTCGCCCGCCCCGACATCGCCCGCCGCAAGAAACGCCAACGGATCATCGGGTCCGTCGTGGCCGTCGTGATTCTAGCCGCCCTCACCGTCGGTTTCTCCCGGCTGAAGCCCGCCGCCCCGAGCGTGGAAAAAGGCTCTGTCTGGACCGACATCGTCAAGCGCGGCCAGATGCTCCGCCAGGTTCGCGGCAACGGAACCCTCGTGCCGGAGCAGATCCAGTTCGTGCAGTCCGAGACCGACGGCCGGGTCGAGCGCATCCTCGTCAAACCCGGAGCCCAGGTCGAAGCCGACACCGTTCTGATGGAGCTCAGCAACGCCGAGCTGAAGCAGGCCGTCTTCGACGCGGGGTTCGAGGTGAAGATCGGCGAGGCGCAGCTCGTCCGGCTCAAGGTCCAGCTGAAGAGCGACAAGCTTTCGCAGAAAGCCGCGCTCGCCACCTTGAAGTCGGATGCGGAACAGGGCCGCATCATCGCCGCCGCGGACGAATCGCTTTTCAAAGCCGGACTCATTCCGGCGCTGGTGGCCCGCCAGTCTCGCTCCAAGGCGGATGATCTCATCGGGCGCGTGGCGATCGAGGAAGAGCGGCTCACGATCGGCGACGATTCGGCCGAAGCCCAGATCGCCGCGTCCGAGGCCACTCTCGACAAGACCCGCGCGCTGCTGGCTCTGAAGGAACGGCAACTGGCCGCGCTCCACGTCCGGGCCGGCATCGACGGCGTGCTCCAGCAGATCGGCGACGTGCAGACCCTCCAGGTCGGCCAACGGGTCAGCCCCAGCGCCACCCTCGCCAAGATCGTCCAGCCGACCCACCTGAAGGCGGAGATCAAGATTCCGGAAACCCAGGCCAAGGACGTCTTGATCGGCCAACGAGCCGAGATCGACACCCGCAACGGCGTCATTCCCGGCACCGTCGTCCGGGTCGATCCCTCCGTCGTCAACGGCACGGTCACCGTGGACGTCAAACTGGACGGCCCCCTGCCCCGCGGCGCCCGGCCCGATCTCAGCGTCGACGGCACCATCGAGCTCGAACGCCTCGACGACGTGCTCTACATCGGCCGGCCGGTGCAGGGCCAGACCGACAGCACCATCGGCTTGTTCAGGCTGGTCGAAGAAGGCCACGCCGCCGTCCGGGTTCCGGTCAAACTGGGCCGCAGTTCCGTCAGCACCATCGAAGTCCTCCAAGGTCTCGAAGTCGGTGACCAGGTCATCCTCTCAGACATGTCCGCCTGGGACAGCCACGACCGGGTCCGCCTCAACTGATCTCCTTTTCCAAAATCCATGAGCAACGAATCCCTCATCCGCCTCGAAGGCATCACCAAGGTCTTCTTCACCGACGAACTGGAGACCCACGCCCTCGATGGAATCCACCTCGACATCCGGCGCGGAGAATACATGTCCATCGCCGGCCCCTCCGGCTGCGGCAAGTCCACGCTCCTCTCCATCCTCGGCCTGCTCGACACGCCGACGGGCGGCACCTACACGCTGAACAACCAGCCCGTCGCAAACCTAGACTTCGCCGCCCGCGCCCGCATCCGGAACAAGGAGATCGGCTTCATTTTCCAGAGCTTCAACCTCATCGGCGACCTCACCGTGTTCGAGAATGTCGAGCTCCCCCTGACCTACCGCGGCATGTCCGCTCCCGACCGGAAAGCCGCCGCCATGGGCGCGCTCGAACGCGTCGGCATGGGCCATCGGACGAAGCATTATCCGTCGCAGCTCTCCGGTGGCCAACAGCAGCGCGTCGCCGTCGCCCGCGCCTTGGGCGGCAAACCCAGCATCCTCCTCGCGGATGAACCCACGGGAAACCTCGACTCCAAGAACGGCGACGCCGTCATGGCCCTCCTGCGCGAGCTGCACAAGGAAGGCGCCACCATCTGCATGGTCACGCACGACCCCCGTTTCGCCCGCAGCGCCGACCGCCAGGTCCATCTCTTCGACGGCCGCGTGGTCGAGGAAAGCGCCGGAGAAGCCGTGGCCAGCGGCCACTAACGGGCCGGCTGTTGTTTCCCCAACCCGCAACCGACCACGAACAACCAGCAACCCGCCATGAACGACCTCAAGTTCGCCTTCCGCCAGTTGTTGAAGAACCCCGGCTTCACCGCCGTGGCCGTGCTCACGCTGGCGCTCGGCATCGGAGCGACGACAGCCATCTTCAGCGTGGTCTATGGCGTGCTGATCAATCCGTATCCCTACGCCCACCCCGAGCTGATCTGGGCACCGGGGGTGCAGAACGCCAAGAACCAGCAGATCATGCGGCCGTTTCGCAAGGACGAGTTCGACCCGATGGCCGCCTTGCCGGCGTTCTCCGACTTGATGGGAACGTCGCCCGCCGGTGCGTTGCTGACCGGCGAATTCGCGGCCGAGAACGTGACCGCAGCGCGCCTGACTCAAAACGCGTTCCAGTTCCTGGGAGTGTCGCCGGTGCTGGGGCGGACGTTTGGACCCGGCGACTTTTCCGCTTCGGGTGAACCGCAACCGGTCACGGTCATCAGCTTCAAGCTCTGGCAACGCCTCTTCGGCGGCGATCCCAAGGCACTCGGCCGGACGCTGCGGCTGGACGACCAGGTTTACACCATTGTCGGCGTGATGCCCTCGCGCTTCGGTTGGTGGACGAGCGACGGAGTCTGGTTGCCCATGTCCAGCACGCCGGGCGATCCCGGCCGCCTCTTTCCCATCGGCCGGCTCAAGCCAGGACTCGATTCTTCGGTGGCGCGACAACAGCTCCAATCGCTCGAGATCGAGCTGGCGAAGTCCAACCCCGACGGCTTCCCCAAGGAAACCTTCGAGGCGACCTTGACCAACTACCTGGACATCACGGCGGCCAGCGGAGAGATGCAGCGCGCGCTCCACATGCTTTTGGGCGCGGTCGCGTTTCTCCTGCTGATCGCCTGCGCGAACATCGCGAATCTCCAACTGGCCCGGGCCACCGGCCGGACGAAGGAGATGGCCATCCGCCTGGCCATCGGCGCGGGGCGAGGCCGGCTCGTCCGGCAACTGTTGACCGAAAGCGTCCTGCTGTCGGGCCTGGGAGGCGCCCTGGGACTCGCGTTCTCCGTGGCGCTCACCCGGCTGATCGTGGCGCTGATGCCCGACTTCTACGTTCCCAACGAAGCCCGCATCGAGGTCAACGGTCCGGTGCTCCTCTTCAGCGTGGCAATAGCCCTGGTCGCCGGCGTCGTCTTCGGTCTCGTGCCGGCGTTGCAGGCCACGCGCCCGAACCTGGCGGGTGCGCTGAAGGACGAGCGCGCGGCGACGGGGCCGGTCCGCGGCGGTGTCCTCCGCTCCACGTTGATCGTGGCCGAAATGGCGCTGTCCGTCGTCCTGCTGATCAGCGCGGGTTTGACCATGCGGAGCTTCCTGGCGCTCCAGAACGTGGACCCTGGATTTCGTCCCGAGAACGCGGTCACCGCGGACGTGATGTTGCCGAAGAACCGCTACATGACGCTGGATCAACGCAACCGCTTCGCCCAGGAATTGCTCGAACGCATCGAACATGTCCCCGGGGTGCTGGCCGCGAACATCGGCAACGGAGGGATGCCTTTCGGTGGAGCCCAGTCCGGCTATTCGATCGACGGGCAAGCCGGCCCCGATGCCAAGCCGCTCACCTTGAACCTGGTCAGTCCGGGCTACCTGAAAACGCTCGGCATCGCTCTTCGCCGTGGCCGCATGCTCGACCTTGACGACATCCGGCGCGGCGACCGGCTCACCGTGATCAACGAGGCAGCGGCGAAACTTTGGCCGGCGGGCGAAGATCCGATCGGCCGTCAAATCCATTTGGATCTATTGAAAGGATCGTTCGGCCCGGTCCTGATGCCGACCAACGGCGCTCCCGACCTCACGGTCGTCGGCATCTGCGCCGACACCCGCAACAACGGACTGGCCAGCGAATCCCTCCCGTCGGCGTTCGTTCCCTTCACCGTGGCGGCCCCTCCGGGTCGGACCCTGGCCGTCCGCTCACACGGCGATCCGGCGGCCCTCTTCAACGTGATTCGCGGAGAAGTGCGCGCCATGGATCCGCTGCTGCCTGTAAGCAACACGACGACGCTCGGGCGGACGATGTCGGAGCAGACCGCCCAACCCCGGTTCACGATGGCGCTTTTCAGCCTTTTCGCGGCGGTGGGGCTGGCCTTGGCCACCGTGGGACTGTTCAGCGTGCTGTCCTACCTGGTCACGCGGAGAACCCGGGAAATCGGCGTGCGCATGGCACTGGGCGCGCAGCGCGGCGACGTGCTCCGGCTCGTCCTCAAAGACGGCGGCCGGCTCGCCGGGCTTGGGATTGTCATCGGCGTGGTCGCCAGCCTCGGCGTCGCCCGCTTCGTCGGCAGCCAGGTGGACCTGTTCCACGTGAACCCGCTCGACCCCGTTTCGTTTGTGACGGTGATCGTGTTGCTGGGACTGGTCGCATTGGCCGCGTGCTGGTTCCCGGCCCATCGCGCCGCCTCGGTCAATCCCACGGAAGCGCTCCGCAGCGAATGAACCTCAAACCAGGCTTTGAATCATGAACGACCTGAAATTTGCCCTCCGCCAGTTGCTGAAGAACCCCGGCTTCACGGCCGTGGCCGTGCTCACCCTGGCGCTCGGCATCGGAGCGAACACCGCCATCTTCAGCGTCGTGGACAAGCTGCTGATGCGGCCGCTGCCCGTCAGGGAGCCACAACGGCTGGCCTTGCTTGGACAAGCGCATGACGCCGGCCCCGCAGACTACGACTTCACCTTTCCGACCTTCCGGGACTATCAGCGCCAGAACACGGTCTTCAGCCAATTGTCTGCGACGGCGGAAACGAGCGTCGGACTTGGAACCGGCGGGGCAACGGAACGCCAGCGGGCGATGCTCGTCTCGGGAAACTACTTCGCCATGCTCGGCGTGAACGCGGCGCTCGGTCGCACCTTCGCGCCGGATGAAGGCGTCGAGATCGACGATGCCCCGGTGGCCGTGCTCAGCCACGGACTTTGGCAACGGCGCTTTGGCGCGGACCCGCAGGTCATCGGCCGCACCGTCACGGTCAATGGCCATCCGTTCACGGTCATCGGCGTGGCGCCACGCGAGTTCACCGGCACCACGCGCAGCACGGCACCCGACCTCTATCTGCCCATCACGATGTTCGGGCAGCTCACCAATGATCGCCCCGGTGATGAAAACCCGCTGGCGTCCCGCTACTACAGCTGGCACGCGATCATGGGCCGGTTGAAGGACGGCGTGACGCCTGCCCAGGCAAAGGCCGCAATGGGTCTGCTCGCCCTGCAGGCCCATGCCGCAGGAATTCCGAACACTTCCACGAACCTTGTGATCCTGCCCGGGTCACAGGGTTTCACGCACGACCTGCGCGATGCACGGCTGCCGATGAACCTGTTGCTGGGCACCTCGGCGCTCGTGCTCCTCATTGCGTGCGCGAATCTGGCGAACCTCCAGCTCGCTCGGGCCACGGGCCGCGCGCGCGAATTCGCCATCCGTCTTGCGCTCGGCGCGGGACGCAGGCGCGTCATCCGCGAACTGCTCACCGAAAGCATGCTGCTCGCGTTGGGGGGCGGCCTGCTGGGCATGCTTGTGGCGGGGTGGCTCGTGGACGTGCTCGGCCGGTTCCGTCCGGCCAATACCAGCTTCGAGATCGGCGGCGGTCTCGATTCGCGGGTGCTGTTGTTCGCCTTTGGCGCGTCGGTGTTCACGGGAATTCTCTTTGGCCTTGCACCGGCCTGGCGGGCGAGCCGTCCGCAACTCGTGCCGGAACTGAAAGGTGGCGGAGGCACGACCGGTTCACGCACCGGCCGATGGAATATCCGCAGCGCGCTGGTCGTGCTGCAGGTCGCGCTGTCGTTGCTGGTGCTCGTGAGCGCGGGCCTGTGCGTGCGCAGCCTGCAGAATCTCCAGCATCTCGATCCCGGCTTTGAACCGTCGCGCC
The DNA here is from genome assembly GCA_038209745.1 of Verrucomicrobiota bacterium. GTDB lineage: Bacteria > Verrucomicrobiota > Verrucomicrobiia > Limisphaerales > CANJSG01 > CANJSG01. Next base: position 33,852 of record JBBQXJ010000035.1, read on the forward strand.
TGGTCCTGATGTCGTTCGACCTCGGGTTGAACAACTACTCGGGGCCGCAGGCGAAGGATTTCTACGACCGCCTGCTCGAACGCGTCCGGACGCTGCCCGGTGTCGAGGCGGCCAGTCTCGGGCGAAGCACCCCCCTGGATGGCGACCGGAGGATGATGAGTGTCCAACGCGTCGAGGGCTACGAGAACCAAGGCCAGGAGCGTCCAGCCGCCGACCTGGACATGGTTTCGCCCGACTTCTTCCGCGCCTACGGCGTACCGCTGCTGGCCGGGCGCGACTTCAACGACACGGACGCCGCGAAAGGTGCAAACACCGTCATCATCAACGAAGCTTTCGTGCGCCGCTACTTGCCGGGACAGGACGCGCTGGGCAAACGGATCTACAACGGCTTCGGCCACGATCCGGACGAGGTGTGGGAGGTCGTCGGCGTCGTGCGAAGCGTCGCGTCGCGCCAGCTCGACCTGGCGCCGCAGCCGATGATGTTTCGCCCTTTGGTCCAGTGGCCGGACAAGGCTCTGACCTTGTCAGTCCGAACCGGCCTTGAACCCGTGGGCACCATCGCGTCGCTGCGCGAACTGGTGAAGTCGCTGGATGCGAACGTCCCGGCCTTCGGCGTGCGGACGCTGGCACAACAAAAGGACGTCTCACTCGCGCTCCAGCGCATGGCGGCGTCGCTGCTGGGCGGCTTCGGTGTGCTTGCGCTGCTGCTGGCGGCGCTCGGCATCTACGGGGTGCTCGCCTATTCGGTCAGCCGGCGCACCCGCGAGATCGGTGTCCGCATGGCGCTCGGAGCACAGATTGCCGACGTGCTCCGGCTTGTCCTGCGACAGGGACTCGGCCTGGTCGGCGTTGGTTTGGCTCTGGGCTTGGCCGGTGCGTTCGGCGCGACGCGCCTGCTGCGAGGTTTTCTTTACGAAGTCCAACCGCTCGACCCGCTGACCTTCGTCAGCGTGGTCGCGCTGCTCGCGATCGTCGCGATGTTCGCCTGCTGGCTTCCCGCACGCCGTGCCGCCCGAGTCGATCCGATGATGGCGTTGAGAACCGAGTGAAACCGGGCAACGGACCACAAACGAAGGACAACGGACCTCCCAGCCATGAACGACCTCAGATTCGCCTTCCGCCAGTTGGTAAAGAACCCCGGATTCACCGCCGTGGCCGTGCTCACGCTCGCGCTCGGCATCGGGGCGAACACCGCCATCTTCAGCGTGGTCAATGCCGTCCTGCTCAGGCCGCTGCCCTATCCCGAGCCCGGTCAACTGGCCCAGTTGCTGCGCGCAGAACAATCGGGCACACCCAGCACCGTCATCGGCAGCACCGGGTTCATTGAAGCCAAAGGCCAGAGCCAATCGCTGGCGCGCGTCGCCGCCTACAGTGGCGGCGACATGACCCTCACCGGGGCCGGAGCGGCCGAACGAATCGTTTCCGGCGCGGTGACGGCGGACTTTTTCCCGCTGCTCGGTGTCCAGCCGGCGTTGGGACGCAACTTCACCCGGGAAGAGGACACGCCCAACGGCCCGAAGTCGGTCATTCTCGGACACGGCCTCTGGCAGAGCCGATTTGGCGGCGACCCGGGGGTGCTGGGCCGGACAATCACGTTGAACCAACGAAGCCACACCGTCGTGGGCATCCTTCCCGCGCGCTTTCAATATCCGGAAGGATTTCAACTCTGGACTCCGCTGGCGCTCAGCACAACCGATGCGGGGGGCGTTGGAAACGAAGGTTTGGGGCTTCTTCTGAAAGCCATCGCTCGGTTGAAACCCGGCGTGACGCTCCTACAGGCGCAAGCCGAGTTGCGAACCATCGCGCAGCGTAGTCAGCCAAGAGGACCGACCGCGACTCCGCGCGGCGCTCGGTCGCTCGGCGGTCGAGGTGGTGACGGCGGTGGCGAAGGTGGCGAAGGTGGCGAAGGTGGCGGCGGCGGTGGCGTCTTGACACTGATCGGCCTGCACGAGCAGGTCGTCGGTGATGTGAAGGGACCGTTGCTCGTGTTGCTGGGCGCAGTTGCGTTTGTCCTGCTCATCGCCTGCGCGAACGTCGCCAACCTCCTGCTCGCGCGCGCGGCCGCGCGGCAACGGGAGATGGCCGTCCGGGCCGCGCTCGGAGCCGGACGCTGGCGGGTTGCCCGCCAGTTGCTCACCGAAAGTGTGCTGCTTTCCCTGGCCGGTGGCGGTTTGGGTTTGTTGTTGGCTTTCTGGGGTGTCCAGGCGATGGGGCAATGGAGCAATACGAGCCTGCCGGCGATGCACGGAATTGGCATGGACGCCTGGGTGCTGGCGTTCACGCTCGGCGTGTCGGTGCTCACCGGTCTGGCGTTCGGCCTCGCACCGGCAGTTCAAGCCTGGCGCACGGACGTCAACGACGCGCTCAAGGCGGAAAGCCGCGGTGACACGGGTGGGCATCGCAACCGGTTCCGGCAATTCCTGGTCGTCTCGGAGGTGGCGCTGGCGCTGGTGCTGCTCATCGGCGCCGGGCTGTTGATCAAAAGCTTCTCACGGTTGCTGGACGTCGATCCCGGCTTTCGTGCCCAAGGCGTGATGACCTTCCAAGTGACACTCACGGAAAGGGAGTCCTCGGCCCAGAAAATCAGCTTCATAAAACAAATCGTCGAACGATTGAACGCGCTGCCCGGAGTGCAGGCGGCCGCCGCGACGGATTCCCTGCCGCTCACCGATTTCTCGCGCATTGGCGTGGCGGACGTCGAGGGCAGGCCACCGATCGACTTCGACAAGGCGAAGCGGGGCGACGTGATTCCGTTGTCAAGGCCGACGGTCACCGTCGACTACTTCAACGCGATGGGTATTCCGGTGAAGAGCGGACGGGCGTTCACTTCGCAGGATGCGCGTCCACATGCAGGGTCGGTGGTCGTCAACGAGACGTTTGAAAAACGTTACTTCCCCGGGCAAAACGCGGTCGGCAAACGCATCCGCCTGCATCCGGGTCCAGCGAATGGGAGCTGGCAGACGGTGGTGGGGGTCGTCAGCGACGTGCGGCAGAGCGGATTGGCGGGGGACATCACCCCAGAGGTCTATAGCCCGGAACTGGATGACGCGGGAGACGCGCTGAGCTTCGTGATCCGAGCCACCGGAACGCCGGCCAGCCTCGTCTCCGCCGCGCAGAGAGTGGTGGCGGAGGTGGCACCGAGCCAGCCGATCCACAACGTGATGACGATGGAGCAACGGCTGGCGAACACCACGACCTCGCCGAGGCTGAACACGGCCTTGCTGGGCAGCTTTGCGGCTCTGGCGCTGCTCCTCGCTGCCGTGGGCATTTACGGCGTGATGTCGTATGCGGTCACGCAACGCCGGCGCGAGATCGGCGTGCGGATGGCCTTGGGAGCACGAAAGAGCGATGTGCTGGGTCTCGTGGTCGGCAGCGGACTTCGGCTCACCCTGGCCGGTGTCGGGATCGGCCTCGTTGGCGCATTGGGTCTGACCCGCTATCTGTCGAGCCAGCTCTACTCCGTGAAAGCGACCGATCCCGTGACCTTTCTTGGCGTCGCGTTGGCGCTGACAGGAGTAGCCCTGTTCGCCTGCTGGCTTCCCGCACGCCGTGCCGCCCGAGTCGATCCGATGATGGCGTTGAGAACCGAGTGAAACCGGGCAACTGACCACAAACGAAGGACAACGGACCACCCACCATGAACGACCTCAAATTGGCCTTCCGCCAGTTGCTGAAAAACAAGGGCTTCGCGCTGGTCGCCATCCTGATCCTGGGCGTGGGCATGGCGGCGAACACGGCCGTGTTCGGCCTGGTGGACGCCGCTTTGTATCGTCCGCTGGGTGGCGTGGGGAAACCGGATGAATTGGTGGCGCTGGAGGTGCCGAACAGGGGCGCCACCTTTTCTCGGGATTCCCTCGATGTGCTGCGTGAATCCAAGGGAACCTTCCAGGACTTCGCCGGCTATGATCGGGGCTCGACGCTGCTCTTCGCCGGCAACGCGCAGACCCGGGTCCAGACCGAGTTCGTCTCGGGAAACTTCTTCACCCTGCTCGGGGTGAAACCCTTCCTGGGGCGGTTGCTCGACGAATCGGACCGGAGCGCGCCGTTGGTTGTCATCAGCCATCGCCTGTGGCGCACGCGCTTCGACTCCGCTCGGGACATTGTGGGGCACAAGCTGGAGGTCAACGGGGAGCCGTTCACCATCGTCGGCGTCGCCGACGACGGGTTCGGAGGGATGCAGCCGCTGGCGCCGGTGAGCGCCTGGCTCTCCTGCGAGCTGCCCAAGCCGCACCTTCCCGACTGGAACCAGAAACGCTCCACCCGATGGCTGGCCGTCTTCGGCCGGATGAAGCCAGGAGTCGCCCTCGCGGCGGCCCGTGATTCCTTGTTGCCGTTGCAATCGCAGGTGCTCGAACCGTGGATGCTCCAGAACAATGGCTCCCTCCAGGCCACACCCTGCGGCCGTGGGGCGATACCGGGCGCCAGCGGACAAAGCGGTGTGCGGCTGATCTCGTTGTTCCTCTTCACCGTGGTGGTGCTGGTGCTGGCGGTGGCGTGTGCGAACCTCGCAAGCCTGTTGTTGAGCCGGGGATTGAACCGCCGGCGCGAGATCGCCATCCGCATGGCGCTGGGCGCCCCTCGTTGGCTATTGATCCGGCAGCTCCTCGTCGAGACGCTCCTGTTGTCCCTCATGGGCGGACTGGGCGGGCTGGTGCTCTCCACCTGGGGTGTCCGTCTGGCCACCTTGGCACTGCCCAAGATCTCGCGGAGCTACGACATCGATCTCTCTCTGCGCTACGACTGGCGCATCATCGGCTTCACTCTCGCGGCCTCGTTGTTGGTGGCCTTGGTCTGCGGCTTGATCCCGGCCTGGCGCGGCACCCAGGTGGACTGCCAAGCGGCCTTGAAGGATGAAACCCTCGGGATCGGACCGAGGCGGCGGTGGTTCGAGCTGCGGAACCTTCTGATCGTGTCGCAGGTCGCCGTCTCCGTGGCGCTGCTGGTCGGGGGCGGGGTGATGCTGCGAAGCCTGAGTCAGATCCAGAACCAGAAATTCGCCTTCGACTACGACCACTGCGTCGTCACCGCCCTCTGGGACAAGGACGCGGCCACGTCGGACGCCGAACACGCGCGTATGCGCCGCGAGTTGCTGGAGTCCGCCCGGACGCTTCCCGGCGTGACCACCGCTGCGTTGGGCAACCATCCGCCCTTGGTCATGGGGACCAGGAGCACGTCGGTTTCCGATCCGCAGAACGGCAATTCTTCGGAGGCTTTGATCGGCGTGGTGACGCCGGGATTCTTCGAGACGTTGAAGATCCCCGTGGTTCTCGGCCGAGACTTCTCCGTGCGGGATGTCGGCCATTCGAACGATGTCGTGGTCGTGAATGAGTCGCTCGCGGCCAACCTGTGGCCCGGCCAGAATCCGCTGGGGCGCTCCATCCACTACGACCGCGACACTGACTATCAAGTGATCGGGGTGGTGCGGGACGCCTGCTACTGGTCCGCGACGGACACCACGAGACCGGGGTTCTATCTTTGCGAGGGCGAACTGACCCGGGACGGCGGGGGCTACCTGATCGTCCGAACCGCCCAGGACACCCGTCCGTTGCGGGGGCTGGTGGCTTCCCTCGTTCGCCGGGCGGACCCCGGACATGAACAGCCCTACGTCGCGGACTATGCCGACTTCGTCGCGGTGGGGCTGATCGCCCAGCGGACCGCCGCCTGGGTGCTGGGGCTGGCCTCGGCCATCGGTCTGGCGCTGGTCGCAGCGGGACTCTACGGCGTGTTGAGCTACCACATCGCGCAACGCACCCGCGAGATCGGCATCCGGATGGCGCTCGGGGCGGGCCGAGGTCATGTGATGCGCAGCATGTTGTGGCGCGGCATCTCGCTGGTCGCCATCGGACTGGTCATCGGAAGCGCCGTCGGCGTGTTCGGGGCGAGCCACATGGACAAGGTGCTGTTCAAGACATCGCCGGCCGATCCAGCGACTCTTCTCGGTGTCTGTGTGTTGATGACCGGAGCCGCCCTGCTGGCCTGCTGGCTGCCCGCACGCCGTGCCGCCCGAGTCGATCCGATGGTGGCATTGAGATCCGAATGACGCCCCGCAACGGACCCCTGACAACTTCCCCCCATCCCCAATGATCAAGCTGCTCAACATCGAGAAAAGTTTTCCCACCCGCCCCAGCCCAACCTACGTGCTGCGGCAGATCACGCTCGACCTGGAAGAAGGCGATTTCGTCACCATCATGGGACCCAGCGGCGCCGGGAAATCGACCCTTCTCAGCCTGCTCGGCCTCTACGACCACACGTGGGAAGGCGAATACTGGCTCCACGGTCAGCCGGTCCATTCGATGAACGGAAAGGAACGCGCGGCCCTCAACAAGAAGCACGTCGGCTTCGTCTTCCAGCAGTTCCATCTCCTCGAAGACCTGACCGTCGGCGAGAACCTCGACATCCCCCTCTCGTATCGCGACGTCAGGAAGTCCGAACGCCAAGCCCTCGTGGCCGACACGCTCGACCGTTTCGGCATCGTCGCGAAGAAGGACCTCTTCCCCAACCAGCTCTCCGGCGGCCAGCAACAGCTCGTCGCCGTGGCCCGCGCCGTCATCGCCAAACCTTCGCTCCTGCTGGCCGACGAGCCCACCGGCAATCTCCACTCCGACCAGGGCCGCGCGATCATGGAGCTCTTCAAGCGGCTGAACGACGAAGGCACCACCATCGTCCAGGTCAGCCATTCCGAGACCAACGCCGCCTACGGCAACCGCATCATCCGTCTCCGCGACGGCTGGCTGGAGAAATAAGGAGAAGCACGAAACCCGCAGGCCAAAGGCCGAATGAATTCCGGACCACGAACCACACAACAGATCAACCTCCCCCAACCGCAAAACCTCATGAACACACCCCGATGCTCCGAACCGTCCGTTCTATCGCGCCGGTCTCGCGCCTTCCTCGGGATCTCCTTTTTCCTTCAAGCGCTGCTCTCCGTCACCACGGGCTTCGCCCAATGCGACAAACCCGTGGTCCTCACCTGCTCCAAGACCGAATACCTGAACGGCGACGGCGTGGTGCAGAGAACGGTGGTGGAAGAATGCGTGATCAAGATCAGCAAGACAGAAGCGACCATCGCCCCGAGCGGACACGAGGTGATGACCGGCTCCATCACTTCGACCACCTGCGACTGGAAAGAGCCGTTCAAAACCGGGAAGACCACCGTGGAGGCCAAGTTCAAGGACGGGAACGGCACCGAAAAAGCGCGGCCGCGCTTTCCATCGAGGGCAAGGCCGGAAAGATCACCTGCCTGATGACGGAAAAGGCGAGGCCGGACCGGACGATCCGCGTGACCGTCGACAAGTTCGACGAGCAAAAGCCCGCCCCGCAACCCTGACGCCTGACGGCTCTCTCGCGTAAGAGGCGCCAATCCAGCCCAAGCCACGGACCACCGACCAAAAACATGAACGACCTCAAATTCGCGCTCCGCCAACTACTGAAGAACCCCGGCTTCACCGCCGTTGCGGTGCTGACCCTGGCGCTCGGTATCGGGTTCGTGACGACCCTCTTCACCATGATCAACGGCGTGGCCTACGGGCAGCTTCCGTTTGAGGACGCGAAACGGATCGTGAACATCGATGTTCCGGCGAACCGGTTCGACGACTACGCGCGACAACAGCGCAGCTGCGAAGGATTCGCGTTCGCCTCGCCCGGACAGGCGAATCTCCGCGCCGGCACCTTTGTCAGCCGTTATCCGTCGGCCGTGGTCTCGGCCAACTTCCTCGATGTGCTCCGGGGGAAGCCCGTTGTGGGACGCGGCTTCCTGCCCGAAGACGGAGCTGCGGGGGCACCGCGCACGGTCTTGATCGGACACGCGATCTGGGAACGCGAGTTCGACCGATCCCCGGCCGCCATCGGCCGAGAAATCAAAGTCAACGGCGAGATCCATATCGTCGTGGGGGTGATGCCCCAGGGTTTTGGTTTCCCTTTCAACCAGGAGATCTGGATCCCGCGTCGCGCGGACGAACCGGTCCCGGGCGGGTTGGTCTTTGGTCGGCTGCGGACGGAAATCAGCGCCGAATCCGCAGCGGAACAATTCACCGCCATCGGCCGTCGTCTTTTTGAAAACGACGGGACTGGCACGAACCAAAGCACCACGCCGTTTGTCTGGGATGCCGACTCCAAGACCGACGCCACCGGCCGCGTGCTGGCGGTCGAGGTCGTTCCCTTCGCCCAGCGCACGGTCAAGGACGCGCTCCGTCTCATGCTTTCGGCCATCCTCGGCGCGACCTTCCTCGTCCTCCTGCTGGCGTGCGCCAATGTCGCGAACCTCGTCCTGGCGCGGTCGATCGACCGCCGGAAGGAGATGGCCATCCGCACCGCGCTGGGCGCGAGCCGCGCACGATTGATCCGGCAGATGCTGGTGGAGAGTCTGTTGGTCTCCATCCTGGGGGCCGGCGGCGGCCTGTTGATCGCCACGACGAGCACCCGGCTGGTGTGGCGCTACATGATGAAGGAACGGCCGCTGACCGGCGGCGCTCCGTTCTGGATGAACTTCGACGTGGATGGCCGCGTGTTCCTGTTCGTCGCGGCCGTGGCGTTGCTCGCCGGCTTGCTGACGGGCCTCGCGCCCGCTTGGCAGGCGGCCCGTGTGGCCCCGAACGACGCGCTCAAGGAGAACGGCGGCGCCGGCCGGCGGGTGTCGCGGTTCACCGGGTTTTTGGTCAACGCGCAGATGGCCTTCTCGGTCTGTCTGGTGACGGTGGCCGGACTGTTCGCCACGGTGCTGGTCGCCTTCAACCACAAGGCGCTGCCCTACGATCCCACGACGATCTACACGGCGCGCATCTCCCTCGACGAACGGCGCTACGACGATCCCTCCGTTCGCGTCCGGTTCTTCGAGCAATTGATCGCCCGGCTGAAGACTGGTCCGGGCGTCGTCGCTGCAGCGCTCGATTCGCCGGAGGCCCTGAGGATGGTTGACATTCCCCGGATAGAGCTCGAAGGAGCCGCCTATCCCCGGGAAAGCGATCGGCCCTCGTGCGTCTTGGAATCCGTGTCGCCCAATTTCCTCGAAGGCTACGGAGTCGAGCTGCTCACAGGCCGAAGTCTGGCGGAGCAGGACACTGGAGATTCGCGTCCGGTGGCGGTCGTCAACGCCGCCTTCGCCGACCGGTTTGGCCGGGAAAGCAGCGTGGTCGGACGGCGCCTGCGCTTGGCCGGGAACGGCACCAACCCATTGCCGTGGATGACGGTCGTCGGCGTGGTTCCGGATCTCGGCAGCATGAAGGCCGGCCAGGTTTCGCGCGGCCCGGTGATCTATCGGCCGTTGGCGCAGGGAACCTACCGCTCCATGACCCTCCTCGTGCGTGGGCAGGGCGACGTTTCGAGTTTCGCGTCACCCATCCGCGGCGCGGTCGCGTCGCTGGATCCGGATCTCCCCGTGGCCCAACTGCAGACCGTGCAGACCATCATCGAAATGGAGCGCGTGGGCATGAACTCGTTTGGAGCCTTGTTCGTGATCTGTGGCATCGGAGCCCTCTTGCTCGCCGGTGTCGGCGTCTACGGCGTGATTTCGCTGGGCGTGAAACTGCGCACGCGGGAATTCGGCGTCCGCATGGCAGTCGGCGCTTCCCAGGGAATGCTGGTGCGCATGGTGCTGGGACAAGGCCTGAAGCTCGTCTCGATCGGTCTCGGCGTGGGGGTGCTGCTGGCGATCGGTGCGTCCGCCTTCGCGCGGTCGATCCTCCCGGGCTTCGGCTCTTCCCATTACGACCTCTGGATCCACTGCGGTGTCGTGGCCCTGCTCGCAGCCGTCGGCGGGACGGCCCTGCTGATACCGGCCCGCCGTGCGGCCCGGACAGACCCGATGGTGGCGCTGCGAGCCGACTGAACGACAAACCCTTATCGGTCAAGCCATGAACGACCTCCGCTACGCCTTCCGCCAACTCCTGAAGAACCCCGGTTTCACCGCCGTGGCCGTGCTGACCCTGGCGCTCGGAATCGGGGTGAATACGTCGATGTTCACCGCGCTGCAATCGGTGCTTTCGCGTCCCCTGCCCTATCCCGATCCGGCAAGCCTCGTGCAGGTGTTTCAATCCTCGCCCCAATCCGCGCGCGAGCCGCAGCACTCGGCGGCCAATTTCCTCGACTACCAAACCCAGGACCGGGACTTCGCCTCCATGGCGGCGATGAACGACAAGCCGTTCAACCTGTCCGAGCCGGGGCAACCCGCCGAGCGCGTGCCAGGATTGCAGGCAACCGCCGATCTCTTCCCGCTGCTGGGTGTCCAGCCCTTGCTCGGCCGCACATTCACGGCCGAGGAGGACCGTCCGGGTCGAAACAACGTTGTCGTCCTGGACTATGGCTTCTGGCAGCGCCGGTTCGCCGGCGATTCCAACATCGTCGGGCGGGTGATCCGGTTGGACGGCGAGCAAGTGTCTGTGGTCGGGGTGATGCCGGCGCGGTTCCACGACATCATGCTGATGGGGCCGGTCTCGCTGTGGCGGCCGATCGCCTTCACGGACGATCAGCGCCAAGACAGAGGAAACAATTTCCTGAAATGGATCGCCCGGATGAAGCCTGGAATGTCGTTGAAGCCGGTTCAGGCGGGGTTGGATGTCGTGTCTACACGACTGGCCCACGAGAATCCGGATCATTCCGTGAAGAGTCTGCGCATTGTGCCACTGGCGGAGTCCAGCCTGCCAACCCAAGGTCGGATGATCGCCTGGTCGGTCATGGCCCTCGCGGGATTCGTGCTCCTGATCGCCTGCGCCAACCTGGCGAATCTCCAGTTCGCACGGACGGCGACGCGTAGCCGCGAATTCGCCATCCGAGGCGCGTTGGGCGCTCCGCGCGCCCGGCTGCTCCGGCAGTTGATCTCCGAGAGCCTGTTGCTCGCCTTGATCGGTGGCGGCGCGGGTGTGCTGCTCGCCCAATGGACCAACGCGCTGCTGAGCCGCCAGTTCGTCGTCGATGGTGAAGCCGTCCTGCATCTGCCACTGAATCTGCGGGTGCTCGGTTTCGCCCTGTTCGCATCGACCTTGTCCGGACTGGCCTTCGGTCTGGTCCCGGCCTGGCTTGCGTCGCGCACCGATGTCAACGAAGCGCTCAAACAGGGCACACGCGGCACGACATCGGACCGTTCGCAGCACCGGGTACAGCACGCGCTCATCGTCTCCGAGGTGGCCCTCGCGCTGATGTTGCTCACGGGAGCCGGACTGCTGGTGAACGGACTGCGCGGGTTTGCCGCCGTGGACCCCGGATGGCGGGTGGACGGGATGACCCTCGGGTATTTGACGTTGCCCGGGAGCAAGTATGGCAACGGGGACGTCCAGCGCGCTTTCGTCGACCGGCTCCGGGAGAGATTGACGGCCTTGCCCGGCGCACAACGGGTCGCGGCCTGCTGGACGCTGCCCGTCCGGCAGTTCAACGTCACCGCCAGCTTCAACATCGACGGACGTCCGCAACCACCGGACGGAAATGCGGGAATCCGTTTCCTCAACGGCATCACGCCGGGATACTTCGACACCCTCGGAATGAGGCTGCTTTCCGGCCGGGACTTCACCTCCGCCGACACCGCGAGCGGTCCACCGGTCATCATCATCAACGATTCGATGGCCCACGCGTTTTGGCCAGACAGCTCGCCTCTGGCCGCGCGCATCGACGGCCAGGAGATCGTGGGAGTGGTGAACGACGTTCGGTTCCCCGCCAATCCGGCTGAACGGCGGACGCCGTTCCAGACCTATCGGCCGTTCGCCCAGTCGCCGGGCGGTTCTCTCTCCGTCGCGATTCGTGGGAACATTCCCGCCGCCACGCTTCGGCGAGCCGTCGCTGAGATCGATCCGGACCAACCCGTGGGCGATCCCGGTCCCGCCGCCGCCGACGTGGCCCGGTCTCTCGACAACTGGGCCGTGGGCGGGACGCTTCTGAGCAGCTTCGCGCTGCTGGGCCTGTCGCTCGCCGCTCTCGGACTCTACGACGTGATCTGGTTCCTCGCTACTTTCGGTGGCTGGGGAGGGTGGGTATAGCAAGTTTGCCGGCGACGAAGTAGAGCATGGCGATCATGTGGACGCTGCTGCGATAGCCGCGCGCTTTGCGCTTCACGGCGCTGAAAACACTGTTGAGC
>JBBQXJ010000036.1:0-44249 GCA_038209745.1 Verrucomicrobiota bacterium
CCGCTCTGCGGAACGTCTCGTCGTAGCGCTTGGTTTGCGGGGCGCGGGCCGGGGGCTTCTCGGCCGCTTTCAGGGCTTCTTTCGGGGCTGGCTTGGTCATGGGCTCTTTCAGTTTATTCCCACGCCTCTCCAAGGTGTCCATCAAACCGGGTCAGGCCCAATCTCCGGAATTTGAATGATAGGGAATGAACGGCGGAGAAGGGCTATCAATCAATGGGAGGGCACCCCTCTTTGTTTCTCTCCCCATCGGATAGGGTGAGGGAGGCGGGCCGTCTGGAACGCGGAGCATTGCTCCACGTGTCGGGTGCAGGACGAAGCGGAGCGATGCTCCGCGCTCCGGGGTGAAGTCAAACCGGCGGTCGGTCGGGGCGGATGCCGGATGACTGACGACTGACGACTGACGACTGACGACTGACGACTGACGACTGACGACTGACGACTGACGACTGACGCCGGCTCGGCGGGAGCGCCCTACCTCGGAAACCACTTTTGGAAACTCGCCATCGTCTGTTTCGCCGCCATGTCGCCATCAGGCAGGGGAAGCACTTCGGCGGAGATGTAGCCGGTGTAGCCGATGTCCTTCAACGCGGCGGCGATGGGCGCGAGGTCGAGGTGGCCGAAGCCGATGGCATGGCGGTTGGTGTCGGCGAAGTGGACGTGGCCGAGTCGCGGCGCTACTTGCCGCAGGGCTCCGGCGATGTCGGCCTCCTCGATGTTCATGTGGAAGAGGTCGCAGAGCAGTTTTACGCCGGTGATCTTCCGTTCGTCCAGAAACGCGGCGGCATCGGCGGCACGGTTGAAGAGGTTCGTCTCGTAGCGGTTCAACGGCTCGTAGAGGAACACCTGGCCGTGGGCCGAGGCCCGTTGGCCGAGTTCGGTCAGCGCTTCGGCCAACCAATCCAAAGCCTGCTGGCGGGAGACGGCGCCTTCCCAGCGACCCTGCATGGAGCCGAGGATGGCGGGCGCGCCGACGAAGCCGCCGAGATTGATGATGCCGTGGATGAACTCCTTGGCCCGCTGCCGGACGTCGGGATCGGGATCGGTCAGGCGGAGCTTGTGCTTCAGCCAACCGGCGCCGGTGCCGATGGCGGCGACCTTGAGCTTGTGCTGCTCCATCCGTTCCTGGAGCCGGCTGAGGGGAAGCTCCTTGGACGACGGCGGGAAGACTTCGACGGCGTCAAAGCCGTGCTCCGCGGCCTTGGCGAATCCGGCATTCAGATCGTCCCAGAAGACGAAGGGGCCGCCCTTGGCTTCAGGCACGAGCGAGACGGTGATGGCGGATTGGATCATGGAAAGATTGGCGGAGGGTGAACCGCCGATCTGCGCTGATCGACGCTAATCCCCGATTCTATCAGCGAAGATCAGCGTGGATCAGCGGTTCAATCCAGGGTCTGTGGCTCACTCGAAGGCGTTGACCGGCTTAGCGCCTTTGCCCCACTTCTCCCAACCGGGAATGGGATGTTCCTTCATCATGTCTTCGATGCTGTAGAAGTCGACGCGGTCCTTGGTCGCGGTGCGAAGCTTGGCGACTTGGTCTTGGCTGATGGCCGGGAGGTCGTTGCCGAAGGACTGGCGCACGTAGGTCAGCACGGCGGCGATTTCCTCGTCGTTCAGGAAGACGCCGAAGCCGGGCATGGGCGGCACGCCTTTCGACGGATCATAGTGGTTGCCCGCGACTTCGATGGGGCCCCAGAGGCCTTTCAGGACGAGCTTGATCTGGCGTTCGTCGTTCTGGAACCACGGGTTGTTCTTGGCCACGAGCGGCGGGTAGACGTCCTTCATGCCTTGGCCGTTGGGCTGGTGGCAGGTGGCGCAATGGGCGTCGCGGTTGAAGACCTCGCGGCCGAGGTTGTAGGCCTTCAGCTGGTCGTCCGCGAGCTGGCGGGTGGGGCCGAAGACCTGGAGGGCGGCCGGCGGCGGGGCGGAACCGATCGTGTATTTGCCTTCAAGGTAGGCGCGGGCGTTTGGGTTGTCGGCGAGATCGAGCCGTCCACTGGCTTGGAGGGCGGCGACGTCGTCCTTCAAGGTGTATTCCAGGATCTGCTTGGTCACGGGGCCCATCCAGCGATCGAGCGGATGCTTGAGCGCTTCGAGCACGATCCGGGCGCCGTCGGCGTTGTCGAGCCACGAGGCGGCGACGATGGCTTCGAGGCGGACGCGGCCATCGATGTCGTTCGCCGCCCGCATGAACAGCGTGGTGGCCTCCGGGATCTGGCGGGCGGAGAAGCGCAGGACACCGACGGCGGCTGCGCGGGCCTGATGGGACTTGGCGCCGAGGAGCTGCTTGATCAGGTCGACGTCGGGGCGGTCCTGCGACCAGGTGGCCCAGAGGGCTTCGCTGAGGTGGTGCTCGTAGCGGGGATCGGACTTGTCGAGCTTGGCGGCCCAGGCTTTGACGGCGGGGACGACTTCGGCCGCGGGACGTCCACGAAGCTCGCGCCGGGTGCGATAGCGCGAGCGGTATTCGGGCAGCTTTAGATTCTCGAAGAGCTGGGCCAGCGGCGCGCCGTCGATCTTGGCGGGCGTGACGAGCGGCCGGCTGGGATAGGTGATGCGGTAGATGCGGCCGTGGGTGTGGTCGCGGTTCGGATCGCGCGCGTTGTGCTGCATGTGGCCGACGAGCGCATTGTGCCAGTCGACGAAATAGAGCGAGCCGTCGGGCGCGAACTCGAGGTCCACGGGGCGGAAGTTCGGATCGCTGGAGCTGAGGAGATCGCCCGCGAGTTCGCCGGTGAAGCCGGAGCCGTCCTCCTGGACCGAGGAGAAGTTGATGCCGAGGAATCCGATGCTGTTGCAGGTCATGTAGCGGCCCTGGACCTCGTCGGGGAAGTGGCGTGAGGAGACGAATTCGGAGCCGGAGGTGGGACGGGATCGTTTGGGGACGAAGAATCCGGCCCGTTCGATCTCGATGCCGTAGGGCATCTTGGCGGAGACGGGCAGGGCCCAGTAGTTTTCACCGCTCGACGCGTCGGCGATGACGCCCTGTTCCCAGTCGTCGTGCGCGAAGCCCCAGGGATTGTTCACGTCGGTCTGGGCGAAGCGCTCGAGGCCGAAGTTCTTCGGATCGAAACGCCAGACGCCGCCGTCGTTGCAGCGGCGCGGTCCGTAGGGGGTTTCCACCTGGCTGTGGAGGAAGCGGCCTTCCGACATGTAGAAGGCGCCCGAGGCGTCGGCCGTGTAGGCGGAGATGGCGTGGTGGGTGTCATGGGTGTCGAAGCCATGCATCAAGATGTCCATGCGGTCGGCGTGGTCGTCGTGGTTGGTGTCGACGAGGAGGCAGAGGTTCGGCTCCTGCGAGAGGTAGACGCCTTCCGGGGCGAGCTCGAAGCCGATGGGCAGCTGGAGGCCGCGGGCGAAGATCGTCTGCTTGTCGGCGCGGCCGTCGCCGTCGGTGTCCTCCAGGATCAGGAGCTTGTCGTCGGGGCGGCTGTCTCCCGGCCGGTAGTGCGGATAGGTCGGCATGACGGCGACCCAGAGACGGCCTTTGTCGTCGAAGGACATCTGGACGGGGTTCTTCAGATCGGGGAACTCCTTTTCCGAAGCGAAGAGCGCGACCTTGTAGCCGGGCATCATGGTCATCTTTTCGATGGCCTGTTCGCCGTCGAGATAGGTGATGGGGCGGTTGAAATTCGTCGGCACCGGAGGCAGCTCGTGGGTCTTCGAATCGTCCACCACGAGATCCTTCTTCAGGCCACGGGCGACGTCATGGATCAGGCTGTCGCGGATCGCGGTCATCTCGCGCGTCTTGAGGATCTCGTCGGGGTAGTTCTGCGGGCCGAAGGGGTCGTAGCGTTGGCCGTGGGTGTGGACGCCGTTCACGAGGTTGTAGTCGTTGTTCCAGCAATAGTCCCTCTCCTTGACCGCGCCGTGCACCAGCTCGGGATCGGCCTTGGACCGGATCGCCTGCTTGCCGTAGATCCCGTCGGCCAGCCAGACGGCGATCTGCTGATAGCCCGCTTCCGTGGGGGCGAAGCCATTGATCGTCAGCGGCGCGAGGCCCTTCTCGGCGTAGCGGGCCTTGGACGGGGTGAACAGGTCGACAAAGGTGACGCCGTTCTGCTTCGCGACCTTGCCGACCGCTTGGGCATAGAGAACGAGGCTGGCGTTCTCCTTCTTGCCGTCGGGCAGATCGCGCGTGGCCGAGAAGTCCTCGAACGCGAGCGGCGACACCAGCACGAGGCGCGGCGCGGCCTGGCCGTTGTAGGCCCGGCTCAAGGTGTAGCGGGTGAAGGCGTCGAGCTCGGCCTCGAAGTTGGCGACGCGTTCCGGACCGTCGAACGATTCGTTGTAGCCGAAGAAGGCGACGATCGTATCGGCCTGCAAGTGGGTCAGCCACTGGTCGGGCGTGGAGAAGAAGCCCTTGCCGTTGTGCATGGCCAGCTCGGGATGGAACTTCTCGGCGCCGGGGAAGGCCCACTGCGAAACGCGCGCCGGATGCGGGCGGAATCCCGGGGTGTCTCCGGGACGTCCCATGTTGCGGACCACGAGCACCTGCTCCGGATAACGCAGCTGAAGCTCCGTTTCGAGCCGGCTGAAATAGACGTCGCGCTCGGCCAGACCGTTCCCGAGGAAGACGACATGTTCGCCCAGGGCGGGAGGCGCGATCATCTGGGAACGCGCGGAGGCGGCCACCGGAGGCTCGTTCGTGGGTGCGTGCGGGCGGCGGTTGCCGTCCGCCGCGAAGGACGGCGCGGCTGCGGCGAGGCTCAGCAGTAGGGTGGCGAGTTTGGGGAAAGGCAGCTTCATGGGTTGCCGGCGATCAGACCAGCGATCGAAGGCGAAAGGCAAAAGCGAACTGTCTTTGATTCCGGTCCTTCGCCCGGGCAATTGGTCTTCCCGAATCGAGAGCGGTTGTTACCGTCGGCTCCTCAATCTCCCAGTTCCCGTCCCGGGAAGGTCGGGCGGCAGCGATCCTTCGAAACAGCAAATGCCATGAGCAGATCCATCAACAAAGCGGGCCGGGTCAAGGCCGCTCTCAAGCGGCTCGGCGTCGGGCTTTTCGCCGTCGTGGTCCTGATCGGATTGATGGCGCAGGCGTCGGCTGCGGCTGCGAAGCCGACCAAGCCCAACGTGGTCTTCATCCTGGCCGACGATCTGGGCTGGGCCGACCTTGGTTGCTACGGCAGCACGTTCTATGAAACGCCGAACCTCGATCGGTTGGCGAAGGAAGGCATGAGGTTCACGGACGCCTACGCCGCCTGCAATGTCTGCTCGCCCACCCGCGCCAGCCTCATGTCCGGCAAGTACCCTGCGCGCCTCCATCTCACCGATTGGTTGAACGGCCGTCCGGATCGTCCCGACCAGAAGCTGAACCGTCCGGATTTTCAGAAGTTCCTCCCGCTCGAAGAGGTCACCCTCGCCGAGGCGTTGAAAGACGCCGGCTACCAGACCGCGTTCCTTGGGAAGTGGCATCTGGGCGAGGACAGCCGCTACTGGCCCGAGCACCAGGGTTTCGACGTGAACATCGGCGGCAGCGGCGCCGGGCATCCTCCGTCCTATTTCAGCCCCTACGGACTCAAGAACCTGCCTGATGGACCCAAGGGCGAGTTTCTGGACGAACGCCTGACCGACGAAGCATTGAAATTCCTCGACCGTGCGGCCCGGCAGGACCAGCCGTTCCTGCTCTACTTCTCGCACTACGCCGTCCACACGCCTTTGCAGGCCAGACCGGGTCTCGTCGAGAAATACCGGGCCAAGGCCGCCAAGCTCGGTCGCTCCGGTCCGGACTTTCTGCCGGACCACGGGCTCCAGGTGAGAGCGGTCCAGAACCACCCCGTCTACGGCGCGATGGTGGAAAGTCTGGATACGAGCGTGGGCCGCGTGTTGGCCAAGCTGAAGGAGCTGGGATTGGAGTCGAACACCATCGTCGTCTTCACCTCGGACAACGGCGGGCTCTCCACCGCCGAGGGCAAGCCGACGTCCAACCTGCCGCTGCGCACGGGCAAAGGCTGGGGCTACGAAGGCGGTGTGCGCGAACCGCTCTTGGTCAAATGGCCCGGGGTGACCCAGCCCGACAGTGTCAGCCACCAGCCGACGATTTCGCCCGACTTCTATCCGACGATCCTCCAGATGCTCGATCTGCCCCAGCGTCCCCAACAGCATCTTGACGGCGTGAGCATCGTGCCTGCGCTCAAGGGCGACCCGCTGCCGGAGCGGCCCCTCTTCTGGCACTACCCGCATTACAGCAACCAGGGCGGCGCCCCCAACGGCGCGGTCCGTCTGGGGGATTTCAAGCTGATCGAGTGGTATGAGGACATGGGCGTGAGCCTCTTCAATCTGAAGTTCGACATCGGCGAACAACACGACCTCGCCGCCGAGAATCCGGCCAAAACCGCCGAGCTGAAGAAGCGCCTGCACGACTGGCGCCAAGAGGTGGAAGCGCAGATGCCGACCCCGAATCCCAACTACAAGCCCCGGCTCCAATAGCCGGCCGGACCCGTGAGCGCCTTGCCCAAGTTCCTGACCGAGACGAAGGACGGCCTGCTGGTGAAGCTGAAGGTCCAGCCGCGTTCGTCGCGCAACAAACTGGGCGACTTGGACGGCGACGAATGGCGCATCTGGGTGACCGCGCCGCCGGTCGACGCGGCCGCGAACCAGGCGGTGCTGGAGCTGTTGGCCGACGAGCTTAAACTGAGCAAATCCCAGGTCCAACTCGTCCGCGGCGACACCGCTCGGCACAAAGTGGTGCGGATCACCGGGCTTACCGGGGCGGAACTGGTGAAACGGGCGGGCGGTCTCCTCTAAGCAGGAACGATGCAGTCTGGATGGGGGAGCGCGCCCGCCCCGGGCGAAGTGGACCGCGCCCTCACGGTCCACGGGAGGCGCGGGAAACGATTCATCGCCTGCTTAGTCCGGGCGGCTGCGATCCCATTCGTTTCCAATGCATCGTTCCGGTTAAGGAAAACAGCCGCCCGGTCGCAAAGTTTCCCCGTTTCAAAGATCAGTAGTCAGCAGGCAGTATTTCGGCATCCGTCGGGGATCCGACCGAGGTCGCCCATCGGACAGCGGCCCGTGCTCCATCGCCAGAGGTCGATGGCCAGTTGGCGGACGAAGGCCACGACGGTCTCCTTCCGCAGGGAACTGCCGTCGGCCCAGCGGGCGAGCCTTTGGCCCTGCTCCGGTCCCAAGCTCCAACGAGGGCGAACCATACCGGCCCGAGACAACGCCCTGGGTCCACACCCGGTCCGGGAATGGGCTGTGCTCTGGGCTTGCCTGCGACGCGGGTTGGGGTTGAGATCCTGGGTAATATGCGGGGTTCGAGGATGTATTCTTTGATCGACCAAAGAAGCGGGCTCTCTCCGGAGCCTTTCCTCAACCCTTCATGGCATCCAACGACGGCGGGCCATGGCGGGCGCAGTCGATGCGCCTCGGGGCCGCCGTCGCTGGGCTTCGGTCGTTAGGCCACTGACACAATTCTCCGACAACCCACAAACGAGGAAAATATGCAACCCACGCAACATGCTAAAATCAGCAACTTGTGTTTCGTCCTAGGCTTCGCCTCCATCGCCGGATCAATCGCGATCTGGTTTCTAACTGGTGGCACCGCACCAGAAGCACAGGCGCACGCGGAGCGTTTCGGTATCTTCGTGGGACTTTGGGCACCGACATTCTTCATTCTGTCGAACCGCTTCAGCCGCTACGCGGACAAGAAACCCTGATTTGCAGGATGGGATGCGCCGGATCTATCCAGCGCCGCTTCACCATGGGCTGTAACGAAGGGCGGGGCGCCATCGCGATTGCAATCGGCGGGCATCGTGTCCGCCGTCGCTTAGCTTGGGTCGTTGGGCGGCAAAGCGCGCTAAGGTGGATTCCGCAAATGGCAGCGTCCTCCTTTTGGTTTCAGGCTATCCGAAGGTGGATGGGTGTGATGTTCCGGGAGGTTGTTCATGGTGAGATTGAGTCTTGAGGTGGGCTGAACGGAATTGTCGGGGCATTTGTGTTGCACGATGACTGCCTCGATTTCTATTCGTGACATCGGCCTATTTGCGTTGGCGGTGAGCCTCGGCCTAGCGTGCCGCCCGATCGTGCGCCGCTTCCTGAAGGACGCTGGTAAGGGCGAATCTTCGGTCGCGTCCGAGGGGCCGCCGGTGGGGTCGCACCACTGAACATGCCCATATTCCACGAGGGCCAGCGTTGCACCGCCTGTTGCCGCTGGCCGGAACAGGTGCGTCTGCCGGACGCCGAGATCACGCGCAGGGCCGCGCATCTCGGGTTGTCGGAGCATGAATTCATCCAGACCCAGACGGGGCTCCGCCCGGACCGGGACGGGTTGGCCCTGCAGGACAAGCCGAACGGCGAATGCACTTTTCTCGTGGGTGAGAGCGGCGCGGTGCAACCGGTCAAACCGCAGCAGTGCCGGGATTTCCCGGATCTCTGGAACCTTCCGGGCTTCGAGAAGGTCTGCCACGCGATCCCGCGGCAGGTGGAAGAGGGGGAATATCGCCGGTTGATTCAGCGGGCGACGGGGCGCAACCTCCCGGCCGTTTGAATCCAATTGTATGAGCCAATCGAAGCCGCAACCCAAGTCGAAGTCCAAGCCGCCCAAGTGGGAGATCCGGGGCTCGAAGATCCAGGGTACGGGGGTGTGGGCGAGCGCGCAGATCCGGTCGAAGAGCTACGTCCTCGAATACGTCGGGGAGATGATCGACAAGAAGGAATCGGCCAAACGGTGCGAGGACTCGAACCAATACATCTTCCACGTCGACGACACGCATGATCTGGATGGTAACGTGGATTGGAATCCGGCCCGTTTCATCAACCATTCCTGCGAGCCGAACTGCGAGGCGGAACAGGACGACGACAACCGGATCTGGATCCGGGCGAAGCGGAGGATCCTGGTGGGTGAGGAGCTGACCTTCAACTATGGCTACGACATCGAGGACTACCGGGACCATCCCTGCGAGTGTGGGTCGGTCCAATGCGTGGGCTACATCGTGGCGGTGGAGCACTTCGAGACGTTGCGGCAGCGGGGCGGGCGGGCTTCGCGGGTGGATTGAGCGGAATCGTGGCGGAAGGGTTGGGCTGGTTGAACGCCCGGCGGCCGGTATCTTGCGAGCGTGAGCATCGACATCAAATCCTTGGGCCGCGACGAGCTGGCGGCCCGCTTCGCCGAATGGGGCCAGCCGGGCTACCGCGTCGACCAGCTGCTCGAGTGGCTGTATCCCCGGCGCGCGGCTGCTTGGGACGCGATGACGAATCTGCCGAAGGAACTGAGGGAGAAGCTGGCTTCGGAATTGACGCTCCAGACCCTGGGCCTGGTCCTGCGCCAGGGCGCGCGCGACACCACGCAGAAGTTTCTCTGGAAGCTGACGGACGGGGCGATGGTCGAGAGCGTGTTGATCCCGGCGAATCCGGCGCTCTACGGCGACGCGAGCGATCGGCACACGCTGTGTGTTTCCACGCAGGTCGGCTGTGCGTATGGCTGCAAGTTCTGTGCGAGCGGGCTCGACGGCTGGAAGCGCAATTTGCGGCCTGAGGAGATCGTGGAGCAGGTGTTTTCGATCGAACGGCTGTGTGCCGAAGACGATGCCAGGACGGGGGAGGAGGATCCGAAGTGGGCGGACAAGTCTTCTGGGCGGGCGGTGGACAATCTCGTCATCATGGGAATGGGCGAGCCGCTGGCGAACTACGACAATCTGATCAAGGCGTTGCGGCTGTTGAACGCGTCTTGGGGCGGGGGCATCGGCGCCCGCAAGATCACCATTTCCACGAGCGGCGTGGTGCCGAAGATCAAGCAGCTCGCGGCCGAGCCGGAACAGTTCCGCCTGGCGATTTCCCTGCATGGAGCGACGGACTCCGTCCGTGACCAGATCATGCCGGTGAACCGGAAGTATCCCTTGGCCATGTTGACCGCAGCCTGTGAGGAATTCGTGAAGGCCAAGGGCAAGATGATCACCCTCGAATACATCCTGTTGGCGGGGGTCAACGACGGGCTCGACCAGACGCGGCCGCTGGGCGAACTGGCCCGCCGGCTGAACGCGAAGGTGAATCTGATCCCCTACAACACGGTGGAAGGCCTGCCGTGGGTCCGTCCCGAAGCGGAGTCGCAGGAACGTTTCCTTGCCGCGGTGGAACAGTTCGACGTGCCCGTGACGCTGAGGCGCGAAAAGGGGCATGACATCGACGCCGCTTGCGGGCAGCTCCGGCTAAAGACGGAACGGGAAATGGCGATGCTTTCGCCGGAACTGGTTGCTGGATCCGAGTCCGGGTGTTCGTAGCCTGACGTCGGCGCAGCAATCGGGTGAATGCTCCCGTCAGGCTGAACGAGCAGAAATCCAAGCGGTCAAGATGGATCGGGCCATCGGTCGTCGCACGCGGTCTAGGACATCTTGCCTGGATGGCCGACGAGGACGGTCGGACGGGAGCATTCACCCGATCCGGTTTGTTTTGAGGCGATGTCCAAAGGGACCGGGAACGGTGGTCCAGCTGCAAAATCGAGGAAGCGCTCCGTGAAGAATCATTCGAAGAGAAGCCGCGCCCGCGCGTCCGGGAGCCGGGACAGCTGTTGCTCCAGCGGGCCGCTGAAGAGCCTTCCCAATTCACGTTCTGCATCCCGGGACAACGCCTCTTCACTCGCGACACTCGTCCGGCTTTGCATCCGCGCCAGCATTTCGCCCGCTGCCGGACTCAGCCTTCGGCGATCAAGACCTGGAGCCGCGCCGGACAGATCGAGAATGCTCCATTCGAAGCGCAGGAGGGACAGGCGCGAGGGAGTTCCCGATTCCTGCTGTCGAAGCCAATGGGCCAGCAGGTCGAAGAATTCCGGCACCGGTGTTTCCGTCTCCGTTGCCAGCTCGACCAGACGCACGGCATAGGCGGCTTGATCGAGGCGTTCATAGTCGGTGCGGATGGAGGGGAAGGTGGCGACGGGGACGGCTTCGCGCAGGGTGTGCAGCTCCGATCGCCGGCTGCGCACGAAGCTGAAATCCGCCTGGAAGAACAGGTCGAGCTTTCCGCGGAACGGCGACTTGGCCCGACGCGCGCCCTTCGCCACCGTGGCGATGCGTCCTTGGTCCCGCGTCAACCAATGGAGGATCAGGCTGGTCTCGGTGAGTGGCCGGATCCGGAGCACGATGCCATGGGCCGATTCCTCCATGACGGGCGTCTCAGGGCTGGTCGTCGTCCCGGGTGACCGCCTCAAAGGACAAGGAGCCAAGGCTGATGATGAACTTGATGCCGTCGGAGACCGGCATATCGAGGCGGCGGACCGACCGCTCGGGCACGACGAGGAGAAACCCGGATGTGGGATTGGGGGTGGTCGGCACGAACACGTTCAGCATCGGCTCGGTCTGGGGGCCGGTCAGGTCCAGCGAAGGTGTGCCGGTGATGAAGCCGAGGGCGCGATGTCCCGGCTGGGGAAATTCGACCATCACCACTTCCTGAAACGAGCTCTTCTTGCCGCTGGTGAAGGCCTGGTTCACCTGTTTGATCGTGCCGTAGACCTTGTTCACGAGGGGCACCTTGAGCAGCACATGGTCGAGCGCACCGAGCGCCTGCCGACCGATGTAGTAGCGCGCCATCCTCCCCGCGACGGCGAGGAGGACGATGGCAAACAGCAGCGCGATGAGGCTCCACCACCAAATGACTCCGCCGTCGGCTTCGTGCGTCCACGTTTTTGGAAGGAAGAAGAGCAGGGTGTCGGTGACGGCGGCGATGTTGCGCAGGATCCACCACATCAGCCACACGGTGAGAATGGCCGGGAGCAATACCGCCAGTCCGGCGAAGAAATCCGCCCGCCAGCGTGTGATGACAGTCTTTGACACGGCGGGAGACTACTGGAGCGCATTGCCGACGCCAGCGTGGAAGCAAAAGGGCCGGAAGGGACCGCCTGTCCAAGATCTCTTTCCGATCTGTCAGCCCCGGTCGCCGATCTTTTCTCCGCGAAGAACTTTCCGGTAGGTCGCCAGCGCGAGAAGCGGCCAAGCATTCCGGTACATGTCGTATTTCAGGTAGAAGACCTTCGGAAAACCGGTGCCGGTCACTTCGTCTTCGGTCCAGGAACCATCGGGATTCTGGGTCCGGACCAAGTATTCGATGCCGCGCCGGACGCTTTCGCGGTCCGGATCCCCAAAGGCGAGCAGACCCATCACGGCCCAAGCGGTTTGGGACGCGGTGCTGGGGCCCTGGCCCTTGAAGACGGGATCGTCGTAGGTATTGCAGCGCTCGCCCCAGCCGCCGTCTTCGTGCTGGACGCTCTCCAGCCAAGCGCGGGCTCGGGTAAGCCACGGCTGGGCCATGTCAAGACCGAGCGCAGCCAAGCCGCGGCAAACCTGCCACGTGCCGTAGATGTAGTTCACACCCCAGCGGCCATACCAGGAACCGTCGTCCTCCTGCTGCCCCTTCACATAGTCCAGTGCGTCCTTGATCTGGGGGTGCTGGAGGTCCCAGCCCTCGTAGCCGAGGAGCTCGAGGATGCGTGCGGTGATGTCGGCGCACTCGGGGTCGAGCATCGCATTGTGGTCCGCAAACGGCACCTTTTCGAGGATGCCCTTGGTGCAGTCCTTGTCGAAGGCCGCCCATCCGCCGTCCCGGCACTGGAAGGCCATCATCCAGTTCATGCCGCGCTGGATCGAATCGTCGCGGCGCTTGCGGTCGGCGAGGGCGATTTTCCGCAGCGCGAGGATGACCATCGCGGTGTCGTCCACGTCGGGATTCCACTCGTTGCTGAATTCGAAGACCCAGCCGGAGGGCTCGACCTTCACGGGGTTTTTGTGGATCCAGTCGCCCTTGAACCGGATCTCGCGGTCGATGAGCCAGTTCGCCGCCTTCTGCATCTGCGAGTGGTCGGCGGCGACGCCCGATTCGCGCAGGCACATGGCGACGATGGCCGTGTCCCAGACTGGGGAAAAACAGGGTTCGCAACGGACGCTCTCTCCAGTTTCGTGCTGGAGCTTCTGGATCTCATGCCACGCGCGCTGCACTTGCGGATGTTCGCGGGCATAGCCCATGGCCTTCAAAGCGATGAGCGCGTTCAGCATGGCCGGGAAGATCGCGGCGAGACCGTCGCTTCGCTCGAAACGCTCGAGCATCCATTGCTCGCACTTCTTCAGCGCGCTGCGCCGAAAGGGATGGATGCCGGCTTTGGCGAAGAGCTCGGCGAACTTGTGGAGTCCGTCGAGCGAGAGGAAGAAGTTGCGCCAGGTGAACCACTGCGGGTCCCGGGGCAGGGCGAGATCACGCTCATGATAGCCCTCGGGGAAGAGCTCGTTCAGATCCACGCGAACGGATCGCGTGGGGCGGAAGTGGCTGATGATGGCCAGCGGCACGATCATCGCGCGCGACCAATTGCTCATATCCCAGAAATTCACGTGGAACCACTTGCCGATCATCAACACTTCGCAGGGGATGGTCGGGAGATACTTCCATGGGAAGAGGCCGATCAGGGCGAGATACTGCTTCGAAAAGGTGTTCATCCGCGGCACACCGCCGAGGCGGAGACCGACCTCGCGGGCCTTGAGCATCCGGGGATCGGTCACGGGCAAACCGGCCAGCTTCAGGGCCAAGTAGGCCTTGATCGTGGCGTTCACCTCCGAGGGTCCTCCGAAGTAGATGTTCCAACCGCCGTCGGGGAGCTGCTTGCTGAAGATGTGGTGGACCGCCTTGGTCTGCCACGCCGGATCGACGGATCCGTCCCAATGGTGGAACGCCACCAAATCGGCGATGAGCGTCACGTCCACGAAGAGCTCGCCGATCCAGTAGCCCTCAGGCTTCTGGATGTTCAGCAAATAGTTTTGAGACCGCTTGAGGGCGGTCTCGAACTCGTTGAACGGGTGTAACACGGACGCCGGTGGGGTCGCTTGAGACGACGGCCGCCGGTCCGCCTGAGAATGCTGAACCTGCATCAGAAGCGCAGCGTGGGGAATGTCGCAAAACGAAGCAAGGGCAAGTTTTTAACTGACTATCTGTGAGAGATTTGCGTGGAACTAAATGACTTCAAGCGAGTGAGACGCTTAAACCAAAAGCACTCCATGGTGGACGATATTTGCCTTGTTTCGAGACATTGAATCTGGTCTAAAAGCGGCGCCAAGTCCGACAAAGCAGTTGCTCTGAAGGTGATCGGAGGACGAAGCGAATGGGCTTGGACGGGTGGTGGTTATTGATCTCCAGACACTATGAAGCGGATCTTGATGGCGGGATTGCTGGTTTGGGTTGGGACGAGCTGGTCCCGGGGCGAAACCGTCTATCATTCTTTCGGGTTGAGCCGCTCTCACGATCTTGGTTCCTCGCCCGATTTCCTCGATTTGAATTCCGACGGGGTAATCGACTTTCGTCTCAGCTGGGACCAGAGCAACACGGTCATTGGCGATGGCGGGTTCTATGCGCCATTTCTCATCAAGGGGATGAACGGCGCCTCATTTTCCTTTTCCGGGTCGGCGGTCGCCGTAGCGGAAGGAAGTGAAATTGGGCCTTCGTCCGGATGGTGGACTGCGGCGGATTCCGAAGAGAGAGCGACGTTGGGATCATTCTCCAGAGACTCGTCGCGGAGCTGGACCGATCTGTTGATGGACGAGGGATCGCATACCTTGGCCGTTCGGTTCGGCGCGAAAGGCGGCGGCGACCTCTACGGCTGGATCCGCTACCGTGACTCGGTCGGCAATGGCAGCACCGAATGGGGCCCGCAAGTCTTCGACTTCGCCTACAACTCCGTCCCCGATCAACCCATCCGCTCGGCGATCGTGCCGGTGCCGGAACCCGGAACCGGCGCGTTGGCATGTCTCGGAGCCGGTCTCGGTCTGGCAGGATTTCTCAGAGCCCGTCTGAAAAAGAGATGATCCCGCACAAAACGGGTCTTTTGCAGGAAGAAGCCTGATGATCCGGGGTGAAGGGCGGTTCGGAACCCTCTCGGCAGCGGGGTTGGTGCGATGAAAAACCGCATTTTCCCCACCTGTATGACCGAGACCCGCAGGAAGCTCATCGAGCCCCACCTGCCGGAGCCTGCCCGCCCTGGCAGACCCGTCTAGCCCGTCTTCTGCCGCTGGCCGCTCGACGGCAACTGGAAGTTCCTCAACGACCGGCTCTGCGCCGGCATCCTCGAACACCGCTCCTTCGCCTCGCTCAGGCAGAGCCTCGCCTCGTCCCCGACCACAAGGCCACCGGATCCAGCTCCGAAGCCTTCGTCTCGATCTCCATGATCCGCCTCATGGTCAACCGACTCTCCTGATCCCCGGCACATAATCCCTTTTTCAGACGGTCTCTAAGAATTTGCCGCCAGTTGTTTGATGCGAGCGCGGAAGGTTTTCATTATTTCGGCAAGCCACGGGCTGGCAAACCGTTTGCGAACGGTGAGAGCGTAGTATTTTTCCGTCAGCCCCGGAACGCGCCGCATGAACTTGATGTTGCGCGACTGCAGTTCGCGTTCGACGACGATCTTCGAGACGAGCGCGAGACCTTCGCCGGAGAGCGCGAGCAGCCGGAGCAGCGCCATGTCGTCCACTTCGGCGTGAACGAACGGCTCGATGCCCGCGCTCGCCAGAATCAAATCAAAGTCCGCCCGCACATCGCTCTGGCGGCTGGGCAGGAAGAGCGGAACCCCTTTCAAGAACTGCGGAAATTTCCCGGGCGACAACTTCAGATTTTTTCCGCCGACGAGAAACACCGGCACCTCTCCGAGCAGATGATTGAAAACGTTGTGCTCCTGATCGGCGCGCAGCGGGATGTTGGACAATATCAAATCCACCCTGTGTTCGTGCAACTGCCGCGTGAGTTCGTCCAGCGCGCCCGCGACGACGACGACCTTGGTCTGCGCGTCGGCCAGAATCGGCTGGATGAAATCGAACTGTAGATTCTTCGAGAGCGGCCCGACCGCACCGATCCGCACTATCCTCTGCCGCGTCGCGCCGAACTGCCGGAAGTGGGTGATGAGTTCGTGGCCGGTGGTGAAAATTGTCTCCGCGTGCTCCAGCGCGACGCGGCCGCCGTCGGTCAAATGCAACTGCCGTCCGCGCCGCTCGAACAGCGGCTGGCCGAGCCACTCCTCCAGTTCGGCCAGTTGCTCGCTCAAGGTGGACTGCGAAATCTTCAGCTTCTCCGCCGCGCGCGTCACGCTGCGATGCCGCGCAATCATCCAGAAATGGCGCAGGTGGTGGTAGTTCAACCATTCGGGGTTTTCAAAAGCCGAATTCATGGGATCGGAATAACCGAACGATAGAATAGAAACTATCCATTATTGCGATGGAAAGCGTCCAGCTATGGTCAGTTCGTTGTTGGGATCCACTATGAACAATGAACCGAATCAGATGCTGGCCGCCGCGCTCGCAGCGTCCGGCCCGCTCGCCCTGCTGGCCTTTGGGCTGGTCCCCGCCACGCTGCTAGACCGTCGCGGAATGAAATCGGCCCGGATCGGGGCGATGATTGCGCTGGCGGCTTTCGGACTGGCGGTGGCGGCCACCGTCTCCCGGGCCGTTTACGGACCGGCGGATTTCGTCTGGACCGTCGCCGGTCCGTTCCAGTTGGGTGTCTTTTTTGACAACCTCTCCGCCATCGTGCTCCTCCTCGTCGCGTTCCTGCTGGCGGTTGTGGCGCGCTATTCCGTCAACTATCTTGCTGGCGATCCGGCGCAGGGCCGATTCACCAAGTGGCTGTGCCTCACCGGCGGATCAGTGCTGACGATTGTGATTTCAGGCAACCTGGTGCAGCTCGCCGTGGCGTGGACGGCGACCAGCGTGAGCCTGCATCAACTCCTGGTGTTCTATCCCGAACGGCCGGGCGCGCGGCTGGCGGCGCGGAAAAAGTTCATCATCAGCCGGCTCGGCGATGCGTGTCTCCTGGCTGTGATCCTCCTCGTGTATCGGGAATTCCACACCTGGAACTTCGCGGAACTTTTCGGGCTCCTCAACCAGGCCCGGTCAACCAGGTTCGCCACAGGAAGCTTCGCCATCAGTGCCATCTGCTTTCTGCTCGTGGCCGGGGCGATGTTGAGATCGGCGCAGTTTCCCTTTCACAGCTGGTTGCCGGACACGATGGAAACCCCGACGCCGGTTTCCGCGCTGATGCACGCTGGCATCATCAACGCGGGTGGATTCCTGATCATCCGGCTGAATCCGCTCGTCACGCTGTCGCCGGGGGCGATGTCCACCCTGGCGTTGTTCGGAGCGTTCACGGCGCTGTTCGCCTCGCTGGTCATGCTCACTCACGCGAGCGTCAAGCGGTCGCTGGCCTTTTCCACCGTGGCGCAAATGGGCTTCATGATGCTCGAATGCGGCCTTGGTGCGTTCTCGCTCGCGGTGCTCCACCTCGTCGCGCATTCGCTCTACAAGGCCCATGCTTTCCTCGCCTCCGGTGGCATCGTCCGGCTGGCAAGATCGGCCTGGGCGCCGACCGGAAAGCCGAACGCGCATCCGCTCAGGCTCACTGGCGCGCTCATCACAGCGCTCGGCCTGGTGCTCGCCGGCGCCTGGTTGTTCGGCATGGATTTCCGCCACGAACCCGGACTGCTCGTGCTCGGCAGCGCCTTTGCGATGGCCCTGGCCTACGCGCTGTGGAATCTGTGGAGCCAAACGCTCAACCTGAAACTCACGGCGTTCGGCGCGTTGTTCGGCGGCGGCATCGTGGTTGCCTTCTTCGGTCTGCACCGGTGGGTCGGTCATTTGCTCGGCGAGAACGACTGGAACAATTCCCAGCTGGATTCCTGGCCCGGAATCCTGGTGGCCACGACGCTTCTCTCGCTCTTCCTGTCGGTGTTGGTCGTGCAGACCGAACTCCCGCAGTGGACGAGCCGACCGTGGTTTCAAGCGGTCTACGTCCACGCCCGGAACGGTTTCTACTTCAACACGCTGGCCAACCGTCTTGTCGCCGCCGTCTGGCCGGTGAAGAACGCCCCAAGAACCAAACCATGAACGCAATCCTCGAACCCGTTGCCGTGGAAATGAACCCGTCGCTCCAGCAGGTCGTCGCCTCGGCCTGCAAACGCATCCCGCCGCTCTGGTCGCTGAAGAATTTCGTGGCGGTGAATCCGTTTGTCGGCCTGAGCGGGCGCCATTTCATCGACGCGGCCAACCTGATTCGAAAAGTCGGCCACGGCGACATGCTCATGCCAACGGACTGGTATCGGGAGCAGATCGCCTCCGGGCGGATCCAGGATCAAGACCTTGCGGCCGCCGTCGAACTGGCGCACCGGACCTTGCCGTCCGGGAACGCCGCGCGCATCAAATTCGCCGATCTGGCCGAATTGAACGACGCGCTGGCGGAGCCAACTCCGACCGACGCGACGGAGCGAATTCTGACGTTCGCCGATTTTCTTGATGTGGAGCTCGAAAGCGGTTGGGCGGGGTTCGTGGTGGAGGAGATTTCCAAGTGGTGTTCGGCCTACTACGACCAGGGCCAGTCGTCCTGGCGGATGCCGTGGCGCGACCGGGAACTGTTTGGCGCCTGGAAGGCGGCGGCGCAACTCGATGCCAACCCCGAACTCAACGGCCTGAAAAACTTTCGCCAGTTCGTTGCGGAACTGCCGGATGACCCCGCGGAACTGATCGCCCGGGCGCTGGACGCGTTGGGCGTGCCGGAACCGCTGCGGGAGGATTTTCTTCACCGGCAACTGATGAGCATCTCGGGCTGGAGCAGCTACGCGCAGTTTCTCGTGCGCGAAAAGGGCATGGCCGGACAAACGGACGACTCGTTGGCGCAACTGCTGGCCATCCGGCTGGCCTATGATCTCGCGCTGCTGAAACAGTTCGGCGACGAACCGACCAGAAGCCAGAGCTGGGTGAGGCAATTGGCGGCGCTGAAACAAGAGGAGGGCGACTTGCCGTCCGATCTGTTGGCGCGCTATGTCGCCCAGCAGGCGGTGGAATACGGCTATCAGCGGAAGCTTGCTGCCATGCTGAGATCGAAAGCCGACCGGCCGACAAACATGCCGGGGCAAAAACGGTTGCAGGCGATCTTCTGCATTGATGTCCGGTCGGAAGTGTTCCGCAGGTCGCTGGAGGCGCAGTCGGAAGCGATTGAGACGATCGGCTTCGCCGGGTTTTTCGGCATGACGATCGAGTATCTCCGCTTCGGCCAGTCGAAGGGCGCCGCGTGCTGCCCGGTGTTGCTCACGCCCAGGATCAAGGTGCGCGAATCGGTGCGGCATGGCTCGACCGCTGCCGAGGCAAAGCTTTTGCGGAGGTTGAATTTCCAACAGTCCGTGGCGGGCGCGTGGAATTCGTTCAAGACCTCGGCCATTTCCTGCTTCGCGTTTGTCGAGACCGCCGGGCTGTGGTCCGGCCTGCGGCTGGCGAAGGATTCGCTCGCCCTGGCCGGACCGGAATCCGCCTTTGCGGCGAGCGGCGGAAGACACGTGCTCGGCCCGCAGATTGAACGCGAAGTCCGTTGCCGCGACGAGCACGGGCACGATTTGGAAACCGGAATCCTCCTGGTGGACCAGATCGCGCTCGCCGCCGGGGCTTTGAAGAACATGGGGCTGACGGCGAATTTCGCGCGGATCGTGCTCGTTTGCGGCCACGGCAGCGCCACGACGAACAACCCCTACGGCTCGGCGCTCGACTGTGGTGCGTGCGGTGGTCATGCGGGCGACGCGAATGCGCGGGTCGCCGCCGCGATTCTGAACAAGCCGGACGTGCGCGACGGATTGAAGCAGCAAGGAATCTTGATCCCCGCCGAAACCCGTTTTGTGGCCGGTCTGCACAACACGACCACGGATGAAGTGTTGCTCTACGATGTGGAGTCCGGTCCGACCAGTCAGTTGGCGGAATTGGGACAGATCAGAACCTGGTTGTCCGCCGCCTCAAAAAAATCCCGGCGCGAACGGGCAGCCTCACTCGGTCTGGCGGAAGTGAAGGAAGCAGACCTGGACGAAACCGTTTTCAAGCGCAGCCGGGATTGGGCGCAAGTGAGACCGGAGTGGGGTCTGGCGGGCAACGCCGCCTTCATCGCCGCGCCCCGCGAACGCACGAAAGGTTTGAACATGGGCGGCAGAACCTTTCTCCACAACTACGACGCGACGCAGGACACGGACAAATCGGTTCTCACCCTCATCATGGTTGCGCCGATGGTCGTGGCCAGTTGGATCAACCTGCAATACTACGGCTCGACCGTGAACAACCGGCTCTTCGGCAGCGGCAACAAGACGATTCACAACGTGCTCGGCACGTTCGGTGTGTGGCAGGGCAACGGCGGCGATCTGCAGCCGGGGCTGCCGCTGCAATCCGTCCACGACGGCACCAAATGGCGGCACGAACCGATGCGGCTGAACGTGTTCATCGAAGCGCCGCGCGAAGCCATCGAGAGCGTGATCGCAAACCAGCCCGGTGTGCGGGAATTGATCCAAAACGGCTGGGTGAACCTGTTTGCGCTGGGTGAGCCGGGCAAGGGCTCCTGGAGATACTGTGGCGATCGATTTGAGGAAGAACCGGCCTGAGCCGGATCCGCGAAAAAAGATTCCCTATCGGCAGCTCCGCTTCCTCCAAAAAGGCCGGCAGGTCGCATATGAAAACAGCGCACCGAACCGCCTCGCCTGACCGCTACAGAGAACGCCTTTTGCAGATGGGATCTCAGGCCCGGTTCTCCGTGAACAGCTGGCGGATGATGTCTTCGATCGGCACTTCCTGGATGTCGATGTCCTTCACCGGATAGCGGTCGAGGAGGGCCTTGCAGGCGGCAATCACACGGTCGCGTTTCACTTTGAGGGTGATCCCGGCGCGGGAATGCGCGGTCACCTCTCCAAGTTTTCCCAACGCTGTCGGCTCCCAGGCGCAGTCTCCATCCCACTGGATGGTGATCAGCTTGAAGTCGGCGAAGCGGTCGAGCACGTCGTGCAACCGACCGTCGAAGAAGAGCTTCCCATGGTCGATGATCACGACGCGGTCGCACAGTTCCTGGATGTCCGCCATGTAGTGGCTGGTCAGGATGATGGTGGTCTTCCGCGTGGCGTTGTGGTGCTTCAGAAATTCGCGGACCGTCTTCTGGGAAACCACGTCGAGACCGATCGTGGGTTCGTCGAGGAACAGGACCTTCGGCTGATGAAGCAGGGCGGCGATCAACTCCATCTTCATCCGCTCACCCAATGAAAGCTCGCGGACCATGACGTTGAGCTTGTCCTGGACCGACAGCAGGGTCGTCATTTCGTCCATCGTCTTCCGGAACGACTCCGGATCCAGGCCGTAGATCTTGGCGTTCAGCTCCAACGATTCGCGCGCGGGAAGATCCCACCAGAGCTGGTTCTTCTGACCCAGGAGCAGCGCGAACTGCCGACGAAAGGCGTCTTCGCGTTTCCATGGAACATGCCCGAGCACCTTCGCTTCGCCGGAGGTCGGGTAGAGCAATCCGGACAGCATCTTCAGGGTGGTCGTCTTGCCCGCGCCGTTGGGACCGAGGAACCCGATGAACTCGCCCTCCTCGACCACGAACCCGACGTCCTTCACCGCCGTGGTGGTTTCATAGGTGCGGTGGAACAGCCCCTTCACGGCTCCGCTCAAGCCCGGAGCTTTTTTGTAGGTGCGGAAGTTCTTGGTGAGTCCGCTGACTTCGATGACCGGCATGGCGCGACGCTGTCGGACGGGATTCGTCGGTGCAAGTTCGGTCGCCGCTTCAAAGGCGCTTCTTAGTCGGAACCATTCCTTGGAACAGGAGATGGCGGAGAGGGCGGAGAGAGCGGAGCGGGAAACAAAAGCGATCCGTGGATCATTCCGGGGACGAAGCGCGGCCACCCTTGGGTGAAGGCCGATCCGGCCATCCGAACGTCTCGCCTTCACGTCCTTTTTTCCTGCGGCCTCCGCTCGCTCCTGTTCCTTGTGCCTCGTTCCGGCTTAGTTCGGCTGCGGACGGAAGAGGTGTCGGGGCGCGGTCACAAAAAAGCCCACGACCTTGATCGTGGGCTCTTCGGGACGAAGGCAAGGCCCGGACTACTGCGCTGCCGGTGGAGCCGCCTTCTTCTCCTGCACAAGATCGTGGCGGGGTTTGACCAGCGCTTCGACGGTCCACTTGGAGACGAGGAAGGTTCGCCCGGCGAAGGCCTTCTCCTTCTTCAGCTTTTCGTTCAGCTTCGCCAATTGGTCGGCGAATTCTTTGTCGAGCTTGGTCTTATCCTCGGGCTTCTCGTCCGTTCCTGCCGTGCGCGATTGGGCAAAGGCTCCTTCCACCGTCACGGTCAGGGGATAGTCGTCACCCAACAGCTTGCCGATCTGCAGTTCGTAGGTGAACCCGTCAAAGGTGGTGAAGCCGACCTTGGTCGGGTCTGCCAGACCGGCTTCCGCCGTCGATTTGCCGGCGAGCACGTCGTTGAAGGTTGCTCCGCCAAAGGAGCCGGTCACGCCTCCGACTTTGTTTTTGTCCAATGCTTCGTCGGCCGTGGCGTTTACCAGGGTCCAGGAATTGGTCTCCGCATCGCGGCTGAGCGTCCAGGAATTCGTCGCTTCCGGCGCGGTCAAGGCGATGGACCTGATCTTCTCTATCTTGACGAAGTCCTTGTTGATCCAGCGAGCGGGTGCCGGTTCCAAGCTGGCCAGAGTGTCGGACACGACGGACACCTTGTCTCCAGCGGGCAGGGGCAGCACATAGCGGCCAACGGGATATCCGTCCGGACCGCCGTAGGGAGAGGGCTGCCCTCCTTGTTTCATGACCATCTTGCCGAGGAGGAGGGTCTTGAGCGGCTTGCCCGCAGCGTCCAGCAGTTCGACCTTCGTTCCCGAATTGGTGCCCGAAGAGGGCTCGGTCAATTCCAGACGAGGACGCTGGCTTGCGCCCACCTCGGTCGTTTGGACGACCTTCACTTCGGCGAGTTTCCGGATGGAGTCGCGGATCTCGTCGAAATTGGCCGGGTAGTCGCCGCGTTCCTTCACCACCCATCCGGAGTCGGTCCTGACCAGCGTGACCGAGTTGGTGGATTGGGCGATGGACAGGCGGGCCACGGAGTTGACATCGAAGTCGCCGAGAACCTTTTGGCCTACGCCGGCGCCCGATTGCTTCCAGGAGCTTTGGTTCCGCTGGAACAGGACCAAGGCGCCTCCGCCGAGAACGACGAGGAGGACGACGAGAAGAATGAATTGCTGGCGTTTCATTATTTCGCGGCGGTGCGTTTGCGTTTGAAGACGGCGATCGTGATGCCGCAGAGGGCGACGGCGGCGGGCATGGCGAGGAGGTTGATCGCCTTGAGGCGGTTCTGGAGGGAGTCGATTTCCTGGCGGAACTCCTTGCGGATCTGCTTCAGGTGTTTGCTGGTCTCGACCTGTTGTTTGCGGAAGTTCTCGATCTCCTTCTGCTGTTCGGGCGGAAGGATGACCTGCTGGCCGGTGCCGCCCTTTTGCTGCACGAGTTCGGTCAGCTTGCGTTCGATCTCCTGCTGGCTGTCGGTGAGGGCCTTGATCTTGCCGCGATATTCCTCCTGGGCGGCCGCCTCCATCTTTTGCACCAGCGTGAAGGGCCGGTTCACCGTCGCACGGCTGCGGACGGAGATCAGGTTGCTATCGCCCGACAGTTTCTCCACCAGACTCTGCACGAAGGCGAGGTTCCCGAACCGGGGAGTGATGACCTTCTGTCCGAAGAAATTTTGCACTTGGGCCACGATCTGGTCGTTGAGCATGTCGGTGTCCGCCACGAGGACGACCTGGGTCTCGGACTTCGATTCCTTGAGGGATTCGGCCGATGGCGCCGGGGCGTTGGTCTCGCCCTTGGCCGCCGGCCTGCCATTGGGGAACGCGGTCTTGAATTTGCCGCTGAGCTGGACCGCGAGCGCGTAGTCGACTCCGGAAGGCTTGAAATCCTTCACCGCGTTTTCACCGCCCATCGCCGCCATGAAACCATCCACGAGCTGCGACGTGGTGGAGCTCTTGATCAAGACCGTTTCGGTCAGTCCGTCCACCGGTTTTCCCGTGATGGCGCCAGCCAGAAGCATGACGAGATCGTCGATCTGGGAGGTGACCACGTCGCCCTTGTTCATCGCGTCGGCGGTCAACCGCAGCACGGTGGGCGCATCGCCGCTCTGGTTCTGCGTCTTGTAGGTCATGTCGGCGACGACCTTGCCGCCGTCCATCGCCAAGCCCCACGCCTTCATCAACGTGTCGAGCGACGACTTCCCGCCGGGCATGTTGCCGAACATCGGGTTCTGTTGCGCCTGCGACTTGTCGAAGACCGGGGCGGGATCGATGAAGGCGATGAGTTTCCCACCGCGCATCAGGAACTGGTCGATGGCGTATTCCGTCGTCTCGGAGATGTCCTTGGGATGGTCGACTAGCAGCAGGTTGATGCTGTCGTCGATCTTGTCGGTGGTCATCTCCACCTGTTTCACGTTGAAGGCCTGTTTCAATTCACCGAGGAAGATCGCCGGTTCCTGGGGGGGGCCGCCCCGCATCGCCACCATCGGATCGGTCCCGCCGAAGATGGGCAGCGCGCTCATGACGCCGATGACCGGCTTGGTCGGATTCATCACGAGACTGACGGCGCGGCTGAGCTCGTATTCCAGAAGCCGCTCGTGGTCCAAGGCCAGGGGCACGACGACCTTTTGGTCGAGCAGGCTCAGGACAAGGCCGAAGTAGATCGAGCCACCGTTCTGGAGCATCTGGGGCTCAAGGCCGTCCAGCCGGGCGGAATCCTCCGCGTCGGAATCGGGTTCCGGATCAAGCTTCGTGATCTGGATCTTGCCGCCGGAGACCTGGCGATATTCTTCGAGCAAATCCTGGACGCGGCCGGCGTAGTCCTTCAGCACGACCGGCATGTCCTTCTCCTTGAGGGAGGCGTAGAGCCGGGCCTGCACCGGGGTGTCGAGTTTCTTGAGGATGGCGCGGGTGCCGGCCGAGAGGGTGAACGACTTGTCGGCGGTGAAATCGAGGCGGAACTTCGCCTTGGTGCCGATGAAGTTCGCCGCGACCAGCACGACCAGCAGGATGACCACGCCACCAGTCGAGCAGAGAACGGTTTCGAGACGTTTGTTTTTCATCGCTGGAGAAAACTTAGCCGGCGCGCTGGCTGCGGAGGACGACGCCGGTGGTGAAGAGCGAGAAGCCGATCACGGAAAGGAAGAAGAGCAGATCACGGCTGTCGATCACGCCGCGTTGCGCGTTCTGGAAATGGGTCAGGCTGCTCAATCCGCTGACGAGGTTTGCAAGGCCGCTTCCGAGATGCTCGGCGACGAAACGGGGCACCGGCTCGAAGCCGCACAGGACGGAGGCCAGACAGAGGCTCACGGCCGAGACGAGGCTGATGACCTGGTTGCGGGTCATCGCCGAGGTCATCGACGTGATCGCGAGATAGGAGCCCGCCATGAGCCAGTTGCCGACGTAGCCGCAGAAGACGGCGCCGTTGTCGGGATGGCCGAGGTAGTTGATCGTGATCCAGGCTGGAAAGGTCATGGCCAGGGCGATGCCAATGAAGATCCAGGACGCGAGGAACTTCGCCACGATGGCCTGCCACGCCGTGATGGGCAGAGTCAGCAACAGTTCCAGCGTGCCGAGACGGTGCTCTTCGGACCAGAGCCTCATGCCGATGGCGGGAACGAGCAGCAGCATCAGCCACGGCTGGAACGTGAAGAACGGTTCCAGATTGGCCTGCCCGCGCTCGAGCAGTCCGGCGAAGAGGAAGGGGAGGCCGGCGGAGACCAGCAGAAACACGATCAACACCACGTAGGCCACGGGCGACGTGAAGTAGGCCGTGAGTTCCCGCTTGGTGATCGTCTTGATGTGGGACCAGGAGTTCATTTCGACGTGTCGGAAAGGGTGACGTTGCGGAAGACCTCGTCCAGCCGACCTTCGTCGGTGTGCAGCTCTTCGAGCTTCCAGTTTTCGGCTTTGGCCAACGCGGCGACCGAGGCGGCCAGATCGCCCTTCGCGGCGGTCTTGGTCGGCACCAGACGGAAGGACGCTTTGCCGGTGGAGGCGCTTTCGAGGGTCAGGACCTGTTTGGCCAAGGGCAGGGAACCCAGCCGGCCAGTGAGGTTGCCAAGGCCGTCGCCGGACAGCCGCACCAACACGGTGCCGGCGGTGGCCGAGCGGGCCTTGAGCTCTTCCGGAGTGCCGTTGGCCACGATGCTGCCGCGGTCGATGATGATCGCCCGGGAGCAGGCCGCGTCGACTTCTTCCAGAATGTGGGTCGAGAAGATGATCGCCTTGGTCCGGCCCATTTCTTTGATCAGGCCGCGCACCTCGTGCTTCTGGTTCGGGTCCAACCCGTCGGTGGGCTCGTCCATGACCAGCACCTCGGGGTCGTGCAGGATGGACTGGGCGAAACAGAGGCGGTGACGGAATCCTTTGGACAAGGTCTCCACCGACTGGTGGACGACGGCTTCGATGAAACACGTCGCGATGACCTTGTTCACGGCGCGCTTGCGGGCGTCGCCCGTCAGACCGCGGAGTTCCGCGATGAAATGGAGGAATCCATGCACCGTCATGTCGGTGTAGGAGGGGGCGCTTTCAGGCAGATAGCCGAAGAGCCGGCGGGCTGCGATGGCATCGTCCACGATATCGTGGCCACCGATGCTCACCGTGCCGCTCGTGGGCGGGATGAATCCGGTGATCATCCGCATGGTGGTCGACTTGCCCGCGCCGTTGGGGCCGAGGAAGCCGAGCACCTCGCCCTTTTCGACCGTGAACGAAAGGTTGTTCACGGCTCTCTTCGGACCAAACGCCTTGGTCAGGTTCTGGACTCGAATCATGTGTTTTTGTCGGGGCCGGAGTTCTACACCCTCTGTCAAGGGGCACGTGCTATCCGACATTGGGTTGGATCCAATGTTCAAACTCCAAACGACAAAATCTACGCCTGACTGGTCTTTCCGAGACAACGGCCCTTAGGTTTTGGGCTGGCACGGCCCGGTTGCCTGAACCGTGAAGAGGCGAGAAGCAAGGCGCAGCTCCTATCGCGGACGGATCTCAGCTCTCTGACGTCCGTGTGTTGGACGGTTCTTCGTCGTCGCGGGAAATCGTTTGCCCGCCGCAGCGAAGCCGCGTAGGGACACGCGATGACTTTTGACACTCCCGGGCCCCGACCCCGCACGACGCCCCGGCCCGCCGTGCCGAATCCGCCGCGCCCCAAGGGTCCGCCCACCGGCGTGACTTGGCGCACTCCGTGGGTCCAGCTGAAGACCTTCAGCTACCACCCCACGATCTACCCGGCGATGATCCGCGCCGCCTCCACCGACGCGCGCGCCGGGTCGCTGGTCAACATCTACAACAAGGAGAGCGAACCCTTCGGCATCGGTCTCTACAACCCCAAGGCCCGCGTTCCGCTGCGCGTCTACCAGCACGGCGACGCCGAAGCGTCGGAGACGTTGTTCGACACCTTGCTGGACCGCGCCATCGCGCTGAGGCTCGATGTTTTGAAGCTCCCGGCCGTCTCCGATGCTTTCCGCGTGGTCCATTCGGACGGCGACAGTCTGAGCGGGCTCATCATCGACAAGTTCGGGGACGTACTTTCCGTCCAGATCCACAGCTTGGGCATCTTCCAGCGTCTTGCCGGTTGGCTGCCGCGGCTCCATGAGCGTCTCGGCACCAAACGCTTCGTGCTCGAGGTGGACGATTTCATCGCCAAGATGGAAGGGATCCAGACACGCAAGCTGCCGACCGACGAAGTCCGTGCGGTGAAGATCAACGAGCACGGCGTCCGCTACGAAGTGGACTTTGCCGAAGGCCATAAAACGGGGTTCTTCTGTGATCAACGGGACAATCGTCGCCGTCTCGCTGAACTCGTCTCGGGCCGCCGGGTGTTGGATCTCTGCTGCTACACCGGTGGTTTCGCGCTGAACGCCAAGGTCACCGGCAAAGCGTCGGAAGTGACCGGGGTCGATCTCGATGAAAAGGCCATTGCCCAGGCCAAGCGCAACGCCAACCTCAACATGACCCGCGTCGACTGGGTGCATTGCGACGCCTTCTCCTATGCCCGCCAGATGCAGCAGAACGGCCAGCGTTGGGACGTGGTGGTGCTGGATCCGCCCAAG
Organism: Verrucomicrobiota bacterium; assembly: GCA_038209745.1. GTDB lineage: Bacteria > Verrucomicrobiota > Verrucomicrobiia > Limisphaerales > CANJSG01 > CANJSG01. Next base: position 27,857 of record JBBQXJ010000036.1, read on the forward strand.
CTGATCTTCAGCCGCGAGGAGGCCTACGAAGGGATCCGGAAATACGAGGATCTGAACACGCTGGCCGTGTCGCTGGTGGAACCGGGCGGGCTCTTCGTCACCTGTTCCTGCTCGGGCCTGCTTTCGGCGGAGGAGTTTGAACGGGCCGTGATCAAGGGCGCACATCGCCTGGGCCGGAAGCTTCAGATCCTCGATCGCACTGGGGCCGGCGCCGATCATCCCGTGCTGTCGAGCTGTCCGGAGAGCCTCTATCTGAAGCTGATCTGGGCGCGGGTCTTCTGAACCTGGCCGATCACGTTCACGTCAGATTTTCGATGGCGATAGCGCGGAAGATAGGAGTGCCGTCGATCAACGGTCGGGCCGTGCCAGACGTCGGAATTTTTGGGCAATAGCCGGTCCGCGTCAGAGCGGGTTGGGCGTGGGTCACAGAAAGGTCGAGGCCGCACATTGCGTCGATCACGCCTCTTTTTCCTCGGGGCGATCCGGGGCGGATTCCATGTTCCAAGTTGAGGAAAGTGTCCTTCGCCATCCGCACTTTCTGGCGTCTGGAAAGGACCATCAAGCGGGACTGGGGCCGGGCGCAGCCGGAGACCGCGCTTTCTTCTGGGCGATCTTGGAGACCTTGGACGGACTTTTGATTTCTGCGTGGCCGCAGTGTCACCCTGGAACCGCCTCGGCCTCTCTGCCGTTCCCCGCCTTTACAGGTTAGTGGGAATTTTGTGCACCCTGTCCGCAGGGGCTTCCCCTGGGATCGAATCAGAGCTTCCAGACGACCAGGCCCCGCACGACAGTCGCCACTGCGCGACCCTTCATCGGCCATTGGTGGAACGGCGAGTTCTTCGATTTGCTCAACGATTCGAACCGGTCGTAGGTCCATTCGTCCGTCGGATCGATCACCGTGACATCCCCATCGGCGCCGACGGACAGGTGGCCCTTCGACGTCAGACGCAGGAGCTTCGCCGGGTTGACGGTGAACTTCTCGATCATTTGCCCGAGCGAAAGGTAGCCCCCATGCACGAGCTGCATCAGCGACAGCGGCAGCTCGGTTTCCAGGCCCGTGATACCGAACGGCGCGGAGTCGAACTCCACTTCTTTCTGGAAGTCGCAGTGTGGAGCATGGTCGCTGGACAGGATCTCCAAGGTGCCGTCCGCGACTCCCTCCAGCACCGCCTGTCGGTCGGCCGCGGAACGGAGCGGGGGGTTCATCTTGAAGTTCGTGTCATACATCGGCCAGGCAACCGGTGTCCGGCCCTTCCAGTCCACCAGCCCCTTGCCATCGCCGGCCCAGAAACGTTCGCTGCCGGCGATGGCCATGTCCGTCAAAGTGAAATGGTGCGGGCAGGCTTCGCCGGAGATCGGCACCCCGCGCTTCTTCGCCTCGCGGATCAGCTGGATGCTGGCCGCGCTGCTCATGTGCTGGCAGTGGACGTGGCAGCCCGTCGCCTCGGCCATGATGATGTTCCGCGCCACGATCATGTCCTCGCCGGTCGAGGGCCACCCGGGCAGGCCCAGCACCGTGCTCCAGTAGCCCTCGTGCATCACGCCGTCGGCCACGATGGAATAGTCCTGGCAATGGTCCATGACCGGCAGGTCGAACATCCGCGCGTAGTCCAGGGCGCGTCGCATCAGATCGTTGTTCTGGATGCAATGGCCGTCGTCGGTGATGGCGACGACACCCGCCTTTTTCAACGAACCGATCGGTGCAAGCTCCTCGCCGGCGATGGCCTTGGTGATGGCGCCCGTCACGAAGACGTTCACGACCGCATCGCATTCCGCCTTGTCCTGGATCAACGCCACCGTGCTCGTGCTGTCGATCGCGGGCGATGTGTTCGGCATGCAGACCACGGAGGTGAATCCGCCGCGCGCAGCGGCCGCTGTTCCTGCGGCGATGGTTTCCTTGGCGGACTGCCCCGGCTCGCGCAGATGGACGTGCAGGTCGATCAGGCCCGGGCAGACCACCTTGCCGGCGGCGTCGAGGATCGAAGTCCCCGGCGGCACCTGGCTGGCGAGGTGCTGGCCGACGGCCGCCACCTTGCCATCGCGGATCCAGACGTCGGCGACGGAATCAAGATGGTTCGCGGGATCGATGACGCGCCCACCGGTGATGAGCAACGAAGCGGACGAATGCATGGCCGGTGACGCTACAAGGAGGATGTTTGACAAGGCAAGAGCGCCCCGGTATTCCATGCCTCCACTTCAGTGCGGGTGTAGCTCAATGGTAGAGCTCCAGTCTTCCAAACTGGCCACGAGGGTTCGATTCCCTTCACCCGCTCCAACCTCCCGCTCAACGACTTACGAGTAAAATCACCTTTAGGGTCAACAACCCCGCGGAAATGTCGGTCCGTGTTCAAGGGGTGTTCATTGTGTTCAGCATCGAACTACCCGATTGATTTTCGGCTCTTCTTTTCGGGTGTCGGTGGGGGCTTTCTCCGGCCGATCTGCTCAAGGAATTGGAGACTTGATGCTGCGACCCATTCCAAGTTCAGGCTGCGGCCGAAGACGGCGGACTCCGGTGCCGTGACCCGCTGAAAAGTGCGTGCCCGCGAAGTCGCTTTGAAGCAACCCGAAGGCACCGTGAAAATGGGTTCGGCTAGAGCGGTAGGGTGGTGCGACAGGACGGAAAGCCGGAACAGCCCCAGAACTCGCCGCCGGCACCGGGTCCGTTCTTCGCGGTCTTCTTGAGCATTGTTCTCTCGCACTTGGGACACCGCTTGTCGGGATTCGTAAGGCACGATTGCAGCGCGGGGTCGTAGGGCAGATCCAGGGAGCGGAGCATCGCCATGAGTTCCTTTTCCTCGATCAGACGGATCTGGTTGCGGGCGGCCAGCGCTTTGGCGTCCGGCGTGAAGCCGTTGAGGGTCACCAAAATTCCCACCTTGAAGCCGAGATCGGTCATGGCACCGCACAGTTCCCGGACCTGGCGCACGCCGACATCGCGGGTCCGCCAGTGCTTGCACTGGACGGCCAGAGGATCGCCGTCCTTTTGAATGACGAGATCGACACCCCCGTCGGGATTCGCGCCGCCGCGACGTTCGACCGTGTAGCCTTTCCGGGCATAGACGGTTTCCATCAGCACCTCGAATTGGAACCAGTCCAGGGCCCGAAGCTTGTCCTCCCAGTGGTCGGAAGAGGCACGGATATTCGACCCGCTTCCGGGCAACGCCCGTTCGGTGGGCTCTGGGAAGCTGGAGCGGGCTTCTCTGTTTTTCGCGATCAGTGGAAGCGGGTGGATCTGGTCGGAAGCCGGGCCCGGCGAGAGTGGCCGCAGCCGGCGTTTGTAGCGGAGGAAAAGGACCACCCCCAAGACGACGACGGCCAGACCGAACAGGCAGAAGGCTCCATAGAAGACGAACAAAGCGATGGCGTTCATCCGCTCCGTAAGTCCAGTCGTGCCGCCCGCCAGAGCGGCTAAGATGATCAATCCTCCGATCGGCTTGGCCAGTGATTCGATGTCGTTGCCCCGTCTTCTCCTCATAGTGAAGGTGCGGGGAACAGCCCGAACCTCTCCCATACATCGGCCGACAAGCCCATCGGACTTTAGGATAGAAGATTCATTTGATCGGCAGCGTTGATCGTCGCGTTCCGGGGAAAGGCGTGGGTCTCCCCGGGTTCACTTCGATCATCGCCGGTGTCGCAGCCCTTCGGTGCAGGTTTACGGAGCGGTCTCGCCAAGATCGTTCAAGGGGAGATTCCGATGGGCCGAAGGGATCGGAAGGATATGGCGTATTTTCCCTCCAGGTGGTTCCGGGCGGCGGTTGTTTTCGCAGCTGTGATTTCGCTTGTGCTGATCGATGGCCAAGCGTGGGCCCAAACCTCGCGCCTCCCGTCGTTGGCCGAGACCAAGAAGAAGGCCGAGGCCGGGGACGCGCAGGCGCAGTTCGAGCTGGGACGCAGTTTCGTCGGGACCTTCGATAGTGGATCCGCCGCCCAATGGTATCTCCGCGCGGCTTCACAGGGTCATGTCGCGGCGCAGGGCGAGTTGGGTGGGATGCTGCTCAATGGAAAACCCCGGTTAGTCGGAATTGGAAGCGGCGTGGCGAAGAACGAGGGAGACGCCGTGGTCTGGCTGGCAAAGGCGGCCAACGGAGGAAGTGTCGGTGCCATGCATCTGCTGGCCCGTTGTTGCTTGAACGGGACCGGAGTCAAGATTGACCGGGTTGAAGCCTACAAGTGGCTGAAGCTGGCGACTGACCGCTCCAGCATCGTGGCAAAAGTGGAGCTCGATAGTCTGATCCTGAAGCTTTCCTCGGAAGAAATCGCTCAGGGCCAGAGGCGGGCCGACCAGTTCCGGATCCAAGACCCGAAGCCTCGGACGTCGGCGGAGAGTTCCGGGTTAATCTCTGATCATCTCGTTCTCAAAGGCATCATGGGCTCCTTCAGCAAGCGTCTGGCCTTGATCAACAGCCGGACGTTCGAGGCCGGGGAAACCGCCCTGGTAAAGACCACAGCAGGAGACGTTGAAGTCCGGTGCCTCGAAATCGGGGAAGGCTTTGTCCGGATCAAGGTTGGAACAAACGCCGAACAAGTCCTTCGGCTCCCTGCCCATTAGAGTGTGGCGGGTTTCCGCCTCGTGTGATTCCGGCCCTGTCCGAGGAGAGATCTTTTTCCGGCTCGCGCGCCGACTTAATGGCCCTCTTTAAGTTCCGCAGTTCCGCTGCCGTCCGTGGGCCGGGCCAGAATCATCCGGGACACCACCGGCGCTTGTGGACCGACGTGGAAGGCGAAGACCCGGTCGCGGATGGCGTGGTCGGCGACGGTGAACCGTTCGACCTGGCGCTGGCGGTCGAGCCATGATTCCACGACGTAGGTCTCCACATACCGTGCCGGATCGAACGGATCATGGTACAAGGCCCAACGCACGGCTCCGTCGCGACGTCGGACCCGGCCCAGTTCGTGGGCCGCTTCGACGAATTCCGTTCCGCGCGGGGGATCGATCCGGAAGGTCACCGAGATCAGCACCGGGCCGGCTTCAGGATTGGGTTCGATTATCACCTGCGGGGCCGCGCGGCCGAGCGAGCTGGCCAGTCGCGCCGGCGAATGGTCCTGATCGGCGAAGGCCATCAGCGGAAAGCGCCGCGCGATGGGCAGACCGAGGATCAGCCCTGCGGCCGCCGCGCTGAAGGCGATGTGCGTGTTGCTGTGTTCCGCGACCGCGCCCCAGACCGCGCTGCCGAGGGCCATGCCGCCTTGAAACACCATCTGATAGATCCCCAGCGACCGCGCCTGCACCCACGCCGGCACCGACAACTGCACCGCGATGTTCAGGCAGGAAGTCGTGGTCGTCCACGCGACGCCACCCACGAAGAGCGCGACGATGATCGGGCCCAACCGGTGCCACCACCCCACCACCAGCAACACCGAGGCAAAGACCACGCCGCTGGCGGTCACGATGGTGTCGGCGGACCAACGGCGACGAAAATACGGCAAGGCCAGCGCCCCCGTGACCGCGCCCGCGCCGATGCAGCCGTTGAGGATGCCGTAGCCCATCGCGCCGTTTTTCAGGTTTTCACGGGCCACCACCGCGAGCAGCGCCCACATGCTGCTCACGCAGAAGGTTTGCAGGAAGGCCCGCACGAGGATCGACCGGAGCGCCGGGGCGAACCGCGTGTATCTCAGTCCGGCCCGCATGGAACCGACGAGCCGCTCTGCCGGCAGGGCACTGGTGAAGAGCGGTGTTCGTTTCCAGCGGAAGACCACCACCACGACAGCCACGAACGAAAGGGCGTTGATCAGGAAGACCACGCCGGCACCCAGCATGACCGAGGCGAACGCCGCCACGATCAAACCACCGGCGGCTGGTCCGACCGCCCGGGCGATGTTGAACGCGGCGCTGTTCAGCGAGATGGCTTCCGGCAGTTCCTTGCGCGGCACCAGCTCCGGCACAATGGCCTGCCACGTCGGGCCGTTCATCGCCGATCCCGCGCTCAGCAGGAAGGTCAGCAGAAGGAGCGAGCCCACCCCGATCCATCCGGAGAAGGTCAACAGGCTCAGGATGACGGCTGCGGCCAGCATCCATCCGGCCCAAAAGAGCAGCAGCCGTCTGCGATCCAGAATGTCCGCCGTGGCCCCGGCTGGCAGACCGAACAGGAGCACCGGCAGGCTCGCCGCCGTCTGCATGAGGGCGATGAGAAAGGGGGACGTCGTGAGCGTGGTCATCAACCACGTGCCGGCCGTGTCCTGCATCCAGCTGCCCGTGTTCGAGACGACCGAGGCGATCAGCCTGCTTCGAAACAGAGGGCGACGAAGGGGCGACCAGACGCTGGTCGCGGCACCGGATGGACTGGGATCGCTCTTCAACGGCGACCACGCTATCCGGGGTCATCTCGGGAGAATATCGAAATCAGACTGCAAGGGCTCGCGCGGTCAAAGATTGCCAGCCGCCCCGGTCTTGGTTTCGTTTGGGCGGACCGAATGCCCGGCCGAGGAATCCGATCTCCAGAGCCGGGATACGCCCCTGCAATGAAGGGATTTGCCCCTCCTGTCGTGCTCCGCAGAGTGCAGAGATTCTGACTGGGAACTGAACGGGAGACGACTGATGCCAACTCGGCCCTAAAAGCCCGCGCTGCCTGCTGCCCGGATGGACTGGAAGTCGTAAATAGGTAAACTTACCCAATAGAGCGCTCTTTCTACAAGGTGGACACTTTCGACGAGAATTGTCCGTTCTTGGGACGGATTTGACAGTTTTTAATATCATTTGTCTTAATGTCCTGATACCTCGTTTCAACCGGTTTGCAACAGACCTTTGATTTGGGCGCAGCAAGTCCGGATTCACGCGCTGCAATGTGACGAAATCGTGCTTGAAGATTATCTGCTCGAGGTCTTTGAAGACAAAGGTCTCTTCTTCAACAAAATCCTATGAAACCGTTTCCCGGACGATTGTGGACAGTGCTGTTGGCCGGTAGCCTTGGATGTGCATCAATTCTGGAAGCGGCCGATTCGCCGACCGCGGCCGGCAAGGCGGAGATGACGGTCCCGCAGGTTCTCGAAGAGGTTCTTCGTTCCAATCTTCGCCTCAGATCGCAGGCTTTGGAGCAGAGCATCGCCAAGGACCAGCTTCGAGGCGAGTGGGCCATCTTCGAGCCCGACTTTGTGGCTGGTGTGACCGATGAGGCTAATACCCGGCAGAACACCCGGGAGAGGTTCCTGAGTCAGGCGACGACCCTGTTCGACGAAAAAAACCAGATCTACTCGGCCGGCTTCGAAGGGCTTCTTCCGACCGGTGGACGTCTGAAAATCAGCGGCCAGAACCGCCGCCTGAAGAACAATCTCCAATTGACCGGCCAACGGGAAAGCGAGTCGTTTTCGGCCGTAACCCTGACGCAACCTTTGTTGAAGGGGGCGGGCTGGGGCACGACCGCCGCGCAGATCAAGCTGGCCTCGGCCCAGTCACGGATCGTGCTGCAGGAATACCGGCGGCAACTGATGCTCGTCCTGTCGCAGTCTGAATTGGCCTACTGGGACCTGGTCGCGGCTCGCGATCTGGCCGGCCTCCGTGCCTCCTCGGCCGACATGGCCAAGCGGGTTCTGACCGACAACAAGGCGCGGGTGGAAGCCGGGAAGATGACGGAGATCGAGGTCCTCCAGGCTGAATCCGGCGTGGCCGTGCGGGGGGCTGGCGTGACCGACGCGAAGCAACGGGTCGAGTCCGCTCTTTCCCAGTTGAACTCGTTCTTCGGGCGGACAACGGGCGACGCGGTCGTGCCGGCCGAGAAGCTGGATCCGAAGCCCATCGTGCAGGATCGTTCCGGGGCGTTGGAGCTGGCCTTTCGCAACCATCCAATTTACGTAAGCCAGTTGGAGAAATCCCGGCAGGACGACATCCGGCTTTCCTATGCCAAGAACCAGCGCTGGCCCCAGTTGGACCTGAAGGCCAGCTATGGTTTGAACGGGCTCGGAAGCGTGTGGGACGATTCCTGGTCGTTTGTCGGCTCAAGCGACTTTCCTTCGTGGTATGTCGGCTTCGAGCTGCGCATTCCATTGACCGGAGGTCAAAAGGCCCGCAGCCAGACCTCGGTGGCCCGCAGCCGCAGGGAACAGGGTCTGCTGGAGATCAAGGCCATCGAGGTCGAGCTGATCAACTCCGTCGCCTCCATCTTGACGAAGGTCTCGACGGCCGAGGAAAAGGCCAAGAGCTTCCAGGGCGTCGTGGCCCTCAACCAACGACTGTTGGACACCGAACTGAGCCGGCTCGACGGCGGCAAGAGCGACTCGCGAAAAGTTCTCCAGGCGGAGCAGGACCTGGCGGACGCCCGTGTGTCCGAACTGGAGGCCCGGCTCGATTGGAAGCGGGCCGAGGTCGAACTTCTGGTCCAGACGGGAACTTATCTGGATCAGCACGGCTTCGAGCTACACTGACCACGCCGGCCATGAAGCGTTTTCATTTTTCGGCCGCGTCGAACTTCCGGCTGACGACTGGACTTCTTCTGCTGGTCGCGATGGCTTGCGAAGCAGCCGAAGTGGCCGGCTTTCTTCAACCGGTCCGCGAGGAAGTGCTTAGTTCGGGCGTGTTGGGACGGGTAGCGGAGATCCATTTCAAGGACGGTGCCCAGGTCGAAGAAGGCGCCGTCATCCTCGAACTCGACAAGCGATCCGAGGAGATCGAGGCGGCCCGGCGCAAGATCGTCTGGGAAGCCAAGTCCGAGCTCGAGGCGGCCGTCGCGCGGCGCGACACGATCCAGCACGACTACGATTCTTCCAAGAAGCTCGCCGAAACCACCCGGTCCGTGAGCGGGGAAGAACTGGCGAAGAAGGCCCTCGAACTCCGGGTCGCGAACGCCGAGGTGGAGCAGGGGGAGAAACGCGAGGACATCGAGAAGCTTGAATACGAGTTCGCCGTCGAACAGGTCCGTCGGCGGGAGATCCGGGCGCCCCACGCCGGCCAGATCGTAGAAGTGTTGCCCAAAGTCGGCGAAGTCTGTGAGCCCCGGCAGCCGCTGGTGAGGTTGGTGGACGTTTCCCAGTGCCATTTCATCGCGAACCTGGACGCGGCCCAGAGCTTCCGGTTGAAGGTGGGCCAGAAGCTTCCGGTGGATGTGACCGCTTCCGGTGGAACCGTGAAGGTGGAAGGGGTGGTGGAATTCATTTCGCCGGTGATCGATGCGGCGAGCGGCCTGCGGCGGATCAAGCTCCTGATCGACAACCGGGACGGCCGGCTCGTTCCGGGGGCCCCGGCGGTGCTCAACCTCGATTGAACAGCCTCCATCGCCATGCTCGCGCCCGAAGAAGCCGCCTCCCCGACGCCGACCGCGCTGCAGAAGCTGGCCAGATTCGACGGACCGTCTCGCGAATTCTGGCCCCTGTTTCTTGAAGCCTCGCTCACGTTGACCGGTGCGGCGCGGGCCTCGCTGCATCTCCGCAATCCGGCCTCCGGTTGGCAGCGGTTTGTCGTCCAATCCGACGCCGCCGCGCCGCGCAGCCGGGAATGGCCCTGGCCCGAGGCGGCCCTACTCGATTCAGCCGAAGCCCTTGGTTGGGCGGAGGAGTCTTCCCCCGCCGCTGGTTCTCCAGCGTTCGTTGGCTTTCGTGTTGCCGCCGGTGAGGACGGGAGCCACGCGGTGGTTGCGCTTGCCTTCGGAAAGGCGCCGTCCACCGCAACTTTTCGCCCGGCGCTCGGAGTCCTTTCCGAATGGCCCGCCCAGTATCTCGCCGTGCGGCGGGCCGCAGTGGTCCGTGAAGAAAATGCCCGGCTGGTCACCGCCCTTGATCTGGGTCTTCTGGTGCAACGCGAGGAGAGATTTCTCGCCGCCGGAATGGTGCTCTGCAACGAACTCGCGGCGGGCCTTCATTGCGACCGCGTCGCGTTGGGCTGGCTGACGGATGACCAGATCGTCCACCTGAAGGCAATCAGCCAAGCGGAGAAGTTCGAGCGAAAGGCCGACATTGTCCGGCGGTTGGAACTGGCGATGGAAGAGGCGATCGACGAAGGGCGGGACGTCGTTTATCCGGCACCGGACGATCCCGCTCCGTTGCGGGACCACGCGGCCTATTCGCGGGAATCCGGCGCGGACTGCCTTTGCTCCCTGCCGTTGTGCGTCGGGGAACACGCGGTGGGCACGCTTTTGGCGGAACGACGTGAAAGCCCCTTCAAACCGGATGATGTGCGCCGGCTTAGACTGGCCTGCGACCAGGTGACGCGGCGTCTGGCGGTCCTGGAGGAGAAGGACCATTGGTTCGGCCGCAGAGTGGTCCGATGGATCCGGCGGGAGGCGGAAACGTTCCTCCTTCCGAAGCGCACGGGCCGGAAGCTGGCCGGTGCGGTCGGGGCGCTGGCCGTGCTGTTTCTTTTGTTTGGACGGCTGCCGTATCGTGTCGAGGCGCCGGTGGCCTTGCGAAGCGAACAAGTGGCGTTTGTGACCGCGCCATTCGACGGCTATGTGCAGGATGTGGCCGCGCAAGTGGGCGACGAGGTCGTCTCGAACTCCGTCCTCGTCCGTTTCGACACCCGCGAGCTGCTCCTCCAGCAGTCCAGCGCGCTGGCCAACGTGATCCGCCACCAGCAGGAAGCGGAGAAGGCCCGCGCCTCCGGGGATCTGGCCGAGATGCGGATCGCCCAAGCGCAGGTCGACCAGGCGAAGGCTTCTTTGGAACAGACCGGCTACCATCTTGGCCGCGCCGAGATCCGCGCGCCGTTCGCATCCGTCGTCGTCGAGGGTGATCTCCGGAAAAAGATCGGTTCGCCGTTTCGGCAGGGCGAAGTGCTCTTCCAGGTCGCGCGGCTCGACGTCCTTTATGTGGAACTGGAGGTGGCCGAACGCGACGTGCATGAAATCCTCGACGCCAAGTCGGCCACCATCTCGTTGGCCAGTGCCCCCGGAAACTCCCTGTCCGTGGCCATCGAGCGGGTCCACCCCTCGGTGCAGTCCCGGCCGTCCGGCGGAGTCTTCCTCGTGCGCGCCCGTTTGCCAGCGGAAGCCGAGGGTTGGTTGCGGCCCGGCATGACCGGAGTGGGTCGGATCTCCGTCGGCTGGAGGAATCCGCTCTGGATCTGGACCCACCGGACCTTCGACTGGTTCCGGCTGCATCTCTTCTAAGTCGGCCGTTCGGTCATGAACACCTTCTCCGAATCCTGGCATCGCGTGCGCGGAGTGACCGTCCGGCTGCGCCCGCAAGTGCAGGCGCATCGGCAGCGGTTCCGGGGCGAGCTCTGGTTCGTCGTCCGCGAACCTTTCAACAACCAGTTCTTCAGACTTCGGGCCTCCGCCTACGCGTTCGTGCAGCGGCTCGACGGGGCCCGGACGGTCCAGGAAGCCTGGGAGGAGACGATGGCGGACGATCCCGAAGAGGCGCCCGGACAGCAGGACGTGATCGAGCTCCTGGCCCGGCTCTATGCGGCCAACCTCATCTTCACCGACCTGCCGGCGGACACCGCCGCCCTCTTCCAGCAACACCGCCGTCGCCACCATCGTGAGACCGTCGCGAAGTGGGTGGGAGCGATGTTCGCCCGCTTCCCCTTGTGGGATCCGGACGATTTTCTGCGCCGCGTTCTGCCGGTGGTCGGACCTCTCTTCAGCCGGTTCGGGGCGATTGTCTGGGCGGTCGTGGTGCTGGCGGGTTTGAAGGGTGTGATCGAGAACCGGGACGCCCTGTTCGCCGAGGCGGGACGGGCGTTGACCCCGGAGAACCTGCTCTGGCTCTACCTGGCGACGGTCGGCATCAAGCTGCTCCACGAATTCGGCCACGCCATCCTCTGCCGGAAGTTCGGCGGCGAAGTCCATACCTTCGGCGTCATGCTCATGGTCTTCACCCCGATGCCCTATGTGGACGCGACCTCGGCGTGGTCGTTCCGGGAATGCTGGCAGCGCGTGATCGTCGGGGCAGGGGGGATGATCGTCGAAGTCTTCATCGCCGGATGGGCGGCCCTTTTCTGGGCGGCCAGCGGTCCGGGCCTCCTGCACGCGCTGGCCTTCAACGTGATGTTTTCGGCGTCGGTCTCGACGCTGCTCTTCAACCTCAATCCGCTCCTCCGGTTCGACGGCTACTACATGCTGATGGACTGGCTGCGTTTGCCCAATCTTGCCCAGCGCAGTCTCGGTCTGATCCGCTATCTGGCGGAAAAACACTTCTTCGGACTGAAGCGGGAGAAGCCTCCGGCCCATCATGCCCGGGAAACCCCGTGGCTGATCGGCTACGGCGTGGCCTCCTTCTTCTATCGGATCGCGCTCTCGCTCTCGATCATCCTCTTCGTGGCGACGCGGTTTCCGGTGATCGGAGTTTTACTGGCCGGGGTTTGCCTCGTGGGCTGGGTGGTCGTGCCGGTTGGCCGGTTCGTGGGTTATCTCGCCACCAGCCCTCGATTGGCCAGGGTGAGGCCGCGTGCCTGGGGAGTCACCCTGGGCGGGACGGCGGTTCTGGTCATGGTGCTGGGCGTGGTTCCCATGCCCTCCAATTTGCGCGCTCCGGGCGTGGTCCAAGCGGAGCAATACACCCTGGTCGCGACGGCCAATCCCGGCTTCGTGGAAAAGGTTCTGGCGCCCTCCGGGAACGAGGTGAAGGCGGGCCAGCCGCTGCTCCAGTTGGCCGACCCGGAACTGGTGTTCGAAGTCCATGAAGCCAAGGCCCAGCTCGGCGAAGCGGTCGCGCGGCAGCGGCAGGCGATTTCGCACGGAGGACAGAACCAACGCTCGATCGACAGTGCGCTGGAAGCATTGCGTCTCCGTGAGGAGGACCTTCGCCGCCGGGAAGGGGAGCTGACGATCAAGGCCGCGCATGACGGCCTTTGGGTCGCGCCGAGGGCGGGAGACTTTGTCGGCCGCTGGTTTCCGCGCGGAACCGTGCTGGGCGAAGTGGTGAACCCGAGGAAGTTCACCTTCATCGCGCGCATCCCGACCCGGGATGGTCTGCAATTGATTTCCGGCGGTTTGCGCGGAGCCCGGGTGCGGCTCCTCGGCCAACCGGCGAAGCCGATGGAAGCGGCGAATATGCGCATCATCCAGGCCACCGCCGAGACGGACGAAAGCGCCGGTGGCCGAAATGGAGCGGACCGGGAAAAGACTCCACCGGTTCCGACCTTCGAGCTCCGGTCGAATCTTGTGCCCGGGAGCGACCCTCCGAAGCTGCTGAACGGCCAAACCGGAGTCGTTCGCCTCTCGATTCCCTGGGAACCACTCCTCCAACAGTGGAGCCGTCGGGTCCGGCAACTGTTCCAGAAAACCCCCGGTGGCTCCTTGTGAACACCGTTCTCCAGGACTCAACTTCGGTATCCGGCAATGCCGCGCCGCTGCCCAAGGGATTCGACGCGTTGAACCACTTCGTCCACGGGCTCCACGCCCGTCGCCCCTCCAGGATGGCTGCGCTCCGGGCCACGGCGGATGCTGCTCTCTCCCAAGAAAGGGCTTTCAAGACCCTCGGGGACGAAGCGCTCCGGAGCCGTCTCGCTTCCGTTGGCGAACGGTTCCGGCGTCGAGCTGCGGCGTCGGATGCGGGGCTGTTGGCTGAAGCGTTGGCCGCTCTGCGCGAGGCGGCTTCCCGGGTCTGCGGGCTGCGCCCGTTTCCGGTCCAGCTCATTGGGGCGGCGGCTCTGCACCGGGGCTGTCTGGCCGAAATGGCGACCGGCGAAGGCAAAACGCTGGTCGCGGCGATGGCCGCGGTTTTGGCCGGTTGGACCCGTCGTCCCTGCCATGTCGTGACCGTGAACGACTACTTGGCAGCCCGCGACGCCAAGTGGTTCGAATCGTTGTTCCAGGTGGCCGGACTGTCGGTCGGAGTCGTGACCGGAGGAATGGACGTTGGCGAGCGGCGAGCCGGGCACCGGGCCGACGTCACCTTCACCACCAGCAAGGAGCTGCTGGCGGATTTTCTACGGGATCGGATCGCGCTGGGGCCGTTGACGGATGCGGATCGGCTGCGACTGCACCAAGGCGGCTGCCTCCGGAAGGACGCCGCCGGCTCCATCGTGATGCGGGGTCTCGGTGTGGCCATCGTGGACGAGGCGGACAGCATCCTGATCGACGAAGCCGTGACGCCCTTGATCATTTCGCGGGAGCGGGAAAACGCCGATCTCCGCGATGCCTGCGTCGAAGCCCGTGAGCTGGGGGAATCGCTGCAAGCCGGACTCGACTACGAGGTGAACCCGCGCTTTCGCGACGTGGAACTGACCCCGGCCGGGCGAAAGCGGTTGGCCAGCGAGGCGGGAAACCTTCCTCCGCTGTGGAGGGGAACCGATCGGCGGCAGGAACTGGTCACCCAGGCGCTTCACGCCAGGGAGTTCCATCTCAAAGACCAGCAGTATGTCGTCCACGAGGGCAAGGTGGTCATCGTGGACGAATACACTGGCCGGATGATGCCGCAGCGGACTTGGCGGGACGGTCTGCACCAGGCCATCGAGGCCCGGGAAGGTCTGGAGATCACCAGCCCCAGCGAGACTTTGGCCCGGATGAGCTTCCAGCGGTTTTTCCGGATGTTCCCGCGACTGAGCGGGATGACCGGGACCGCCTGGGAAGCCCGGCACGAACTGTGGCGGGTCTACGGCTTGGCGGTGGTCCGAATTCCGACGAACCAACCGGTGCGACGGGAGCTGCTGCCGGATCGTTTTTTTGACTCCGCCGAGGAGAAATGGAGGGCCGTCACGGCCGAAATCGAGTGTCTCAATGCCAGCGGCCGACCGGTGCTGGTCGGTCTCCGCAGCATCGACGCGAGCGAGGAGTTGTCCCGGAGATTGGGAACGGTCCATTTACCTCATCGCCTCCTGAACGCTACCCGCCACCAGGAAGAGGCCGCCATCGTCTCGGATGCTGGGCGGCTCTGCACCGTGACACTCGCCACCAACATGGCCGGACGCGGCACGGACATCCGTTTGGAGCAAGGAGTCGCCGAACTCGGAGGGTTGGCGGTGATAGCGACAGAACGGCACGAATCGCCCCGGATCGACCGTCAGCTTTTCGGTCGCAGCGGGCGACAGGGCGACCCCGGCACCGCCCAGGCGTTCGTCAGTTGGGAGGACGAAATCTTCCGCCGATTCCTCCCTTCGCCGGTGAGGTCGGGCCTTCGAAGAACGGCATCGAAGGCGGCGAGAACGGCCCAAGAAACCGCCGTGCTTTTGGCTCAACGTCGGGCCCAAAACCAAGCTGCCGTCCAGAGACGTTTGGTGCTGAGATCGGACGAGTGGATCGACGAGTCCCTTGGGTTCGCCGGTGCTGGCCAAGTCTAGAAGTCAGGCAGGAGATGATCCATTTGATAACAATAAAATCCGCGCTTCCGAGAAGATTGGAATTGATTGTCCCGAAATTGCGGCGCATTCGTCTCAGCAAGTCCCAACTCCCGTTGATCCGTGATCGGCAACCGTTACGAACTTGAACCGCTCGAAGCCCGGCTGATGCTGTCGGCCGATGTCGCCGGTTTGGCGGGTGGTGCTCTCGGAGCCGGTCAGGGCGCTCAGGCAGTTTTACGGGAGACCATGCACGAACCTTCTCCCGCTTCGACCAGTGGGAATTCGCTGTTCGACGGCCTGCAACCCTTGGAAGACGCGGGTCCAGCGGGGACCAAACCGGCGCACGTGGACACCCCGGCGACGCTCCCCACGACACCGGCCAAAGTTGCGGCCGACCTCGCGGAAAAGGTTCTCCAAACCAAGAGCGATGCAGCCACGGTCGTGTCGAAACTGACGGGACCCATGTCCCCGGCTTCGGACCCCGCTCTCTCCACCGCGTCCGCAGAGGTGCCTTCGTCCGTTTCCCTTTCCGTCGAAACCCTGACGGCCGCGAACGGGCCTCCCGTCGGCGGAACCAATTCCGCAACAGTTTTGAATCGCTCTGTTCCCCGCCGTCAGACTGATGGCGTTACAAACATTTCCGGAGCGATTTCCGCCGATATGACGTGGTCTGGAACCATTTATCTAAACGGCGACGCCCAGATCAATTCCGGCATCACGGTCATCATCCAGCCGGGCACGGTCATAAAGATAAAGCAGGGGGTCTCTCTCACCGTTTCGGGAACGCTTCAGGCCAACGGCACCACCACCGCTCCGGTCATCTTCACTTCGGCCCGCGATGCCAGCGTAGGTCTGCCGGTTCCGGGTGCTCCTACAGGAGATGCGGTGGCGGGCGACTGGCAATCGATCTACTTCGAGAGCGGTTCCAGCGCGTCGGTCTTCGGCAACGTCATCGTGCGTTATGCCGGTAACGCGTCGAGCCCCGGCAACCCGTCGTATTATCGCTCGGCGGTCCGGTTGAACAACACGGCGGCGACACTGACGGACGTGCTGGTGTCGCAGTCCGACTCGGACGGGATCGAGATCGTGGGTGGGACACCGAGTCTGACGCGGGTCACGGTGGACGGTTCGCGGTTCAGCGGGTTCTCGGAAACCACCCTGGCTCTGCCGACTCTTCGGAACCTGACGGCAACGAACAACGGGTCGGGCAACGGCTACGTGTTCGTCGGCGGAACCTTGGCGGCGGAC
>JBBQXJ010000037.1:0-43889 GCA_038209745.1 Verrucomicrobiota bacterium
TCACACCTCGCGACCCCCTTCCGTCCTTCGCAGATCCAGCCGCTCCCTTCCATCGGGCCACCCCGGGTCTTCCCCTTTGCTTTCCCATTTCCATTTTCAACGCCCCTCTTCCAAAAAGGTCGGTTTTTGGAAGTCCCCTTATGTGATCTCAGATGTCATTTATGTGATCTCATTTGCCGTTTCTGTGATCTCAGTTGCCGTTTCTGTGATCTCATTTGTCGTTTTCGTGGTCTGGTAAGCGACTTTCTTGATCTCTTCCACGGTTTTCTTGGTTCAGTTCGTCGCTTTCTTGGTTTGGTTTGACGTTTTTGTGATCGGGTCGGCGGAGGACTGGCTGACGGACATTGCCGGGTAGGTCGGCATTGTTTGCCCGGCAATTTTGGATGCCCATAATTCATTGCTCGGCTCGTGGGCGTGAAATGGTTTCATGGTTTGGCGGGCTGGGAAGGGATCAGCGCGGAAATGGAGGCGACGGTTTCTCCTGTAATTAACACACAAAGGGACTGGTCAATAGTCAGAGAGAGCGATAACTCACGAGCGGGCAAATTCGCTTGCAGATGGGCTCCCAGCCTGTCCGATGGGCAATGGAGGTTCTGATGCGTTTCGGTCACCGCGACGACTCACCCGGTCGGGTAATTCCCTCCAGACTTTGATGCCCGTTGTACGGAGGACTTCGCCCCGCCCCGTCGTGTTTTCCACTGCCTCGTTCGGGGTGAGCCTGGAGACACCCAGCAACCGGTCGGCGAGAGCAGCGCGCGGCCTGGCGATCTTTAACCCAATGGCGAACTCCTTGGGCCGGCATTTTTCGAACCCAGAAAAAAAGACCTGCACGAACAGGTTCGGGTGCCGTTCGATCTTCCGGTTGGATGCCTTGATGTCCGGCAGGAGCGAGGCGTGAGGCTCCTGCATAAGCACCATCGCCTCGTCCCATAGAGCACATCCAGTTCCTTGAGTTCGTGCAGAAGGCCGTCGGTCGTTCCGCCCGCCGTGAAGATGATCTTCTCCGGTATCGGGGCATTCGGGCCGGACGGAGGATGCGTCGGATTCGCCATGATCGATTTCATCAACGCCCACAGCCTTTCGAGCACCTCTGGTTCGTTGAATGAAGCGGCCTTTTTCTTGCCGGCAGAGGAGCGCCGGATCGATGTTGTTGCGACCGGTTTCGGCACCGACGGCGACACCCCGGGTCAATGCGGAGGACAGGGCAAGGGCCAGGAAAAGGAGCTTCATGATGAAAATGCCAGGCTGATTTCGTGACAGGTTAGCCGGCCGCTCGGCCGGTGATCACGGGGGATGGGCCAAGGTTTTTTCTGCGCGATGGCCAGGAAGCGACCCGGCGACCCGGTTTGGGCCGATGCCTTCATGGCAGCCGGCCTCTACGGAGCCTTCATGGTCGCCGATCCGGGCCTGGCCCGGCACCGTGCCTCCCGCCGCCCTATGCGTCGCAAAGCACAGCCTTGTCTCCGCGTCCGGGCCGATGAATCGCTTGCGTGACAATTTCCGTCTGTGGCTTAGTCCTTCGTCGCTGCCGGCCAAGAGGTCCCGGCGCCCCTGTTTTCATGATCCGGCACCGTGTGAACGTATTCTATTCGGGTCGGGTCCAAGGCGTGGGCTTTCGCTACACCGCCAAGACCCGGGCCAATGGCTTCGACGTGACCGGGACGGTCAGAAACCTCCCGGACGGACGGGTCGAGCTCGTTGCCGAAGGAGAACGGCAGGAACTGGAAGATTTCTTGGCAGATCTCCATGATTCAGAGATTGGACGCTTCGTGCAGGACGAGAATGTGACTTGGTCCGAGGCAAAACAGGATTTGAAAGGTTTCGAAATCGTTCGGTAGACTGGAAAAGACGTAAGAATGAAATACGCGATCATCGCCGACATCCACGCCAACCTGGAGGCGTTGGAAGTCGTCCTGGAAGACATCAAGACTCAGGGCTGCACGCACGTGGCGTGTCTGGGGGACGTGGTCGGCTATGGCGCGAACCCGAAGGAATGCCTCGATATCGTCCGGGGCATGAACATCCCCGTGGTGAAGGGGAACCACGATGAAATGTGTTCCAGCGACGCGGAGATGGAAGGGTTCAACCCCGCCGCCGCCGCCGCCGTCCAGTGGACCCGCAAGCAGCTCGCGGACGAAGACTGCAAGTGGCTGCAGGACCTGAAATACATCCGGCTCGTCACCAGTTTTTCCATCGTCCACGCCACCCTCGACGTCCCTTCGAAGTGGGGCTACGTCTTCGACAAGCTCGCCGCCGCCGCCAGCTTCACCTACCAGAATACGAGCGTCTGCTTCTTCGGCCACACCCATGTGCCCGTGGCCTTCGTCCGCGACAGCACGGTTCGCGGAGGCACCTATTCGAAGTTCAAGGTCGAACCGGGCCGCAAGTATTTCGTCAACGTCGGCAGTGTCGGTCAATCCCGCGACGGCGTGGCCAAGGCCACCTATGCCATCTATGACATGGTGGAGCAGTCGATAGAGCTCCGACGCCTCGACTACGACATCCCCAAGGCCCAGGCGAAGATCCGGGCGGCGGGCCTGCCCGAACGCTTGGCGGAACGTTTGGCGCACGGAAAATAGCGGGGGCTCCGAATCTCCCCGCCTTCAGTCCAGTCCTGGGCAGGCCAACCGCCTGCCCTCACTTTTTTGTGAAGATCCTCATCCTGAAGCCCAGTTCGCTGGGGGACATCATCCATGCGATGCCCGTCCTTCGGCTGCTCAAGCTTCACCGGCCCGAGGCGGAGATCCACTGGTGGGTGGAGGCCGGGATGGCTCCGCTCGTGGAGGACGATCCGGATCTGAGCGGGTTCTTTCGGTTCGAGCGCAGGCGCTGGGGCCGTCTTTCTGGCGTGCCTTCCATGCTCAAGACGATCTTCGCTCTACGCCGGCAACGATTCGATCTCGTGATCGATCTCCAGGGATTGGCCCGGTCCGCCTCGTTCGCGTGGTTGGCCAACGGCGGATTCACCATCGGGGTCGACGACCCACGAGAGGCCGCCGCCGGTTTCTATGATGTGGCGATTCCACGACCCGGCCCGCTGGTCCACGCCGTCGACTGGTATCTGGAAGTGCTCCGCTGGCTGGAAGTTCCGACGGATCGGCCCTTCACGTGGATGCCGAAAAGGGAAACTGTCGCGGCCTCGGTGAACACGAAATGGCGACTGGGCGAAGCTCCCCTGGTGCTGCTCAACCCCGGTGCCAGGTGGTGGAACAAGCGCTGGCCTGCGGCGGCTTTCGGTCGAACCATGGAGTGCATTGCCGCCGCCCGGCCCGACACCCGGTTCGCCATCCTTGGAGGCCAGGAAGACATCCCGTTGGCCGAGGAAATCTTCCGGCACGCCCCGAATCGAACCCTCAATCTCGCCGGCCAGACCTCGCTCCACGAAGTGATCGAAGTGATCCGAGCGGCCCAGCTGATCATTACGAACGACACCGGGCCGATGCACATGGCGGCCGCCACCGGCACGCCCATGATCGCGCTGTTTGGTCCGACGAATCCCGCCCGCACCGGCCCCTACGGCGCGAACGCCAGGGTGATGAAAGTCTCCCTGCCCTGCGCCCCGTGCCTGAGCCAACGCTGCCATTGGCCCGAGAAAATGGAGTGTCTGACCGCGATCCGGCCGGAAACGGTGTCCGCAGCGGCTCTGAAGTTATTGGCGTGACTGGACACGCCGCGAGGGACGGCAGGATTTCGTCCGCAATTGAGGGAACTTATCCGGCGATCGGCGGTGCCTAAATGGAGCCGTCTTCGGGCTTGGGACGGGTCTGCATGGCCTCCAGTTCGGAGACGCGGCGAACAAGATTCGGCAACTGATGGACCGCCACGAGCTGGCGCTTCATCTGCCGGTCGGGCTGCGCGGGGGAGCCGAACCACTTCTCGCCTTCGGGAATGTCATGCATCACGCCGGACTGGGCGGAGACCACGGCCTTGCTCCCGATTTTCAGGTGTCCGGCCACGCCGACCTGCCCGGCGAGGGTGACATAGTTGCCCATCTTGGTGCTGCCGGCCACGCCGACCTGGGAAATGATCAGGCAATGGTCGCCGATGCTGACGTTGTGGGCGATCTGGACGAGGTTGTCGATTTTGGTTCCGCGCCCGATCGTCGTGGGACCGAGGGCACCGCGATCAATGGTCACGTTCGCCCCGATCTCCACGTCGTCCTGGATCAGCACGTAGCCCACTTGAGGCACCTTGCGGTGTTGGCCCTGGTCGAGCACGTAGCCGAAGCCGTCCGAACCCACGACGGTGCCGGAATGGATCGTGACCCTTGAGCCGATCTGGCTGCGGAGGTAGATCGAGACGTTGGCGAAGATGTGGGAATCCTCGCCGATCACCGAATTCGGCCCGACGAAGACCGAGGCCATCAGGACCGTCCGGGGCCCGATCTTACAGCCTGCGCTCACGACACAATGGGGGCCTACGTGCGCGGTCGGATCGATCTCGGCGTCGGGCGCGACCACGGCGGATGGATGCACGCCGGCCGGATAGGCCGGCTCGGGAAAGAACAGAGGCAAGACCCGGGCGAACGCGATGCGGGCATTGGGCACCTTGATGACCGTCTTCTTCTCCGAGCGGAAGGGCCCGTCCACCATGATGGCGGCGGCGGCGGACTGCTCGGCTTTTTGGAAAAACGTCTCGTTCTCCGCAAAGGTCAGATCCCCCGGTTTGGCCGCCGTGGCGGGGGCGAAACCGGTCAACAGCGCCGTCGGATCCCCCAGAACCTCGCCCTCGAGCTCCCGGGCGATGTCCTGGGCGGTGAACTGGACCGTGAGCGGCGCGGACGCGGTGTTGGAGTCTCCCTGGTTCATTCCCGTCGATCGTTGAGGGTTGGTTCTACTTCCCGTTCTTTTCGACGACTCTGTTGCCCACCCCGAGGACGACCACCCGGGGCTTCCAAGCGGCGGCTTCCGCGGAGTCGACTTCGGTGAAGCTCATGATCGTGATGAGGTCGCCCGGTTTGCCCAGATGGGCCACCGCCCCGTTGAGTTCGATGACACCGGATCCGCTCCCGCCCTTGATCACGTAGGTTTCCCAGCGGGCGCCGTTCGCCATGTTGCTGCAGAGAATCCTCTCATACGGAAAAAGGCCGCAGGCTTCCAGAAGGTCCGACGCGATGGTGAGGCTGCCCTCGTAATCGACGCTGGCTCCGGTGACGGTGGCGCGGTGGATCTTCGACTTAAGAACGTGAACGAGCATTTTCGGGCGGAAACGTAGAGGTGCTTCCCGATGGCCGCCAACTCATTTCCTGTCGCCGGGAGATTGACCTTGGTCCCGGCGCCGGCCTCGGCTAAACCCCCGCCGCATGGATTGGATCAAAGACGCCCTCGATTTCGTCCTTCACATCAAGGACCACTTGGACGAACTCGTCCGCAACTACGGCGTCTGGGTCTATGCCGTCCTCTTCCTCATCATCTTTTGCGAGACGGGGCTGGTCGTCACTCCGTTCCTCCCGGGCGATTCCCTTCTGTTCGCCGCCGGAGCCGTCGCGGCCGGAGGCGGGCTGAACCTCTTTGTGCTCTGCGGCATCCTGATTGTCGCAGCGATTCTGGGAGACACGGTGAACTACTGGATCGGCCGCAAGTTGGGAGGCTGGACGGTCCGCAGATTTCCCCGTCTCGTGAAGCCCCAATACTTGGAGCGGACCCACGCTTTCTTCGAACGCTACGGCGGCAAGGCGGTCGTCTTCGCCCGCTTCGTCCCCATCGTCAGGACCTTCGCGCCGTTTGTCGCCGGCGCAGGCGCGATGACCTACGGGCGATTCATGCTGTTCAACGTCGTCGGGGCCCTGCTCTGGGTGCTGCTGCTGGCCCCGGCCGGGTATTTGTTCGCAAACGTGCCCTTCGTGAAGAAGAACTTCGAACTTGTCATCATGGGCATCATCGTCGTGTCCGTCCTCCCGGGCTTGATCGAACTCTTCCGGGAACGGGCGCGCCTGAAACGGGAAGCCAACCGCCGGGACTGACCGCGACCGGCCTCATGCCCCTTGCCTACAGACAGGTGGATCTGGACTATTCCGAGCCGAAATCGCCCGCCGCATGTTCGACCGACTTATCGCCCTGAACCGGGGTCAAATTGTCCTGCTGGCCAGCCTTTGTCTGGTTGTCATCGGCACGGTTGATTGGATCACGGGACCCGAGATCGCCCTCTCCATCTTCTACTTGGTGCCGGTGGCGTTGGTCGCGGCATCCGTCGGAAAGAAAGCAGGCTTGGCGACGGCCCTCGGGGCGGGTGCCGTTTGGCTCGGGATCGAAGTGGCCACCAACCATCTCTCCCATCCAGCGATCGCCTACTGGAACGGAGCGGTCCGGACCGGAATCTTCTCCATCTTCGCCTGGATCGTTGCATTGATCGCGGACCGGACTCGGGAGCTCCGGTCGTTGAACGCCTCCCTCGCGAAAATAGTGGAGGAACGGAGCGCCGCCCTTCGCGACCAGACCGCGCTGCTGGAATCCATCCTCAACAGCATCGGCGAAGGCGTCGTGGTCGCGGACGCCGCCGGCCGGGTCGTCAAACACAACCCCGCCGCCGAGCGCATCCTCGGATGTTCCCCTGCCGAGACTGATCTTGCAGCTCCTCAACCCGGCCACGACCACGATCCCTCACTCGGCCAGGCGCTGCGCGGGGTGCGGTTGGACGCCGAAGAGATCCACTGGCCCATCAGCGGTAGATGGATCGCCCTGACGGCTCGTCCCGTGACCGATCCACTCGGGAGCATCAAGGGCGGAGTCGTGGTGTTCCACGACGTCACCGAGCGCCGGTTGCTGGAACGTCAAGTGGCGGAAGCCAGCGAACGCGAGCAGCGGCGGCTGGGAGAGGACCTGCACGACAGCGTCTGCCAACAGCTCGTCAGCATCGCCTTCGCCGCCCGCCTCCTTGCCGACAAGCTTGCGGAGAGCCGCCCGGTGGAATCACGTGATGCGGCGGAACTCGTCGAAATGCTCAACGCCGCCATTTCCCAAGCCCGCCAAGTCGCTCGCGGCCTCTACCTGGTGGGTCTGGAAGAAGACGGTCTCGTCGCGGTCATCGAAGAAATGGCGGCCCAGATCCGCTCCCGCCACCAGATCAACTGTGCCTTCTGCTCCCATACGACAACCCCGGTGGAGGATCCCGTGACCGCACGCGAGCTCTTCCGCATCGTCCAGGAAGCCGTCGCCAATGCCCTCAAGCACGGACACCCGGAGCACCTCCAGATCACCCTCGATGCGGACGACCAGCGGATACTTCTTTGCATCGAAAACGACGGGATTCCAATTCCGCCCAAAGAGGCGCGGGGGGACGGAATGGGCCTTCACTTGATGCGCCACCGCGCACGGCTCATCGGCGGCACCCTCACCATCGATTCATCCGGCCCGGGAGGCACCGAAGTCGTCTGCGAGGTCCCCCGCTGGAATCCCCCGCTGCCAACCCCATGAAACCGGACGAGTCACCTGCCCACCGCCAGTCCCGCGTCTTCCTCGTGGACGACCATCCCATGGTCCGCGAGCGCCTCGCCGCCCTCATCGAGCGCGAGATCGACCTCACGATCTGCGGAGAGGCGGACGACGCCCCGACCGCCATCCAGAAGATTCCGGCAGCCAAACCCGACCTGGTTCTACTGGACCTCGCGCTGAAGAACTCCCTCGGATTGGAGCTCCTCAAAGATCTCCGCGTTCTCCTGCCCGACCTACCGGTGCTCGTGCTTTCCATGCACGATGAACTGATCTACGCGGAACGCGTTCTTTTGGCCGGAGGGCGCGGCTACATCACCAAGCAGGAGGCAACCACCCGTATCCTCATCGCCATCCGCCAAGTGCTGGCCGGCGAAGTCTACCTCGGCCCGGAAGTCGGAGGTCGAATTCTGCAAAGGCTGGCCCGCATCGGCACCAAGGGTCCGCAGACCCCCGTCGAAGCCCTGACCGACCGCGAATTGGAGGTCTTCCGGATGATCGGCCAAGGACTCGGCACCCGCCGCATCGCG
Organism: Verrucomicrobiota bacterium; assembly: GCA_038209745.1. Taxonomy (GTDB): domain Bacteria; phylum Verrucomicrobiota; class Verrucomicrobiia; order Limisphaerales; family CANJSG01; genus CANJSG01. The sequence goes on from JBBQXJ010000037.1 coordinate 7,958, forward strand.
GAAGATCTCCACCTCGGCATCAAAACCGTGGAGACCTACAAAGCTCGTATCAGGGAAAAACTCGGCCTCTCCGACAGCACCCAAGTGCTCCAGCAAGCCATTCGTTGGTTGCAGGACCACGAAGCCTGACAGCGGAACCGTCTCCATCCTCAGAAATTCGACGCGCCGCCGATCCCGCTCGGAGGACTCGGCGCCTTCCGCAATTATAGCCTCCTCCCCTCAAGCCCAGTTCTTTGCGTCGTTTGAACCCAAGGCACTATCCTCGAATTACGGCCAGTCGCTCGACCTCCGTGTAGTCCATTCCCTGACAACTGAAACAGGCAACGTCCGTCTGACGCTGCCCACCTTCACTGTGCACACTGTCCAAAGTTGAGACGGAGCCACGCTTCGATCCCACAATAAAACTCAGTGTAACACTATGAAAACCACGACCAGCACAGTCCAACGTTCGGTTCGGATCGCCTTCGCCGGCGCGCTTCTTGCGAGCGGCTTAAGCGCAAAAGCACTCATCCTCACCACCGCGCCCCAAGTCTTCCTGTTCGGCGCCAACGACCTCGACTTCACCCAGTCGGCTTCGCTGGCGACCTTCAACCAACCCGGAACCCTGACGGGTGTTCATATCGAGTTGTCCGGCGGGGCGAATTTCACCCTCAAAGCCACTTCAGGCACTAAGGCCGGCACGATCAACAGCATGACCGAGGATGTGGCCTTCAGTCTCACGGGCCTGCCGTTCACGGCGCTCTCGACCTCCATTCCGACCTATTCGGTCGGAACATTCCCACTGCCGGCATCGTCCTCGATGTCGTTCACCAGCTCGGGGATCGCCCCTCTGACCTCGGTCGATCTGAGCATGATAGCTCAATTAAATGTCTACAACGTGTCCGCAGGAGCGCCTTTGAGCATCCCGTTCCAGTTTTTCGCCGACGAAACTTTCAACTTCAACAAGAAAGGCAGCGGTCTCGCGGCCGGTTCCGAAGCCACCGGCACGGGCAGCGCCCGGGTCTGGTACAGTTACGAATTGCAGACGCCGCCGCCCCCGGTGCCGGAAGTTTCCACGGCCATCTCGGCCGGAGCGTTCACGTTGATCGGGGCTGTGTTCCTCCTCCGGAACCGGAAAACCCAGGCTGCCTGATCCCGTCTTTGGATCCGAAACGGTGTCATCGGCCGGTGGAGCAATCCACCGGCCTTTTCACTTTCATCAAGCCCTACGATCAAAGTCTGGAATCCCGTCCCTAGTTGGGGATGATTTCCCGACCTATGTCACAGCTCGCCAACCAAGTCGCCATCGTCACCGGAGCCGGACGCGGCATCGGACGCGCCATCGCCCTGAAATTCGCCGCCGAAGGCGCCGATGTCGTCTGCGTCTCCCGCACCGCGGAAAACTCCGAAAAGGTCGCCGCTGAAGTCCGCGCCCTCGGTCGGAAGGCCTGGGCCCATGCGGTCGATGTCTCCGATCCCGCCGCCGTCGCCACCGCCGCCGAGAAGATCCTCGCCGAGACCGGCCGCGCCGACATCCTCGTGAACAACGCCGGCGTGACCCGCGACGGCCTGCTCATGCGCATGACCGAGGCGGACTGGGACACCGTGCTCGACACCAACCTCCGGGGCGCATTCTCCGTCACCAAGGCCTTCACCCGCACGATGATCAAGCAGCGTTCCGGCCGGATCATCAACCTTGCCTCCGTCGTCGGCCTCATGGGCAACGCCGGCCAGTGCAACTATGCCGCCAGCAAAGCCGGTCTCATCGGCTTCACCAAGTCCGTCGCCCGCGAGCTCGCCTCCCGCGGCATTACCTGCAATGCCATCGCCCCGGGTTTCATCGAAACGGACATGACCTCCGAGCTGAAGCCCGAGATGCGCGAAGCCCTGTTGAAGCAGATTCCCCTGAACTCCTTCGGCAGCGCGGACGACATCGCCGCCGCCGCCCTGTATCTGGCCTCGGCCGGAGCCCGCTACGTCACGGGTCAGGTGTTGACCGTCGATGGCGGCATGGTGATGTGACGAACGGGGCCAACCTCGACCGCATCCGGGATCAGACATCAAGCCGCTCCGAGTAATGCGGCTTGACGCCCCCCCACCCGTCGCCTAAAGACGCACCCAACTATGGCTGAAAAGAGCACTGAACAGAGGGTCAAAGACATCATCGTCGAGCAGCTCGGCGTGAACGCGGATCAGGTAACGCCTGAAGCCAAGTTCATCGAGGACCTTGGCGCCGATTCCTTGGACACCGTCGAACTCGTGATGGCTCTCGAAGAAGAATTCGGGACCGAGATCCCCGACGATCAGGCGGAAAAACTCCAGAGCGTCGGCGACGTCATCAAGTTCGTCGACGAGCTCCAGAAGTAGTCGTCGCGCGACGTCTTTCCGGGGCAGCAAGGTCGAACCGGCCCGGCTGCCCCTTTTGATTTTATGCCATCCCCCTACGAACGCAGAGTCGTGGTCACAGGCCTCGGCGTCGTCGGCTCCCTCGGGCACGACATCGAGACCATGTGGCGGAACATCGTCGCCGGCCAGTGCGGCATCGACCACATCACCCAGTTCGACGCCTCCCCGTTCACCACCCGGATCGCCGCCGAGATCAAGGACTGGGATCCGACCCCCGCATTTCCCTCCCCCAAGGAGGCCCGGCGCGCCGACCGCTATAGCCAGGCCGGCATCTACGCCGGTTGGCGAGCACTGCAGGACTCCGGCCTCGACCTCAACGCCATCAACCTCGACAACGCCGGCTGCTTCCTGGGCTCCGGCATCGGCGGTCTCCACACCACGGAAGAACAGCACAAGATCCTTCTCGAAAAGGGCCCCGGCCGCCTGTCGCCCTTCATGATCCCGATGCTCATCCTGAACATGGCCTCCGGCTTGTTCTCGATGTTCTACAAGCTTCGCGGCCCCAACCTCGCCACCTGCTCCGCCTGCGCCACCGCCAACCACGCCATCGGCGAGGCCTGGCGCACCATCAAGATGGGCGACGCGGACGTCATGTTCGCCGGCGGCACCGAAGCCACCATCGTCCCCATGGGCATCGGAGGATTCTGCGCCATGCGCGCCATGAGCAACCGCAACGACGAGCCCAAACGATCGTCGCGTCCCTTCGACAAGGACCGCGACGGCTTCGTCATGGGTGAAGGCGCCGGCGTCGTGGTCCTCGAAGAACTCGAGCACGCCAAGAAGCGTGGCGCCCGCATCTACGCCGAGCTCGCCGGCTATGGGAACACGGCCGACGCCCACCACATGACTTCCCCGGCCGAGAACGGCGAAGGCGCCGCCCGCTGCATGAAGATGGCCCTCCGCTCCGGCGGCCTGAATCCGGATCAAGTCGGCTACATCAACGCCCACGGCACCTCCACCTCCGTCGGCGATGTCTGCGAGACCAAGGCCGTGAAAACCGTTTTCGGAGACCACGCCCGGCGCTTGGCCATCAGCTCCACCAAGGGTGCCACCGGCCACATGCTCGGCGCGGCGGGTGCGGTGGAACTCGCCTTCTGCTGCAAGGCCCTCGAGACCGGAATCGTTCCCCCGACCCTGAACCTCGACGATCCGGATCCGGAATGCGACCTCGACTACGTGGCCCACACTTCGCGCGAGCTGAAGGTCGACGCCATTCTGAACAACTCCTTCGGCTTCGGCGGCCACAACTCGACCACCGCGCTCAAGCGCTTCGTCGGCTGACGCCCAAGATCGCCACCGCAATGCGCAAGGCCCGTCCCTACGACGGGCCTTTTGCTTGGGTTCGACGTTTCGGCTTGGTCCAAAAAAACCCGTCGACACCGACTATTCCCGCAGTCGAACCACCCGGTTGTCCCGCTGTTCCAGGAGCATCCGGAAACGTTCCGTATCGAAACCTCCACCCGGCGTTCCGAGCAGCGCGGGAGATCCTTCCGCGCTGGGCCGGATCGAGACCCAGCGGCTGAGCAACTGGTCCCGCATTGAAAGCCTGGCCTCCGGCGGGACAACCGGATCAAAGACCGATGTCTCGAATCCTTCCAGCCGCTTGAGCGAACGACCGCCGATGATCCGGACCGCCGTATAACGGTCGTCCAGCAACTGCCCGAGGAACGGCGCGATCCAGTTCGTCCCCGCCGCCTGCTTGGCCGGTTCCCAGCCAAAATACCAAGCGGTCAACGCCCTCAGGCCCGCGTCGCCTTTCAAGGTCCACAGCACGCCCGCCGCGGTGTCCGTTTGTTCGGGCGCCATTTTCGGCACCGGCTGTTTGAACCAGTCCTGGAGATGGCGGGCCGTCCACGACAACGGCTTGTCCAGATGGCAGAGGTTGCAGGCGTTGGGCCTCCCGGTGGCCAGCTCATCCGCAACCTTGGGACTGGAAACCTGGTGGCTGCGAATCGCCTTGAGCACTCCGTAGGTCGTGTGCGGCATGTGGCAGTTGTAGCAGAGCGAACCGGCCGACCCGGCCGCGTGCCGCGTGTGGGCCGGAATGTCGGCACCCAGCGTTTCGTGGCATTGCAGGCAGGCTTGGTTGCCTTCCATGGCGTGCCCCAGCTGGTCGTCGGGATCGCTCTTGTGCATGGAATGGCAGGAGAGGCAGGAAAGCTTCTTCGCTCCTGTGCCGCGCTGAAAACAGGGCGACTCGATCAAGCCGTTGAACTCCCTTCCGGACACCCGGATCATGCCGTCCTTCCAAAAGAATTCATCGAGCAGCGCAGGATAACGGTCGACGGCGGCCTTGAGCCACGGCTGTTTGTTGATCTGGGTCGGGCGCATCACGGGAGTGGTCTTCTCGAGGTCGTCCCCCGGCCGGTAGGTGAACCCGGTGGTCGACCAGGGCTCCGACTTGTCGAACCACTTCATCGAATGGCAATAGCCACAGATCTGGGAGGCACGCAGCGGGGCGAGATGTTCGGGATGGACGATGGTCGGGTCGCGTTTCCCCGGCTGCAACGAGGTGCGACCGCCCTCTTTTTCCGCCTTCCAGTGGGTCGCGTGCGTTTCTCCCGGTCCATGGCAGGCCTCGCAGGAGATGCCTAAATCAGCGACCCTCGTCTTGAACAACTGGGCGCTCGCATCCCAACCGGGTTGAGCACCGGTGCTGTGGCAACGGGCGCAGGTGCCGTTCCAGACCTCGATGGTCACGTCCGCGTCGGGATCGCGGATGAAGGTGCCGTGCCGCGGCACCCAGCGGTGCTCCTCGTTCAACCAGGTGAACGGGAAGCCGACATGGGCGTTGCCGGCGTTGCCGCCTGCGACCCAGAAAACCTGCATCTGGTGTGAGCCGGTCACGAGGCTGGGCTGCACCCGAATGCCCGGCGGGGCAGCGCCGTTGGCACCCACCGGAATATCCAGGTCGACGATCGTGATCCAACGGTTGGTGCCCTCCATGGAGAGGTGGAACTCCTCCGAACCAAGACTCAGCACCGGACCGTTGAAGTCGGCATAGATCCGATCTCCGTCCGGCCGTTGCGTCATGGTGCGGTGAAAGGACCGGTGCCAGCTCTTGTGCTGCTCGGCATGGCATCGGCCGCAGGCTTCGGCTCCGATGTAGCCTTCGGGCCGGCCCTCCGGTCGCACGGCGGCCGATACCGGATGAACGGCCGAACCGCCGGAGAAATCCACGACCGGCCTCGGCGACTCCTTGCCGCAGCCGTCCAAAATCAACAGGACGATCCCCAGCGAGCCGACCATGCCGCACCCGATCAGGGCGCGAAGGAACTGGTTGGATTGCCGCGGAGACATGGTTCCGGATTAGGCCGCCGGGCGGGCTGAAGCAAGCCCGCAGCGAGCGAGGCCCCATCACCAACGCGTCAAACGTGGACCAAGCGCGCTATTCGCCGGTCGTTCGATGGACTAGGTTTTCCGCGACGGATCGGCATAGCCCGACGAAGGTCTCCTCGGCCAACGTCATCCGCCGGCCCTTCCAGTGCATCACGCCCCAGCTCCGAACCAGCTTCCGCCGCCCCAGCGCCAGGGCCACCAACGAACCGTCCGCGAGTTCATCCTCGCAGATCCAGGGAGCGAGGATGCTCACGCCGAGCCCCAGCTTCACCAGTTCCTTGATCGCCTCCATGCTGCCCAGCTCGATGAAGGAGTGCAGCACCACGCGATCCTCACGGAAGTATTCATCCACCAGGCGAAAAGTCTGGCTGTTGCGGTTGTAGAGCACGTAGTTCTGCTTCGCCACTTCGGCGCGGTCCACTTTTCCGGCCAGGGCCCACGGATGCATCGGCGGCAGGATGAAGACCAGGTCGTCCTTGAAGATCGGGATGAACTCCACGCTCTCTTCGCGGCGCGGCTCCAACGCCAGGGCCAAATCGATGCGGCTGTCGCGCAACGCGCCGAGCGCATCGGGGGTGTCGCCCGGCTCGATCGCGATCTGATAGTCGGGGAATGATTCCTTAAACTCCCGCAACACCGCCGGCAGGATATATTGGCAGGCGGTCGGCGTGGCCCCGATGCGGAGCCGGCCCTTGCCCCACTTGCCCAGATGCGCGAGCGAGGTCTTCGCGGCGGCCATCTCCCGGAAAATCTTTTCCACATGATGATGGAGCTGCTCGCCCGCCTGCGTGAGGACCACCTTTTTCGTCAGCCTGTCAAAAACTCGACAGCCGACCGCTTCCTCCAACGCACGGATGGAGTGGCTCACCGCCGACTGCGACAGGTTCAGTTCCCGCGCCGCCAGAGTGAAACTACCCGCCTTGGCGAGGCGGAGAAACGCGAGGAGCTGCCTGCTATCAAGCGGCTCGTTGGTCCATGAATCCGGTTCATTCATTCGATGAGCTTTATCGGGAGCACGAATTGGACCCGTCACCGGACATGGCACCATCGCAGCTAGGTGGGCCGCCAGATGGCGATCATTGGACAAATAGACGCACCGGGCTTCCGCCCCCTCCGCTCGGGCCGAGGCACCCAGCGACTGAAGCTGGGCTTCGTGCCGTTGTGCGACTGCGCTCCATTGGTCGTCGCGCAGGAACGCGGCTTCTTCGCGTCTCACGATCTGAAGGTCGAACTCGTCCGCGAGATAGGATGGGCGACCGTGCGCGACAAGCTCGTCCACGGCGAACTGGACGCCTCCCACACGCCCGCCGGTCTGCCCCTCGCCTGCACCCTCGGCCTCGGCTGCGTGCCCACGCCCTGCCTCACCGCGCTCGTCCTGAATCTCCAGGGCAACGCCATCACCCTCTCCGGCTCGCTCTGGGAGAAGGGCGTGCGGGACGCCGCCACTCTCGGCGAATGGTTCCGCAGCGAACGCCGCCGAGAACCGCTCAGCTTCGGCATCGTCTTTCCCTTCTCATCCCATCGTTTCCTTTTGGAGAAGTGGCTCCGCACCGGCGGCCTCCTGCCGGAGCGCGATGTCCGATTCGTCGTCGCGCCGCCATCCCAGATGCCCACCAATCTCAAGGCCGGCCACCTCGCCGGCTTCTGCGCCGGTGAACCGTGGAACTCGGTCGTCGTCCAAGCCGGCGACGGCTGGTGTCCCGCGACCAGCGCCGAGCTCGCACCCGGCCATCCGGAAAAGGTCCTGATGGTCCGTCAGGCCTTCGCCGACCAAAACCACGACACCCACCTCCGTCTCGTCGCCGCGATCCTCGCCGCTTGCCGCTACTGCTCCGATCCCGCCCACCACGACGACATCGCGAAACTCATCGCCCAGCGCCGCTACGTGAACGCACCGGTGGATCTCGTTCGCCGCAGCTTCGGCGCCCGCTTCGATCCGGGCTACGGCCGCCCCTCGCCCTCCGGACCTTTCACCGTCTACCACGACCAGGACTGCAACGCCCCGTCGCTTGAAGGCGGCGCGTGGGTTCTCCGCCACTGCCTGCCCGCTCCCGTCGCAGGCCGCAGTTTTTCCCAGACCGTCCAGAATTCGTTCCGCGCCGATCTCTTCGAACAGGCCGCCTCCCTGGCTCCCGGAGACTCCGCCCACTCCAGCCGATCTCTCAACCCCGCCTAAGAGCCACCCACCAAGCCGCATGAACCCACCCTCCGTGATACTTTCCCATCGGCCGGCCGCCTGTCCCAGGTTCCTCTCCACGACGTTCGGCGTCTGGCTCGCCGCAGTCGCCCTCGCCTCCGGCCTTCCGCTCCACGCGGCCAAGATCGAGAAGGAAGACCTCAAGTTCGGCTTCATCAAGCTGACCGACTGTGTCCCCATCGTCATCGCCAAGGAAAAGGGCTACTTCGAGGAGGAAGGCCTCTACGTCACCGTCGAAGCCCAGGCCAACTGGAAGATCCTCCTCGACCGCGTCATCTCCGGTGAACTCGACGGCGCCCACATGCTCGCCGGCCAACCCATCGCCGCCACCATCGGCTTCGGCACCAAGGCCGAGATCATCACGCCCTTCAGCATGGACCTGAACGGCAACGGCATCACCGTCTCCAAGGAGATCTGGGAGAAGATGGTCGCCGGCAATCCCGACCTGAAGGGCGACCATCCCAAGCGCCCGGTGAAGGCCGATTCGCTCCTGCCCATCGTCAAGGAGTTCAAAAACAAAGGCACGCCGCTCAAGCTCGGCATGGTCTTCCCCGTCTCGACCCACAACTACGAATTGCGCTACTGGCTCGCCGCCGGCGGCATCAGCCCCGGCTACTACACGCCGGCCGACATCAACGGCAACACGGACGCCGACACGTTGCTCTCCGTCACCCCGCCGCCCCAGATGCCGGCCACGCTCGCCCAAGGAACCATCCAGGGCTATTGCGTCGGCGAACCCTGGAACCAGCAAGCGGTGCTCAAAGGAATCGGCGTCTCCGTCATCACCGACTACGAGATCTGGAAGGACAATCCTGAGAAGGTTTTTGGCGTGACCAAGAAGTGGGCCGAGGCGAATCCCAACACCATGACCGCCGTCACCAAAGCCCTCATCCGCGCCTGCAAATGGCTCGACGAAAAACCCGAGAACCGGGTCGAGGCCTGCAAGATCCTCAGCAAGTCCGAATACGTCGGTGCGGACTACAACGTCATCGCCAACTCGATGACCGGCACGTGGGAATACTTCAAGGGCGACAAGCGCGAGCTCCCCGACTTCAACGTCTTCTTCCGCCACAACGCCACCTATCCCTACTACAGCGACTGCATCTGGTATCTCACCCAGATGCGCCGCTGGGGCCAGATCAACGAAGCCAAATCGGACGAGTGGTATGTCGAAACCGCCAAGAAGGTCTATCGCCCCGACCTCTATCTGATCGCCGCCAAGCAACTGGTCAAGGAAGGCAAGCTGAAGGAATCCGAAGTCCCCACGACCGACGGCTTCAAGCCCGCCACCGCCGAGTTCATCGACGGCATCGAATACGACGGCAAGAAGCCGAACGACTACATCAAGAAGTTCCCCATCGGCCGCAAGGACTGAGCGGATGATCGACGCGCGGCTCGTTGAAGCGACGCGTCCCCTCACCCGCCCTGTCGGTCACCTCCTCCCCATCCGATGGGAAGAGGGCCGGGGTTGGCCACACAATCCCGATCTAGCCACGAAGACCTGTTTCCGAAGGACCAAACCATGAGTGAACCCGAATCCGAATCCACCCCGTTGCTCCAGCGTTGGCTGAAGAAACAGTCGCCGGAGCAGATCGTTCGCGCCCTCGCGGCGAACGTCGGTGTTCCGCTCCTCGCCATCGCCATCTTCCTGGGTTGCTGGTCGTTCGTCGCGGCCCACATCAAGGTCAGCTTCGGCCAGCTTCCGGGACCGGTGTCCGTCATGGAACAGGCCAAGGGGATGTGGGCCGAGCACCGCATCGAGCGGGACAAGGAAACCGCCTTCTACAAACGCCAGGCCGAACGCAAGGCCAAGACCCTCGCCGAAGATCCGAACGCCGAATGGAAGGAGCGCAAATACGCCGGCAAGCCGACCTACATCGACCAGATCTTCACCAGTCTCCTCACCGTGTTCACCGGCTTCATCTTTGCGGCCGTCGTCGCCGTTCCCCTCGGGATCGTCTGCGGACTCAGCAAGGCCTTCAACACGGCCGTCAACCCGTTCATCCAGATCTTCAAGCCCGTCTCGCCCCTCGCCTGGTTGCCCATCGTCATGTTGATGGTCAGCGGTCTCTACAATCCTCCGGAGCCGATGTTCCAGAAGGCCTTCCTCACCTCCGCCATCACCGTCGCGCTCTGCTCCCTTTGGCCCGCGCTCATCAACACCACGTTGGGCGTCGCCTCCATCGACCCGGACTACCTGAACGTCGCTAAGGTCCTGAAGCTCGGCTGGTTCAAGAAGGTCTTCAAGATCGTCATCCCCGCCGCCATGCCGCTCATCTTCACCGGCCTGCGCCTCTCGCTCTCGGTCGGCTGGATGGTGCTCATCGCCGCCGACATGCTCGCGCAGAATCCGGGCCTCGGGAAATTCGTCTGGGACATGTTCCAGAACGGCTCCAGCCAGACGCTTTCCCAGATCATGGTCGCCGTCTTCACCATCGGCCTCATCGGGTTTGCCCTCGATCGGATCATGCTCACGCTCCAGAAGGCCGTCAGCTTCGACAACAACCGGTAGCCATGGATCGCGCCCACACACCCCCACGGAACGGAGAAGCCCCATGGATGCAGCATCGTTTCGCGGCGACCAAGCCGGGCGTTCCCGGTGAGCCGTCCCCGTCTGCGCCGGAGACGCCCGATGCATCGTGGCCAAGAGGCACAGCCCGGCGGCGCACCCGTTTCACGGAGGCTTCTAGGTGACCCTTTTGACCGTCAGCTTCCTGCCGTTGACCGATGCAGCGCCGTTCCTCGTGGCCCAGGCCAAAGGCCTGTTCAAGCAGCAGGGCGTCGAGGTCGCGCTGCGGCGCGAATCCAGTTGGACCGCGCTGCGCGACGCCCTCAACAAAGGCACCTCCCAAGCCGCGCAGATCCTGTTCGGCATGCCGGCCGCCGCCGCCTGCGGCCTGCTCGGGGACAAACAGAAACCGCTCGTCGTTCCCTGGATTCTCAGCCGCAACGGCCAGGCCATCACGCTCAGCAACCGCCATCGTGGCGTGGTCACCAGCGACTCCTCCGCGCTCCTGGCGCTGGCCCGCGAACGCCGCGATGCCGGCCGGCCGCTCGTCTTCGGCCACACCCTCCGCGTCGGCACCCACGCGATGTGGCTCCGCTATTGGCTGGCGGCCGGGGGCATCCATCCGGACGAGGACGTCGCGCTCATCACCGTCCCGCCCCCGCAGATGGTCGGCAACATGAAGACCCGCAGCGTCGACGGGTTCTGCGTAGGCGAACCGTGGAACGCCCGCGCCATTTCCGAGGGTCTCGGCTACACCGCCGTCACCTCGCAGGAAATCTGGCCCGATCATCCGGAGAAGGTCTGCGCGTTCTCCGGGGAATTCGCCGAAGAGAATCCCGACACCGTCGTCGCCACCCTGAAATCGCTCCATCAAGCCGGCCTCTGGCTCGACGACGAAGCCAACCACGACGAAGCCGCCACGCTTCTCGCCCAGCCCGATTTCTTGAACTGCGACGCCGCTTGGATCCGCTGCCGCTTGGGACCCAAGGTCGACTATGGCGATGGCCGCACCCGTTCGCTCGACCACTCGCTCGTTTTCGCCAAAGGCGGCGTGAACCGGCCGTCTCCCGGCTACGCCGTTTGGTTTCTGACCCAGCTCCGACGCTGGGGCCTGCACTACGGCACGCCCGACTACTCCGGAGTTTCCACCCGCGTCATGCGGCCCGACATCTACGAACGGGTGGTCGCAGAACTCGGCCTCACCGACACCGAGCCGACAGATCCCAAGGAAGCGTTCTTCGACGGCAAGGTCTTCGATCCATCCGATCCCGAAGGCTACGCCACCGGCTTCACCCTCAAAACCCTCCTCGGCTGACGCGCATGGCATTCCTCGAAATCAAAAACGGCTCGAAGACCTACCTCCGGGGCAGCAGCCGGACCGAGGTCTTGACCGACATCAACCTGGAGATCAACGAGGGCGAGTTCGTCGCGATCATCGGCTACTCCGGCGCCGGCAAGAGCACGTTGATCAACTTCCTGACCGGCCTCGTGAAGTCGGACACCGGCAGCGTGACCCTGGAAGGCAAACCCATCGAAGGCCCGGGCCCGGATCGAGGCATCATCTTCCAGAACTACTCCCTGCTCCCTTGGCTCAGCGTCTTCGGGAACATCGCCCTGGCCGTCGATCATATCTTCCCAAAGTGGTCCGCCGAAAAGCGTCGCGAACACATCGAGAAGCACATCGCGATGGTCAATCTCACTCCGGCCCGCGACAAGAAGCCCCGAGAACTCTCCGGCGGCATGCGCCAGCGCGTCAGCGTCGCCCGCACGCTCGCGATCAGCCCGCGAATCCTGCTCATGGACGAACCCTTCGGCGCGCTCGACGCGTTGACCCGCGCCACGCTCCAACAGGAAACCCTCCAGATCTGGGAGGGCGACAAGAAGACCGTCGTGTTGATCACCAACGATCCCGACGAAGCCATCCTCATGGCCGACCGCGTCATCCCCCTGACCGCCGGACCCAAGGCGACCCTCGGGCCCAGCATCCCCGTGACCTTGCCGCGACCCCGTCGCCGCGCCGAGCTGAACGAAAGCTACGACTTCAAACAGATCCGCGCCGAAGTGGTGGACTACCTCCTCAAAGCCACCGACCGGAAGAAGGGCGGTTCGACCGTTAATCTCGTGCTGCCCGACATCGAGCCGGAAGACCTCTCCAACCCGAGATCCTACGCCGGCCGCAAACGCCCCGTCCGCCGCAACGAGATCAAACAGGAAACGGTGAGCCAATGACGATCTACGCTCCAGCTGCCAAGTCCGGTCCAGGTACCGATGTTCCATCCGAGGCCCAAAGGGCCCGAATCAATCCAGCCCAGGGCAACGCCCTTGGTGGCGGCGAACCCATCCGTCCGAGTCCTGAAAGGGCGGACTATCGAACACCCGTCTTCTTCGCGGCCCGTCTGCGCGCAACAGCAGCGGCAACACGCTCCTTGGGGGCTGGGTTCATCGGATTCCTGTTCCGAAAGCGACGCGCCGCTCTGCGCTGGATTGGATTGATTCCGGCCCGTTGGGCCTCCGTTCCCGCCAGTCACCAAGCGTTCGCCACAGACCATCGATCATCATGAGCGCCTACCTGGACATCTCCCAGCTCACCAAGGTCTACCCTACGCCCAAGGGCCCGGCCGTGATCGTCCACAACTTCAACTTGAAGATGAAGGCGGGCGAGTTCGTGTCGATCATCGGCCACTCCGGCTGCGGCAAGAGCACCGTGCTCATGATGGTGGCCGGCCTGAACCCGATCACCGAAGGCGTCATCGTTCTGTCCGGAAAGGAGATCACCGGCGCCGGTCCCGACCGTGGCGTCGTCTTCCAATCCCCTTCGTTGCTTCCGTGGCTCTCCGCGTTGGACAACGTGATGCTCGGCATCAACCAGGTGTTCTTCACCGCCAGCAAACAGGAGCGCCGCCAGATCGCGGAATACTACCTCTCGGTCGTCGGACTCGGCGATTCCATGGACAAGAAGCCGGGCGAACTCAGCCAAGGCATGCGCCAGCGCGTGGGCATCGCCCGCGCCTTCGCGCTCAAGCCCAAGATGCTGCTGCTGGACGAGCCGTTCGGCATGTTGGATTCCCTCACCCGCTTCGAGCTCCAGCAGGTCCTCGTCAACCTCTCCCGCAAGAACCAGATCACCTCCATGATGGTGACGCACGACGTGGACGAGGCGCTCTTCCTCTCCGACCGCGTCGTCTGCATGACCGACGGTCCCGCCGCCGAGGTCGGAGACATTCTCGAAGTCAATTTCCCCCGTCCCCGCGACCGCAAGGCCGTGCTGGAACATCCGGACTACTACAGGCTCCGTGCCCACCTCATCGAGTTCCTCGAGATCCACGCCCACAAGAAGCACGCTTCCGCAGTGCCCCCCTTTTCCAAGCCCCCCAATACGGATCGATCCCTTGATCTGGATCAAACCAACCCCACGCCAGAATCCGAGACTGCCCCTGCATGAAAACCACGCCCTACCGACCCACCCCAACCGCCGTTGCCCTGGCGTCGCTCTTGCCGATGCTGTCCGCGTCCGCCGCGGAGACGGCCGCCACCGCGCCAAGTTCGGTGGAGTCCTTCTTCAATTCCCAGGTCCCCTCGGCGTTCGCCAAGGGCAAGTTCAACCTGAATGCCCGGCTCCGCTTCGAGTATGCGGACCAGGAAGGCGGCACCCCGCCCGCCCACGCCTACACCCTTCGCACGCGCTTCGGCTACACGACCGCTTCGCTCTACGGGTTCCAGGCCATGCTCGAAGGCGAAAACATCACCGCCTTCGACAAGGGCTCGTATGCTCCCGGCCCCGGTTCGGTCGTTCCGAAAGATGTGGTCGCCGACCCCACGGGCACCGAGATCAACCAAGCTTGGCTCGGCTACAGCAACACGAACTACATGGTTTCCGTGAAGGGCGGCCGGCAGGTGATCAATCTGGACAACCAGCGTTTCATCGGCGACGTCGGCTGGCGCCAGAACCAGCAGACCTTCGACGCCGCCGGTGCGAACTATTCGCCGATCAAGGGCCTCGACCTCTCCTACAACTACGTCTGGAAGGTCAACCGCATTTTCGGCAACGACAGCACGCTCGCTGCGACGACGAGCAATTTCGACTCGGAATCCCACCTGATCAACGCGGCCTATACCTACTCGCCTTTGTTCAAGGTCGTCGGCTATGGATACCTGCTCGACCTCAAGACGGAACGCGGGGCCGCGCCCGGCAACGCCGCGAATTCTTCGGCCACCTACGGTGCCTACGTCAGCGGCACCTACACCTTCGACAAGGCCAACAAGGGCACCGTCAGCTACCGCGCCGAATACGCCTACCAGTCCGACTACGCCGACAGCGCGCTCAACTACGAAACCCGCTACTACGTAGGGGAACTCGGCGCGACCTACGGCATCTTCAACACCGGCGTCGGCTACGAAGTCCTGGGCTCCGACAATGGAGTTGGCTTCAAAACCCCTTTGGCCACGCTCCACGCCTTCAACGGCTGGGCCGACGTCTTCCTCAACACCCCCGCAGGCGGCCTGAAAGACCTCTACTTTTCCGTCGGAGCGATGTTGCCCGGCAATGTCCCGGTCAAGGCGATCTACCACAAGTTCGACGCCGAAACCGGCGGAGCGGACCTCGGTCAGGAATTCGATCTAGTGGCTTCCAGGAAGTTCGGCAAAAACTGGACCGTCCTCGCCAAATACGCCAACTACGACGGAAAGGATGCCCCGTCCGCCTTCGACAAGCAGGTCTTCTGGGGCCAGGTCGACTTCAACTTCTGACACCCGACCGGTCTTTCCCCGGTCATGACCGCGCCTGCCTCCGGTCCCCAAGCAGCGCGGCCACCTCCGACATCAAGGAACAGGGCAAGGATCTCGTGCCCGTGATCACCGTCGTGGTCCGCAGCCTGAAGAACCGCGATGCCCTCGTCCCTGCCGTGCAGAACCTCGGCAAGGTCCGAGTGGCCCATCGACTTAAACCGGAACATGACGCGCCGTTGGGAGCGGAACTCCGATGGACCCTCGACAAGGGTCGCGGAGAAGCCTTCATCCCCGAGGCGCTAAAAGCGTGGCCCGCGACCTGCACCATCCTCGCCACCGTGATGCCGGACGCCGCCGCACCAGTCTGATCTATCCACTGCGTCCCCCGGAATAGATTGGTTGCTTTTGGCCAGCGTGGCCCCAGTCGGCCACGCTGGCCTTTACCATTCCCAACTGGCGGCTTCCTCGGAGGGGCAGTCGAAGCCGATTTTTTCGCTGTCCGCTTTGTCGATCTGCCATGGCCAGAACCGAAAAACACCCCGCCCACGGGCCCACAATGCCACCCATGAACAGGATCGATGCGTTCGATCTGAACCATGAAGCGGATCGGAACTTCGGACGGCTCTCGGCCTGCTATGGAGTTGAGCAGAGATGCCTGCCCGCCTTCTATCAGATGATGAACTAGAGGAACCTACCGTCACGCCGTCGGACCCCAGGGCCTCGGCGCGTTCCGGCTCGCCCCGGTCGCATTTCTCCTCAGACATCCCGGTCGATCCGATTGCGACCTTCGTCGACGTGCTCCTCGCCGAGCAGCGCGACCTCACCGCGGCCGAGCGCTTCGCCTTCAAGCACCGCTCCGGCGAAATCCCCAGCCAGGCACGCTACTATCGGAACCTGATTCCGCTGTCGAAACCCGGTGTCGGCGAGCAATACGCCTTCGAAGTCAATCTGGACCAGTGTTCCGGCTGCAAAGCCTGCGTCGCTGCTTGCCATTCGTTGAACGGCCTGGAGGACGAGGAATCGTGGCGGACCGTCGGATTGCTGATCGGGGAAGCCCCTGAAAAGCTCGGCGCTGACATCGGCTTCAGGGATCCGGCATCCGGTACCAGGCATCAACCTTCCGCTCCCATCCAGCGCACCGTCACCACCGCCTGCCATCACTGCGCCGATCCCGGATGTCTCAATGGTTGCCCAGTCCTCGCCTACGAAAAGGATCCTCTCACCGGCATCGTCCGTCACCTCGATGACCAGTGCATCGGCTGCCAATACTGCGTGATGAAATGCCCGTATGAGGTGCCGAAGTTCTCCAAGCGCCTCGGCATCGTGCGCAAGTGCGACATGTGCAGCCAACGTCTCGCCGTGGGCGAAGCGCCTGCCTGCGTTCAATCCTGCCCCAACGAAGCCATTCGCATCGCCGTCGTCGATGTCGCGGAGGCGCTCGCCGTAGGCCGGCCATCCCTGCCCGGGAAGTTTTCCAAGACCGTGCCGGGCAAGGGCGCCCGACCTCCAAACCCATTTCTCCCCGCCTCGCCGCGTCCGGGAATCACCGTTCCCACCACGCGCTATTTCTCCACGGTCCTGACCACCTCCACCCTCCGCGCCGCCGACGAGGCCGCCCTGCATCCCGCCGACCCACATCTGCCACTGGTCGCGATGCTGCCGCTGTCCCAGCTCTCGGTGGGACTGATGGTCGGCCTCGCTCTATCAGGCTCACTTTCTGCGCTGAAAACTGGAGTGACCGTTTCGTTCATCGCCATGTCGATCGCGCTCGGGGTGGCCACGCTGCATCTCGGGCAGCCGCTGCGCGCCTGGAAAGCCTTCCTCGGCTGGCGCAAGTCGTGGTTCAGCCGCGAGGTCATCGCCTTCGGCCAATACCACGGTTTTCTCGGGCTCTTCACCGCCGTCCTCTGGCTGAAGCCCGAACTGCTGACCGCCGCGATCGGGCATCCGGCATCCGGCATCGCCGCCCTCCTCGGTCTCGGCTCCGTCTTCTGCTCCGTGATGCTCTACGCCGACACCCAGCGCGAATTCTGGTCGTTCGGCCGGAGCTTCGGGAAGTTCTTCGGCTCGGTCACGCTCCTGGGACTCGCCGGTAGCGGCACGCTGCTCGATAGCTCCGCGTGCTGGGGCGCGACCATCGCCGTGTTCCTCGCAAAGCTCGCGACGGACTTGGAGATTCTCCGTTTTCTCAAGGTTCCCGGGTTTCCACCTCTCAAGAAATCCGCGCTGCTCATCACCCGCCGTTTCAGCCGCATCGCCTTTGCGCGGGTCGCCTTCGGCATCTGCGGCGGGGTCCTGCTGCCCGGCGCCTTGCTCGTCGCGCGACATCCGTTCGGCCGCGCCACCGGGTTGGTAGCCGTCCTGCTTCTGCTGGCGGGAGAGATGTGCGAGCGCTTCCTTTTTTTCGCCGCCGTTGCCCCGACGAAGATGCCGGGAGGAATCTCCGCATGACGAAGCCCGCCACCAGTCCGCAAGCCACCGTCCTCGGAAACGCCCTTCGCTCGATCAACGGCCGGATGACCACCGAGCTCGTCCAGGTTCCCGGCGACTTTGGTTTGGGCCAAGTACCGTCGCGTCTCGCGCCCGACGCGACCACCACGTCCGTCTGCGGCTTCTGCTCCACAGGGTGTGGGCTGAAGATCCATCTCAAGGACGGCCAGGCCGTGAACCTGTCGCCGGAGACGGATTACCCGGTGAATCTTGGCATGGCCTGTCCCAAGGGCTGGGAAGCGCTCACCCCGCTCGCCGCCCCGGACCGCGCCACCACGCCCCTTTTCCGCGGAGCTGATGGCGTCCTGCGCCCCGTCGAATGGGAAACCGCGATCGGCGCCTTCTGCGACCGCTTCAAGAACATCCAGACCGAGCACGGCGCGCACTCCGTCGCTTGGATCGGCACGGGCCAGATCTGCGTGGAGGAATTCGCCTTTCTCGGCGCTCTCGGGAAGTTCGGCATGGGAATGAAGCACGGCGACGGCAATACCCGCCAGTGCATGGCCACTGCGGCCGTCGCCTACATGGAATCGTTCGGCTTCGACGCGCCGCCCTTCACCTACGCCGACTTCGAGCAGTCGGACGTGCTGGTCTTCATCGGCGCCAATCCCTGCATCGCGCACCCGATCATGTGGCAGCGCGTGCTGCGCAATCCGAACAAGCCCGAGATCATCGTCGTCGATCCCCGCCGCACCGAGACCGCCGTCAACGCCACCCAGCACCTGCCGTTGAAGCCGAAGTCGGATCTCACCCTGCTCTATGGCCTGGCCCATCTGATCATCGAGAATGGCTGGATCGACGAGGGGTTCATCGCGGAGTCCACGACCGGCTTCGACGAATTCCGCGAGTTCGTCCACCGCTTCACGCCGGACAAGGTCGCCGCCGAAACCAACCTGACCGTCGGCCAGATCTACCACTGCGCCGAGTCCATCCATCGCGGCAAGGCCGTCAGCTTCTGGTGGACCATGGGCGTCAACCAGAGCCACGAGGCCACCCGCACCGCGCAGGCCATCATCAACCTCGCGCTCATGACCGGAAACATCGGCAGACCCGGCACCGGAGCGAACTCGATCACCGGCCAGTGCAACGCGATGGGCAGCCGGCTCTTCAGCAACACGACCAATCTCCTCGGCGGCCACGATTTCAAGAACCCTGTCCACCGTGCGAAAGTGGCCGGCGTTCTCGGCATCGACGAAAGACTCATCCCGCACGAAGCCTCCTGGGCCTACGACCAGATCATGGACGGGATCGACCGGGGCGAGATCAAGGGTCTCTGGATCATCGCCACCAACACCGCCCATTCCTGGATCAACCAGAACTCGGTGCCCGATCTCTTCAAGAAGCTGGATTTCCTCGTGGTGCAGGACATGTATGCCACGACCGAGACCGCGCAGCTGGCGGACCTCGTCCTGCCCGCTGGCGGCTGGGGCGAAAAGGAAGGAACGCTGATCAATTCCGAACGCCGCTTCGGTCCGGTAAAGAAGGTCTCCCGCGCGCCCGGCCAGGCATTGAGCGACTTCAACATCTTCCGCCTGATCGCCCATGCCTGGGGCTGCGGCGAGATGTTCCGCGAATGGACTTCGCCCGAAGCCGTCTTCCGCATCGTCCAGCAAATCACTGCGGGCCAGCCGTGCGACATCACCGGCATCGAGGGCTACCAGATGCTCGACGAATGCGGCGGCGTGCAGTGGCCGTGGCCGGCCAAGCCATACGGAGCCATGGAATCGAGGAGGGAAGGAGCCTTGGGAACCGATCGCTCCAGAAATCCAGAACTCCAGAACTCCGTCCCCGAGCAGGAGCGCCGCCTCTTCGCCGACGGCAAGTTCTTCACCCCCGACGGCCGCGCCAGGTTCGTCTATGAAGAACCACGCCCCGTCGCCGAACCGACCAGCCCCGCATATCCGTTCGTGCTGTTGACCGGCCGCGGCACCTCGGCCCAGTGGCACACCAACAGCCGCACCGCCAAGTCCGCCATTCTCCGCCAGCTCTACCCAGCCAACGCCTACGTCGAGATCAATCCCGAAGACGCGGCGCGCCTCGGCATCGAGCCCAACAGCCGCGTCGAAGTCTCCTCCCCACGCGGCCGGATCGTCGCCACCGCCTTCGTCACCGGCACCGTGCAGCCCGGCCAGATCTTCATGCCCATGCACTATGCCGAAACGAACAAGCTGACGCACCCGGCCTTCGATCCGTATTCCCGCCAGCCCAGCTACAAGCACTGCGCCGTGAACCTCAAACCCGCCTGAGCCATGAACCGGATCGCCGAAGAAATCCGCACGTTCGACGCGGAGAAGCTGGTCCGCTTCTCCGACGAACGCGCCACCGTGACCGAACTGTCCGTCACGGAATTCTCGCGCATCGCCGTCTGGGGCGTGAAGCCAGGCCAGGAAGTCGGCGCCCACACGCATCCGGCCGGACAGGACACCTGGGTCATGGTTCGCGGCGAGCTGACCTACTACCTCGGCAACGGTCGGACCCGCACCATCCGCGCCGGCCAGCTCGACATGGCCGACCGCGACGAAGTCCACGGCGCCCGCAACGACGGGAGCGAAGACGCCGTCTTCCTCTCCATCTACAACGCCCCCGAGATCGGCTGGGCCAAGGCGCAGGCGTGATGAAACCGATGGGTCCATCCGATCCGGTGCGTCCTGTCCGGCTTAGTGGCACAGGCGCACCCGCCTGTGTCCGTTCTCCGCGCGCCCCGATCCGGAGTTCCTCAGCAGACGCGGACGCCTGCTGCACCGACACAGGCGAGGGCGCCTGTGCCACTAAGCCGTTCCGCTTCGACGTTCGGCGTTCGCAGCGGGTTGTCCTTTTTTCCCCTTTCCCGCCATGAGCACCGCCACTCTCCCTGCCGCACCAACCGGCGAATTCACCGCCGAACAGAAAGAGTATCTCGCAGGGCTCCTGGCCGGCGTCGCCCAACGCCGGATGTATCCCTACATCGGTGTCATGGCCGGCGGCGCGTTCACCGCCACGCCCGGCGAAGGCGGCCCCAACCTCGCCGCGCCACAGGCGGAGACTTTCCACGGCACACCCCTCGAAGACCTCTGCAAACAGGAGCTGTGGAAGCACCAGGAACACGGCCTCGATTGCTGGGACCAGTTGCTGGCCCACGCTTCGGAGAACAAGAAGCCAGACGACGAACACAACTACCGCTTCCGCTTTCATGGCCTCTTCTGGGTCTCCCCGAACCAGGAGTCGTTCATGCTCCGTTGCCGCATTCCGGCGGGTGAATTGACCGCCACCCAGATGCGCGGATTGGCCGACATCTCGGACGCTTGGGGCAACGGCAAATCCGCCATCACCACCCGCTCCAACCTCCAGATCCGCGAGATCGAGCCAAAGAACGCCGTCAATGTCCTGACCAAGCTCCAGAGCATCGGCCTGACCGCCCGGGGCTCCGGCGTGGACAACGTCCGCAACGTCACCGCGTCGCCGACGGCCGGAATCGACCGCCAGGAGTATCTCGACACGAGGCCCTTCGCCCACGGCATCCACCATTACATCCTGAACAACCGCGACCTCTACGATCTCCCGCGCAAGTTCAACATCGCCTTCGAAGGGGGCGGCGCCATCGACACCGTCGCCGACACGAACGACATCGGCTTCATGGCCACCCTCGTAGGCCGGGCATCCCGGCCTACGGTCTCGGGCACCTCGGTCAAGGATGGTTCCACCGTCGCGCTCGAACCGGGCGTCTATTTCCGGGTCGAGCTCTGCGGCATCACCGGCCACCAGCAGTTCGCCAGCGACTCGGGCATCGTCATCAAGCCCGGCGAGTCCATCGCCGTCAGCGCGGCCATTCTCCGCGTCTTCGCCGAACACGGGGACCGCACCGACCGCAAGAAGGCGCGCCTGAAGTATCTCGTGGACAAGTGGGGCGTCCCCAAGTTCCTCGAAGAGGTCCAGAGGAAGCTTTCGTTCCCGTTGGTGAAGCTGCCCATCGACCAATGCACCGTGCGGCATCCCTCGATTCGCCACGGCCACATCGGCACTTTCCGCCAGGTCCAGCCCGGCAAGAACTACATCGGCGCCGTCATCCCCGTCGGCCTCATGTCGACGAAGCAGATGCGCCGCATCGCCGACCTCGCGGAGAATTATGGCTCGGGCCAAGTCCGTCTGACGCCGTGGCAGAATCTCATCCTGCCCGACATTCCCGACGGCTTTGTCGAAACGGTGAAACGCAACCTCGTGAAGACGGGCTTCCACCACGAAGCGACCCACATCCTCGGCGGGCTCGTCGCCTGCACCGGCAACAACGGCTGCAAATTCTCCAGCGCCGACACCAAGGGCAACGCCATCGCCCTCGGCAACCACCTGGGCAAGAAGTTCGAGCTCGACCAGCCGATCAACCTGCACTTCACCGGCTGCCCGAATTCCTGCGCCCAGCACTACCTGGGCGACATCGGATTCCAAGCGGTCCGGGTGGCCGTCGCCGGCGAATCGGTCGAGGGCTACAACATCGTCTTCGGCGGCGGGTTCGGCCACCAACAGGCCGTTGCGCAGCCCGTCTTCAGCAACATTCCCTTCACGGACATTCCCGCCCTGATCGAGAAGGTCGTCTCGGTCTACCAGTCGCAGCGCAAACCGGGCGAACGCTTCGCCGAGTTCACCCGCCGCTTCAAAGCGAAGCAGCTCCAGGAGATGTTTTCGGAGTGAGCCAACAATGACCGTTGGTCCTTCAAAAAACGCGCGCTCCATTCCGTGGAAACCATCCGGAATGAAGCCCACCGCGCCTTCAAGTCCGAAGGAACTCCGCCACTGCCTCTCCGCCGCCTCTCAAACCAACTGCGCAACCGGATTGGGCGATAGGTCGAAGACCTCCTACCCGGCTTTCAGCCATCCTCTTCCCATCCGATGGGGGGAGGGCCGGGGTGAGGGGCTTCTCCCTGTTTTTCCAACCATCTTCCGTGGTCGACATCACCCCGTCGCTCCATCCCTCCCTATTTTCGCGAAGCCATGAGCCAGCCCGTCACCATTCTTCCCGTCCTCCCCGAGAATGCGCCGTTCAGCCCGGAGCAACGCGCCTACCTGAACGGTTTCCTCGCCGGACTCTATTCCTACACCACCGTGCCCGCCAGCGGGGCCACCTCGGCGCCCGCGACCAAGCCGCTCGTTCCGCTGACGATCTTGTTCGGCTCTCAAACCGGCACCGCCGCGAAGCTGGCCAAAGCCGTCTCCAAGGAAGCGTCGAAGCACGGCTTCGCCCCGACCCTCCACGACCTCGCGAAGTACCAGACCGCCCAGCTGGCCTCGGAGCCGAATCTCCTCGTCGTCGCCAGCACCTACGGCGACGGAGAGCCGCCCGACAATGCGAAGGGGTTCTGGGATTTCCTCCGGGGCGCATCCGCTCCGAAGCTGGAACGGACGCGCTTCAGCGTGCTCTCCCTCGGCGACTCGAACTACGCGAAGTTCTGCCAGTTCGGCAAAGACGTGGACGAGAAGCTGACCGCCCTCGGCGCCAAATGCGTCGCTCCCCGCATCGATTGCGACGCGGACTATGAGGAACCGTTCGCCAAGTGGCTCGCCACCGCCGTGCCGGCGTTGGCGCGGGCCGCCGGTTCTGCCTCCCCGGTGTCGGCCGCGACCGCATCTGACGAATCGGATCCAGCAGAACCCCGGTATTCCAGGAAGAAGCCCTTCCCCGCGAAGCTCGTCACCAATCGCAAGCTCAACGCCCCCGGCTCCGGCAAGGATGTCCGCCATTTCGAGATCGAGCTGACCGGGTCCGACCTCGCCTACGAAGTCGGCGACGCTCTCGGCGTGCTGCCGACGAACGACCCTTTCCTGGCCGACGAAATCGTCGCGGCCCTCGAAGCCAACGGGGACGACGCCGTCCCGGGAAAAGACGGTCGACCCGTTCCGCTGCGCGAAGCGTTGATCGGCCACTACGACATCGCCCGCATTCCGCAACCCTTCCTCAAGGCCCTCGCAGAACGATCCGGCGACGCCGCGCTGAACCAGTTGCTCGCGCCCGAAGCCAACGGTTCGTTGGCGAAATTTCTTTTCGGCCGTGAGGTGATCGACCTGCTCCTCGGCCATCCCACCGCCAAGTTCGGCGCGGCCGAGTTCATCGCCTTGCTGAAGAAGCTCCAGCCGCGGCTCTACTCCATTTCCTCCAGCCCCAAGGCCCATCCAGGCCAAGTCCACCTGACCGTCGGTGTCGTGCGTTACGAAACACACGGGCGCAAACGCGGCGGCGTCTGCTCGAACTTCCTCGCGGAACGCGCGGGTTCGGCACCTGTCCCGGTCTTCGTCCACGAGAACAAGGCCTTCCGCCCGCCCGCCGGCGACAAGCCGCTCATCATGTGCGGACCCGGCACCGGGATCGCCCCTTTCCGTGCCTATCTCGAAGAACGCAAAGCCACCGGCGCCAAAGGCCGCAACTGGCTCTTCTTCGGCGACCAGAAGTCCTCCACGGACTTCCTCTACGAAGAGGAGCTCAAGGCTTTCCACGAGGACGGGTTCCTCAATCGCCTCGACCTCGCCTGGTCACGCGATCAGGCCGAGAAGGTCTACGTGCAGCAGCGGATGGTGGAGAACGCCAGGGAAGTCTTCGCCTGGTTGGAAGACGGCGCCGGTTTCTACGTCTGCGGCGACGCCAGCCGCATGGCCAAGGACGTCGATGCGGCACTCCATCAAGTCGTCGAAAAAGCCGGCGGTAAAACGTCCGAGCAAGCCGCCGGCTACATCCAGCAGCTCAAAGCCGAGAAGCGCTACCAGCGCGACGTGTATTGAGCCGGCCCAGCCGCAAGCCTCCATGCCGGATCTTCTATGGCGTGACCTTGATCCGGTAGAACCGTTTCGGTTGGCGACCATCGATCGGATCGGAGAACAGGAACGAATCCGAAGGCGCGAAGAAATTCGTGAGCGTCAGCCATGCCGGGTCGGCCAAGTCTTCCTTGTAGAGGATCGCATACTGCCAGCCCGGCTGGGTCGCGAAACCGAACTCCAGGGCAGATCGTTGGTTCACGATCGGCCCGGCCAATCGCAACGGACTGATGATTGTGCCGGGCGAACCCACGTCGCCGTTGACCGCCGCCGCAAAGGCCCCGTCCCGGCCCACCGCGCTCGGACCACCGAACAGCTTTGTTCCCGGATCGTAGCGGAAGGTCACTCCGCGCGTGGCCAAACCAAACGTCACACTGGCGACGGTGTCGGTCACAGACGTGGCCGCCGCGTTCCACAGATAAATCGCGTCGCGGTCGGCGCCGAAGCCAACGTTGGAATACGCCAGGATCTTCAGTTGTGGCGGCATCTTCGCCGAGCCCCACCAAGCGACGAACTGGGCCGGCGTCATCTCCTGCACCAGCACGACGGATTCGCCGGGCGCAATGATCACGGAGTTGGTGAGGGTCTGGGCGTTGGTCAGGGAGCCATGGTCGTCGTCGAAGCGGAAACCCTGGAGGTTGACCGGGAAGTCCCCGAGGTTGGTCATTTCCCACCAGTCCTGGTGATCGAGGGTCGAGTCGGCCGAACCTTTGGACTCGCTGGACTGCACCTCGGTGATCGCAAGCACGGGACGCGGCGTGACGTTCAAAACGAAGGAGGTCTCGGCGCCGCCCACCCCGTTGGTCGCAGTCAGCGTGTAGGTGCCTGATTGCCCCGCTTGGGTGATGGGAAGCGTGAGCGCCGCGTTGGTTTGGCCCGGTAGAACGTCGCCGTTGAACTTCCACAGATAGGTCGGCTCCGGGCTTCCAGTGACCGAAAAGGCGAAGGTCGGTGTCTGGCCTACGTAGGCATCCAGTCCACGAAGGCCAGTCGAAATCGCGGGCGGGACGGCTTCGAAGAAGGTTGCCGCCATCGGACCGGACCACGGACTGGAGAGCGGCGGATTGTTCGCCCCGGTCAGATTGCGATGGGAGGGATCGAGAACCCGCGCCCGGACGCTCAAGCCCGGAGAAAGCTGAATGGGCCCGGCATAGGCGATCGCCTGGGAAGAGACACCGCCACCGGAGGCCCGAGGATCGGAGCCGTCCCGGGTGAAGTAGATCGTGCCGGATTCGGGAGATTCCAAGGACAACAGGGTTCCGGGAAGATAGCCGCCACCGTTGTGGCCGAAGACGGGTCGGGCCACGAAGTTCGTGTCCATGAAGCGCAACCGGTCGGCATACCACTTCTTGAGGAAGTTGACCTCTCCCTGATAGGTGCCGTTGAAAGAGTAGGCGTAGCCGTCGATGGAAACGCTTCCAGAACGCGGTCGGGTCAGCCCCGACCAACGGGCGACCTCGCGCGGCTGCTGTCGGCGCACCTGGCCCGCGAGGGCGTCGATGCGCGTGAAGATGTTGTTCGTGGAGAGAACGTCGGCGCGCAGTTGCTGATAGCGGTCGATCCATGCCTGCCAGAACTCGAGGTCGGTGAACATCCGGCCCCACCAGGTGAAGTTGAAGAAGTCGGTTCCTCGGTCTCCCTGGGTGGAGCGCCATCGGCGGGGATTGAAGTCGCGGCCGTCGGTCGAACCCTGGGTGCGATCAAAGTCCCAGATGGGACCGAACTCGAGCAACCCGCCTCGGTCCTTGTGGAAATAGGCGCTGAGCCGGAGCGCGTCCACATTGAAGGCCGTGACGTTGAGGATGTGGGAATCGATCCATGACGGGGCGTCCACGTAGGCGCGGAAGCCGTTGGTCGGATTCGCATAGCCGGCGCCGTTCAGTGCCGATCCAAACGCGTTCATGAAGGTCTGGAGATACTGCTTTTGGGGCGCACGCTGCGGCGTCTTGATCTCGGTCTCGTCGGGATAGTCGTGGACGATCTGCTGCCCCGCCGCCCCGAAGCCGGATTCTCCCGGACCGAACCGGTCGATCTTCATCATATAACCCCCGGTGACGTTCGGGACGGAATTGTCGAGCGGATGCAGCTTGTCGACCGAACGGATCTTGGTGACGGGCACGCGGTCCTTGCCCCACTTGATCTTTTCTTCGAGGACGTAGATGCCGACGTAGTTGGCGGCCGTGAGCGGTCCGCCGGTCGTGTTCAAATAGACCTCCACGAAACGGGTGCGGGGCGCATAGCGGCCGATCGCGTTGCTCAAATCGCAGATCAAAGGATTGTGCAGCAGGACGGGATCGAAGTTGTTGGGCGCGTAGAGCACCCAATCCGAATCCGCCGGCAGTCCCAAAGGCGAAAGGTCGGAGTCGTTGTCCAGTTCGTCCCGGAACTCGACGCTGTAGGCGTGCTTGGAGATCCCCAGGGTCGAGGAGCCGCGCAGGTGGATGCCGGCGCGAGTGCTGAAGGTGGCCGCATTGGTCAGCCGGGTCAGGCCGTCCCCCGGTTCGTAGAAGGCGAGATCGACCCTCTGGAAATCGTCGACCGGCACATCACCGGCACCGTGGTTGTAGAGCACGATCGCGGGAAGATCCGAGGTCACCGCTTCAAGCCCCGGGCCGAGCTGAAGATACGTCTCGCTGCGCAGTGCGCCGGGCCTGAGCCCCGACAAAAACGCCCGGGCCCGCACCTGGAGGGAACCCGTCACAGGAATGGCCGCCATATATTCCGGGGAATCTTCGTCGGGGGAATCCCCGTCCAAGGTGTAGCGGATCACCGCATTCGAGGCGGCCGATAGCTCCAGATCGAAGCGGGCGACGAAGGCGCCTCCGGAACGCGAGAAGACCACGCCCGGTGCGGCGCCGGCACCGCCCATTGTGTTGGGATCTCCGGGGGTCGACGTCGGGAACGGGCCGACATCGTCGGCCAAAAGCATGTCCCGGCCGTAGGAGACATCCGGCGTCTGCGGCGGGTAGGCCGCGAAGGAGGAAACGACGCTCCCGGACGGATCGACCAAAGCCAGAAA
Organism: Verrucomicrobiota bacterium; assembly: GCA_038209745.1. GTDB lineage: Bacteria > Verrucomicrobiota > Verrucomicrobiia > Limisphaerales > CANJSG01 > CANJSG01. Next base: position 35,396 of record JBBQXJ010000037.1, read on the forward strand.
GCCGCCACCCGAAGGCAGCTTGAAGTTCGTATGCAATTCGGCGGTCGACGAATTCCGGTTCTTGCCCGAGGCGAACACCACGACGAAATCATGGGCGGGAAGAACGATGTTCGGAAAGACCCACTGGCGGAGATTGTTCGTGTCGCTGGTCAACGCCCAACCCGAAAGGCCGACGGCGTTGTCCGTCGGGTTATGGAGCTCGATCCAGCCCGGGGCATCGCCGTCCACGTCCACCACCGTGGTCTGGTTGGTGGCCATGAACTCGCTAATCCCGATGCGCGACCAGACGGAACTGGGCGGCGCGGAAAGATCGGCCCAGATGAGGAAGTCGCTGCTGCCGCCCAATGAGGAGTTGAACGCCTGGATGGCCAGGACATTGGTGCCCGTCCGCAGAAGCTTTTCGGGATTCTCCAGGAGGATTTCATGCACCGGGACAGGTTCGCCCAAAGCGGGCAACGCGGTGCCGTCAAAGGCGACGGCGCCGGCCGGCATGTTGAACCGCGTGATCTCGACGCCGTTGATCCACGCGATGAAGCCGTCGTCGCCCATGGCCTTGAACTGGAGCCGGGCTATTTCGGCGACGTTCGAGACGAAGAACTTTGCCCGGAGGAAGACGCAGGCATAGCCGCCATCCATGTCAGGCAGATCAGTATTGCCGGTGTAGTCCGTGGCGCTCCCGGGGCTGCTTTCGTAGTAGAAAGGGGCCTGCCCGGCGGACCAGGAAGCGTCTTCGAAGCCAGCTTCGCGCCATGCGGTGGGATCGGGGGAGGAAGCCTCGGTTTCGCCCTTGAAGTATTTCCAGACGGAATCGCCCGGGATAATTGGGGCCGCACCCGTCGAAAAGACGGCACTCCAGAGGAACAAAATGCACAGGAGTCGGGTCATGGCTGATCGGGTTCCATGACAGTAACAATCGAGTTTCAGGCGGCAAGGCGGAACGGTCCATGCTGTCCCCACTTGCGCGAGGTTGCCTTTGAAGGAACCGCTGATTTGGTCGCACCGGCGGGACAGCCAGGTTGAGGATCCGGCCTACAGGCCGAGGCCTCCGACCGGCGCCTTTTCGGCCGGCTGTCAGCGATCCGGGCGCGTGGTTCCTTCGCCGATGTGATCCATCAGCTCGCCCCAATCCTGACCACCAAGCCGGCGCAATTTGAGGAAGACGAGCGCCACGACGATCGAGAGAAGGGGCAGCACCAGAACGCTGCTCAAGGCGCTCAATTCCGAGACCGTTTTCGTGACGAGCGTCCGATGTTCGCTCGAGCCGATCGGGAGCAACTTACCGATCACGAACGCCACGAGATTGGGAACGGCGAATTGAAACAGCACGGCCATGATGGTGATTCGCCAGGAACGCGTGGCCAGTTCACGCGACCTTCGGAGGGCAGCGCCCTTCTGGAACCCCTCCATCAGCACCACCGGAGCCCAAAGCGAATAGCGCACGGTCAAGACCAGGCCCGGAACCACGAGAAGCACAAGCCCGAGTAAAATCCAAACGGACGCGAGCAGCCCCGTCGCGAAAAAAGGCCACCAATTCCGCCGCAACACTTCAACGGCCGACCGGACGCTGACCGGCTGCAGCGGCGCGGCGGCAAGTCTCGTCACAATGATCGCGACCAAACCGGCGATGGTCGAACTCGTGACGAACGTCGCGGCGATTTTCAAGGTTCCAAATGAAAGCCCGACAAAAAGCGGGACCGGCTTTCCCGCTTCCGGTCCCGCCCAGGTCAACGAGATCGTCAACGCTGCCACGAGGATCACGGGGATATGGGCCAACAGCGACACCTTGATGATTTCCGGAAAATACTCGCTGTAGATTGCGAAAGCGCGCCGATAGAGAGCTCCCAAGCCTTCCGTCCGGGCCCGGAGCAGATGACCGAAAGCGATTCCGCTCTCCGGTCTTCGGCTCGGATCCTTGTGGAGAGCGGACAGGATCAGCCGCGATACGGCCGAGGGAACTTTCAAGCCACGTTCCACCAGGCTCGGCGGTTCCTTATCCTGATGCGCCCGGAGGACGGCCACGGCCGTTCCCTCGAACGGCGGCGTCCCCGAAAGCATTTGGTAGGCGATGACGCCCAAACTATAGATGTCGGAGCGGGCGTCCGCCTCTTCGCCGCGGCATTGTTCGGGCGACATGTAGGCCGGGGTTCCCAGAATGGCCCCGGCCTGGGTCAGGGCACGGGACGCAGGGATTGCCGGGGAGATTTTTAGATTCTGATCCGCAACCGTCCCGCTGGCGGTCGCCGGGTTGGTTGGGGCTGCGCCAACCTGCGGCTCCTCTTCGTCGACCAATTTCGCGATCCCGAAGTCCAGCACCTTCACGCGATAGCCGCCGAGCGGATTGGGTTCGAGCCAGATATTCGCCGGTTTGAGATCCCGATGAACGATTCCGCGTTGGTGGGCCCGCGTGGACGGCGGAGCACACCTGTTCGAGGATCTCCGCAACCCAGGGAACGGGGAGCCGCCGCTGTTCCGCCAAGACGTCGCCCAGGGTCCGGCCATCCAGAAACTCCATCACCAGATAGGCTATCGGGTCGCCCGCCAGGTTGGAGATGCCAAAGTCGGTGACATCGACAATGTTCGGATGCCGCAATCGACCGGCCGCCCGAGCCTCGCGTTTGAACCGCTCCACGAATTCAGGCCTGCGCATGAATTCCGGAAGAATCAGCTTCACCGCCACTTGCCGCTCCGTTCCCAGGTGGGTGCTGAGATACACGCGCCCCATTCCGCCGCTTCCGAGGAGCGTTTCCAGCCGGTATTTCTGGTCGAGAGTCTGGCCGAGGTAGGGGTCGAAATTCGCGGCCTCCGGCACCAAATCGGTCGGCTCAATGCGGATCGTCTTCGCTGCCGGGATCCGCCCGACGTTTTGCCGGTTGTCCAGAAGACTTTCCACTTCGCGACGAATGGGCGCGTCCGGACAGGAGCAATCGAGGAATTCCGTCCGTTCGGCGTCGGTTGGGCAGGCCAACGCGCCTCTGACAATTGCTTCTAGTTTTTTTTGATGGTCAGTCACGCCTGCTTACTGTTCCAACCAATGGCACAGATGCTTCCCACACCGGGCAATTGCGGTCGATGTCTTTTCAGTGTTCCTAAGAGGCAAGCGGATGCGCGGGGCTGTCTTGGGCTGTTTTCGATCCAAAAAAGATCCGTTCGTTCAGGGCGCAAGGGAACTCCTCAATTAGACGACTTCAAATGGGGGGCGCTGACGGCTGGGAACTGAGAGGGGAGACTCCGGGGAGCATGGAACAGCAGGGGAGTTTCGCGGAGGCCAGGTTCTTGGCGAAGAAGAGGACCGCGCGGCCGATGCCAACCCGCGTTCGGCCCCCATCCAACGGGTCAGGCCTACAAAGGCCGCCGCCCGTGCCGGCCTCGAAAGCCCCGTTGCCACCATCCAGCCTTTGCCTTTTGAGCCGCCGGCCTCCAGAGAATTAAGGCCACCCACCTATCACGCCTTTGTTCAGTCGTTCCCTAACGGAGATGCAAGGGCGCCGAGGATTTCAATCGACTCACCGTCGAGAAACGCCAACGCCACGGCCGGTCTCGGACAGCGCGGGATTCAACCCATCTTCGCCGTCAGTTCCGCAACCTGCTTTTCCAGCTCCCGCAAGCGCTTGAACATGTCGGGAAGCTGCTGAGCCGCGATCCATTGGCGCTTGGTCTGCTTGTCGGGCTGGGCGGGAATGCCGAGCACGACGCCTTTATCCGGAATGTCGCGCATGACCCCGGACTTCGCGCCGACGGTGGCCTGGTTGCCGAGCGTGAGATGCCCGGCGATGCCAGACTGGGCGGCGATCACGCAGTAGGCGCCAAGCTTGGTGCTGCCGGCGAAACCGACCTGGCCCAGAACCAGGCAATGAGGACCGATGACGACGTTGTGGGCGACGTGGACGAGGTTGTCGATCTTGGTGCCGGGTCCGATGACGGTGGAACCGAGCGCCCCTCGATCGATCGCCGTATTGGCCCCGATCTCGACGTCGTCGCCGATAACCACGTTGCCGATCTGCTCGATCTTGAGATGGCGGCCCTGGTCGAAGACGTAACCATACCCGTCGGAGCCGATGACCGTTCCGGCGTGGATCCGGACGCGGCTTCCAATCTGAGTGCCCTGATAGAGAACGACGTTTGGGAAAAGGCGGACGTCGTCGCCGAGCCGGCTTCCCTGTCCGACGTGGTTGCCTCCCATCAACACGGAACGGGCGCCGATCTTCACCCCTGCGCCAACCAGGCATCCCGGCCCAATGTGGGCGGAAGGGTCCACCTCGGCCGAAGGATCGACGGTCGCGGCGCGATCGATCCCGGCGGCTGGTTTGTCCAAGGGGTAGAACAACGGCAACAGCCTGGCCACGGCGAGACGCGGATTGGGCACGCGGATGAGAACCTTCGTGGCGGAAGAGAACGAACCGGACACGAGGACCGCCGTGGCCGCACTGGCCTCTGCGGCGGCGAAGTAGCTCTCCTTTTCGGCGAACGTCAGATCCCCGGAGCGCGCGGCGTCTGCGGGCGCGATGCCGCGGATCACGACCGAGCCGTCACCGATGACTTCGCCGTGGAGTTGCTCTGCAATCTGGGCAGCCGTGTAGGACATGGAGAAGAGTCGTTGTTCTCCGGCGGCACCAAGGGTTCAAAAAGCCGACGGCCGATTGTTTTCGATGGATTCTGGAATGCCGCGTGTGTCGCCCGGGGTCGCCCGTCAAACGGCCGAAAGGCCAACCATCTGCTGCTTCTCGACGTCCCAGACTTTCAATCGCAGGCAACGGAAAACGTCGACGGGACGCAACGTGGTCACCTTGGGGGCCTGGAGTTCGGGCATTTTCCGCAGCACTTCCGGCAGCCGATAGAACGGGATCTTCGCGTTGAGATGATGGATGTGGTGGTAGCCGATGTTGCCGCTGAACCAAGCCATGATCCGGCTCATCCGCATGTAGCTCGAAGATTCGAGCGCGGCTTTTTCATAGGTCCAACCGGCCTTGTCGGCAAACGACACGCCCGGGAAATTGTGCTGGGCGTAGAAGAGATACGAACCGATGGCGTAGGCGATGAAATGGGGGATCAACTGGGCAAACACCAACGCCTGCCATCCTCCGACAATCAACAGCACGCTGGAGATGCAGAGGTGCAGAATGAACGCAACCAAGCAATCGAAATGGTGTTTCGGATCGTTGATGAATGGATTCAGGCACATTCCGAAGAGGAACATGAAGACATAGCCGAAGAGAATGGTCAGCGGATGCCGGATGAAGAGGTAGAGGCGGCGGTCGCGCGGGCTGCTCTTCAGGAACTGGTCTTTCGTCATGATCGGAAACGACCCGATATGCGATCCGCGAAGCTTGGAATTATGGTTGTGGTGATGGTTGTGCGAACTCCGCCATACACTGCTGGGGCTGAGGGCCAGAATCCCGAAGCCCCGCATCAAGCCCTCGGCCAGACGCGACTTGGGCAGAATGGCGTGGTGCTGCTGATCGTGGTAGATGACGAAAAGTCGAAGGATCAGAAGGCCTTCGAGGATGCTGCACCCCACGGTGACGGCGGGATGGATGTTCCAGAGCGTCCCGAAGATCGCGGCCCCGAGAAGGAAAGTGGTCGACAAAATGCACCACCAACTCCGGCCCGAGTGATCTTTCGCAAACGGCTTGGTGGCCAAGATCAACTCTTGTCCCGATTTGGGCATCATCACATTAGGTCTGGAGCTCATCACATCACGCCTCCACGGCGATCGGGCCTTTCATCATCGGGTTGAGACTGGGTGCTTTCAACAGGGATACAGAATAGCACAAAATCTGGTGCAATAGTAACGAAGATTTCTAGCGCTGGAGTGGCCTTTGAAAAGCCAATTCCGAGTCAGGGAAGGGGCTTGATCCGGATATTGCGGTATTCCATCACGCCGAGGTCGCCTTCCAGTCCGATGGGGCCGGTCGGCGGCAGTTTCATGGCCGCTTCGAGAATCTCTCCGTTGCAGGTGGCAAAGGCGACGTTGTCGTGGACCACGACCTCGATCTGGTTCCATTCCTGCGGACGGTATTTCTTCAATTCCTTGTAGGGGCCCATTCTCCAATAATCACGGCACTGGAGCTGGGGGTCGCGGAGATAGATCCCGCTGTCGGCCTTGACGCCGGCGCGGAAATCGAGCCGCAGGATGAAATCGGTCGGGAACTCCCGGGTCGTCCACATCTGGCTGAAGGTGCGGGGCGTCACGACCTCGTTGACCACGAGGATCCCGTCCTTGACCTCGTATCGACCGTCGATGCTCTTGGTCCTGCCGTTGAAGTTGTTCGTCTTATAGCCCCAACCGGTGAGGTCCTTGCCGTTGAACAGACTGATGAAGCCAGATTCGGTGCTGGGTCCATGCGCGCAGCCGGCCAACAAGCCGACGGCGTAGATCACCGCGGTGAACAGACTGAAAAAAGAAACGGTGGGGCGCATGATGGATGGGGTTCCGGACTGCCCGGAGGCTGCTATCGCGGGAGTCCTCCGGGCAAGGGTGAAGTCACGGAACATCCTTACTTCTTCAGCTGCCAGTTCTCATCGAAAAATCCCGCCGCATCGACTCCCCCCGGCGCCCGAGCCGTCGCGGGCTGGGTCACATCGACCAACGCCCAGTCGGGCAGCTTGGGGGTTTGGTCGGCGTTGCTGCCGAATCCCCGGAACGTGAACCCACTGTTCAACACAACATAACGGCTGGGACTCAGCGGATTTGGGCAGATCATCACGAGCGCGTGGCCGGCGCTGGAGACCTTCCGGGCCCCCGCCTCAATGCCTTCCTTCGTCCAGCGGATCGGCAGTTGATCGGCGATGCGACCGAGCAGCGAGTTGCTCTGTGGATCGCCCCAAAGCACGAGATTGTTCGCGGCCAGGTCGGCGTCGGTCACTTCATTGTCACGTTTGACCCGGGGTTCGCCCCGGAACTGGGTCCGCCATTGCTCGCGGGCGCGCTTCAATTCGCGTTCCACCCAAGCCTCGACCTCCGGATCTTGCGCCTTACCGGAAGGCACCACGATCAAGAACGAATCCATGAACGCGTCGTCGATCGGGCCTTGGAGCCCGTGGCGCTTGTGGAGGCCGGTCGGTTTCAGGTCCGGATCGACCGGGCCCCAATGTCCGATTGTCTTGGCGAACGACGCTGTCCACCGATGGTCCCGCCTGGCTCCGGGAATCTTCAACGAGTCGCCGTCGATCACGACCGTCACCGTCTCTGCGAGAGCCGTCTGTTCCTCCGGAAATGCCAAAGTCAGCGCGGTGACGTTGGTGGTGGAGACCTCGACGCTAGATCCGGGCTTCAGTCGGGCGTCCACCGTGGCCCGCTTCCAATGATGTTCGAGTCCGTCGACCTGCACCCACCCCATGCGATCATAGCGCAACGAGTAGGTATCGAAGCGGATCTCCGAGGGCACGGCCACCCGGCCCTGGGCCATGACCGCGTCGAACTGCTGGGACAGCTCCACCTTGGTCGCGGGCTCATACTTGTGTGCCGTCTTTGGTCCGATGAGATGCCGCAACGTGAGCCCGTGGGTCGCCATCGCCGCGGCCATCGTGTCGGCGGCGAGCCTCTGTGGGTCGATCTCGCCGCTGTAGGCGATGGGGGTCGTGTTGAAGAGATTGCCCGCATCGTCGGCGGAATCGTAGAGGTGCCAGAGCGTCTGCTCCCACGGCGGCGGGAAGTCGGGCGTCACCTTCAATTCCAAGTAGCGCGCGGTGTCGGCGAAACCCGCCCCCGGCGCCACGCCGGCCCAAATCCCCGCATGGTGCACGCCGAGATGCCACGTCCCGGCTCCCCCCATCGAGAAGCCCCGGATGGCGATGCGCAGCGGATCGATGTCGTAGTCGCGCATCACCGTCTCCATCGCTTCGAACACGTCCGTCTCGCCAGCGAACTTGTAGGCGTTGCAGTAGCGTCCGTAGGGATGGAGGACGATCGTCTCTGGCGAAGCAAACTCGCCCCGGCTCTTCAGCCGTTCACCGAGGAATGCCAGCTCGGTTCTCTTGTCGTTTCGGCCGGCCAGCCAGACATCCAGCCGACGGGGCTTGTCCTGATATTGGTAGCCTTCCGGCACCACCAGCCCGAACGGCTGCACGGAACCATCGATGCGTGAGCGGTAGCCGCGCACCACCAGTCCGGTGGCCCAGATCCACGGCGACTCCCCTTTCCGCAGCTGCGCGATGCGCTCCCGTCCCAACACGATCAGCTTCTCGGCCAGATCGGCTTCGTTGGTCTTGTAGAACTCGTCGAACTCCAACGGATATCGCACGGCCTTGTGGAAGACCTCGACGTCCGGCAAGTAGCGCGCCAGTTCCGGCTTGTCCGCGAGTTCTAATCGCAGCGCCTCGATCTCCGATCCAAAGGCCTTCAGCTCTCGCTTCAGCGTGTCGCCACGGACGGCGCCGATCTCGATTCCGGGGGGTGGCAAGGGCGCGGCGGCATTGCCATCGTGCCGGAAGACTCCCAAAAAGAACACCAAAGCCAATGCAACGATCATCCGCGTGCGGAGGGACATGGGGGAGA
>JBBQXJ010000038.1:0-42049 GCA_038209745.1 Verrucomicrobiota bacterium
CCGGCAGAGGCACTTTTGAGGTGGGACTGCGCTGCCGCGCAGTCCTGATCTCCGTCCCAAGCGCAGCGCGGGACGAACCAGACCCTCTGCCGGGACAGGCCCATTGAAACGAGGGAGCCCCTCACCCGGGTTTCAGCCACCTTCTCCCCGTTCGACGGGGAGGGCCGGGATGAGGGGCTTTCCCTTTTTTTGCCAGTCATCCTTGGTAGTTGGACGTGAGGTCCGAACCCAAGTTAGAAACGGATCCGAAGCGAGTTTCTCCGAGACCTTTCCGGGTCGGAAGCCGTGTCCCGACCGCAAAGACATCGCTGCGCTCGTCTTTGTTGAGACGGGGCGGAGCGGCAGCTCCGCCCTACCCTTGGAGGGCACGCTCTCCGAGGGTAGGGCGGCAGCATCGCCGTCCAGAAGTTTCGCCAGTGGGAAAGGCCTTCGGCGGTGTGCCCTGTGCGGGATGAATGGCGGCGAACTGGAGTCTGCCGCCATCTGGTTTTGGATTTCTCGGCGATCTTGAAAAATCCCGGCGCTTCCGGAAGGTGTCGGCCCGATGCAACCCCTGCCGCTGGACCTTGATCGTCTGCGTGTCTTCCCCCTTGCGGAGCGCCTCAGCCTCACGCAGGTGGACGATATTTTGATCCGGCCAGAAGCTCCCGCGCCGTTGGGCGACGACGCTTTGGAGCGGGCTGTCGAGGATTGCGCTGGGCAGATCCGGAAGGCCCGCGTGCGCGGTGCGGCGGTCATGCTGATCTACGGCGCACATCTCCTGCGGAACGGCGCGGCGCTGTTGTTGGACCAATTGATGGCCGGCGGTTGGCTGACCCATCTGGCGACGAACGGCGCGGGCACGATCCACGATTGGGAATACGCCTGGCTCGGCGCCTCGACGGAACGGGTGGAAGAGAACGTGGCGCAGGGACGGTTCGGCACTTGGGACGAAACGGCAACGAACATCCATCTGGCGCTGATGGCCGGCGCTCTGGACGGACTGGGCTACGGTCGGGCGCTGGGGCGTTTCATCGCAGAGGACGGGGTTGAATTGCCGACGGTGGAAGTCTTGAAGGCCGCCATTCGCGAACAGCCGGAGCATCCGTTGACCGCCGCACGGGCCGACCTCCTGCAGACGATGACGCGGCGCGGTTGGGGAGGCGGGTTGGTCTGCGTGGAGCACCGTTGGAAGCACGCGAGCATCCTGGCCTCGGCCTGGAAGCACGGCGTGCCCGTCACGGTGCATCCGGGCATCGGCTACGACATCATTTCGAACCATCCCATCTTCAACGGCGCCGTCATCGGGCGGGCGGGGGAGATGGACTTCAAGCTGTTCGGCGGCTCCGTGGAACAACTGGACGGCGGCGTGGTCTTGTCGGTCGGGTCCGCGATCATGGGGCCGCAGGTCTTCGAGAAAAGCCTGAGTTGCGTGAACAATCTCCGTCTCCAGGCTGGCCGCGACGTGGTGAAAGACTTCGACATCGAGGTGGTGGATCTCCAGGACGGCGGCGGCTGGGACTGGTCGACGGGTGAACCGCCCAAGACGAACCCCGCCTACTACCTGCGCTTCTGCAAGAGCTACTCCCGCATGGGCGGCACGATGCGCTATCTCCAGTGCGACAACGCCGCTTTCATCCATCACCTGCACCACGCGCTCGTCCGGCCATGAACGCCCCACGCTTCCACAAATTAACCGCGCGCTACGCCGGGCTGCGCATCGCGGTGGTCGGCGACTTCTGCCTCGACCGTTATCTGGAGATCGATCCGGCGAAGGCCGAGACGTCGATCGAGACCGGCTTGCCCGTGCACAACGTGGTCCGGGTGCGGTCGCAGGCCGGCGCGGCGGGAACCATTCTGGCCAACCTAGCGGCCTTGGGGATCGGCACGCTGCATCCGGTGGGCTTCTGCGGGGACGACGGCGAAGGGATGGAGCTGCAACGCGCCTTGAGTCGTCTGCCTGGAGTGCGGTTGAAGCACTTCATCGCGACGCCCGAGCGACGGACCTTCACCTACTGCAAGCCGCTCATTGTCACGCCCGATCAGCCGCCGCAGGAGTTGAGCCGACTGGACAGCAAGAACTGGACGCCGACGCCGGCGGGGGTCGAGGCCCGGTTGATCCAAGCGGTCAAGGAACTGGTGCCGGTGGTTGATGCCGTCATCGTGATGGACCAGGTGGATCTGGCGCGAACGGGCGTGGTGTCGGCGGTGCTGCTCGAAGCGCTGAGTTCGCTGACCGAGACGAAGAGGATTCCGGTGATCGCGGACTGTCGGCGCGGTTTGGCGGGCTACCCGCCCTTCGTCTTCAAGATGAACGCGGCGGAACTGGCGGCGCTGGGGGGAGCGGGAGAAATGGCGGATTCAACGGACATCGAAAAGGGAGCCTCGGACCTGGCGCGGCGCAACGGGCAGTCGGTTTTTGTTACCATGGCGGAGCGAGGGATGATCGGAGCAGTGGCGGAAGGGGCGGTCGAGCGGGTGGCGGCCCATCCGGTGAACGGTCCGATCGACATCGTGGGCGCCGGAGATGCCGTGACGGCGAATCTGGCGGCCGGTTTGGCGGCGGGCGCATCGATCGGAGAAGCGATGGAGCTGGCAATGGCGGCGGCCTCCATCGTGATCCATCAACTGGGAACGACCGGGACTTCTACGGTCGCGCAGTTGGCGGAACGGTGCTTGGCGAAGGATTGAATTTGAGGCGGGACGGAGAAGGAAGAGTTCGGTGCCGAAGGCCTGGAGGGGGAAGTCGTCTTACCTTGCCTGAATTCGCAGGTGGGACTGGACCGCGAATGGGCGCGGGCTAAGGTCTGGCCGTGAGCTATTCCCGACGTGGACTGTTCTCGTTTTTGGTCCGACCACTCAAGGCGGCGGCGTCTTCCGGCAAATCGGTGGCGAACATCGCGATCGGCCGATCCGCTGGGGCTCCGAATCCACCCCAAGAGGACCGGGTGGCGATCATCCAGGGAATCCATTGCCTCGCGGTCACCAACGGCTGCTCCATCTGCATCCAACAATGCCTCGTCGAAGGCGCGCTGGTTTTTCGGGACGGGATGCCGATGGTGGTTCCCGATATCTGCACGGGCTGCCGGGTCTGCTTCGAAGTCTGCCCGGCGCCGGCCAATGCGGTGTTGATGATGAAGAGAACGAACTCTTCCAACCTGTGAAGAGCCTCTCAGCTTATGACATCGAACGTTTGCTGGGAATGCGGCCAGCCGACAACCATCCGCTCGAGATTCTCGGATACAGGTTTACCACAGAATGAGTCGCTCGATTCAGGTCTGAGAATCCAGATTTAAACTCCCAGATTTTCTCATTCATCGAACACGCTCGTTCGGAGAACAGAGTATTCCCAAGGCATATCCAGCTTTCGGAATCTGGACGGGCTGCCTTCGTGTTTGCGTAAGATTCGGGTTTTTGCGGAAGCATCCTAGAAGAGGCCGCAGTGAGGCGATACGCACGTTTGTCTTTTGACCCACTTCCCATTTTCAAAGCAATTCGGGACTCCATCAAGCAAGTGACAAATCCCGACTAGGTTCGGGGCTGCGAGTTTCTGCTCGGGTTGCGGCAGCTGCTGTGAAGTCTGCCCGACGCCGACGAACGCGATGATTTTGGGTGGAGAAGGGGGGAGAGTAGCCGAACCGTGCTGAAGCCTGTGGTTTTTCGAACGTGGGCTCTTTTCGCGCTGAGCGTCTTGGACTGCGCCGGTGCTCCGGCGCTTTGAAAGGGGGTTCTCTGGCTTTAGCCCGTCCTCCCCAAAGCGGCGCAGCAGCACCGCAGTCCAAAAGCTTCGCCACCGCGTGAGCCAAACTGTGTTTGGGCCTGATGGGCCTGATGGGCCTGATGGACACTCGGCCGTGGATGATGGCGGCGGACTCCCGTCTGCCGCCATGGGCGGGTAGCGGCGAATGGGAGTTCGCCGCAAATCGAAACAAAAAGCCGCCGAGTCTCGCGACTGACGGCTTTGCGATTGAACGGGTCTGACAGGCTGCGAGCCCGCCTTTTCGATCAAATGTTCTTTGCGATGGTGTCGCCCATCTCGGTGGTGCCGACCCGGCGAGCAGACGTGTCCAGGGCGGAGTAGATGTCGCCGGTGCGGAGGCCGGCGTTGATCGCGGCGGTCACGGCGTTTTCGATGGCTTTGGCGGCGGCCTCCTGCTGGAAGGAGTAACGAAGCATCAACGCGGCGCTGAGGATCTGGGCGATGGGGTTCGCCAAGTTCTTGCCGGCGATGTCGGGGGCGGTGCCGCCGGCGGGTTCGTAGAAACCGAAGGTCTTGCCAGCCTCGGTCGCGCCAAGGCTGGCACTGGGCAACATGCCGAGGGAACCGGCGAGCGCGGCGGCTTCGTCGCTGAGGATGTCGCCGAACATGTTCTCGCAGAGCATGACGTCGAACTGGGTCGGCCGGAGCATCAGCTGCATGGCGCCGTTGTCCACGAACATGTGTTCCAGCGCGACGTCGGGGTATTCCTTGCCGATCTGGGTGACGGTTTCGCGCCAGAGAATACCGTTTTCCAGCACGTTCGCCTTGTCGATGCTGGTGAGTTTCTTGCGGCGGAGCCGGGCGGCCTTGAAGCCGACATGGGCGATGCGTTCGATCTCGGGCGTGGTGTAGACCATCGTGTCGATGGCGCGATGGATGGGACGCAGATTGCCGTCGATCCGGTCGGGTTGGGTGATCTCCTCGGTCTTCTTGGGCTGGCCGAAATACATGCCGCCGGTCAGTTCCCGCACGACTAGGATATCAATGCCATCGCCCTGACGCTCTGGTGTGAGAGGGCAGGAATGCGCGAGGGCCTTGGGCAACTGGACGGGGCGGAGATTGGCGAAGAGGCCGAATTCCTTGCGGATGCGGAGCAGCGCGGCGCGCTCGGGGCGTTCTTCCTTGGGAATGGTCGGATCGCGGTCGGGGAGACCGACGGAGCCGAAGAGAATGGCGTCGGACTGTTTGCAGAGGGCGAGCGTGGCGTCGGGCAGGGCTTTGCCGGCGGCGTCGATGCCGGCCCAGCCGACGGGCGCTTCCGTGATCTCGAACTTCAGGGAAAACTTCTGCTCGACGGCGCGGAGCACTTTAATGGCTTCGCGGGCGACTTCGGGGCCGATGCCGTCACCGGCGAGGGCGGCGATCTTGTATGAACTCATGGGGGGCGGAGGCTAGAAACGCCGACCGGGGCGTGCAAGCGCGGTTTGGCGCGGCGGCTCTGGGAAGGGGGTGAATGAATCCCGAGAACACTTCGTTTGAAGGTCGTGGGAACCGAGGCGCGTCAAAAGGCTTCCGGGGCGGGCATTCCCCGGCGATCCGGGCCCGCACGGAAATCAGCTTGGCCATCGGGCGGGAAAGGCGTCACAAATTGTCCCAGTCACACTCCCTCATGAAAACATCCCCATTTATCCGGGTGCGCGCAGCAGCGTTGGCCTGCTTCGCCCTTCTAGCATGCGCGGTTCCGACGCTGTTCGGCGCCGACTGGATCTCCTACGAACCGAAGCCGGGCCCGGGCACCGGTAAACACATCGTTTTCCTCGCGGGCGACGAGGAATACCGCTCGGAGGAAGGTCTGCCGATGTTGGCCAAGATCCTGAGCCAACGGCACGGCTTCAAGACGACGGTGCTCTTCTCGATGGGGGCCGACGGCACGATCGATCCAAACAACGGCGGCAGCTTGAGCCACCCCGAGGCGCTGGATTCCGCCGACGCCATCGTGATGCTGCTGCGCTTCCGGCATTGGCCGGACGACGCTTCCAAGCGCTTCGACGCCGCCGTGAAGCGCGGGGTGCCGATCATCGCCCTGCGCACCAGCACCCACGCCTTCAACGACTACGCCAAGGGCAGTCCTTGGGAAGACTGGAACTACGGCCGAAAGGGCGGCTTCGGTCGCCAGGTGCTCGGCGAAACGTGGGTGAACCACTGGGGCGGCCATAAGTCGGAAGCGACGCGCGGGATCATCGAACCCTCGGCGAAGTCCGACCCGATCTTCAACGGCGTGGCCGACATCTTCGGCCTGACCGACGTCTATGAGGCGTATCCGACGGCCGACTGCAAGATCCTGCTCCGGGGCCAGGTCTTGAAGGGGATGAACCACGACGACGCGCCGGCGGACTACAAGAAGAAGCGGGCCAACGACAAGATGGAGCAGGGCATCAACGATCCCATGATGGCCATCGCCTGGACCCGCGAGAACAAGAACGAGAACGGGAAGAACAACCGCGTCTTCACCACGACGATGGGCGCGGCGACGGACCTCGTGACGGAGGATCTGCGCCGGTTGATCGTCAACGCGGTCTATTGGGGACTGGCCATGCCGGTGCCGGCCAAGGCGAATGTGGCCATCGTGGACGGCTACAAGCCCACGGCCTACGGGTTCGACGGCTTCCGCAAGGGCGTGAAGCCGGCCGATCTGGCTTTGGGCAAACCCATCGAATAGCCCGAGAGAGAGGCGGAGGAAACGGAGCGCGGACCGTCACGTCCGCGAGAGCCGCTTGTGCTTTGTTCGGCGTCAGTCACAAGCACTACCATGGGCAACGCATACGAAGCGAATTTGCTGTGGTGGGTGATTCCGGAAGTTTTGGCAGGTGTGCCAATGCCGTTTATCCACGCTGACCGTCGTATGGCTGGAGGTGGCGCGTTGGTTGACTTCGAGGACGAGTTGCCCGTTTTGCACTCGGCTGGCGTGCGCGCCGTGGTCCCCCTTCTCAACATTCCCAGCGACGCTTCCGTTTACGAGTCGGCAGGTTTCTGGTCTCTTTGTTTGCCAGTTCCAGACGGAGGCGCGCCGTCGTTCGACCAGGCGGAAGAGTTTGTCCGTTTCGTTTCGCAGCAAAGTTCAGCGCAGCGGCCTGTTGCTGTTCACTGCGAGGCTGGGCTTGGCCGGACCGGCACGTTGCTGGCGACCTGTTTGGTTGAAGAGGGAGAAAGCGCTCCGGTTGCGATCAAGCGGGTCCGAGCAGCCGAGAGGGCTGCCGTGGAGACGTCGCGTCAGATACGGTTTTTAGAGCGGTAGGCAGAGAAAGTTCGCCCGACTTAGGGCTGATAGTCGGTTCTTTGCGCCGCTCTGCGCGGCGCTACTTGTCGCAGCGCGACCAGTTCCACCTGGCTCGCGGACGTGACTGTCTGCGCTCCGATCCGGTTCAGAGCTTTTTCAGCAGTTCCTTCCAACGCGCCCACGCTTCGTTGCGGGCCTTTTTGTTGGCCTCGTTGCCGGCGGGGTCTTCGCCGGCCCGCATGAAGCCGTGGCCGGCTCCGTCGTAGACGACGGGTTCATAGGTTTTTTCACCCTTCTTCATCAGGTCGGTGGACTTGGGGATCGTCGAGTTCACCCGGGCGTCGTTGCCGCCGTAGAAGCCATAGACGGGCGCGGCGATCCTGGCGGTGTCCGCTTCGTTGTCGGGTCCGGATCCGTAGAAGACGAAGGATGCCTTGATGTCCTTGGCGTGGGTGGCGTAGCGGAAGGTCTGGGAACCGCCCCAACAGAATCCGGCGACGGCGACCTTGCCATTGGCGGCGGGGATCTTGGCCGCGAAGGCGATGACGGCGTCGAGATCGGCGGTGACCTGGTCGGGCTTCAATTGGGACACAGCGCGCCGGGCTCCGTCATTTCCGAGTTCGGCCGAACCGCCGCCGTTCGGGGCGGCGCCGGAGAGGAAGTCGGGGGCGATGGCGATGTAGCCGGCTTCAGCCAATTGATCCGCGACGCTGCGGACCCAGTCGGTCATGCCGAAGATTTCATGGATGAGAACAACGACCGGGGCCTTGTCCTTCACTTCGGGATAGGCGATGGAGCAGGTGACTTCGCGGTCGCCGTATTTGACCTTGATCCATTCCTGATGGCGCGGGGATTTCTCGATGCGCGCCTTGGCCCAGTCCTGGGCGGTTGCGGCGAGGCAGAGGCAGGTCAACAAGGGGAAGAGGAGAAGTCGTTTCATGGCGGGTTGGTGTTGGGGTTTCCGGTGGAGCGACGCGAGAGGGCAGGGGATGGTTACTGGACGCCGAAGTTTCCACCCGTTGCCCATCGTTGATCGCCATGCCATAGATTCCGGCCATGAAGTATCGCCGCTTCGGCAAGACCGAGCTCCAGATCCCCGTCTTCTCATGTGGTGGCATGCGCTACCAATACAAATGGACGGACGCGGAGCCGGCGGAGATTCCGGCGGAGAACCAGGCCAATCTCGAAGCGTGCATCCATCGCGCCGTCGATCTTGGGATCAACCACATCGAGACGGCCCGCCATTACGGGACTTCGGAGATGCAGTTGGGTCCGGTATTGGCCCAGTTCCCGCGCGAGAGACTAATCGTCCAGACGAAGGTGCCTCCGGCCGCGAAGCCAGCCGATTTCCTCCGTGAATTCGACAAGAGCATGACGTATCTGCGGCTCGACCACGTGGAGCTTCTGTCGCTGCACGGGATCAACAACCGGGAGCTGCTGGAATGGTCCGTGCGCAAGGGCGGTTGCCTCGACGCCGCGCGGAAGCTGCAGGCGGAAGGGCGGGTCAAGCACATCGGGTTCTCCACGCACGCGACTCCGGATGTGCTGCTGGAGGCGATTGAGACGGGGGAGTTCGCCTACGTGAATCTCCACTGGTATTTCGTCAACGGTCTCAACGGGGCGTCGGTCGTCGCCGCCCGGAAGCGGGACATGGGCGTTTTCATCATCAGTCCCAACGACAAAGGCGGAAAACTCTACGAACCGCCCCAGAGTCTGCGCGATATGTGTGCGCCGCTCACGCCGATGCAGTTCAACGACCTCTACTGCTTGGATCGGCCGGAGGTCCACACGCTCAGCTTGGGAGCGGCACGTCCCTCCGACTTTGATGAACACGTCGCGGGGCTGCGGTGGTATGACCAGATCGCTGAAACCCTTGCGCCGATCAAGGCCCGCCTGCGCGCCGAAATGGAACGGGAGCTGGGGCATGACTGGTGTGAGCGCTGGTCCGAGGGCCTTCCTGAATACGTGGATGTGCCGGGGCAGACAAACATCACGGAGATCCTCCGACTCTGGACCTACGCGAAGGCGCTCGGTTTGGTCGGCTGGGGCAAGATGCGCTACAACCTCCTGGGCCAGGCCGACCATTGGTTCCCCGGAGAAACGGTGGCCAAGCTCGACAAAGCGCGCTTGGCCGAGGTTTTGAGGAAGAGCCCATTTGCCGCGCGAATTCCTGGGATCTTGGAGGAAGCGCACGCGATGCTGTTCGACGAACCGAAGAAGCGGCTGAGCCAGAGTTGAGTGCGAGGCACCGTGGATTCGCAGAAGCTCAAAATCGTGACGGGCGATCTGCTGGATCAGCCGGTAGAGGCGATTGTGAACGCATGGAACAGAAATGTGATTCCTTGGTGGCTATTGTTACCGCAAGGGGTCTCTGGGGCGATCAAGCGGCGCGGGGGCTTGGATCCTTTTCGAGAGGTCGCCAAGTTGGGTCCGATTCCTCTGGGTGGAGCGGTGATGACTTCGGCCGGACGGCTGCCTTTCAAGGGGATCATCCATGTCGCCGGGATCAATCTCTTTTGGCGATCGTCGGAATACTCCGTTCGAAGGTCGGTTCGGAGTGCGGTCGATCTCGCCCGACACCATCGGATTCGGAGTTTGGCTTTTCCCCTCATCGGAGCCGGGTCAGGAGGTGGAAATGCTCAACAGATTGAACAGTTGATGGTCCAGGAATTAGGGAACTTGGAATTCGACGGACAAGTGACACTTGTTCGCTTCAGTGGTGCAGGATGATTTAACGGAGGGCTACCTTGGCGAACTGAATGGAAGAACGACGGCCCTTTGTTAAAAACAATAGCGCTAACGGGAGTGAGTTGGCTTCCGTTAAACAGTCGGGAAAGAGGTATGCCATGAAGATTTGAGGAGAAAAATTGGAGTTCTCTGGAATTAGTTGTCGGTTTTGGAGAACCCGCGTTGACAGAGGCGGGTCTTTCCCTAGGGTTCCCTCTCCCGACTCGGAGGCCGATGGGCGAAGACCCACCGGCGAGTCCAAGGAAGGAGTGAAAATGACATGACTGAGATTAAGCTCAAAAAAGGCGAACCCGTTGACAAGGCTTTGCGCCGCCTCAAAAAGAGGTTGGACCGCGAAGGCACCTTGAAGGACGTCCGTAGCCACCGTCATTACGAGAAGCCGAGCGAACGCCGTCGTCGCAAGATGAAAGTCGCCCGGTTCAGCGCAATGCTCTCCGCTCGCTACGCGGACCAGTAATCGAATCGTTTTGATCCTTTGCCGCCGGATGTGGTGTCCTCACCACATCCGGCTTTCGTTTTGCTCGAATCTGTTGCGGCATGCTTTAAACCCGTCGACGGAACGGTCGTGCAGCAAATGAGTTCCGCCAAAGGTTGGCGGTGCCTAACGTCGGGGTAGAACCAAGCCAATGTATTCGTTGTCAACCTGCTGGAATTCGCATCGACACCAAGACGGTCGGGCGATGCTGAACGAGATCAAGGAGTTGGGATTCGAGTATGCCGAACTCAGCCACGGGATCCGGATCAGCCTGTTGCCGGGCATTTTGGAGGCCGTCGATGCCGGGGAGATCCGGATTTCCACTCTGCATAATTTCTGTCCGCTGCCGATGGGGGTCAACCATGCGGCGCCGAACATCTTCAAATTCACCGCTCTGGACCCTCGGGAACGGGAAAGCGCCTACAAGCATTCGCTGAAGACCATTGAATTGGCCCAGCGGGTCGGAGCACGGCTGGTCGTCCTCCATATGGGGGCTGTGGAAATGAAGGACTACACGGACAAGTTGGTGGACATGGTGGGGGACGGGAAGCGGGAGACGCCCAAATACGAAAAGCTCTTCACGGACATGGTGGAGAAGCGGGAAGACAAGAAGGCGGAGCATTGGGAACTCGCCTGCGACATGCTCCGGCGATTGGCGGAGAAGGCGGGTGAAGCCGGCATCATGCTTGGAATCGAAAACCGGGAGGCCTGTGAGGAAATCCCGTTCGAGAGCGATTTCACCGACATGCTGGATGTGGGGCCGAACGAGGTCGTGAAGTATTGGCACGACTGCGGGCACGCGCAGATCAAGGAACACATCGGCCTGATCGACCACAATTTCCATCTGACGGGGCTGATCGACCGGTTGGCCGGTTTTCATATCCACGACGTGGAGTTCCCCGGGCGGGACCATCGACCGCCGGGAAGAGGCTGCATCAACTGGGATGTGATCACACCGCTGGTCCGGCCCGATCACATCAAGGTCTTCGAGTTCAGCCCGAGTCTCACGCCGGACGACGTGTTGGCGGGCTCAACCTTCATTCGACAGCTCTGGGGTGAGTGAAACAGGGGCGTTCATGGATCGGATTGGCGGGGCGCCTGATCATCTGCGCCCTGCTGCTGACATGGATTTGCCACGGTATTTTCCTGAAAGAAGGCGAGGAATTCGCGAAGACGAACGGCCTCGATTGGGAACGCTTTTCCCGCACTGAACAATGGCGTCAGGCTTGGGCCCATGGGCCGGGTGAACTGTGGCGCACCGTGCAGGCGATTCCTCCCGGTGTCTTCGGTCTGTCGCTCTTCTGGATGGGCCTGACCATCGTGTTGGGTGTCGTCCGGTGGCGGGTGGTGCTGGCCCAGCAGGGAATCCGCCTGACGTTTGGACGCGCGGCGGGCATCACGCTGGTCGCGCAGTTCTTCAATTCCTTCCTCCTCGGCTCAAGCGGCGGCGATCTGGTCAAGGCTCTCTATGCGGCGCGGGAGACCCATCATCAAAAAACGGAGGCGGTGGTGGCGGTGTTTGTGGATCGTTTGGTGGGCCTATGGGCGATGCTCCTCTTTGCCGGGATCATGATGGTGCCGAACGTGGAACTGATCCGGAGCGATGATCGGTTGGAGGCCGTTTGCGGGGTGATCCTGATGATGTTGGCGGCGGGAAGCGCCTTCTTGGGAGTGGCCTTCTGGAGTGGTTTGTCCAAGCAGCTGCCGGCCGCACGGAAATGGCTTCGCAAAGTGCCCAAAGGGGCCGCGCTGGAGCGGTCGCTGGATGCCTGTCGAAGTTTTGGCCGTGACCCCGTTTTTTTGGTGAAGGCGCTCGGGATCTCGATGCTGCTGAACGCGGCCTGTGTCGTGCAGTTCATCACCATCGCCCGGGGGCTCGAACTGGACGTTCCGGTTGGAGTCCTGGCCATGATGGTTCCGATGGTGATCTGCATCGCGGCGCTGCCGATCACGCCGAGCGGGTTGGGGGTGCGGGAAAACCTGTTTGTGCAGTTGCTTGGAATCCCGTTGATCGCCGCCTCTGCGAAGCTTGCCCTGGCCCTGTCGTTGCTGGCGTTCGCGGGAAGCCTCGCGTGGAGCTTGGCCGGGGGGGGCGTCTATCTTTTCATGAAGCAGCGCCAGCATCTCGACGAAGTGACACGAGGAAACTCCGAAGCGCAGTGAATCGGAAACGGGCCGCGGGAGGGTGGTTGTCCGACATGGATTCGAACCATGACTAAAGCCTTCAAAGGGCTCTGTGCTACCATTACACCATCGGACACTCCTCCAGCCAATAAACCCGTCGAACTTCCCGGTGCCAAGCCTTTTCCAAGACAGAGATGCCCGGTTCCGCTCGAAGCTCAACCTTTCGCCGTCGCGGCCGATTAGTTGGAGCGTCTCCTCCATTGATTGGTGGAGATCGCCGCACCATGAAGATCGTATCCACTCTCGCCGCCCTCGCCCTCGCCCTCGCTCCTCTAAGTGCAGTGCGTGCCTCGGACACCGGGGCTGAATCCGCAAAACTTCTTCGCCTGCTGCAACAGAGCACGCTCGCGCTGCTGAAGGAAGGCAATGCTCGCCACGTGGACGGGCACCCGCAACACCCGAACGAAGATCTAGTCCGCCGTGCAGCATTGGCGAAGAACGGTCAGGAGCCTTTGGCCACGATCATCGCCTGCTCCGACTCACGGGTTCCGGTCGAACAGGCGTTTGATCGCGGTGCCGGGGACATTTTTGTGATCCGCGTGGCCGGCAACGTGGCCGGAGACAGCGAGATCGCCTCCGTCGAATACGGGGTTGTTCACTTGGGCACGCCGATTCTCGTCGTCATGGGACACACCAAGTGTGGAACGGTGACGGACGTGGTGAAGGGGGCTGAGTTCCACGGACATTTGGCGGCATTGGCGCAGCTCATCAAACCAGCGGCGCACAAGGCGCTCGGTGAAGCCGCCAGTCCCGACGACGCGGTGCCTATCGCCATCCAGTTCAATGTTTGGCAGCAGATCGAGACCCTGTTGACCGAAAGCGACGACATTCGCGAGGCGGTCCGGTCGGGCCGGACTTTGATCATCGGCGCGGTCTACGACATTTCTTCGGGGAAGGTGGCGTGGCTTGGGCAGCATCCGCAGTTCGACCGGATCATGGCCGCGCCGCTGACCGGAGCGAGGGTCCAGTCGGCGGCTCCAGCTTTGAATCAATACGAAGATCCGGGATTACCGGTGGAACATTCCCCACCGGTCTCCGGTCCGGGCCCGCTGCCACATCCCGCCCAGGTCCCAAGCCCGTCCGGACACCCCGTCGCCAGCGGCCACTGATCCGTCTCCGGCTTGCTTCGGGTCCACGAGGACGGAAGACTCCGCCCATGACCGAAGCCGAAGTTTTGCAGGTTTTCCGTGAATCCGGAGCCCTCCTCGAAGGGCACTTTGTCCTGCGCAGCGGCTTGCACAGCCGCCAATTCTTCCAGTGCGCGCTTGCGCTCCAGCAGATGCCGGTCGTGGAGCGGTTGGGGGCGGCTCTGGCGTCCAAGCTGAAGGCGCTGGGAGCGGTTACCGTGATCGCTCCGGCCATGGGTGGCTTGGTCATCGGCCAGGAAGTCGCCCGGCAGCTTGGACTTCGATTTATTTTCGTGGAGAAGGAAGATGGCAAGCTCGTCCTGCGACGAGGATTCAAGATCGCGGTGGGCGAGAAGATCCTCGTGCTGGAGGATGTTGTGACGAAGGGAGGCCGAGTCCAGGAAGCCATCGAGATTGTCCGCCAGAACGGCGGCGAGGTGGTCGGTGTCGCGATGGTGGTCGACCGTTCAAATGGGAAACTAAGTCTCGGGGCTCCGACGTTCAGTCTGTTGGCGTTGAACGTGGAGACATTCGACCCGAACCAGCTCCCATCCGACCTAGCAGCGACTCCCGCCGTTAAGCCAGGCAGCAAGTGAGGCCGGCAGGGAATAGACGCCGTCGAGCTGGATCTGGCGGTCAAAGAAACCGATGGCTGCCGGATCAGCGACGCTCAAGCTGCGCCGAAGCGCACTCCCGGCTATCGCATCGACTGGTGGGTGACAGAGCAGGCCAATGGCCGAATCCAACGGCCCGCCGGTACCTCCGAAGGCAGAAGATCTTTTCGCCGAAGATGTTTCCTCATCATTGCCAGTAGGAGTTCGCTCGGAACTGCGGCTCGACCCGGGCGCTGAGATTTGTGGGATCGTTCTCAAAACCATCGCCGAGGAGCTCGGCGCCTCACGTGCTTGGGACGACTCGGACATTGTCCATAACCCCGGGCGGGATTGGCCCGGGCAAACTTTCATTTTGCACCCGCCTCCCGCCTGCGTAGTTTCTGGCATGAATAGTGAACATCGCTCCGTGGAAGTAGCGGAGTCGCCAACCAGCGAATCCATGAAAAACCAGCTCCACGACAAACAAAACGAGCGCGACCATCGTGATCTTCGGATCGACAAAGTGGGCGTGCGCGGGCTCCGGTTTCCCATCCAGATCCGTGACAAGGAACGGGCCCACCAGCACACGATCGCCACCATCGGCATGTTTGTGGACCTCCCCAAGGAATTCAAAGGCACCCACATGAGCCGTTTCATCGAGGTGCTCAATGCCCATGGCCCCGTCGTTCACGTCGAGAACATCACGGAGATCCTCTATGCGATGCAGAATAAGCTGAAAGCCCAGTCGGCCCACTTGGAAATGGAATTTCCATTTTTCCGGATGAAAAAGGCCCCGGTCTCAGGCAAGGAGGGTTTAATGGACTACGAAGCCCGTTTCGACGCCACGGCGACGGGAAAAGAAATCGACTTCGTTCTGACGGTAAAGACCGGAGTCACAACGCTTTGTCCGTGCTCCAAAGCTATCAGCGCCTACGGTGCCCACAACCAGAGAGGAACCGTCACGGTCCAGATCCGCTCCACCCGGGCCATTTGGATCGAGGATCTGATCTCACTCGTCGAAGCCTCCGCCAGTTCCGAACTCTATTCTCTGCTGAAGCGGGAGGACGAAAAAGCAGTGACCGAGCGGGCCTACGAGAATCCAGTCTTCGTCGAGGATCTGGTTAGGAATGTGGCGCTTCGGCTCAACAGCCACGACGATGTCACATGGTACAAAGTCGAGGCGGAGAATTACGAAAGCATCCACTCCCACAACGCTTACGCTTGCATCGAAAAGGGCTGATATTTGGGGCCTAATTGTGGCCTAATTCGCTTCCAATCAGCTGGTTGGCTTGATTTCTAAGGCGGACTCAAAACTCGAAGATTTTAGTGGCATCGAAAAAGCGTGCTGCTACAGTCTCGCACCCTTGAAACGGCTGGGTAATCCGCTTTTGAGGCGGCTTCGGTGTCAGACAGCAACTGCAACGTCCTGCTTGTGAGCTCAAAGAAAAAAACAACTGAGAGAAAGACTCCGGTCGATAGCGGCCGTGTGGTCAGCGGCGCCACCGCCGCGTCCATTTTGGGTTCGATCGGTCGGAGTCCTAGGAGCGCGCCTGTGAAGGTGAAGCCCGAGTGGCAGAAATTCTATGCCAACCTCGTCGAATTGCGCGACCGGCTTCGGCTCCAGATGAATGGATTGGCGAAGGATTCCGCCGTTCAGATGGACAATTACAGCCTGCATATGGCTGATTCTGGCACCGACAATTTCGACCGCGATTTCGCTCTCAGTCTTCTCTCTTCCGACCAGGACGCCGTGTACGAGATCGAGGAGGCGCTGAAGCGCATCGAAAAAGACCTCTACGGCGTCTGTGAACTGACCGGAAAGCCAATTCCCAAGGCCCGCCTTGAAGCGATCCCTTGGACCCGTTTCACCGTTGAAGCCCAAGCCCAACTTGAGAAGGAAGGCGCTCTTCGACAGCGCCGTCTTGGATCTTTGGGTTCCGTGGACAGTGCCCAGAGCTCTGAACCGGACGACGATGATGACTCAGACGAAAAGCCTTTGAAGGAAAAGGAGTAAACCATGCCTCGTGAAATCGTAACTATCGAATGCACTGAAGCGCGCAAGGAGGGCAAACCGCCCTCCCGTTACACCACGACGCGCAACAAGAAACTTAAACCGGAGAAGTTGGAACTGAGGAAGTTCAACCCCAACCTCCGCCGTCACACTTTGCATCGGGAGATCAAATAACCATGCCTCGCAAGACCAATACTGAAAAGAAGTCAGACCGTGGACAGCGCACCGAACGCCGCACGCCACGCCCGAAGCCCAAGACTGACTTCATCATCGACACGGTCGATTACAAGAACGTGACGCTGCTTCGGCAGTTTGTGACGGACCAAGGTCGGATTCTGCCCCGCAAATACACGGGGTTGCCGGCACAATATCAGCGGACCCTGACCAAGTGCATCAAGCGTGCGCGCCAGATGCTGTTGATGAAGTAGCCTTTCGGACCAGTTTTTCGGCAAAGCCCGCAGCTTATGAGCTGCGGGCTTTTTTGCTGTGCCAGGGTGACTCTTTTGGGAGCGCCACTTACCATTCCCGTAGTCGGCTCCAGCCACCGTCGAGGTCAGGAGGTTAGGACGCCATCCGATGTATGATCGCTAAGCACGACCAAAGAAAGGGCGGGTCCTTCGCTTGGAAAAAATCCCAACTCTCTGTTCAATGCGGAGGCGGCGAGCCGTAGGGATTGGGAATGTCTTCAGGCGGACTGTTCGCCGGGACCCCAGTCGGAGAGTCGGAGGATTTCCCGAACCTTCCGGCGCTCGTATCTGTTTTTTTGAGGTTTGGCGGGACGGCTGTCCGTTTGCCGGAACGGATGCTTCGTGCGAACTACTTCGGAGTTGCTGTCGCTGGATCTCATCATATTTGTCATCCTTTCTGCCTTCGACTGAATTGAAAGCCTTGGGCGTGCCATGTCCGAACATGGAAAGGGGGAGCTCGAAACATGGGTATCTCGTGTTTTTTGCCAAGGTTCGACGGTCACGTTTATCCTATTTTCAGGAATGATCAAATGCGGGCTGCTCCAAATGATCATTTTTCGACACGCTGGCCTTTTCCCCTCTGGACTTGAGATTGGTCGTCATTAACTTCACGGCGATGCAGCGCAAACTCACTCTTGGCCATTCGCCCGATCCAGACGACGCGTTCATGTTCTACGGGTTGGCCAAGAATCTCGTTCCCACTCACGGCTTCGCCTTTGAGCACATTCTCCAGGATATCCAGACTCTGAACGAGCGTGCGACCCGCGGAGAATTGGATATTTCCGCGGTTAGCATTCATGCCTACGCCTATGTCAGCGAACAGTATGCGTTGTTGCCGAGTGGTGCCAGCATGGGGGATGGCTACGGGCCGATGCTCGTCGCTAAGGAGAAGTTTTCCAGGGAAGAGGTGGCGCGGCGGAAGATCGCGGTCCCCGGGGAAATGACCAGCGCCTTTCTTGCGCTCCAACTCTGGCTCGGACGATTGGCGAACGAGATCGACTATGTCGTCGTCCCCTTCGATCAGATCTTTGCGGCCGTTCGTTCGGGCAAGGCCGATGTCGGACTGATCATCCACGAGGGGCAGCTCACTTATCAAAATGAAGGACTGACGCTCTGCGAGGATCTCGGCGTCTGGTGGGGGCGCGAGAATGACGGACTACCCCTTCCGCTCGGCGGAAACGTCATCCATAAGCGGTTCGATCCGGAGACCCGGCGGGCGATCTCCGACGTGCTGACGGCCTCCATCCGTTTCAGTCTTGAGCACCGGCCCGAAGCGGTGGAGCACTCGCTCCAGTTCGCTCGGGACATGGGAATCGATCTCGCCGACAAGTTTGTCGGCATGTATGTGAACCACTGGACGCTCGATTATGGCGAAAAAGGTCGCGAGTCGATTCGGCGTTTCTTGGGCCAGGCGCATGAGCGCGGAATCATTCCCCATCGGCAGGAACTCGAATTTGTCGTCTGATCGGGTTCACTTAAAGTTGAAGAACTTCTTCTCCAGCTTCACCAGGTTGGCCGTGAGTTTCTTTACGTTTTCGTCCTGCGGCAGGAAGTAGGTCGCCCAAGCAGGCCGCTGCCTCATCTTCTCCAGTGCGGCGTAGAAGACGCAGACGGATTCCGATCCGTAACCGGCGCTGAGCGAGTTTTCAGCCCCCATCTCGATCGATTTCTGCCAATCGGCTCGTTTCATGACGGCGTTGATCGGTTGGTCCGAGGTGAGCTTGTCGGCGTATTTCTCATAGTGTCCCAAGTAGTGGTGGGAGAGTTCGACGGCAACCACCATGCTGACCATCTGGGCGAAGTAGGTCCGTTGGTTGTTGAGCAGATCTTCGGTTTTGAAACGCTGATCGGTGCCGTTTGGCAGTTCGGGGATCCCTTTGGCCGGATCCGTGTCGGATAGGAGTCCCAGATAGCGTTCGAAATATCCCGGTTCCGCCGCGTCGAAGGCCCGGGCCTGGGCTACGCGCCGCATCAGCTCCACGAAACCGGTGGAAACCACGACGACCTTCAGCCGCTGTCCGTTGAAGGTGAATCCTCCCGCCCGGACGTAGGGGGTTGGTTCCGTTTCCAATGCGATCGGGTGCGGCGAGAGACCGGCCTGCCGTTTCGGGTCCAAGGATTCGTAAAGGGCATTTCCCACCCGAATGGTCTCGGAGAATCCAGAAAACGGATCGTGCGAAGCCGCGTTGAGGGCGATGCTGGCCAAAGCGGTGGCTGCGAGGGCGAATTGGACGAGTTTCTTCATATTGTTGGCTTCCACGCCGGGCAGCGCTCCGGTTCTCAGTCGCCGGGCTTGTCCCGCAATCTTATCGGAACGGTCGCCGGGCGCTTGAGCGCTGATCGTGGGCACACCTGTGGAGCTGATCGCACCGGTTCTCCCTTTTGGCGTTCCATTCCTCGTGCTACCAATTCGCCCCGTGCGAACCGAAGTGCTGAAGAACGTCAGCCGTCTTGTCGTTAAGTTGGGAACGGGCGTCTTGACCGATGCTCAGAAAAAGCCCGATCTGGCACAGCTCCGCCAGCTCGTGGCGCAGGTGGCAGGCCAGCGCAAAGCGGGCCGTGAAGTCGTCCTCGTCACTTCGGGCGCAGTCGGCGCGGGGATGGGAGTGCTCGGTCATCGGAAGCGCCCCAAGGAGCTCGCCGAACTTCAAGCCTGTGCCGCGGTTGGCCAGTCCCGCCTGATGACTACCTATGAGCAGCTCTTTGCGGAACACGGGCTGGCCGTCGCCCAGGTGTTGCTGACTCATGATGACCTCCAGCACCACGATCGGCATCTCAACGCCCGCAATACCCTCGTCACCTTGCTGAACCATGGTGTCGTCCCCATCATCAACGAGAACGACGCGGTCTCTTTCACCGAGATCAAGTTCGGCGACAACGACACGCTCTCGGCCCTCGTCACCGCGCTCCTGCCGGCCGATTTGTTGGTTATCCTGACCACGGTTGACGGCGTCATTCGCGACTTTGGCCAGCCGCACCAAGCAACCATCCAGCAGATCGAAAAAATCGATTCCGTCCTGGAAAAGATCGCGGGAGGCACCACCAGCGATACGGCGGTCGGAGGCATGGCCTCCAAAATCCAGGCGGCCAAAATCGTCATTCGTTCGGGAATTCCGATGGTCATCGCCTCGGGCCGGAAGGAGTCCGCTCTCGCCTCCATCCTGGCCGGAGACGACGAAGGCACGCTTTTCGTGCCCCAGGCGCGCAAGTTGGCGGGCCGAAAGCGCTGGATCGCCTTCTTCCATCATCCCAAGGGCTCTCTCCGGGTGGACACCGGGGCCAAGAAAGCCCTGCGCGAGGGACAGAAGAGCCTTCTTCCGCCCGGCGTAAAGATCGTCGAAGGCGACTTTTCCGACGGTGATGTTGTCCGCATCTGCGACCTCGACGGCACGGAATTCGCCCGGGGGATCGCGGCGATGAGCGCCGACACTTTGCGCGAGGGAAAGCCGGGACGAACCGAGGTCGTGCACCGCGACAACCTCGTGATCCTTTAGCCCCAGCAGCCTTGGACTCGACACGGCGGTCCGTCATCGGAACCATCCCGTTCGTATGGCGGCGAAAAAAAAGCAGGCTCCGATCCTCCAACTCCTCGACGTGATGGCGCGGCTTCGCGCCCCGGATGGATGCCCTTGGGACAAGGAGCAGGACCACATGACCCTCCGGCTACACGCCGTCGAGGAGGTCTACGAACTGATCGATGCCATCGAGGCTCGCGACGACCACGAGATGGCCGAGGAACTGGGCGATGTCCTGCTCCAAGTCGTCTTCCATTGCCAGCTGGCCCGCGAACGCGGCGTGTTCGACTTTGACCGGGTCACCCAGACCCTCGTGGACAAGTTGATCCGTCGTCATCCCCACGTCTTCGGCGATGTGAAGGTGAAGAACGTCGACCAAGTCTGGGTCAACTGGGAGCAGATCAAGAAGTCGGAGAAGGCCGGCACCAAACACGAGCGCCCCTCGGTCCTGGACGGCATTCCCCGGCATTTGCCGTCGTTGCTCCGCGCCGAAAAGCTGGTCAAGAAGGCCCGCAAGTCCGGTCTCCTACCCAAGCCCGCCAAGGCTCGGATCAACAAGGTCGATGTCGCCCGGCAGCTCTTCGACCTCACCGCCGCCGCCCAGGCCGCCGGCATTTCGGCCGAGGCGCTCTTGCGCGGGGAAACCCGGCGCCGCGAACGCGCCTTCCGCAAGGCGGAGGCGTCGCGCGGTTAGCCGGGGTGATGGAGTTCATTCCATCCGCTTTCACCTTGGTTGGGCCGTGGCGGACAAGGGATGCCTCGCCTAGTTTGGCTCCGGATCTTGAAACCCATGAGCGAATCCACTGAGCAACCCCACATCGTCGTGATCGGCGCCGGCTTCGGCGGACTGACCTTTTGTCAGGCCTTCCCGGTCGGCCGAGCCCGCATCACGGTCATCGACCGCACCAACCACCATCTCTTCCAGCCGCTTCTCTACCAAGTGGCCACGGCCGGACTGTCCATTCCCGACATTGCCCAGCCCATCCGCTCGATCCTGTCCTATCGGAACGACATCACGGTCCTGCTGGATGAAATCCAGAGCGTGGACTTGGCGAACCACGTGGTGCAGGGACGCAACGGCCCCGTCCACTATGATTATCTCGTCGTCGCTGTCGGCGCGCGCACGGGCTACTTCGGTCGTCCGGATTGGGAGAAGTTCGCTCCGGGCCTCAAGACCATCGACGACGCCATCCGGCTCCGGCGCCAGATCCTCCTCGCCATCGAACAGGCGGAATTGACCGTGGACGAAGCGGAGCGGAAGCGACTGATGACCGCAGTGGTCGTGGGTGGCGGGCCGACCGGCGTGGAACTGGCGGGGGCACTGGCCGAGCTCTATCGGCACACGCTGGCCGACGACTTTCGGCGAATCGATCCGCAGTTGGGGCGCGTGATCCTGATCGAGGCCGGGCCGCGCATTCTCAGCGCCTTTCCGCCGGAATCTTCCGAAGCCGGTTTGCGGCAACTGGAGGAGCTCGGAGTGGAAGTCCGGCTCGACACCAAGGTCATGGACATCCGCGAAGGTATCGTCGAGGTGACCGGTGAATCCATCGAGGCCGCGAACATCCTTTGGGGCGCCGGAGTCAGCGCCGCGCCATTGGCCGCCCTTTTTGGCGTGGAGACGGACCGTGCAGGTCGGCTGAAAGTGCGGCCCGATCTCAGCTTGCCGGGTCATCCCGAAGTGCTCGCCATTGGGGACGTCGCGGCAGTGGTCGACGCGAAAGGGCACGCCGTGCCCGGTGTCGCTCCGGCCGCCATGCAGATGGGCAACTACGTGGCCCGGACCTTGGCCGCAGAGATCGCGGGACAGGGCCGATCGGATCGGCGGGAGCCCTTCGTGTATCTCGACAAAGGATCCATGGCGACGATCGGACGGTCGAA
The DNA here is from genome assembly GCA_038209745.1 of Verrucomicrobiota bacterium. Lineage (GTDB taxonomy): Bacteria > Verrucomicrobiota > Verrucomicrobiia > Limisphaerales > CANJSG01 > CANJSG01. The sequence goes on from JBBQXJ010000038.1 coordinate 21,955, forward strand.
GGCCGTGGCCGTCTTCGCCGGGTTCCAGATGAGCGGCTTCTTCGCCTGGCTGGCGTGGTTGCTCGTGCATCTGCTCTTTGTGGTCGGGCTTCGGGGCAAGGTTTCCGTGGTCTTGAGCTGGATGTACTCTTGGTTCACCTACAACCGCAGCTCCCGTGTGATCTATGGGGTGTCGCCGAAAGTCTGATCGGCGGGAAATCGACTCCGCATGAAGGTCATCGAAGACAACCGCCAAGCCCGCGCGTAGATCGTGGTTCCCCCGATTCCCGGACTCCGCGTGCTCTGCTTGGCCGGAGCCGGAGGTCAACCGGCTCCGATCCTCGCCTCCGCCGGAGCTGGCGCGAAGTCTTCCGCGTTCTGCGTCCGGGAGGCGTTTTCATGGCCGTCTTCATTGATCCGGCGAGCTTCATTTCCTGAGAAATCCTGGCGGATCTTGGGAAATTGGTCGTTCGGCACCGCCTGCCGTATTCGAATCTGAAGAGCCTGACGGCCCAAGAAAAAGCTGCCTTTTGGAGCAATTGGGCAAGCGGCTGATCTTCGGCCACTCGCGGGAAGACATTCTCGGAGGGCAGATCGATGTCGGGTTCGCGCCGACCGGGTTCTACGGCGAGCCGTGGCCGGACGAGGGATTTTGGAAGTTGTTTCCCGGTTGCATGGCGACGCGTGCGACGAAGCCGTTGGAGTCGATCCCATAGGCTGTGCCCCTCGGATCTGTCCCCCATCCGACCGGTATCAGGGGGACGAAGAAGACGCTTCTGGTTTGCCTATTCCCTCCGGGATTGCTTCTCCTTTCGGCCTGTTGCGGCGGGCTCCCCATTCCGGTCGCGCTGAAACCATCGGATGAACATCGCTTTCATAGGACCAGCCTGCGCGGGCAAGAGCACCCAGGCGGCCCGCATCGCCCGGCCTTTCGGCCTGCGCCATCTCTCGACCGGCAAGCTGCTCCGCGACCATTTCGACCGCCACACCGCCCTTGGCATCCTCGCCAAGAAATACGTGGCCGCCGGCGATCTCGTGCCCGACGACCTCGTGGACGCGATGGTCGAGGAAGTGGCGCATCGCATGCCGGCGGATTCCGGTCTGCTCTTCGACGGGTTCCCCATGACCATGGCCCAGGCGCAGTTCCTGGATGAGATGTTCCGCAGCTACGGCCGCCGTCTGGATGCCGTGATCTACGTCCATATCCCCAAGGAAGAGGTCTTTGATCGCGCCGCCGTGCGGATTCCGCGGCGCGCCGACGACATCCCGGAGATCCTCGAAAACCGGCTGCGCGTCTTCAGCCGGACGATGGCTCCGGTGCTCCGCTACTACATGGATTCGGGGCGGCTCGGCTTCATCGACGGCCATGGCGACATCGACGCCGTCCATGGCCAGCTCGTCACCCGCGTCGGCGATCTGCTCGCGGGTGGAAAGCCCCGCATCACCGAAGAGCAGCGCGAGCTGTTGCTCGATTTTGGCCGGCGCCGTGCGGCCAAAGCCGGGGTGCCCTCGCGGCCCAGCCAGAACTTTCTGCTCGTCGGCGGCCCGGGCAGCGGCAAGGGCACCCAGGCCGACTTCCTCTGCTCCGATCTCAAGCTCCCGCACATCAGCTCCGGTGATCTTTTCCGCCAGAACATCCAGGACGAAACCGAGTTTGGTCGCATCGCCAAGGACTACATCGACCGCGGCGAACTGGTGCCCGACGACGTGACCGAGGCCATGGTCCGTGAACGCCTGGCGTCCTCCGATTGCGCTCCCGGCTTCGTGCTCGATGGGTTCCCGAGAACGCTGCCGCAGGTCCATGCCTTGGACGACATGCTCGTCGGATTGGGCCGCAAGATCACCGCCGTGTTGAACCTCCAGGTGCCCGACGAAGAGATCGTGGAACGTCTCTCCGGGCGTCGTATCTGCCGCGAATGTCGCCGCTCCTTTCACGCCGAGTTCAATCCCTTCAAAGAGTGCTCGGAGAACCGTTGCCACGGGGAACACCTCTATCAGCGCGACGACGACAAGCCGGAAACGGTGGTCGTCCGGCTGAACCGCTTCCACGACCAAACCGAACCTCTCGTCAGCCATTACCGGAATCTCGGCCTGTTGGTCGATATCTGCGGCTCGGGCGAAGTCGACGAAGTCCGCCACCGGCTCGCCCAGGCCACGGCCGTCTTCAAGACGTCCTAGGCGGCTGAGCGGCGCCGGGACAGAGCCTTCATTCTGTGCCGGTTTCGTCGTTGGGAGAACGCATTGGCCGAGACGAAGGCGTCTTCGAGTGGATAGGGTCCGGACATGAAACCAGCGAAAGAATTCAACCAAATCGAAGGAGACCATTTCGGAGTCAATGCCGGGCGGCGGGCGTCGCGCGTGGTGGTGTGCGCCGCCTTCCTTTTCCTGTTCGCGACGGCGTCCTCCTGGGGACAAGGCCGGCCGGTCCTCCAGCATAAAACCAACCAGATCGAGGGTTGGACCGTGCTGGTCGACCCGCGACTGATCGATTCGGAGCTGCCCGCCACCGACAAGGCCCCGGGCCTGCTGCGGGTCCAACTGCAGGAGATCGTCCGAAAGGTTCCCGCCGAAGCCGTCGCCGAACTGCGGAAGGTGACGCTGTGGTTTTCGCCCGAGTATTCCGGCGTTCAGCCCCGAGCCGAGTATCATCCCGGTGCCGGATGGCTTCGGGACAACGGGCGGAATCCGGCGATGGCCAAGGGCGTGGAGTTCACCGATGTCCGGAACTTCGAATCCGAGTCGAAGCGGATGCCGAACTTCACGCTGCACGAACTGGCCCACGCCTATCACGACCGGGTCTTGCCGGGCGGTTTCGACAACGCCGAGATCACGGCGGCCTACGAAGCGGCGAAAGCCGGCAAGAGCTATGACCGGGTCGAGCGCTGGTTCGGCAACGGCCGGCCGAACACCTTCGAGCGCGCCTACGCGATGACGAATCCGCAGGAGTATTTCGCCGAGAGCACGGAGGCCTTCTTCAGCCGCAACGATTTCTTCCCCTTCACCCGCGCCGAGTTGAAGCGGCACGACCCGGAGATGTTCGCGCTGCTGGCGAAGCTGTGGAAGGCCCCGTCGCAGCAGGCCGTCAATCACCGGCTGAAGGTCTTCATCCTCGCCGGACAGTCCAACATGGAGGGCCACGCCAGGGTCGGGACCTTCGACTACCTCGGCGACGATCCGGCCACTGCGCCGCTGCTCGGAAAGATGCGCAACCCCGACGGCACGCCGCATGTCTGCGACCACGTCTGGATCTCCTACCTGACCGGCATCGGGGAGAACAACGGCGAAGGATTCGGCAGGCTGACGACGGGTTACGGATCACGCGAGGATCCGAAAAAAGACGGCGGCAAGATCGGCCCGGAGTTCACCGTCGGCCTCACGATGGAAGGGGAGTTCAAGGACCCCGTCCTGCTGATCAAGACCGCGTGGGGCGGCAAGTCGCTCTTCTACGATTTCCGCCCACCCAGCGCCGGACCGTATCCGCGCACGAAGCAGGACATCGAGAAGGACCGCAATGGCGAAGCCGGCTCCGGGCTCTATTATCGCCTGATGATCGAGCATGTGAAAAAGGTGCTCGGTGACATCAAGCGCGTCTGTCCCGACTATGACCCGGAGCAGGGGTATGAGGTCGCGGGCTTCGTCTGGTTCCAGGGCTTCAACGACATGGTCGATCGCGACGTCTATCCGCCTCTGCCGAAAGACAGCCATGCCAACCGCTTTGCCAAATACAGCGAGTGGATGGCCGATTTCATCCGCGACGCGCGCATGGACCTTGGCGCTCCACAACTGCCCTTCGTCATCGGTGTGATGGGCGTGGATGGAGCCAAGGCGGCTGGGGACAACCTGCAATTCCGCGAAGCCATGGCGGCACCCGCGAGCCTGACGGAGTTTCGCGGCAACGTCGCCGCGGTGGCGACCGCGCCGTTCTGGGATGAACCGCTCGCTGCCATCCAGGAGAAATACGAGCAGGTGCGGCAGATGGAATACCTGCTGCGAACGAAGAACAAAAATGCCGCGAACAAGGACGGCACCATGACCGAGGCCGACCAGAAGGCTTGGTTGGAGAAGTTCGAGGCGGACTTGGTTTCCCCGGCGGAAGTGGCGCTGCGCCAGCGGGGCGCCTCCAACGCCGGCTATCATTACCTGGGTTGCGCCAAGACGTTCGCCCGCATCGGAGAAGCCTTCGCCGAGGCGATCCTCGAGATGCGCGCCTCCGCTCCCGTATCGGATCGGTAAATTGAATGAGACACGCGCCCATGAACTTCGTCCGCACTCTGGTCGTGATCTCGGCGGCACTCGCCGTCTCTTCAGTCCTGGCCGCACCCGCGCCACCGGTGATCGGGGGGTTGGAATCGCAGACCCGGATTTCGCCGAAACTCGCGGGCACGATTCTGATCGGCGAACTGGGCTGCACCGCCTGCCACGCCTCCGGCGACCCGTCACTGGCGCCCAAGGGAGGACCTGATTTGTCGGACGCGGGATCACGAATGCGTCCCGGGCACCTCGAGCAATTTCTCACCAGTCCGTCCGCCACCAAGCCGGGCACGACGATGCCGGACGTGCTGGATCATCTGCCCGACGCGGAGCGACACGCGACCGCGCTGGCCCTCGCCCATTACCTCGCGTCGCTGGGGACGACGGCGTTGAAATTCGACCCCCCAGCGGCGGACGCCATCACGCGTGGCAAGACGCTTTACCAATCGGTGGGCTGTGTGGCGTGTCATTCGCCGGAACAACTCGTCGAAGGCTCGGTGCCGCTCGGTCCATTGGAGGAAAAGTATTCGGTCGCGAGCCTCGCCGCGTTCCTCGAAAACCCTCTGGAGGTGCGTCCATCCGGTCGGATGCCCGATTCACGGCTCGGCCACTTCGAGGCGGTGGACATCGCGAGCTACTTGTTGCGCCAACAACCGGCGGCGATGCCCCCGTTCCAGCCCGACGCAAAGCTCGCCGAGCGCGGCAAGGCGCTCTTCGCCGAGCATCGTTGCCAGGCCTGCCACGAGGTTGCCGGACCGCGCGTGCCGCCTCCGCTCATTGCCCTGGACAAGGTGCGGCCGGACCGCGGCTGTTTGTCCGGGAAGCCCGGCCCGTGGCCGCACTATCCTCTTTCGGCCCCACAGCGGTCCGCCATTCGCGCCGCCCTCTCCGCCTTGCCGGAACCGCTGACCACGGCCGCGAATGTTGAACTCACGCTTGTGCGGCTGAACTGCCTCGCCTGCCACCCGCGCGGCGACCTCGGCGGAGTGCCGGCAAATCGCGACGCGTTCTTCACCGGCGTGGACGAGAATCTCGGCGACCAAGGGCGTTTGCCGCCCTCGTTGACGGGTGTGGGCGCAAAGCTCAAACGCGATTGGCTGCGGGACGTCGTGGTCAACGGCGCGTCCGTCCGTCCTTACCTGCACACGCGGATGCCGAAGTTCGGCGAGGCGAATGCCGGCGCGCTGGTCGATCAGTTCAAGCAGCTCGACCACCTGCCGCCGGCAGTCTTCACGCGCGGGCTCGAGGCCGAGAAGCCCGACCAAGTGGGGCGGGAACTGGCCGGCAGCACGGGCTTCAACTGTGTCGCCTGCCACACGTTCCGCGAGCAGAGCGCCGCGCCCATCCGCGCGCTCGATCTGATGACGATGATCGGGCGGTTGGAGGAAAACTGGTTCCACCTCTACCTCGCCGCTCCCCAGCGCTTCTCGCCGTTGACGATCATGCCGGGCTTCTGGCCCGACGGAAAATCACCGCTGCCCGAAGTTCTCGGCGGCGACCCCGGCAAGCAGCGCGACGCCCTGTGGCAGTATCTCGAGGGCGGTCCCGATGCGGGCGAGCCGCGTGGATTGGTGCTGGAGCCGCTCGTTCTCACCGTGCGGGACGAGGCGGTGATGCTGCGCCGCGCCTATCCCGGCATCGGCAAGCGCGGCATCGGCGTGGGATATCCCGCAGGCATCAATCTGTCGTTCGACGCGGGTCAGATGCGCCTCGGGTCCATCTGGACGGGCGGGTTCATCGAGGCGTCTGGCTTCTGGCGCGGACAGGGCGCGGGCAACGCCAACATCCTGGGCAAGGACACGGTGAACTTCCCGGCGGGCCCGGCCTTCGCCGTTCTTGCATCAGCCACAGCGGCCTGGCCGACCAATCTCGCGAGCCAGGCGGTGGGTTTTGAATTCAAGGGCTATTGGCTCGATGCGAAGCAGCGCCCGACCTTTCGCTACCAGTTTCACCAACTCGTTGTCGAAGACCGTTTCCTCGATGTGAAGGATGCGTCGTCCAAACCGCACTTTGAGCGCATATTGACATTTTCCAAAGGCACCGTGCCCGCAGGCCTCTACTTGCGACTCGCCGACGACCGACAAATCGAGCCGCTTGGCGCGCGCGACTACGCGATCGGGAAAACGCTGCGGTTGCGATTGCCAGCCGCCGGCATTGTCCGCGACACCGCCACGGGGCGTGAACTCCTTTTGCCGCTCGCCGGCAGCGCACCCATCACCATCGAGTATCACCTCGCGGGCCAGCCATGAGACTTCACCTCTTGCTTTTATTGGGACTCAGCCTCGTCGCGGCCAAGGCGGAGGATCTGGGCGATACGTGGGGCACCGGCGAGCGCGAGGAAACCTACTACCGGCTCGTCAATGTGCCGGTTCCCGAGGGGAGCTACGTCGAAGCCGCGAGCTTTGACAATCTGCCCGACGGCCGGCTGGCCATCGGCACGCGGCGTGGCGAAATCCTGCTGATGAGCGGCGCGTCCGACGAACACCCGCGCCCAAGCGTCCAGCGCTTTGCGTCCGGCCTGGATGAAGTGATGGGGCTCGCGTATCGCGACGGTGCCTTCTACGTCACGCAGCCCACCGAGGTCACGCGCATCACCGACACCGATGGCGACGGGCGCGCGGACCGTTTTGACACCGTCAGCGCCAAGTGGGGGTTCAACCATTACCACGAGTTCGCTTTCGGCTCGAAGTTCGACACGGAAGGAAACCTCTACGTCACGCTCGGGCTTTCGGAGTCCTACAACTCGAAGGAACTGTTCCGCGGCTGGGCGCTGAAGATCACGCCCGACGGCCAGACCATCCCGGTCAGCAGCGGCCTGCGCAGCCCGCTCGGCGTCGGCACGAACGAGCTCGGCGCCATGTTCTACATCGAGAGCCAGGGCCCATGGAACGGCGCGTGTTCCCTAAAATATCTGAAGCCCGGCGGGTTCATGGGCCACCCCATCAGCTTCAACTGGTATCCCTACGCGCCGAACATGGGTCCCGTGCCCGTGGTGCCCAACACGCCGTCCCGGATGGAGATCGAACGCAAACGGATCGAACAGCTGGTGCCGCCCGCCGTGGTCTTTCCATACAAGAAAATGGGCCGCTCGGTGTCCGCCTTCGAGGTCGATCAATCGCACGGCAAGTTCGGGCCGTTCGCCGGGCAGATCTTTCTCGGCGACTTCTCCCTGAGCATCGTGATGCGCGCCACCACCGAACTGGTGAACGGCGTCTGGCAGGGCGCCTGTTATCCGTTCCGCGAAGGCTTGGCCACGGGCATCTTGGCGGTGCATTTCACCCCGCGCGGTCAGCTCATCGCCGGCGGCACCAGCCGGGGCTGGCCCGTGCGCGGCATGAAGGACAACGTGCTCCAGCGCCTCGACTGGACGGGGCGCGTGCCGTTCGAGATTCTGGACCTCAGTGCGCGCCCGGATGGATTCCTTGTTCGCTTCACGCGTCCGGTGGATGCCGCTCTGGCCGCCCGTCCGGCGACCTACGAGCTGGAGACCTACACCCACATCTACCAGCAAGGCTACGGCAGCCCCGAAGTGGACCAAACCCACCCGACCGTCACGGCGGCCGAGGTCGCGCCCGATGGCCTGAGCGTGCGGCTGCGCATCCAGGGACTGGTGCAAGGCCACGTTCATGAGTTCCATCTCCCTGCGCTGAAATCCCGCGACGGGGAGTTGCTGCTGCACGACCGCGCCTACTACACGCTCAACGAAATCCCCAAGCCCTGAACCGACCGTTTCCCGCCGCATGAAAATCACCCGCATCTTCGCCCATCGCGTCGAACTGCCCCTGCACGAAACCACCTACAAATGGAGCGGTGGCAAGTCCGTCACCGTTTTCGACAGCACCATCGTCGGCGTGGAGACGGACACGGGCCTGATCGGTTATGGCGAAGTGTGTCCGCTGGGACCGTTCTATCTGCCCGCCTATGCCGAAGGAGTGCGGGCCGGTCTGCGCGAACTCGGACCGCATCTGCTCGGTGAAGATCCACGCCAGTTGGTCCGCCTCAACCGCACCATGGACGCCGCTTTGAAGGGCCATCCCTATGTGAAGAGCGGTCTCGACATCGCCTGCTGGGACATTCTCGGGCAGGCCACGGGAATGCCGGTCTGCGAACTCCTCGGCGGCCGCTACGGCGACGACTTCCATCTTTACCGCGCCATTTCCCAGGAAGCGCCCGACACGATGGCGGGCAAGGTCGCCGGCTACCGCGCGGAAGGCTACCGCCGCTTCCAGCTCAAGGTCGGGGGCGATCCGGATGTGGACATCGCCCGTATCCGCGCCGTCGCGGCCGAACTCCAGCCGGGCGAGCGCCTTGTGGCCGACGCCAACACCGGCTGGACCCAGCATGAAGCGGTGCGCGTCGTCCGCGCCGTCCGGGACATCGACGTCTACATCGAGCAGCCGTGCCTGACCTACGAGGAATGCGTCGCCGTCCGGCGGCAGTGCGACCATCCCTTCGTGCTGGATGAAAACATCGATGACTTGGCGATTCTCCTCCGGGCCAAGGCCGATCTCGCCATGGACGTGGTCAATCTGAAGATCAGCAAGCTCGGCGGCCTCACCAAGATCCGCCAAGCCCGCGATCTCTGCGTGAGCATGGGGATCGCGATGACCCTGGAGGATTCCTGGGGCGGCGACATCGCCACCGCCGCCATCGCCCATCTGGCCCACAGCACGCCGCCGGAATTTCTCTTCAGCACCACCGACTTCAACAGCTACGTCACCGTGAGCACTGCCGACGGCGCGCCGCAGCGGGTGAACGGTCGAATGGCCGCCTCGAAAGCTCCCGGCTTGGGCATCCAGCCGAAGCTAGAGGTGCTGGGCAAACGTGTCGTAGAGGTCTGCTGAAGCTGAAAAATCGGAGCGCCGGTCTGCGAAAGAGGGAGAAGGGTCGTCCCTCCCGATTGGCGAGTGACAGCGACGGGGCGGACGGCTACCACCTCTGGCTAATGAAGCGCGGAGATTCCATTCACCGGATGCCGGCTATTCTGGCACTGGCCGCGTTTTTCCTCCTTTCCCTCCCGCTGGCCGCGGCCGAATCCCCGGCCAACACCAGCTTCACCAACGCCACGGTTCTCGCCGGAAGCTACTTCGAACTGATCGCTGCGCCGAAGACGAACGAACTCGGCGTGGTGGATGCCTCCGTTCCAGCCGAGTATTGGTGGAAGTGGACCGCACCCAAGTCAGGGCGGGTTTCCTTGCGAGCGAAGACCCAGACACCCTACCACGCGCTTGCCTCGAAAACGCTCGTTTCCGCTTGGCCTGAGCCGACCTACGACGCCACCAACGGATGGCCTTCCGATTCGGTCGTCACCCTCCGGAGTAGCAGCACCTTTGACCTGTTCTTCAGCGAGCGGCGTGCCGGTGGTGGGACGCAGATATGGTTGAACGTTCCTCCCGAGGGCACGTTGTCGATCTTCGAAGGTGTCGATTCCTCGTCGTTCAACCCGGTCAGCGAATGGTCTCTGCCTTTGGAGAAATCTTATTTTGGCGCGGGGGATGTCGAAGCGACCTCGTTCTTTGTTCAGAAAGGTCTCACCTACTCCATACGAGCGCTGATCGGTTCGAAACCGCAGAGCGTCACGATCCTCTTCACACCCACTCCGACCAACGACCAATTCGCCACGCGTTCCATTCTCACCGGCGTGGAGACGACCGCCGAGGGGAACAATTTTGCCGGGACGCTCAAGGCAAATCAGCCGTTGGCCAGCGACGACGCGGCCGGTCGGACGGTTTGGTGGACTTGGACACCGCCCACAGCGGGGAACCTTTCCGTGAAGTTCACCGGGGACAAGATGGTGTTGGGTGTTTTTCGGGGCGATTCCATCGGGAGCTTGGAGCGAATCATGAGCCTCACGCCACCGGAGCCTGATCCGTGGGCGCAAGCGCCCAACGGGGTCGGGGAACCCAGGACGTTGATTCCGGTCCAGGCGGGCGTCCCGCTGCGATTCGCCATTGACTCGGCGGGCTCCGGTTCCGGATTCGACTATTCGGTGAAGCTCAGTTTGGAGTTCCTGCCTCCGGCCATCGACGCCGGACGCAGTCACCGGCTGGACGACGGCTCATTCCTTCTGCGGGCCCAACAACTGCGTGGCCGCGATGTCGCGCTCTACTCCAGCACGGACCTCGTGAATTGGAAGGCGATCTGGCGGGGAATCGTCAACGGGGACGAAGTATCGTTCCAGGATCTCGATGCAAAATGGAGCGAGCAGACTTTCTACTCCATTCGCCTGACTCCTTCGGAACACCTCCAGTATCCGAGCGCCGGTCCCGATCAAGCTCCTTGAACAGAGGGAGCCGATTCGCCCAGCTCCTTTTGCGTCTCTGGCCCGTATTCCCGGCGTTTGCCCTTTCTCGGAACAGGCCCTAGCGTTCCCTCCCCGTGCATCCAGTCGCGTTTCAAATCGGTCAGTTCACCATCTACTGGTATGGCATCCTCGTGGCCGCCGGCATCCTGCTCGGCCTCTACACCGCCAGTCGCCGCTCGGCGCTGGACCGGTTGCCGCGCGAATCCGTGGCGGATCTAGGCACGCTGTTGATCGTCGGCGCGTTGCTGGGGGCGCGGTTGCTCTACGTCTTCACCTTCTGGAAGGAAGATTTCGCCAACCAGTCGATCTCCAAGATCTTCGCCATTCGTGACGGCGGACTGGTCTTTTACGGCGGGTTGCTGGGCGGCGCGACGGCGGCCATCGCCTACTGCCGGTGGAAGAAGCTCCCTCTCTGGCGTGTGGCCGACACGTTGGCGCCGAGCATCGCGCTCGGGCACGTCTTCGGTCGGATGGGCTGTCTGATGACGGGTTGCTGCTTCGGGAAACCCAGTGATCTGCCGTGGGCCATCCAGTTTCCGATGCAGTCGCAGGCGTGGAACCACCAAGTAGTGCTGGAGAAGATCACGGGCGGACAGGCCACGTTGCCGGTGCATCCCACGCAGATCTACGAATCCTTCCTGAACCTCGTGCTCTACCTCGGGCTGGCGTGGCTCTATCGCCGGAAGAAGTTCGACGGGCAGGTCTTCGCCACCTACTTGCTGTGCTACGCGGTGCTGCGGGCCTTCGTGGAAATGTTCCGTGGTGACTATCCGGCCAATCAGATCACGGCCGGACTCACGCCCGGGCAGATGGTCAGCATCGGCATTTTCGCGGCCGGCGTGGTCGTCTGGAAGCTGGTCCCGCGTCGGCTGGGCCGGGCCGAGCCTGTGGTCGCCAAGTAACTCCCATGCCTCCCGGCTCCCCAGTTCCCCAGGTTCCCGGTGCTCCGAGACCCCTGGCCATCGTCGGCCCGACGGCCGGGGGCAAGTCCGTTTTGGCCCTCGCGCTGGCCCAGCGGATCGGAGGGGAGATCATCTCCGTCGATTCCATGCAGGTGTATCGCGGGCTCAATCTGGGCACCGCCAAACCGACCGCCGCCGAACTCGCGCGGGTGCGGCATCACTTGGTCGATGTGGCCGAATTGTCCGAGAGCTTCGATGCCGCCCGTTTTCTGACCTTGGCCGAAGCCGCCGAGCAGGACATCTGGGCCCGGGGCAAGGTGCCGATCTATTGCGGCGGCACCGGTCTCTATCTGAAGGTGCTCCTGGAAGGGCTCGGCGAAGCGCCGGCTTCGGATGCGGCTATTCGCGCCGAATTGGAGGCTCTTCCGCTGGGGGAACTGCTGCGCGAACTGGAGGCGAAGGATCCCGCCTGCTTCGCCGTCATCGACCGGCAGAATCCACGGCGAGTCGTCCGCGCGCTGGAAGTGATCCGGGTGACCGGCCGGCCGTTTTCCTCGCAGCGGGCGGAATGGAGCCCGCGTGTTCCGGCGCTCCCAGAAACCCCCGCGCCCGGCGATCAGCCCAAAGCCGCGCCAGAGGCCCGACTTGCTTCGATCGGCCTTCACCGTCAGCCGGAGGATCTGCATCGCCGGATCGGCCAACGGGTGGACGCCATGTTCGCCGCCGGTTTGGTGGAGGAGACGCGGCAACTCCTCGAAAAGGGTTTGGAGCAGAACCGCACGGCGATGCAAGCCATCGGCTACCGGCAAGTGGTCGAGCATCTGCGGGGCGAACGCGGACTCAAGGAAACCATCGAGCTGGTGAAGACGAAGACGCGCCAATTCGCCAAGCGGCAGATGACGTGGTTTCGCAACCAGCTTCCGGTGCAATGGATCGAGGTGGAGCAGAAGACCGATCTCGTAGGACTGGCGAGCGCCCTCTCCGCCTCCTTCGCCACGACTTCTACATCGTCTGAAGGGTGAGCTGCGGTCTTGGGAACAAGGTGGCGGCGAACTTCCGTTCGCCGCCAATTCGACCCGGTTGGATCAAAGTCCCACGCGGGGCAACGGCGCGTTGTTCGTCGCGTAGCGCGGGATCTCCGGCAGGTATTCCGGGACCAGCTCCGTCCAGTTCGTCGCGTCGCGGTGGTGTTCCAAGCGGAAGGCGGTGGCGGCGAGGTCGCGGAGGGTTTCGGCTTCGCGCTGCCGGACCCGGTCGAACCTCGAGAAGAAGCTCATCCGTTCCTTCCGGTTCTCGCCGTTCAAGTGCTGCCAGATGTGTTCCAGACTGAAGCGATCGGAGAACGGCAGGGTCCTCTGCCACGCCATTTCCGCTGAGTGGTAATCGGAGGCCGACGGGGCGTTGGTGGTCGCGGAATACAATCGAAGCGCAGCCTTCCGGCAAAGCGCGGCGTCTCCCGAGTCGACTATGTGGACCGTGCTGCGAAGGGCAATCATCCGCATGGCGACACCGACGAGCCCTTCGATCCATCGGCCGCCTTTCGTGCCCTTGCTGCCCAGATCGTAGTTGTCCAAGCACGCGGACAACAGCGCTGGACGATCGGCGGAAGCGGCGGCCACGTCGGCTTCAGCGGCGAGCAACTGGGAGAGGCCTTTGATCCCCATGAGATACTGAACGGAACCCGGCGATGAAAAATCTTTCGGGATCACCACGAGGATGTCCTTTCCCAGACCATCCCTCACCAACTTCAGGGCGACGCGGTTCGATTCGATCAACCAGGCCCGGTCCTGAGATGTGAGTTCCGTCGGATCGGTGGACTTCCCGGAAAGGTGTATGACGGACTCTGTCGCCTTGACGATGTCGTTGAAACCATTCGGAGAGGGGTAGCGGATCTGCGACGGTTTGGAGCCCGAGGTGAGAACTGCCTTGCCGACAACGAGCACGACGACGAGCACCACGATCAGGGCGAGGAGGATCTTCCAGAAGGATTTCATGGTAGCGGCGTCCTTGATTCTGCTGGATTGGTGAACCGCTAAGGAACCGCTGATCTTCGCTAATTCAAAGGGCTTTTCCAAGGATCGGCGTCGATCAGCGCAGATTAGCGGTTGTCCGTCGCTCACACGACGGCCACGTCGTTCACCAGTTCGCCGATGCCGGAGATGCGGATGCGGACGCGGTCGGCGGGAGCGAGGGTGAAGTCGTTGCCGGGGACGACGCCGGTGCCGGTCAGCAGCACGGTGCCGAAGGGGAATTTCTGGCTGCGATAGAGCCAGCCAATCAGCTCGCTGAAGGAGCGTTTGATCTGGCTGACGCTGATTTCGCCCTGAAAGACGGGCTTTTGCTCCCGCTCGATCGTCACGCCGATGGTCCAGTCGCGGACGGCGGCTTCGGTGACGCCGGTGGTGATCCAGGGGCCGAGCGCGCAGGAGCGTTCGTAGATCTTGGCCTGCGGCAGGTAGAGCAGGTTCTCGCCCTCGATGTCGCGCGAGCTCATGTCGTTGCCCACGGTGAAGCCGACCAGCTCGGCGCGGGAGTTCATCACCAGCGCGAGTTCGGGCTCGGGCACGTTCCACTTGGCGTCGGTGCGGATGCCGACCGGTTCGCCGGGGCCGGAGACCTTCTCCGGCAGCGATTTGAAGAACAGCTCGGGGCGAGGGGCGTCGTAGACGTGGTTGTAGGCGCGGGCGCTGAAGTCGCTTTCCTCCATGCGGGCGGTCTTGCTGCGCAGATAGGTGACACCGACGGCCCAGACTTCCTGTCGATCCACGGGCGAGAGAAGCCGCACGTCGCCGATGGCCAATCTGCGCGGGTGGCGGCGGAGGATTCGGTTGACGGCGTCGGGGATGTTGGGGGACTCGAGCAACGCGGTGACCGAGGTGGCGCCCTCGGCGCTGAGATCGGTGACGATGTCGCCTTCGACCAGACCGACACGCATGGGGCTGTTGCGATTGGAAAACCGGCAGAGGTTCATGGGCGGAGGTTCAACCACAGATCGGCGAGAAAGGACACAGGGATTTGAACCGCCGAAGACGCGGAAAAAGCAGAAAGGGATCCTGAGAGTGGAAACCTCAGCCCGCTTCTGCGTGGTCTGCGGTCAAAGCATGACATGCTCAATATGGGCGAACGCCGAAAGCCCCTCTTGATCAGTGGGCCTTGGCCTCGTATCCCGCCATCGGCTTGCCTTTGTCGTCGAGCTTGTCGCAGGCCCAGAGCAGGCCGCGGGTGACGAGGTCGAGATAGACGGGATCGGACATGCCGTTGTTGCCGTGGCCGAGGGTGGTGCCGAAGACGCGGGCCTGGCCGTAGGTGTTCACCCAGATGACGGCATGGGTTTTCTTGGTCTCCACGCCCCAGGCGTCGGCCAAGGGGATGAAGTTGGGGAAGAGCTTCTCGTTCTTGTAGAGCTCTTCTTTGGCCGCGAGCCAGGTTTTGGGAAAGCCCATCATGATGGGATGGCCGGGAAGCTGGTTGGTCACGATGAAGTCGCGGCCGGTTTCATGGCTCATGGAGCGCTGGCCGAGGCATTCGCGCCAGGCATCGGTGGCGGCCATGCGGTAGCTGTGGGTGGAGCAATGGAGCATGACGGCCGGGACTCCCTTGTAGTGGGCGGCGGCGATGCGTTCGACGAGAGCGACGTTGGTCACGTAGCCGAAGCATTCGTTGTGCAGGACGACATCGTAGCCGTCGGCCCAGTTGGGATTGGAGTAGATGCTGACCTCGTGGGTGCGGTCGTCGCCTTCGTGGACGATGGTCCAAACGACGTTGGCGCGGGCGCTGATCCCTTCGCTGAGGATGGCTTTCTGGTGTTCGTAGTCGTGGCAGCAGCCGCCCGTGACCATGAGCGCGCGGATGGGTTTTGAATCGGCGCCAGAGACGGAGAGGGCTAGGCAGGCCAAGAGGACGGAATGGAGGAACCGGGTCATGGATCGGAGCTTCAACGGCACGACGGGAAGGTCAAGAGTTCGGGACGATGCGGCGACACCTCCAGGCCGGTGCGAAGACAACCGGAAACGGCGCTTCGCTGGTTTCCTCTGGATGTGAGGGCTGCGCGGCAACGCAGCCCCACCACGATTGGAACAGGTTGGGAGCTCGTCCTACTGATTGCCGCAGAGTCGCAGCAGTTCCACTTCGTCGATGACTGCGACGCCGAGCTTTTGGGCCTTTTCCAGCTTGGATCCGGCTTCGGTGCCGGCGACGACGAAGTCGGTGTTCTTGCTGACGGAGCTGGAGACGGAACCGCCGGCTTGGCGGATCAATTCGCTGGCTTGGTCTCGAGACAGAGTTGGCAGCGTGCCGGTGAGGACGCAGGTCTTTCCGGTCATTGGGCCGTCGGTCGACTGGGCTTCGGCTGCCGTTTCGATGCTCTCGGGTTTGATGCCGAGG
Source organism: Verrucomicrobiota bacterium (assembly GCA_038209745.1). GTDB lineage: Bacteria > Verrucomicrobiota > Verrucomicrobiia > Limisphaerales > CANJSG01 > CANJSG01. The sequence goes on from JBBQXJ010000038.1 coordinate 37,774, forward strand.
TCGACGATACGCTGAAGCGCTTTCTGGCCATTTTCCGAAGCGAAGTAGTTGATGACGCTGGCTGCGGCGACGGGACCGACCTCGGGCAGGCGGGCTTTCAGGCCCCCGGCTGAAAGCCTTTCTTGGATCTTTTGGACCGCCAATTTCAGCTCCTGATCGCGCTCCTCCCGGCGCGCTTTGTCGGCTTCGTTTTTAGGAGGATTCTTGCGTGAACGCGGGCTGATTTCCTGCCGTTCCGCCTCCAGAGTGGCGACATCCAGGATGTCATTCAGCACGTCTGAGCGAGCCAGTTGGCCCAGCGTTGCATGGGTTTGCGCGAGCTGATAGGCGGTCGCTTCGCCGATGTTGGCGATGGCCAACGCGTGGATCCAGCGGTGCAGGGGAGCGGTCTTGGAACGCTCGAGCGCTTCGAGGACTTTGGTGGCGTTTTTCTCGCCGAAGACGCGGGGTTCCTCGTCGGTGCCGAGGTTGAGCTTGGCCAGCGTTTCGAGCTTCAGATCGAAGAGGTCGAGGGGCTCCTTTACGAGACCGCGTTCGACCAGCTTTTCCGCGACGATTCCGCCAAGAGATTCGATGTCGAGGGCCTTGCGCTGGGCGAAATACTCGATGCGCCGGGTCAACTGGGCGGGGCAGCCGCCGACGTTCTGGCAGCGCCAGGCGACTTCTTCGACGTCCCCGGCGGAGACTTTTTCCTTGGCGATGGGGCCGCCGCACGCCGGGCACTTGCCGCCGATGTGCTGGACGAGGTCGAAGGGCTGTGCGTCGGGCGGGCGTTTGGTGGTCAGCACTTCGACGACTTCCGGGATGACCATGCCGGCCTTGCGGATGACGACGGTGTCGCCGATGCGGATGTCCTTCCGGCGGATCTCGTCTTCGTTGTGCAGGGTGGCGCGCGAGACGGTGGATCCTTGGACAAAAACTGGTTCCAGCTCGGCCACAGGGGTCAGAACTCCAGTGCGGCCGACTTGGACGGTGATCGCCTTGAGAACCGTCTCGGCGGGGGTGATCCAAGGGACCGGTTTGTGGACAATGGCGTAACCGGGGGCGCGGGTGCGGCCGGGGATGCGGGGCCAATCAGCCAAGGTATTGACCTTGATGACGACGCCGTCGATCTCGTAGGGAACGCGGCTGCGGAGATCCTTTTCCTGGTCGTAGTGCGCGACGACCTCGTCCGAGTAGACTTGGAGGATTTCTTCCATGCTGTCGCGTTGCCACCCGATCTTCTGGGTCGGGAGGCCGAAGTCGCCAAGAGCCTTCAGCATCTCCGCATGGGTTTGAAACTCGATGCCGTCGCAAGCCCCGATCCCGTAGAAAACCGCGCGAATGGGTCGTTGGGCGACCCGTTTTGGATCGAGTTGCTTGAGGGCGCCGGCCGTGGCGTTTCTCGCGTTGGGAAAGCCCTTCTCCTCTGCGGCAGCGAGTTTGGCGTTGAGAGTTTGGAACTCTTTGATCGGCATGTAGGCCTCGCCCCGGACCTCCAGTAGCGGGGGAGGACTTGAGGTCGCCAGTTGCAACGGAATCGAGCGGAGCGTTTTGAGATTCGCGGTGATGTCGTCGCCGAATTGGCCGTCTCCCCGGGTGACCCCGAGCGTGAGCTTGCCATCACGGTAGTGGAGGCTGATCGACACTCCGTCGACCTTGGGTTCCATCACGTAGCTGACCCGTTCTCGGCCTAGATGTTTCCGGATCGCAAGGTCAAAAGAGCGCAGTGATCGGAGCGTGTTCTCGTCTTGCCTCCGGCTGCGCAGGTCGCGGTCAGGTTCCTCAGCTTGGGTGGGATGCTCCGCCGCGTCGATTTTGTCTAGGGACTGCATCGGCAACCGGTGTTTGACCCGGGTGAAGCCTTCGGTAGGGGCTCCGCCGACTCTTTGACTGGGGGAGTCCGCCGTCGCCAAAGCCGGGTGCTCTGCCTCAAATCCGAGCAGTTCTAGGTAAAGTTGGTCGTATTCGAAGTCGCTGACTTTGGGCTGCGCGACAACGTAGTAGGCATGATCGTGACGTCGGAGTTGATCCACTATGGCGGCGTGCCGTGATCTGGCATCAGCGAAAGTCATGGGCGAGTCTTAATTCCTGCGAGACTCGTCCACAATCCAACAGCCTTTGAAAAAGCCGCGCTCAAGGGCATACGCGCCGTGAATTAATCATATTCCGGTGAACGTGGCGGGCGCAGGGCCTTTTGTTTTGAAGGGCTCAAGGGGCGATGAGGTCGAGGGAGCGGGCGGGTCTTGGAGCGGAGGTGTCCGCGGATCTCGGGAAGCGAGTCATTGGGGAAGGGGTCGGGCAGGAGGGCCAGGAGGGCCAGGAGGGCCAGGAGGGCGTTGCGGATGAGGGCGGGGTTGGCCAGCAGGTTGGGCTTGCGACTGCGGGAGCGGTCCTCGCCCATGAGCGCGGCGCGGCGCCAGTGGTTGCGATTCTCCACGCCGCCCCGGTGGCCGCGGGTCAATTTCACCCATTGCTCCGGGCTTGGCCCACGAGGCGGAATGCTCGAAAGACAATGCTGCGGCTCCCGGGTGGTGAGCCCTGTCTTCTTCACGGTCCGCTGGTTGCGGACCACCACCAAGCTCCGGGCGAAGGGGAAGTCGGCCGCCATGGGTTCGATGGCAAAGGCGTGGAGCCCACGGACCCCGATCCGCCCGTGGCCGCTCTCGGTCAGCGGAAAATGGGGACGCCCGGCGTTGTGTCCAGGCCCTGGCCCGTTGGTGGAGGCGGGGTGGGTTGCCCTTGATCTGGAGCAGGCAGCGACTCGAGCAGGGCGTGGGCCGCGCTTTGTTAGCAGCGCAGCGTGCCTTCCTTCTGGTGGTAGACGACCTGCAGCGCGCCGTCCTCGTGCCGGCCGAGGATGGGGAACCCGTTACGGTAGCGGGCGCTGGACTGGGCGGGGATCAGGCGCGTGGCGCAGCACTCCCCGCAGCGATTCCATCCGGGGCCGGAATACCGGCAGGACTCCCCAAGGTGGCTTGGCCCGTCCGGCTGCGCCCAGGGCCTGCGAGGCTAGGTTGGGAGATGCCCATTGGGCGCGAGGACCAGGAACCGCCGATTCTGGACAACCCGCTTGAGGCGCTCCACCGGCTGGAGGCGCTAAACCCGATCCAGCGGTCGCGGTCCTTTAGCGCTTAGCAGCCCGGTCCCCAGACCCACAGCGTTACGACCCGCCCGTCCCTCGCCTCCGTCTCCTCATGAACAACCTGTTGAGCCTCCACATCTAGGACCGCTCGCAAGAGCGGCGCTAACCGCTCCCGAACGCAAAACAGGCGGAAACCCCGAATTCATATGCAAAGGGGTTAGCACCCAATCTGGATTGCAAATGGTGGGCTGAAATCACGTCGACTAGAGGATCGGCGCACAAAAATTCCCAAGCGGTCACAGAATCAATCTGCCGAAGGACGATTCTTGATATTGATCCTTTCCCACACATCCCCCCACAGAATTAACCCTTTCTGGCGGCCAAAAATTGTGAAACAGAGTCCAAAATTCGAAAAACACGCGCTCGAAGCTGAAAAACAACGGGAGATGTAGCGTTCAATTCGAAAAAATAAGGTACCCCAAATCTCTTATCTCCAACACTTTAAGAAAACAAAAGCTCATCAGAGTCGAAAACATGTTGCCCTCGCTCAATGAAGCCTCTAAGTTTTTTGAACTTCGACGGCAAGCGACCGAGAAAAGATCGGACGGCGAACGAAGTAAATAAGAGAAGCAAGTCAGTTTTAGGTTGCTCTCAAATTTTTAGTCCCCAGATTGTTCGGGGTCGGTTAGCGCCGAATCTTTGAAAATTAAATTGTGCGATAGAATAAGCTCCAATGTTAGTTGAGTTAATTGCGAATAATAGGTGAACGGCACCTATAGAGTCTATATTTCAAACGGAGAGTTTGATTCTGGCTCAGAACGAACGCTGGCGGCGTGGATAAGACATGCAAGTCGAACGCTAATTAGCTAGTAGCAATATTAGCTAATTGGAGTGGCGCAAGGGTGTGTAACACGTAGGTAATTTACCTTAAAGTTTGGAATAACCCGAAGAAATTTGGGCTAATGCCAAATGCGGTAAGCTTTTGGCATCAAAAGCTTGGCAAAGCTGGGGATCGTAAGACCTGGCGCTTTGAGATAAGCCTGCGGCCTATCAGCTAGTTGGTGAGGTAAAGGCTCACCAAGGCTAAGACGGGTAGCTGGTCTGAGAGGACGACCAGCCACACTGGAACTGAGACACGGTCCAGACACCTACGGGTGGCAGCAGTCGAGAATTTTTCTCAATGGGCGAAAGCCTGAAGGAGCGACGCCGCGT
>JBBQXJ010000039.1:0-41995 GCA_038209745.1 Verrucomicrobiota bacterium
GGCTCAACAGTGTTTTCAGCGCCGTGAAGCGCAAAGCGCGCGGCTATCGCAGCAGCGTCCACATGATCGCCATGCTCTACTTCGTCGCCGGCAAACTTGCTATACCCACCCTCCCCAGCCACCGAAAGTAGCGAGGAACCAAAAACAATTGGAATCCGCCCTGCCACACCATCTCCACTGGGCCCTTGGGCAGGGTGTCGAGGAAGAGCTTGCCGTAGCGTTTGGTCAGGACTTGGTTGCCGAGGAGGCAGCGGTCACGACTCGACCACACCGGTGAAGTAGCGTTGGGGAAACCCGGAAAGCCCCTTCAACACAATGTCGGTGTGGAGCAGCGTCAGATCCTCGGTCTTGGCGAGGGCCGCGGAAATCCGGTCCCACGGGTCGCGATGATCCCAGCTCCACCGGGCGGCCTTTCGGGCGGCGGCAAAGGTCAACTCAGCCACATGGAAGCCCGCGACCACTTGCTCGCGGCAGCCGGAGATGTTCGGTTCAACCAGTATGCCCAGGACGATCTTGCGTTCGATCTCCATCACGCTGAGCGGCGAGAGCCACAGGTCTAAGCGGTTTTGATCCAGCAACCGGACCGCTTTGGGGTCCAACGGTCCGCTGGTGACGAAACGCCACCAGGCACTGGTGTCCAGGAGATAGCGGGCCACGCGTCAACGTTCTTCCTGCCATTCATCCAACGGCCGTTCCAGTTCGGCCCAATCCGTTCCAGGCACGCATCCCTTGGGCAGCGGCACGGGCCCCGACGGATTGACCGCGACCAGCTTCACGGTCGGCTGGCCATTTTAGAGGCTGATCTCCACGACCTCGCCGTTCTCGGCCAAACGGATCAGTTCGCAGAACCGGGCCCGTGCTTCCGCAACGCTCACAGTCATGGACACCATCTTGCACAGGATGGAATTCCCGGCAACGCAGGCGGCAGGCCGCTTTGAGGGATCACCGGCGGACTCCCGTTTGCCGCTCCGGGCTACACCGTCTCCACCGGGCACTTGGGCAGGGCGTCGAGGAAGAGCTTGCCGTAGCGTTTGGTCAGGACGCGGTTGTCGAGGAGGACCACGATGCCGACGTCGCTCTTGGTCCGGATGAGGCGGCCGACGCCTTGGCGCAGCTTGAGGATCGCCTCGGGCACGGAGAATTCCATGAAAGAATTGCCGCCGCGCGCCTCGATGTCCTCGATGCGGGCCTCGATCAACGGATGGTCCGGCACGGCGAAGGGCAGGCGGGTGATGATGACGTTGCTCAGGGCTTCGCCGGGAACGTCGACGCCCTGCCAGAAGCTGTCGGTGCCGAAGAGCACGCTGTCCACGTTCTCCTTGAACCGCTCCAGCATGGTGTGGCGCGGGACGCCCTTGCCCTGCACGAAGACCTCCAGGCCCATCTTGTCGAAGATCGGCTCCATGATGCCGGCGACGTCGTGCATCAGCCGCGTGCTGGTGAAGAGGACGAAGGCCTTGCCATGGGTCAAACCGACGAAGTGCTGGATCCACGTGACCAGTTCGCGTTGATAGGCCGCTTCGCGCGGGTCGGGCATCTTGGCCGCCACGTAGATCTTCATCTGCCGTTCGTAGTCGAAGGGCGACCCGAGCTGGAGCACCCGGGCGGATTCGGCGCCGACCCGGCGGACGACATAGTTCATGCCCTGCTCGATCACGCGGACGGGCCGGGCGCGGCCGGAGTCGTCGGGCAATTCACGCGACTCGGCGGTGGAAAGCGTGGCGCTGGTCAGGATGACGGAGGTGTCGGAGGCGAAGAGGCGGCGCCGGAGGAAGTCGGCGACGTTCACGGGCGCGGCGTTGAGCGTGATGTTGCGCTGGGTGCGCCCGCCGCGATCGACCCAATAGACGTGCTGGTCGGCTTCCTGGCTGAGGAAGGTGGCGATGGCTTCGCGGAGCTCGGACAGCTTGCGGTTGCACTCCATCAGCTCCTGGCCGATCTCGCTGTCCTCCGATTCCTTGATGAGCGCGCCGACGGCTTCGCGCAGGCGCTGGATGTGGAGGGTGATGTTGTCCTCGACGAGATCCGGCTGGCGCACGCGCAGCTCGGTCCATTGGCGCGACTCGCGTTTCGGCGCGGTCTCGGACTGATTCTGCGCGAGGTCGTCGCAGCGCTGTTCGACGGCGTGGAAGAAATCGTCGGCCTCCTGGAGCAGGCCGGCGGCGAGGCGCACGCTGTCGCCTTGGCGCAAGGCGGCGAGCAGGCCTTTCTCGGTCTTGGGATTCCACAGGCGATTGAGCGCGAACCGCACCTGCCCGCTGGAAACGCTGAGGCCGATGTGGCGCGAGGCGACCTGCTCGACGGTGTGGGCTTCGTCGAAGATGACGAAGTCGTTCTTGAAGAGCACGCCGCCCTCGCCCGCTTCGTCCGTGGTGCCGAGCAGCGTGAAGAACAACGTATGGTTCACCACCAACACGTCGGCGTTGAGGATGCGTTGGCGAACCTTCTGGAAGAAACAGACGCCATGATCCTTGGCGAAATCCGACTGCAGGCCGCAGACCTTGGGCGAACAGAGGCCACGCTCGGAACAGACGTGCTGCCAGACCCTTGGATCGGGCTCGATGGAGAAGTCCGACAGGCTGCCGTCCTCGGTCTGCTTGGACCAGTCCCAGATGCGCTTGAGCTCGGCGGATTCGGGCGAGGTGAAGAGACTGTCGGTCTGGACCATCGCCTTGTGGAGCCGGCGGGTGCAGAGGTAGTTCTGCCGGCCCTTGAGCATGGTGTAGTTGAACTTCACCGGCAGCACGGCGGCGAGCATCGGGAGATCCTTCTGCGTGAGCTGCTCCTGGAGATTGATCGTGTGGGTGGAGATGATGGCCTTCTTGCCCTGGGCCACGGCGAAGAGGATCGCGGGGATCAGGTAGCCGAGGCTTTTGCCCACGCCGGTGCCGGCTTCGACGACGAGGTGGTCGCGCTTCTCCAGCGCCTGGGCGACGGCCACCGCCATCTCCTGTTGCTGGGGGCGATACTCGAAGTTGCTGGCCCGCGACAGGAGGCCGTCGGGCGAAAAGATGGCGGCGACCTGCTGGGCGAGGTCGGAGGCGTTTCCGGCGGCGGAGGGTTCGGCAAAGCTGATCACGGCGCGATTTCGCCGAGGTTATCCGGCTTTTTCTCCGACGGAAGCAAGTCCCCGACGGAAAGCGTGCCGGCGATCACCCCCAGCGGTGGTCCGAGGATCCAGCCGATCACGGGCACAAAGGTGAGCAGCACGAAGCCCGCGCCCATTCCCACCGCACGACCCCGGTGCCGCCAGGCGAAACGGAAGCTGCCCACGACTCCGAAACCGCGCCGTTCCAGCGCAGGATCCAAGAATCCCTGGCCCGCGAGAAACATTTGGCTGAGCGGCAGCAAGACCAGCATGAGAAGTCCGCCGATCACGGGGATGAGCAGAAGCATCCAGCAGAGGACCAGGCTGGCGAGTTCGAGGGACAAACTCAGCAAGCTGACCGAGGTTCCGCGAACGGCCGATTCGAACAGGCTCACCTTTGGCTCCGGACAGAAGCGATCCGGAAACCCCGCCTGTTCCGTCCGCACCGACATGGTTCCCAGCACCGGGGAATAGAGGATCATGACGATGCTGCGGTAGAGGTTGAACCCGAGGTAGAGCGCCGCGACCCAAAGGATCGCCAAGACCAGCCAACGGACGACGCCGACATCCAGCGCGCCGGGCAGCCAGTGATCGGTGACATAGGCGGCCGCCGCGCCGAGAAACGTCCAGCCGACGAACAGCAACACGGGCACATAGGCCAGGCTCAAGAGGCCGGGAACGACCACGAGAGGCCAGATCCGCGCTTGTCCAAGCAGCGGAAGTCCCCGGTAAAACTGGCGGAAGCCGTTCCAAATGGAGTTCATCCGGCCAGCAGTTTGGGCCGTCGAACGGATTGCTGCAAAGCAAGGAGACGATGGAAGGGTTCGCGACCGCCCTCTCTGGCCTTCGATTCCCTTAAAAAAAGAGGAGCGCGCCTCACGGCTCGTTCCCTTGGCTTTGCATTGGATTCCTGGCGGATCGCTCTCAGCGAACGCGATAGAAACGCGCGGCCTGGCTGGCGGGGATGGAATACGGATTGGCGGGTCCGGTCAGGGTTTGCCAAGGACCGGTCACTGCGGGGGCTTCCTGCAAATTGCCGGAGCCGCCCCAGTTGATGATGGCGTTGCCGCCGTTCAGCTGCACGCCGATCGTGATGTCCATCGTCGGCGGCAGGGCGGAAAGCGGCACGTAGGCTTCCACTTGGCCCAGGCCGTTTTCGTTGACCAGGAGACGTCCGCCCGTGGGGGTGACGATGACCCACTCGAGGCTCGCGGCGCCGCCGGCGTTGTAATAGAGGACCCGGAACGGATAGAGCCCGGCCTTGGTGACCAAGAAGTCGGTGAACCACGGCGCGTCGTCGCCGCCGCAGTTCGTGCAGGGGGTGAACGTTTCCGGCAGCTCGGTTTCCTGGTTCGCCGGACCCGCGAAGAGTCTGAACCCATCCTGCATCGTGATGTTCATGTGGTAATACCCGGGCTGCAGATACAGCAGGGTCGTCGCCTGGATCGCGAACTGTTCACCGGGCTGGCCGCTGCCGGCGATGCCGGGGAACTTGCGGTCGCCGGACTTGCCGCCGATCGGGGTGCCGTCGATCTGGTAGTTGAGGGTGTCGCCCTCGATGTAGTAGCCCAGCGAGTTCAACAGGCCCAGATCGATGAGGTTGGTGAAAGTCTGGCCGAAGATGGCTGCCGCCTCGCCGATCGAGGTGATGAACAACCCGCCGTTGGGATCGGGCGCTGCGATCTTCAGCGCAAATCCCCGGGAGGTGTATTTCGCCGAATCGTAGGGGACGGCGATTTGTTCGGGCAGCGTTGGAAAGCCGCTGTAGTCGAGCACCTGGAACGTCCAGTGGTTGGTATAGGGGGTTGCTGCGGGGCTGTCGTCCGTGAACGACAGGCTCGCTTCATGGGTGGACGACGAGGCCAACATCGCCGGGAAGGCGTAGTTCATGATCGTCGAGGTGTCGTTGGTAGTGACGAGCGGCGTGACGCTCGCGCCGTCCACTTTGAGTTTGATCGAATCCCGGTTGACCGCGTGGTCGCCGTTCTTGAGCACCACGAGAATCGGGGTGTTGGGATGCACGTTGATCTGGTTCGCGGCCGGGACCACGCTGGAGAAGTTGATCGGCTTCGCGCCGCCGCCGCCGGAGGTCAGTTGCTCGGCCAGCAGGAACACGCCACCCGCGTAGCCTTTGTAGGAGTTTGCGCCGGGAAGGCCCCCGTTCGCCTCGCCCACGGTGTGGCTCGTGCGAATGGTGAAGGTGCCATCGGCGCCCGGAGCGATGTCCGCCCATCGCGCCACGTATCCACTCGGATTGTCACCGGTGCTGAACTCGACCGAGTCCTCGGCCACCTTCTTGGTCCCGGTGGAACTGGCGGAGGTGAAGGTGTCCGCATCGAGGATCTTCCAGTTGGTGACACGGTCCGCATAGCCGGCGCCGCCATTGCGGTTGGCCGTTCCAACGAACGTGTAGCGTTTCGCCGGATCCAGTCCTCTGAAGGTCAGGTTCACATACCAGCCCGGCGAATCGCCGTAGCTGATGTTGCCGGCGAGATCGACGATGCCGCCAAAGTAGCTCTCGGCTTCGGAACCGGGCGTGTAGGTGGCGGCGTCACCGGCGGAGTTCACGCTGCCCGTGGAGATGTGCTCGACGTAGGTCGCCGTTGCCGCGACATCGCCGCCTGTCGCGAGATTCTTGAGTGGGCCTGTTCCGGCCTGGCCTTCGAAGCCGCGACCCAAGCCGTAGGTCGTCACGAAATCGGACTCGACCTGACCCGACTTGAACGCGCTGTCGTTGTAGGACACCCAGCGGTAGTTGCCGGGCGGCTGCATCCGCAGCATGAACACGCCACCTCCGTAGCCCTTGTAGGAATTGGCCCCGGGAAGGCCGCCGTTCGCCTCGCCCACGGTATGGCTCGTGCGGATCACGATCTTGCCGTCGCTGCCGGGCTGGATGTCGGTCCAGCGCGCCACGTATCCGTTCGGATTGTCGCCGGTGCTGAACTCGACCGAATCCTCCGCCACCTTGTGCGTGCCGGCGGAACTCGCATACGTCGCCGCCGCCGCGCCGATGAGCTTCCAGTTGGTCACACGGTCCGCATAGCCGGCGCCGCCGCCGCGATTGGCCGTGCCCACGAAGATGTATCTCCTGGTCGGATCGAGACCGCTCAAAACGAGGTCCACATACCAGCCGGGCGAATCTCCGTAGCTGATGTTGCCCGCGAGATCGACCTTGCCCTGGAACACGGCGGCGGCGTCCGTGCCGGCCACGTAGTCCGCGAAGTCACCGGCCGAGTTCACGCTCCCGGTCGACATGTGTTCCTCATAGGTCGCCGTGACCAGCGTGTTCGAACCGGTCGAAATGACCTTGAGATTCCCTCGGGTGCCGGAGCCTTCGAAACTGCGGCCGATGCCGATGGTGGTGGCGTTGTCCGACTCGATCTGGACGGCCTTGTAGGCGCTGTCGTTGAAGGCCTCCCAGTTTTCCTCCTGTTCCGCGACGAGGAAGACGCCACCCGCGTAGCCTTTGTAGGAGTTTGCGCCGGGAATGCCCCCGTTCGCCTCACCGACCGTGTGGCTGGTCCGGATGGTGATCGTTCCATCGGCTCCCGCGCGGATATCGGTCCAGCGCGCGACCAATCCATTGGGATTGTCGCCGGTGCTGAATTCAACCGAGTCGTTCCCCACCTTTTGCGCGCCGGGCGAACTGGCGTAGGTCGCGGAATCCGCGCCCATGAGCTTCCAATTGGTCACCCGGTCCGCGTAGCCGGCGCCACCACTGCGGTTGGCGGTGCCGACGAAGGTGTATTTCTTCCCCGGAGCGAGACCGGAGATGGTGAGGTCCACATACCAGCCCGGCGAGTCGCCGTAGCTGATGTTGCCGGCGATGTCGGCCTTGCCGTCGAAAATCGCTTCGGCGTCGGTGTCGGCCGAGTAGGTGGCGGCGTCACCGGCGGAGTTCACGCTGCCCGTCGACATGTGCTCCTCGTAGGTCACGATCGCGGACGTGTCCTCGCTCGTGGCGAAGTTCTTTAGCGCCCCGGTGTTCCCTTGCCCGACAAAGCTCCGCCCGAGCCCGTAGGTGGTCGTGTTGTCGGCGTTGGTCTGGCCGCTCTTATAGGCGCTGTCGTTGTAGGCGATCCAGCCGGCTTCGACGCGTGGGGCGAGCATGGCGCCTGCGGCGAGCAACCCGAGGGCAAACAAGGGGAAACGGAATCTGTATTTCATGGTTCACCGATATGGTGACGATCTCGCCTTGTGCTCACCAAGCGCGTCCAAAGATCTGTCCCTTTCACACTCTCAATCGAAAACCGTGTCGGATAAATCCCCCCATTCTGGGCGAGGCGAAACCAATCTCAACAAGCTCGCTGTGGGAAAGAGGGCTCCGGGAGGTCTCTCCAGAGGGAGCGGGCGACGCAAGAAGGCGATTTGGATCAAGATCGTGGACGCGGCCGAGATTCGGGCACGGTCGCGACGAAGTTCGTCCGGAGCAGCAATTCCGGGAGGGTCATTACGCGGACGGAGGCACAATCGGGCTGCCAGTGGATCCGGCCATCCAGCCCGATCCCGAGGACGGTGCCGACGAGCGAACCGCGGATCGTGCGGACGCGGTCGCCCGGCTCCGGGCAGATGGGGCGCCACATCGTTTCGACGATCTCCACCATGGCCGCGCGTTCCATCAGTCCGGCGACGTAGCGGACGATCGCGGTGACCGTTTCGCGGCGACGCAGCACCGGCAGGGAGGCGAACACCCGCCCGCCCAGGTTCCGGCTGATGTGCGAGAAGGTGGATTCGTTGAAGAAGAAGAACGGCTCGCGCCGATGGCAGCGCAGCAGGTGCTCCAGGACTTCCATCAGGCTGAGCGGACAGGCGCGGCACATCTCCCATTCGGCGGCGACCCGTGGATGGCTCCGGGGATTGAGCCCGTGCTGGGCGCTGCCTTTCCGACAAAGGTGTTGGTTGGCGGCGGTGACGGCGCTCCAATCCCACGAGGCGATGTGGCGATCCATCTGCGCGAGCGGCGACGCGGCGACGGAGGACGGGGATTCAGATTGGGGCGGAGGTTCGATCATCCGCCGAAATGAATACCCCAAGAAGAATGACGCGCCAGCGAATGTCGCGACGTAGCGCGGTCGTCACGGCTGCGGGTTCCCGAAGCGTCTCGTTCCGGGTGCGGACAGCGCCCGACTTTCTTCGGACCCGCAGTGATCGGAGACGTGCTCCAGCGCAACCGCTCTGATACGTCCGCGGTGGGGAGGCCCAAGCGGCAAGATGCCGCTGGAACCCGACTACTTGACAGCGGACAACTACCTTGGCCGCCGCTCGGTGATCTCCAGTTCCGCCCGGTTCTTCACCACCCGATCGGCGGGAAGGATGCCGCGCCAGTTCACGTTGGGATACACGAGCGAGCGGCGGCCGAGGATGGTGCCGGGATTGAGGACGCTGTTGCAGCCGGCTTCGGCGAAGTCGCCGATCAGGGCGCCGAACTTCCGCAGGCCGGTGTCGATCTTCTGTCCGTCGTGATCAAGGACGACGTTGCCGGGGGTGAGCTTGAGGTTGGAGATCTTCACCCCGGCGCCGAGGTGGACCTTGTGGCCGAGGATGGAGTCGCCCACGTAGTTGAAGTGCGGCACCTGGGCGCCGTTGAAGAGGAGGGAGTTTTTCAGCTCGCTGGAGTTTCCCACCATACAGTTGTCGCCGATGACGACGTTCTCGCGAAGGTAGGCGCCGTGGCGGATCTCGCAGTTTTTCCCGATCCAGGCGGGGCCTTTGATCATGGCGCCGTCTTCTACCACGGTGCCTTCGCCGATGAACACCCGGTCGCCGATCCAAGCGCGGCCGTCGCAACGGTTCTTCAGTTCGGGGCGGAGATGTTCCAGGAGATAGTCGCGGAGACGCCCGAGAACCTCCCAGGCGTGGGTGGTTCCATCGAACAGACGGGCGTGCTCCGTCTGGGCAAGGTCGAAGAGGTCGGCGGCGGCGAACATGGCCGCAGCCTAGGAGCGGGCGGGGCCGGGCTCAAGCCGGCTTCGCCATGAGCCGGGCGAAGAAGCCGCGACCCTCGGTGTCGTGCTGCTTGACCTTCAGCTGGCCGAGGTTGGACTGCCAGGCAATGAAGACCTTGTGCCACTGGTTTTCGATGCCGCGCAGGGTGCCTTCCGGGAGCTCGGCGAGATAGCGGAGCGACGGGGTGCTGGAGACGACCGAATGGACCTCGTCCCTCGTCGGGGAGGCGCATTCGATGCGGGCGAGGATCAGCTCCAGCTCCTGGATGAGGACGCTTTTGACCTCGAGGAACTGGGATTCGTCCTCGGTCTCGAACTTTTTCATCCGGGCGAGGCCGATGAAATGGCTGAACTGCTTCCAGCATTCGAGGTAGTTCTCGAGCTGGAGGATCAATTGGTCGAGTTGCTTCGTGGTCATGTGGCCTGTCTGGTTGCTTCAGGACTGCCGGCGATGGGATAGAGGAAAACAATGGCTCCTCCGCGCAGCTCCCGCGCCGTCACGCGCAGCCCCTGAAAATTGAAAGTGAGTTCGGTCAGCGCCAGTTGCGCGCGGTGGGCGTCGCGGAACGCCGAAATGATCGCCTCGCACAACGGCCCCTGCACCCGGGCGGCCATGGCTGCCGGGAGCGTGGTCATCACGACCTGGCCCGACGAGTCCACCGTGAAGGCGCCCTTCGGCGTCCGTGGGATGGTGGCCGGCCGGGGCTTCTTGCGTGACCAGGTGAAGAGGCTCATGCGGGTTGGTGGATCTTGCTGGTGGTGGCGCGCACCTGTTCGGCCGAAAGTTTCCGGTTGAAGCCCATGCAGACGATCGTCTCATCCACGGCGGAGATGCCGACGTGGCGTTGGCGGCCTATTCCTTCCACGTGGCAGAGAGGTCCGAGACCGGCGTCCTGGCCCACCTTCTCGATGGCGCTCCAGGTCTTCTGCGCCCATGCGAGGACGGCATCGTCGCCTTTCGCTTCGACTTCCGGAGTCTTCGGAGCGGTCCTGCGGCTCGCAGGAATCCCGGAGGCCTTCTGCCCGCTCATGACAAACTCGACCCCTTCAGCCGACGAAAGCGCGTGCCACAATGCGGTGTCGAACTCGTCCTCGACCGCGGCGACCGCGGCGGCGCCGCGCATCTCGTCGATCTCCTGGGCGGTGTTCAACAACAGTCCCTGCCAGGATTGTTCGATCCTACGGGCCCGATCTGGCTGGGCCGGGAGGATCTCGAAGCTGCCGTTGGCCCACCGGAGAATGCGGTTGAAAGCGGCCTCGCCTTCCAAGCTGCCCAGTTCGGCGTCCATGACCTCTCCGTGGTGGATCCAGATGAACCCTTCCTCGTCGCCATTGGTCAGCCGCAGAAGCGAAGAGCTCCGCGACAGGCATTCCAACTGGACCAGATCCACCAGGCTCTTCGTCTGCACGCCTTGGAATCCGCCGGGCTGGATCTCGTCCAACAGGCTCTCCACACAGGACTGGAACAGACCCAGCTCTTCCTTCGTCCCCGGTTTCTCCCAGACGAGATCCACGCCCAGGCTGTAGGCGCGGGAACGGAGGGAGGAATCGATGCCGTTGGTCATGACGACCAGTCGCAGCTGCGGGAACTTCCGACGGACGATGGTCGCCACCTGCAACCCGTCCATCCCCGGCATGTGGAGGTCGGTCACCAGGAGTGAAAAATTCTCGGATTCGAGAAGCGACATGGCCTTCGCTCCGGACGTGCAGGTTTCAACGACGGGCCGCGATCGCAGGCCCGACAGGGCACCGCGAAAGCGTTCGAGAACATCGGTCTCGTCGTCCAGCAGAAGGATTTTTGGCGAAATGGGCATGATTGGCGCTTTGTCGCAAAGGTTATTACGGCCGAAAAGGCTCCGGGCTTAAGGACAGTAGTTGAACTGCCGACACCACAGATGCCGGAAAAAGCACGAAGCCGGCCGCATCGCATGTTTTCAGCGCTGAAAAAACTATTTGGTCGGAGCGACGCTCCGGAATCGACGTGGCCCTCCCCGACCGCTCCGGCGGTCGCGCCGCCGCCAACGCCTCCCTCCGGCTTCCGTCGGATCACAACCGGAGCGCCCACCGCCCGAGGCGCCGCGCCGCCGCCGATCGAGGCCAGCGCTCGGCGGCCCGTCCCGCCCTCCTTGAGTCCGGCCGATCTCGCTCCAGCGCGTGATATGTTCGCCCCGTCCAGGCCACGCCCGGCCGGCGACGCCGTGCGGGTGCCGTTCCAGGACATTGCCCCCAGCCTGCCGAAGGAGATCATGCTCCTCGTCAATCCCGGCGTTGCCGGTGACTTCGAGTTCTCCGCCGCCGTCCTGGTGCCGCAACTCGCTTCCGGAAGGGTCAAGGTGGTCTTCTCCGAGCTCCGGGCCGCCGCTCCGGCGGGACTTTTCAGAGGAAGCCCCGCGACCGGCGACATGGAGATCTCCTTGCCTCTCGCCGCCATCGTGCCCCGGATCGATCCCGCAAAAATGAGCCGGAAAATTCCGGTGAAGCGCTGGGACGCCCCGCCGGAAATCAACAATCTCTTCGGTCCCAAAGGCGCCCCGCTCAAACCGGCCGAACCGTTCTTCGAAGGAGGCTCCGCGCCGAAGTCCGGTTCCCCGGCCGCCGCACGGACGACTCCGGGCGCCTCTGTCCTGACGGCGGTCCCCGTCGTTCCAGCCCACGGTCTGTCCTCCACTCCGCCGGCAGCGGCAGCGGAGCCGTCTGCTCGCCAATGGCCCGAGCGGTCCGCCGCGGATGTCCTGGAAATTCCTCTCTCCCAGTTGGCCCCGCTGTGGCCCGCAGCGATCATCCATGAGATCCGCAAGCTCGGCGCAGGAGGTCATCTGGTCCACCTTCCCGTCAGCATCATCGAGCCCGCTCTCCGCTCCGGCAAAGTCTGTTTCACCTGGCAACAGATCGCCGCTTGGATCCTCCCGGAGCCCGCCGCAGTTTCGCAGGCCACCGGTGGCACATTGCTCGACCTTCCCCTGAAGGTGATCGCGCCCCTGTTCGTCGCTCGTTTCCGGGCCCGCGAGAACCAGAAGCGGGTCAAGGTCGACCAGGAGATTCCAGATGTGTTCGGCAACAGGGCCGCGGCTCCGGTGCCAGTCCCGTCTCCGGTGAACGTCGAACCGCAGGCGGCTCCCACCGCCCCGGTGAAAACCCCGGCGCAGCTCGCTCCGACCGCGGTTGCTCCCGTCGTGCCTCCGCCCGAATCCGAGCCGCTCGTCCTCGAAGAGGAACCTCCGGCGGCGCCCGAGCCCATCAAGATGCCTTCGATGGAAAGGCCCGCGCCCAAGGCGTCGGCACCGCCCGCCCCGGCTGAAATTCCACTCCCGATCGTCGTTCCAACCAGTGTCGCCAAGGAGGTGACCCCGCCCGCATCTCGCTTGGGCGCGCTCTTCGGCCAGCCCCACAGGACCGAGTGGTCGCCGGCAGAAATAGTCCAGAAAGTCTCGCTCCTCCCAGGGGTCTCCGGCGCTGTGATCGCCTTGGCCGAGGGACTTCCCATCGCCGCGCAATTGCCCTCCACCGTGAACGCCGACGCCTTTGCCGGGTTCATGCCCCAGATGTTCGCCCGCATCGCCCAATACACCCGCGAACTCAAGTTCGGCGAGATCAACCGGCTCTCGCTCGAGGTCGACGGGGGCCAGGTGGTCATCTTCCGCGCGGGCCGCGTTTATTTCGGCGTCGTCGGCGAAGGCACCCATTCTTCAACGGCACAGCTTGCGCTCGTTGCCACGGAACTTTCAAAACTGAACCAATAACGTCGCATCGTATGGCCATCATCAACCAGGCAACCCGGGAACTTCAGGTAAAGATCGTCTATTACGGACCCGCGAAGTGCGGCAAGACGACCAATCTCGAGCAGGTCCACGCCAACGTTCAGAACGTGCAGGAGAAGGGCAAGCTCGTCTCCCTCGCCACCAGCTCGGACCGCACGCTCTTCTTTGATTTCCTCCCCATCGAGGCCATGGCGATCAAGGGCTTCAAGACCAAGTTCCAGCTCTACACCGTCCCTGGCCAGGTGATCTACAACACCACCCGCCAGCTCGTGCTTCGCGGAGTCGACGGCATCGTTTTCGTGGCGGATTCCCAATACGACAAGATGCAGGAGAACGTGGAGAGCTTCGCCAACCTCGAGGAGAATCTGAAGAGCCTCCGCCTGAACCTTTCCGACATCCCCTTCGTCATCCAATACAACAAGCGGGACCTGCCGAACGTCGCCCCCGTCGACTACATCGAGTTCCTCCTGAACAACCGCGACATCCAAGTCCCCACCTTCGAGGCCTCCGCGTCGGCCTCCGAGGGCGTCTTCGAGACCCTGAACATGATCACCCGCCTGCTCCTGCATAAATTCATCAACGAGAGCTCGCGCCGCGCGGCCTGAACCCTCGCCCAGGAACCCCATGTTGAGCCTCCCACAGCTCATCGAAGAAGACGTCGAGGTGCTCGACGCCGCGCTGGGTCTGCTCCTTATCAAGTCGGAAGCCGTGGCGGCCCTCATCATCGACAAAGGCGGCCCCCTCATCATCCAGAAGGGCGATCACGACAAGATCGACACCACCACGATGGCCGCCCTGGCCGCAGGATCCTTCTGCGCGAACCAGGCCATCGCCGACCTCGTCGGTGAGACCGACTTCAGCAGCATCTACCAGCAGGGCCAGAGCCACAGCCTCCTCGTCATGAACGTCGACGACCAGCTCCTGCTGGTCGTCATCTTCAAGGCCGAACTCAGCGTCGGAGCCGTCAAATACTTCGCCCTTACCACCGTCGAATCCGTCGCGGAACAGATCCGCAAGGCCCGCCTCCGAGACCCCGACGAGGGCATCGACCTCGTGGAGCTCAACCTCGTCGACGCTTCGGTTCTCTTCACCCGCAAATCCGGCTGATCGAGACCCGTTCCTCGGTCGTGCCAAACGGGACCGGGTTTCGTCATCGGGTCTTCGTCGGCCGCTCGCCACCGTGCCGCCAAAGCGCCACCCAGGGCCTCCGTTCAATAACGCCTCCGCACTGGATCCTTCCCTACTCCATCCGTTCCCGCCTCGGCCAACACACCTGCGGTCGCCAACACACCTGCGGTCGCCAACGCGCCCTGATCGAGGAGAAGCACCAGCTCCTCGTCCTGGACCAGACCCCAGGACCCGACGACGAACAACGCCAGGGCGTTCTTTTCTGGAGAAAGCCCAGCGGAGAATCGCATGGCAGCCGGGGCGGCGGCGGAACCGGAGCCTTGAGCCCGAAAGGCGAAGTTCAATCTGGGATCGCCTTGGGGAATGGGTTTGAGGCCGGCAGATTGCGATGGAAACGAAGCCAAGAGAGTGCGCCCACAAACCCGCCGACGCGACATTCTCTCCGGGGTTCGCCGGGGCCAAGCCCGTGCTGAGCGAGACGCCGAAGGCCGTGATGCCTGTGGCGGCTTGTGCAGATTCGTCGCGTTCCTCGGGCAGATCGGGTTCGGCGCCCGTGCCCAGCCGCTCGACTTTCTCCAGTTTGGGGAACAACGCCGCCACCATTTCCAGCGAAGGCGCTTCAAAGCGTGGACGTTGCCCCGCGCCTTCGGTTTCGACGCCCTGCGCCATCAGGGAAGCCGGGCAGGTGCCGCCCGGGACCGAGGCGGGGACCGGCTTGCCGCATTTCGGACCCTGTATGGGGACGTTCAAGAGAGTGTTCGTGGCGGTTTTATCGAGTGGCCATGAACCCCAGAAGCATTTTCGGGGAAGTATTTCCGGGAAATGGATCTTCCAGCCTCCCACGCGAAGGGGCACCCGATATCTCCCCGTCACTGCATTCTTTCCGCGTGCGTTTCCGGGGAGCCGTTCCTACCTTCCAGCGCTCTGATATGACGGATCTGGTTGTTCAAGGTTCCGGCGCCACCGCCGAGGTCGCGGCCCACTTGGCGGAACTCTGCGGTGCCGCCCCGCCCCAGCCGCAGGGCAGCGGGGCGTGGCGTCTCGCCGACCCTGCGCGCATCGACGGCCTCGCCACGGCAGCCGCCGCCGCATCGTGTGACATCGCCCTCGTCCCGGCGGACCGTCGCCTCGCCGACTTCCGCCTCGTGGTGATGGACATGGATTCCACCCTCATCACCATCGAGTGCATCGACGAGATCGCCGACATGGTGGGCTTGAAGCCTCGGGTCGCCGCCATCACCGCCTCGGCCATGCGCGGCGAAATCCCCTTCGCCGAAAGCCTCCGTCGGCGCGTCGGCCTGCTCGATGGACTGGATGGATCGGCCCTCCAACGGGTCTACGACGAACGCCTGGAACTCTCTCCCGGTGCCGAAACGATGCTGGCGGCGATGCGCGCCGCCGGCCTGAAGACCCTGCTCGTCTCCGGCGGGTTCACCTTCTTCACCAGCCGGCTCCAGCAGCGGCTGGGTCTCGATTTCACCCTCGCGAACACCTTGGAGACCTCCGGCGGCAAGCTCACCGGCCGCGTCCTCGGCGACATCGTCGATGCCACCGCGAAGGCCGGGAAGGTGAAGTCGGTCTGTGCCGAGCTCGGCATCGAGACGCGCCGGACCGTCGTCATCGGCGACGGGGCCAACGACCTCGAGATGATGGCCCTTGCCGGCGTCAGCATCGCCTACCGGGCCAAACCCCTCGTCCAGGCAAAGGCCACCCACCCGCTCAACTTCTCCGGACTCGACGCCGTTCTGAACCTCTTCCGCTGATCCCATCGCCATGCCCCGCAAAGCCACCGATCCAGCTCCCGCCGAACAGCCCGTTCCGGAGCTCGTCCCCGACGTCAGCCTCGGAGGCCGCAACCACGGCATCGTCTCCGTCAGCGTCGCCAATGTCCGCTTGGAGCCGCAGCACTGGTCCGAACTGCTCACCCAGCTCCTCCTCGGCACCACGGTCACTCTGAGCCGGCACAAGGACGGTTGGTTCGAGGCCACCTCGCCCGAAGGCATGACCGGATGGATCGAGCGGCAGGAGCTAGTCCAGACCGACGACGCCGGCCTGGCCGCGTGGATTTCCGCCTCCCAGATCATCGTCACCGCGTTCCACGATTTCCTCTGGGAACAGCCCGACGAAAAGTCGCTGCCCGTCTCGGATGTCGTCACCGGCGTCATCCTGAAGCGCGTCGCGAGCAGCAGCGGTTGGATCACCATCGAGATGCCGGACGGCCGCATCGGCCATCTCCAACGACATTCCGGCACCGAGTTCGCCACTTGGAAACGCAGCACGCGCGCCACCGCCGCCAACATCGAACGGACCGCAAAATCCTTCCACGGCCTGCCCTATCTCTGGGGCGGCACCTCGACCAAGGGCGTCGACTGCTCCGGCTTCACCCAGACCGTGTTCCGGCTGAACGGCATCCAGCTCCCGCGGGATGCCTGGCAGCAAGGGACGGAAGCCGGCCGTCTCGTCGATCCGGGAACGCACTTCCAGGATCTGCACAAAGGCGACCTCCTCTTCTTCAGCGGACAAAACGGCCGCACCGGAGCCAAAGGCATCACCCACGTCGGGATTTATCTGGAGAAGCGCACGTTCATCCACTGCTCGGGCCGCGTGCAGTTCAACAGCTTCGACCCCGCTTCGCCGCTCTTCGCGGAAGACCGGCTGCGGACTTTCCACAGCGTTCGCCGCGTGCTGTGATGGTTCTGGAGCGGCGGAGGTGGCGCCACCGCTTCCTTTCTGGGGATCGACCGGTTCAACCCGAAGCCGCCGACGTGAGGAGGCGGAACCCGCTGTCTTCGGCGATGAAACCGCCTCCTTACCTTGGCGGCTAAGATCAACCAACAGCCAACAGCCAAGCCGTCGTCCGTGGAGAGCTCAACTCCACGAAGCGAACCTTCGGCAGAATCCGTTCACGGAAGCTGGCGACCAGCGTCCAGTCGCGGTGCATCCCCGGCAGATAGACCAGCGTCTGCGCCTCGGCCGGACCGTGGATCCGCACGCTGATGACGGTGTCGCTGATCATGGGGGAGGAAGAAACTCTTTAACCACAGATGGACACAGATCCACACAGATAGCGGAGAAGCCATCGGCTTTCCCGCCCTGCGGACTCCATCTGCGTCTATCGGTGTCCATCTGTGGTTTCTCCCTTGTGCGTCCGGAGAATTTGACCGGTCCGCTCGAAGATTTCCTGGGGCACGCCGAGGGCCTGCTTCAAAGCCACGTCCCGGTCCCACGCGTTCTCGATCTTGGCGATGCGGCGGGCTTCGTTCGGCCGGATGCGAAGCGGGAAATACCAGGGCGAAACCAACGCCGTGTTGATCAACGGAAAGTCCGTGCCGTAGAGCAGCCGTCCCTTGAACTCGGGCCGGGTCAGCGCCGCCTCCAGATAGCCCGGCTTGTTCACCTGCGTCAGCGACGAGATCTCCGAGTAGAGGTTCGGATACGTCGCCATCATCCGGGCCAATCGCTCCATGTCCGGCTCGCCGCCATTCGCGCCCGTGGAGGCGATGTGGGCCACGATCACGGTCACGCCCAGCTCCAACGGCAGCTTCAGCCGCTCGGGGTCGCACAGTTCGTCGCGCGCGAAAGTGAACGACCGTTCGCGTCCCGCATGGCAGAGCAACGGCAGCCCCAGCGCCTTCATCCGCTGGTAGAAGGGAATGATCCGTTCGTCCGAAGGATCGATCAGCATGATGCTGGGAATCCACTTCACGAGGACCGCGCCGTTGGTCGCGGCCCAGTCCAGTCGCTCCAGCGCGTCGGACCGCAGCGGATTGATCCCCGCACCCCAGAGCAGGTTCGGGTAGCGCGCCGTCTCGCGGGCCACGAACTCGATCGGCACGTAGACCTCGGTGCGGTTCGTGTCGAGTTGGCCATGGTCGTCCACCACCCCGTCCATCGAGAGGATGACCGCCGCCCCGACCTTCGTGCTGCGGCTGATCTGTTCGGAGATTCGCTCGAGAATGAGCGCGTCGCCCTTTGCTTCTAATTCGGCCCGGGTTACGCCGAAGGCCTTCAGGTAGATGTCGAACTTGTAGCTGTCGCGCATCGCCTTCGAGACGAAGCAACCGCTGCCGCCCGCACCGATCCCCGCTGTGTGGCAGTGCAGATCGATCAGCTTCGCTTGCGGCAGCGGCTCCGTCGGGACATAGGGTCCTTGGAAGAACACGGCGCACGCCGAGATCAACGACCCCACTAGGACGCCAGTGCCCCGCACGATCCAGCTCAGCCAGCGTCTCCAGCGTAGGAAAGGCTTCCCGGCTGTCCCCTTGGACTGGGTGGAACCACTTCCGCCGGGGTCGTTCCCGGTCAGGCTGGACCTTTCACTCGTCCGATAGGGCTGCGTTGCCGCGCAGCCCATATATTCGGAGGAAACCAGCGCAGCGTCGGTTACGGTCCCGCTTTGACCTTCGACTGGCCGTTGCGAGTTACGCTCAAGACCCAGGCTCAGGCTTCCATCAGCTTTGTTGCGATCATCGTCTGAGAAACCCCTCACCCCGGCCGTCTCCCTATCAGATGGGGAGAGGGTAGCCGAAGGTCGGGTAAGGGGAACGCCCGAGACCAACGTTGGCGAATGTTTGTTGGGAGACGGCAAACCCGCCCCCCTCACCCGCCCGCTGGTGAACATCGGCTGGAAGGTGATCCCGTGGACATTCGGGTGGCTCAGTCCGAAAGCGATCGCTTCCCAGACGTGCGGCAGATTCTCGGGCGTCACCGTCATGGCCAACGTCACCGTCATGGCCAACGTCACCGGCAGGTCCATCTCGGCGCAGCGGGCGATGGCGGCTTCGCGGGTGGCACGCAGATCCGCGCCGCGCAGGCCGTATTGGGCGGCTTCCTGGACGCCGTCGAACTGGAGGTAGAGCTGGAGCTTCCGCCGCGGCGCCGCCACGGCCAGTTGTTCCGCGAAGGCCGCGTCGTGGGCGATGCGGACTCCGTTCGTATTGATCAGCGCGTAGTCGATCTTGGGATGCGACTGGACCCAGTCCAACAGCTCGAACAACTGAGGATGCAGCGTCGGTTCGCCGCCCGAAAGCTGGAGAATCTCGATGCCGCCCTTGCGGGCGATCACGCCTTCGATCCGGGCCTTGATCTCGGCCAGCGGCACCGCGTCCACCTTCGCTCCGGCGCCCAGCGGCGAATCGGCGTAGCAGGTCGGGCAGCTCAGGTTGCAGGTGCGCCGCATGACCACGCGGCCCGGATGCCCGCCTTCGCGCCACACTTCACCGGGGACGGCTGCGTGGCAGACAGGGCAGCGGCTGGTGGTTTGCTTCAGCAGCTCGCGCGAGGGTTTCAGGGAGAGGGTGTTCCTGGATGTCCGGGGGTCAAAACGTTGGCCATCGAGTTTAGGAACAATCTCCGGAGCGCGTCGTAGCCGCGATTGTTCGGGTCTTCGAGGTTGTCGTTATACCAGTAGTGCGGGTCGACCTGGTCATAGTGCTCGCGCCAGAACTGGGAGCAGTGGATGCCGTGCCCAAGGAACTCATGCTGGATGTCGACGAGATGAACCTCGGGATGCCGATCCGCCGATGCCGACAAGATGCGGTTGTATTCGGCGTGGATCAGCGGGCCGTCGGGCCACGTCGGCAACCCGGCGTTCTGGATGTCGCCGACTCCGTCGGTGGGATCGTAAATGTTCGCGAGGAAGATATGGCAGCCACCGGGGAATGATTCCTTGATCGCCGACAGCATGGTTTCGAGACGCGCGGTGAAGTTCTTGGTCCACGGAGCGGCCTGTTCCCGGCTGGCGCCATACATCGCTCCTTCAACCGGCGCCGACCGACCGTAGTTATGGATGATGTCGTTTCCGCCGGTCGTCATGACGATGAGACCGAGGACATTCGTTGGCTGGATTGCCAGTTTCGGAATCTGCCCCCGCAAGTGCTGGAGCGAGGTGCTCCCGGAGACAGAGACATTCGTGGCGCGCAGGTTGGGCAAGACCGCCGACAACGATAGATCCTGCATCGCCGGAAACTCATCCTCGGAATTCGTCACCAATCGATTGAAGTAGGACTTGCCCGCTGATGCGCCAAAGCCCGCAGTCACACTGTCTCCAATCCCTACGAGCAACACCGGTCGCGTCGTCCACGGCTTCTCAAATCCAGCTGCGTCGACGGCCGGACCGGCGGGGCCTGTTCCTACGGGTCGCCGCAGATTGAACCACCAGTCGCCGACCGCTGCGCAGGCCATGACCACCAATGCGCTGGCGATGATCGACCAGCGTTTGAATCGCACCGATTTCATGCGGCCTCCTCCTTCAGCTTTGCCAGCAGCTCGCGGTGGTTGATCTTGCCGGTGCCGAGCTTGGGGATTTCGCGGACGGCTTTGACTTCGCGCGGCACGCAGAGGTTGGTCAGGCCCTTGGCTTTGATGGCGGCGCGGATCTCTTCGAGGGTCAGCTTGGGTTCGTTGCTGATGGCGATGAGGCGTTCGCCCTTGTCCTCGTCGGGCACGGCGATGACGGCGATCTGGCAGCGGAGCCCGTAGTGCGGGAAGGCGCCGGCCAACGCGTCCTCCACGGCGGTCAGGCTGACCATCTCGCCGCTGACCTTGGCGAAGCGCTTCATCCGGCCCTGGATCGTCACGTAGCCCTCGTCGTCGATGCTCACGATGTCGCCCGTGTCATACCAGCCGTCGAGGGCGAGGAACGCCGCGTTGGCCTCGGCGTTCAAGTAGCCCTTCATCACGTTCGGACCCCGGACGAAGAGGCGGCCGGAGGGCGGCGGCGGCGGCGGCGGCGGCGGCGGCGGCGGCGGAGTGCTGGAGTGCTGGACTGCTGGACTGCTGGACTGAGCCAGTCCGGCATCCGGTATCTGGGATCCGGGATCGGGCTGTCCCCCCACCCCTTCCACCGGCTCCAGCCGATACTCCATCCCGGGCATCAATCGGCCCGTGGTGCCGTGTCTGGGCTCCAGCGGCGTGCAGACGGAGACGCAGGGGCTGCACTCGGTCGCGCCGTAGCCTTCGAGGATGCGGACGCCATACTTCTGCGCCCAGGTTTCGAAGGTCTTTGTCTGCACCTTCTCCGCCGCCGCGAAGAGGTAGCGCAGGCTGCGGAAGTCGTAGGCGTGTGCTTTGCGGGCATAGCCGTTGAGGAAGGTGTTCGTGCCGAGCAGGACGGTGGCATCACGGTCGTAGAACACCGCCGGCACGAGCCGATAGTGCAACGGCGAGGGATAGACGAAGCAGAACATGCCGCGCACCAGCGGCAGCAGCGTCCCCACGGTCAGGCCGAAACTGTGGAACATCGGGAGCGAATTGAAGAGCCGGTCCTGATCGGTCAGATCGGTGATGGCGAGCATCTGCCGGAGGTTGGCCAGCAGATTGGTGTGGGTGAGCTCGACGCCCTTGGGCACGCCTTCGGACCCGCTGGTGAAGAGGATGACGGCGGTGCGATCGGGGTAGGTATTGAAGGTCAGCGACGCGGTCAGCAGCGAGCGCAGGCCGAAGAAGCTGCGGACGAGGGTTCCCAGCTTGGCGAGTTTGCCGATGCCGGCGCGAAGGTCTTCCAAGTAGATGAACTCGATGCCGGCCTCGATCAGGGGCTGAAGGTTCAGCTTCGCCTTTTCGACGAAAAGCTTCGACGTGATCACCTGCTTCAAACTGGCGAGCTGGCAGCACTGGAGCATCACGGTCGGGCCGGTGGAGAAGTTCAGGACGGCCGGGACTTTGCCGGTGGCCCAGACGGCGAGGAGCGTCACGGGCATGGCGTTGACGTTGGGGAGGAGAAGACCGATGGGGTCGGCGTCGCCGTAGGTCGGGCCTCCCTGCCCGGCAAGTCTCTGTGCAAAGGTTGAACTCCCAACTTCAAACTCCGGACCCCCAAGCGACCCGGAAACTTGCCGGGCAGGGAGGCCCGGCCTACGGATCGCGTCCGCCAAGAGGCTCGCTCCCACCAACAGCTTCCTATACGTCAGTTCCGTCGTGGTGGCGTCCTGCAGGATCACCCGATTCGGGAAGGCCGCCGCCGTCTCGCCGATCGCGTCGAGCACGATCTTGGGGCCGAACTCCATCTCGGTGGCGAAATGCTGGCTCACCATCTGGTCGCGGAGCCAGTTCGTCAGCTTGGTGCGGGCGGCGTTGGTGCTGATGTGCTCCAGCTTGGGCGCGGACAGTGCCGGGCTGTAGTGGGCGGTGACGGTGGGAAACCACTTCTTGCTCTCGCCGTTCGGCGACCATGGCAGCCGCTGCGCCCCGCGCAGATAGCAGGTGATGACGTGGGCGCCGGTCTTGTGCAGGAGGAAGCCGGTACCGTCGAAGAGCTTCATCAAGGAGGCGGTGCGGGAGATCCGGCCTTCGGCGAAGAGCACGAGCTTTCCGCCCTGCTGGAGGAATTCCGCCATCCGCTTCACGGCGTAGGGCGACGAGGTGTCGATGGGGAACGTGCGCCGGTTCACCATGAAGAGGGTGTGGAACCACGATTTCCGGGCGGTGACGCTCGACGTGACGAACTTCCAGTCGCCGTCGAGTTCCGCGAGAAGGAAGAGCCAGTCGAACCACGAGGTGTGGTTGGGGATGAGCAGCACGGGGCCCGTCGTCTCCAGCACCTCGGGGTTGAAGGAGCGGTAGCCGTAGAACCAGCGGAGCAAAGTGGCGAGGAAGCGTTTCATGGTTTCAAGACTGGGAGAGAAGACTCGGCGCTGTCTTTGTTCGACCGCCGCCAGGCGACCAGAATCAGGACCACCGTGGCGGCGACGCAGCCGCGGACCCACCAACGATCCAGCGGCAGGCGACCGGGGCCTTCGAGATCCAAACTCGCGAACATAAACGCTGAGCGGGTGCCTGCGGGAGCGGTCGTGTCGGCCGCCCCATCGTTGGCCCGGGATAGCTCACGTGGGTTGGCCGTGGTCGGGTCGGAGGGTTCCGCTGCGACGAAGGGAAGCGAATTCAGGACGGCGCCATCACGGCCAACCACTTGGGACACACCCGAGCTGCACACGCGCACGACAGGAATGCCATATTCGGCGGCGCGGATGGGCCCGAGCCGGGCGTGGAGCGCGTGCTGCGCCTCGCCCCATTCCACCACGTCCATCGTCGGGACGATGAGCAGCTGCGCGCCCTGTCGGACGAGTTCATCGAGGATGTGGGTGTAGCCGTCGTCGTAGCAGATGGCGAAGCCGATGCGGCCCCATGGAGACTCCCAGAGCCGCTGCGAGGCGGCGGGTTTGCCGTCCTTGAAGAACTGGATGGGCTGGCACTTGGCCTGACGGAAGACGATGTCGCCATCGGGTCCGACGACGAAGGCGGTGTTGTAGAAGTCGCCGTCCGGCTGGAAGTCCTTGCCGCCGGCGACGAGGTGGCGGCGGTTCAAGCGGCACCAGTCACGGACGGTCTTGGGCGGGACATCGTCGAAGGTGTATTCGCTGAGGACGATCAGCTCGGTCTCGGGATGTTCGACGACGATCCGGTCCAACGTGGCCAAGACCTGGTCGTGGGTGGCGAATTCGAGTTGGGCTCCGGCGAGATGGAGGGGTTTGGCCGGGGCGGAATGCGACGCGACGAGGAGAAGAGCAACGACGGCCCATGGTGGGGCGTTCCGAGTGCGGAGCAGGACGTTGGGTGTTCCCTTTTTCTGAACATCGAACGCCCGACTCCCGACGTCGAACATCGAAAAAGCCTTCCAGACCGAGGACCCCATTGCGGCGAGCACGAAGCCCGTGCCGTAGATGCCGAGCGTGCCGACGACATTGGGCCAATGATCGAACGCCATGCCGGGTGTGAGCCAAGCGAAACGGAGGAAGTAGAGTTCGCTTCGAAAGAACTCCACCGCGGTCCACACCACCGGAGCCGCCAGCAGCGAGGCGTTGGTTCCGAGGCGACGGTTCAGAAACCAGACGGTCAAGCCGAAGACACCGAGCCAGAAGCTCAGCACCAGCCAGAGGGGAATCGCGGCGGGACCGAAGATGGTCCAGAAGAAGGCCAGCTTGGGCGCATAGCAGCCGAGGCCGGCCAGCAACGACAGATAAAAGGCGATGCGGCGGTTGGGATGGAGAGCGAAACCGATCAGGCTGAAGGGAAGGAGTCCGGTCAGCCAAGCGAGCGAGGGAAAGGAATAGGCAAGGTGAAAGCCGACGATGGCGAGTCCGAACAATCCCGTCAGTCGCAGGATGTCCGCCCCGATCGGAATCGAGGAACGGAGCTTGGTTCCGGATCCGGCGCTCCGGGTTGCTTCGCGAGTTTTGGATGGAGGTGCCATGGGATCCTTTCTCCGCAACTGGGGGACAGGGTTCAGCGTTGGGCCGACACGCGGTCGCCGGGACGGGTTGAAAGCTTCATTCCCAAGGTCAACAGGACGATCACGGCCGCCAACCCGAGGAAGCAGACATGGGCGGACCAGTTGAGCTTCGTCATCACGCCGAGCAGACCGGCCCCGAGCAACATGCCGGCGTAGTCCACCACGTTCTGCACGGCGATGGTTTTGCCGAGGGCCGAATGGTCGGTCTCGTTCTGCAACGCGGCGTTGAAGGGCACGACCAGCAGGCCGGCCATGACTCCGGAGAGGCACAGGGCGGGCACGATCACGTAGAAGCCCGCGCTGCCCGGCAACAGGCCGAGCAACGCCATACCCGCCGCCAACCCCAACGCGTAGAGCCACTGTTTCGAAAGGTCGCCGATGCGATGCAGGCGACCCGCCAGGACGCTGCCCGCGACGATGCCGAGAACGAGGCCCACCTTAAGAAGGGCGAGACGTTCGTTGCTGATGTTTTCCGGAGCCACCCCCGCGCCTTCGAAGATCGAAAGTCCCCAAGCATGGAGATTCGTCCGCATGAAAGCGCCGGCCAACCAGAAGAGCCCGCATCCGAGAAGGATCCGGCTGATGCGGCGCTGTCGGACCATGGATCCCAAGTGGCGGAAGAACCCCTGGAGGCTGTCGCCGAGCCGTGCGGCGGGATTGCAGGGCGTCCGGCTCATCGTTCCGTTCAAGACCGCCGCCAAAGCATACAATGCCAGCGCGCCCCCGTAGCAGACGGCCAGCGACCGGGTGCGATCATACAGCACCGCGCCGCCGCCGAGGCCCCCAAGAATCGCGACCAAGGTGAGCATCTCGACCATGCCGTTGGCTTTGACCAGCTTCTCCGCAGGCACGATCTCGGGAAGCGCCCCATACTTGGCCGGCGAATAGAGGCAGGCACCGATGCCCACCACGGTGTAGCCGATGGCCTGCCAGATCTCAGCGGCGGCGTGGTTCCCGGCGTGGCCGGTGATCCCGACGAAACCGATGATTGTTCCGACAATCTTGACAAGGTTTCCGCCCAGCAGCCACGAGGTCTTCGGCATCCGGTCGTTCAGAAAGCCGGCCAAGGGGGCCAGCAGGATGAAGGGAAGAAAGAAGACGACGCTGAAGAGCGTGTTCGTGCTGTTGACCTGCTGTTCGGTGATCGCGCCCGCGCTCTTCAAAAAGGTCAGCGGCGCCAAGATTCCCGCCAGGAGAAAGTTGTCGCCGAAAGCACCAAGGAACTGGCCGACCAGCAATAAGGGGTAGTTTTTTGAGGCATTCATGGATGAATCGAAGACGGTTCCAGATCGCTGCATCACGGGTCCAAGGTTTCTGAGAAGTCGCCGACGTTCTTCTCCAACCGCGCAAGTTCCGCCACGAAGGCCGTCGTCGCCCTCGCGCCGAAGCCGCTCCAGACCGCTTCGGCCGCCTGGTAGTAGGCGGGAAGCACCTCGGCCAGGAGCTTGCGCCCCGCGGCGGTGACCACCACCCGATAGGCCCGGCGATCCGCGGTGTTTTCCTTGCGGCAGACGAATCCCCGCTGTTCCAGACGATCGATCAATCCGGTGACGTTCGACCGGTGCATGATCAAGAGGCGGCTGAGCTCCACCTGGGTGATGCCTTCGCGATGGTCACGGAGGACGTTGAGGACGTTGAACTGGCTGGAACTGATGTCCCAGCGAGCGAAGAACCGGCGCGAGGCGTTCCACACGGTCTCGGAGGTCCGGAGCAACTGGAGGAGCGCCTGGTAGTGCGCCCCGGGTTTTGGTCTGGTCGTGCTCACAGCTGTTGTCTACTAATCGATTGTTGATATGTCAACTATATGGTGAACGACCGCGTCAAGGACGCGGAACGGTTCTCAGGGGAGCAGCTTCCTCGGCGCCGAATCGGCGCAAACAACACGGAACCGAACGATCCAACAGCGACGAAACCCTCATGGACATTGGCTGGAACGACTTTTCCGCGCCGCCGCCGCCAAACACCCACGCACCATGGCTGTCCATCAAATTCTTCATCAAAAGATGGAAACAGTTTGAAATGCAGAAACATCTCTGTCACCAAATCGTCCCATATCCGCTCACGTTGATTGAGCAAACCCAGATCGGGGGTGAGAATTCATGGCAAAGAAAGCAGCCGTTAAGAAAAAGGCAGCAACGAAAGCCGCGAAACCCGCGGCGAAGACAGTGGTCAAGCAGGCGGTAAAGACCGTCGCCTCCAAGAAAGTCGCGAAGAAAGTCGCGAAGAAAAAGACCGCTAAGAAGTAACCTGTAGCAGCCCGCAGGATGGGATCCTCGACCCAGTGTCGCTGGGTTCCATCCTGCTGGTTTTATACCCCTCAAAACTCTCCCATCCCCTCAATGGCCACACTGGTCTTCGACATCGAAACCACGGGACTTCCGTTGGAACACTTCGACGAGGTGCAGCGGGAATACCTGTTCCGCGAGGCCGACAAGCTGCCCGAGGAGGCCGAGCGCGCCAAGAAACGCGACGATATCCAGCGGTTCTTCAGCCTTTGGCCGCTGACCGGCCAGGTCGTCTGCATCGCCATGCTCAATGCGGAGTCGATGCGCGGGAAAGTCCTCTTCGTCGCCGAGGACTACGACGAGGAGTCGACCGGCTCGGTGGAGTTCGTGCCCTGTGTGGATGAAAGCGAGATGCTGGTCAACTTCTGGGAGCTGGCGAAGCGCTACGATTCCATCGTCACTTTCAACGGAAGGGCCTTCGACGTTCCGTTCCTCTACCTCCGCTCCGCCGTCCTCGATGTTCCCGTCACACGAAAAGACTGGCTCGGCTATCGTTTCGCCACGGAACCGCACTGCGACCTGGCGGAGCAGCTGTGCTTCTACGGGGTGAGCGGGCGCGATGGCGCGGCCCGCAAGTTCAATCTGGATTTCTACTGCAAGGCCTTCGGCATTCCGTCGCCCAAGGCCCAGGGAGTGTCCGGCTACCAGGTGCCCGAGATGATCGCGCAGGGCCGCTACAAGGAGATCGCCGAATACTGCGTCCGCGACGTCGAGGCCACGGTGCAGCTCTATCGAATCTGGTCGGAGCGTCTCAAGGGCATCAAATGAGCTTCGCCGAAGAACCCGCCATCCTCGTCTGCTGCGCAGTCCGGGAAGAAGCGGCGTTTCTCCGGCCCGACAAGCGACTGGACGTGCTCGTCACCGGCATGGGCCGGGAGAACGCCGAGAAACAGGTCCATCGGCGCCTCAAATCCTCCGACTACGACCTCATCCTGACCTGTGGTTTCGCCGGCGGGCTCAATCCCTATCTCGCCTCCGGCACCGTGGTCTACGACTGCGATGCGGACGACTCGCTGAACAGCGCCCTGCTGGCGGCGAAAGGGTGCCCGGCCAAGTTCCACTGCTCCGACCGTGTGGCTGTCACGATCCTTGAAAAGCAGGGCCTCTGGGAAGAAACGCGCTGCGACGCCGTCGAGATGGAGTCGCAGATCATCCGCGCCATCGCCCGGGCCCACTCCATCCCCAGCGCGACCGTGCGGGTCATCTCGGACTCGGCCACGGAGGATCTTCCCATCGATTTCAACGCCTTGATGACCGCCGATCACCGCCTGAACTTCTTCAAGCTCGCCGGCGCCATCGTCGTCTCGCCCTCGCGCATCCGGGGCCTGATGCGGCTGCAGCGGACCTGCCGGCTTGCCGCCAAGAACCTGGCGACGACGATCGAAACATTTGCCACCAGCTGGAAGCGCCTGCCCGGTTCCTAGTCTCTTCACGCTGGCCAGCAGGCGGGGCCCTGCTTGAATCCGCCCATGCCCGATCCGTTCGCCGCCGACCCCTCCATCTTCCGAGTCCGCACCAAGGCCGCCGGGCCTTCAGGCTCGTTGCCCATCGATGCGGACATGCTGCTGAACCGCCCCAGCGGCGACCTCTTCGGCCTCACCCAGAACGTCGGCATGGGCTGGAACGCCGAAGAACTCGGCCGGAAACAATTCCTCATCCTCAGCACCCAGGGCGGCATGCGGGCGCCCGACGGAAAACCCATCGCCCTCGGCTACCACACGGGCCACTGGGAGATCGGCCTGCTCGTCCAAGCCGCCGCCGAGGAGTTCCGCCGGAAGAAGTCCATTCCCTTTGCCGCCTACTGTTCCGATCCGTGCGACGGCCGCACGCAGGGGACCACCGGCATGTTCGACAGCCTCCCGTATCGCAACGACGCCGCGCAGCTCTTTCGCCGGCTGGCCCGATCGTTGCCGTGCCGCGCCGGCGTGATGGGCGTGGCCACCTGTGACAAGGGCCTTCCCGCCATGATGATGGCGCTCGCCGGGCTGCGCGACCTGCCGGTCGTGCTCGTTCCGGGTGGCGTCACCTTGCCGCCGACCAATGGTGAAGACGCCGGAGCGGTGCAGACGCTCGGCGCGCGCTATGCCCATGGATTGGTGTCGCTCCAGGAAGCCGCCGATCTCGGGTGTCGCGCCTGCGGATCGCCCGGCGGTGGCTGCCAAGTCCTCGGCACCGCCGCCACGTCTCAGGTGGTCGGCGAAGCCCTCGGCTTGTCCCTGCCCCACAGCGCGCTCGCGCCCTCCGGCGAACCCGTCTGGACCGACCTCGCCGTCCGTTCCGCCCAAGCATTGGTGGAGATGGAAGCCCGCGGGATCCGCAGCCGGGACATCTTGACCGACGACGCCATCCGCAACGCCATGGTCGTCCACGCGGCCTTCGGCGGCTCGACGAACCTCCTCCTGCATATCCCCGCCATCGCCCACGCCGCCGGCCTCCGCCGGCCCACCGTGGCCGATTGGATCGATGTCAATCGGCGCACGCCCCGTCTCGTCAGCGTCTTGCCCAACGGCCCCGTGCACCATCCGACCGTGCGCGCCTTCCTCGCCGGCGGCGTGCCCGAAGTGATGCTCCATCTCCGCCGCCTCGGCCTGCTCGAGACCGGCGTGATGACCGCTGCGGGTCGCACCTTGGGCGCATCGCTGGATGCCTGGGAACGCTCCGAACGCCGCCGTCGTTTCCGCGAAATTCTCCTCGAACAAGACGGCGTGGATCCCGACGACGTCGTCTTCAGTCCCGAAGCCGCCGAAGCCCGTGGCTTGACCCGCACGATGAGCTTCGTCACGGGCAATCTCGCCCCCGACGGCGCCGTCATCAAAAGCACCGCCATCGATCCCTCGGTCGTCGATGCCGACGGAGTCTATCGCAAGGAAGGTCCCGCCCGCGTCTTTACCAGCGAACGCGCCGCCATCGCCGCGATCAAGGGCGGCGCCGTCCAAGCCGGTGACGTGATGGTGCTGGCCGGCATCGGGCCCATGGGCACCGGCATGGAAGAGACCTACCAGGTCACCAGCGCGCTCAAGCACCTGCCCTTCGGCAAACACGTCGCCCTGCTGACCGACGCCCGGTTCTCCGGCGTCTCCACCGGCGCGTGCGTCGGCCACATCGGGCCCGAGGGATTGGCCGGCGGACCCATCGGCAAGCTGCTCGACGGCGACGTGATCCGCCTCGTCATCGACCGGAACCAATGCTGCGGCTCCGTGGATTTTGTGGGGGAAGGCGATCGTCGATTCAGCCCTGACGAAGGCGAGGGCCTCCTCCGTCAACGCCCAACCCGCGACGATCTGGCGCCGAATCCGAACCTCCCCGACGACACCCGCCTCTGGGCCGCGCTCCAAGCCGTCAGCGGCGGCACGTGGGGCGGATGCGTGTTCGATGTGGGAGCAATCCAGATCGAACTCGGGCGCAAAGCTTCTTCCTGACCACCGCTGGGCATCGGTCGGGAATTGAAAACCCGCCGCCCAGCCCCTTCCGCATCGGCCGATGAGCCGCAGTCGGGAGGGGTCCGCCAGGTTGGGGAACCCGGCCTACAGGTCTCGGCGAACCGAGGGACATCCGATGTCGCGCCAGTGTCGTGGACTGCGCCGGGGCTCCAGCGCTTATGGGGAGTGGCTGATTGGCTCCGAGAATTGTCCTCCCCAAAGCGGCGCAGCAGAGCCGCAGTCCAAAAGCTTCGCCGATGGCGGACACCTCACTGTTGGCTGCTTGTCATCAGACTTCGAGGACAGGCTGGAAGCGCTGTCCTGCCCTGCAGCTGGGCCCTTTTGTTCCGTCATTTGCGGATCTTCGACAATTGTTCAGCGATTGTGTCTTTCACCTTGGCGAAGGCGGCCTTCTGTTGCGGGGTTTTCAGATAGGGTTCCAATTCTTCCACCGTGTTGGGCTCTTTCCCGCCGTGTTCGATCGCATACTGCCCGACAGGTGCTCGGAGTGAATTCATCAAAGCCGTGTTGGGATCAATTTTGAACTCACCCGTGGAATATCCCACCGCTCCGACCAGCCATCGCGAGTCGTTATCCTCGTCGACAGCCGATTTTTGGGTAATCACCCAGTCGCCTCCGAGTCTCGATTGGAACTGGTCCGAGGGCAGGACAGTGTAGCGCTGTAGCCACGACGCATCGTCGGGCGGTTTGAGGTAGGTGGCGAGGTCCGCAGGCGATTTTGGAAAGGCACCGTCATGGGTTTGTTGAAAGAGCATCACTCCGCTTTGTATTTCACTGGCGAATGTGTTGTCAGCGGCTCTTCGAGCTGCGCTGAGGGCCTTCCTGATGCCTTGTTCGGAATCGAGATCCGCATTGCGACCGTATGAGAGCCAATCGTCCTCGTCGATCAGGGCGAGCTCCGGAATCCACTGGTCGGGACGATCTGCGAATAGGTGGTGCAGCTTCTCCTTGTTCGCCTTCCACCTCAGCGCCTCCTGCACATCCGGATCCGCGCCGGAGACTTCGCGCTGGGTTTTGTCCGGGAGCTGGACGGCTTGTCGATGGAGCTTCAGCCCGTCGATGGCTTGAGCTTGGAGACGGTCGTTCTCGGCGTTGAGCGAGGCGACGAGATTGGTGAGCCCTGTGAGCCCGACTTTCGAATCTGTGATGCGTCCCTTGAAGACCCGACGTTCCTCTCCGAAACGTTCAATGTCGCGGTAATCAGTCCGACGGGCGCGGCCTGCACGGCGTGGGCGGAGATGGCGGCGGTCAGACCCGCAATGGACGCGGTGGCGACGGCGGAGCTCGGTGCGGCGGAGATCAAGGGCCTCGTAACGGACGCCGCGATAGAGCCAGCCGATGATCGAGGCGAGATCGGGCGAGTCCACTTGCCGAAGCGCGGCGGAATACACGAGATCCGCATGGCGCCGGACCAGCTCGGCGAAGGCGGCTTCGGAGCCGTCGGTCGCGTAGGAGCGCAGGAGCTGGATGTCGGACGTGGACTGCATTCACCGGTTAAACCGCCACCGGATCCGGAATCCGACAGAATACTTTCCCGCCACCTCAAGACCCGCTTCGCCCCGAGCGCTTCGCAACGGCGGGTTTCCAGAGCGCGAACAGCTCATCGGCCCGCCGCAGATACGCTTTGGTCTGTCGGTCATGGCGGCGCTGGACCACGCCATGGAACCGACGGAGCCGCCCGGCTTCCTCCGGTTCGCGGCGCAGGTACTTTTTCACGGCGGCCAGCAGAGTTCTCGAGTCTTGGATCCCGCCCATCAGTTTCTGCTGGGCGCGAAGAGCCGCCGCTTGATCGCCGTCCGGAATGGAACCCACCGCCGCCATCGCCTCGCGCATGTAGCGGAAGTTCTTGAAGGCGATCCGGACGCGATGGATCGAATCCGGGTCCGCCGGATCCATCGCCCGCAGGGCCGAGACGGTCCGGGCGAAGGCGCCGTCCACGCTCTTCCGGATGGACGCCTCCACCCGCCCTCCCCGGCGAGTCTCCGCCTCGGCTTTTTGCAGGCGTTCTCGAACGTCGCGGACCATGGCCTTCAATTCCGCCAGACGGGTGTTTCGGAGCTCACGGGCAAACTTGCGGCGACAACGTCGTTCGCGCCGGCCCAGCTCCCGGGCGAAGCCCTTCGTACCCGAACAGCGCTTCGAATCGGCCGTCACTTGCAGCCTCATCAGCTGCACGTCGCGGATCCGGCCCGCCGCTTTGAACGACGGCTTGAGCAGCGTGTTGAAGCGCCCCGTCGGAATATCGCCCAACATCGGCCCCAACAGATCGAGGGACGCCTGCAGCCGCCGGGTCAGCACGCGCAGCTGATGGATCGATTCCGAAGTGGGAGCCTTTCGGCAATGTTTGGACATCCGCCGATAAGCCCGCCACGCGCCGGCGAACACGTCGTCCAGCCGCGACAATTCCCATCGGTCCTTTGTTCCGGTTTTCATGGCCACGCTCCGGGCCGACAGCCGATGAAAGACAAACCTCCTTCACCGCCGGCCATTGTCCCCGAGCTATCTACACCCTGCCCGACGGTTGACCAGAAGACGATCGGCTCCAAGGCCCGACACTTTTTTGATCCCACCCCAAGCCTGGTCAACGGCAGCATGGCGGTCGATCTCGCCACCCAACCCGGCCGCCACTACGAGATCCGTCGCCTCACGGACATCGCTTCCGGCAGCTCCACCCTCGTCGCCGAGATCGCCGGCGACGGCTACATCCAGCACATCTCCACCCCGGCCAACTCCGGCACGCTCTTCGTGACCCTGCGGCGCAAGTGAACCATTCCCGGTCCGCGCAGGGTCACGAATCCAAGCTGGAGACCCGCTCCGGGGCTGTTACGGTTTTCCGACGATATGTCCGAAGCCGCCGTCCAGTCCGCTCCCGCCACCAGCAACATGGTCCCAATGTTGCCCGAACTGCTCGCGCCGGCCGGCGACTGGGAATGCGCGCGCGCGGCGGTGGAGAACGGCGCGGATGCGATCTACTTCGGCCTGGATCGCTTCAACGCCCGGATGCGGGCCCACAACTTCACCGAGGCCGATCTGCCGGACTTGATGGCCTTCCTCCATCGGCGCGGCGTGCGGGGCTACGTGACCTTCAACACGCTGGTCTTCACCGCCGAGCTGCCGGACGCGGAACAATACCTGCGCGCGGTCATCGCGGCCGGGGTCGATGCGGCCATCGTGCAGGACGTGGGCATCTGCCGCTTGATCCGCCGGATCTCGCCGGACTTTCCCATCCACGCCTCCACGCAGATGACGATCACCAGCGCGGCCGGCGTGGAGTTCGCCCGTGAGCTGGGCTGCAACCTGGCGGTCCTCGCGCGGGAATGTTCCATCGCCGAGATCGAGAAGATGCGCATGGCCACTGACGAAGACCGAAGGCCAAAGGCCGAATCGGACGCCGACAGTTCGGCCTTCGGCCTTCGACCTTTGTCATTGCCCCTCGAAGTATTCGTCCACGGAGCGCTCTGCGTCGCCTACTCGGGCCAGTGCCTGACGAGCGAAGCGTTGGGAGGGCGCTCGGCCAATCGCGGCGAATGCGCCCAGGCTTGCCGGATGACCTACGACTTGTTGTCCGACGGTCGGCAGGTGGATCTGGGCGGTCGCCAGTATCTGCTGAGCCCCCAGGATCTGGCGGGATTGGAAGTGCTGCCGGATCTGGTGAAAGCGGGCGTGAGTTCGCTGAAGATCGAGGGCCGGCTGAAGGCGCCGGAATACGTGGCCAGCATCACCCGGGTCTACCGCAAGGCGCTTGATCGGTTGAGGAGTGATGGAGTCTTGGAGTCTTGGGTCGAGGGAGAGGGCGCAGTCACTCCACCGCTTCAGAACTCCATCACTCCGCCCTCCCCGGCCGACCGCTACGAGATGGAGATGGCCTTCAGCCGGGGGCTTTACACGGGCTGGTTCCGCGGCATCCAGAACCAGGAGCTGGTCCACGCGCGGTTCGGCAAGAAGCGCGGAGTGTATCTGGGCGAAGTGGTCGAGGTGAACGGCGACCGGGTCGGGCTGCGGCTGGAATCGGAGTTGAAGCCGGGAGACGGGGTGGTCTTCGACGCCGGCAAACCGAGCAAGGAAGAGGAGGGCGGCTCGGTCTACTACGTCGACGACCGGGACGGACTGAGCTGGTTGGGCTTCGGTCCGGACGCGATCGACTTTCGCCGCGTCGTGCCCGGCAACAAGCTCTGGAAAACGAGCGATCCCGTGCTGGAGCGCCAGCTCCGGCAGACCTTCGAGGGTGAAAAGATCCGCTTCCAACGCCCGATCACCGTCGAGGTCCACGGCGCCATCGACCTGCCGTTGACGCTCATCCTGCGCGACGAGCTGGGCCACGTGGTCCAAGCGGCGTCCGAGCTGAAGCTGGCCAAGGCCGAGACGCAGCCGCTGACGACGGAGAAGCTGACCGATCAGCTCGGCCGCCTGGGCGGAACGCCGTTCCGGCTCGGTCGATTGGTCAACAAGCTGGAGGGCGAAGTCATCCTGCCCGTGAGCGAGTTGAACCGCCTGCGACGCGACACCGCGACGCGACTGGACGCGCTGCGGGCCGAGCCCAAGCGGTGGACGATGAACGCGGCGGAGGGAGCTTGGTCCGGCATCCTGGATCGGGCATCCGGGATCGAGTCTTCAGGAGTCCCCCTCGACACCTCGGCGGCTACGGCCGAGCCGGAGCTCATCGTGCTCGTTCGCAGTCTGGTGCAATTGGAGGCGGCGCTGACGTGCGGGGTGCAGACGGTCTATTGCGAGTTCGAGGATCCGAAGAAGTATCGCCAGGCGGTCGCCATGTTCCACACCGCGCGCGGTTGCCATGCATCCGGCATCGGGGGTCCGGGATCGGTTCCCTCCATCTGGGTGGCCCCGCCGCGCATCTTCAAGGCGGGCGAGGAATGGATCCTCGAGCAGGTCCGTTCGAGCAACGCCGACGGCTACCTGGTCCGGAACCACGAGCACCTGCGGCACTTCGCGGACTGCCGGTGCATCGGCGATTTCTCGCTGAACGTGGCCAATCCCCTGACGGCGGACTACTTCATGCAGCGTTTCGGACTGGAGCGCCTGACAGCGGCCTACGATCTGAACATCACGCAGCTCGAAGGTCTTTTGCAGGGGGCTCCGCCGGAGTGGTTCGAGGTGACGATCCACCAGCACATGCCGATGTTTCACATGGAGCACTGCGTGTTCTGCGCCTTCCTCTCGAAGGGCAAGGACTACAGCGACTGCGGCAGGCCCTGCGACAAGCACGAGGTCAAGCTGCGCGACCGTGTGGGCCAGGAACACGTGCTCAAGGCCGACGCCGGTTGCCGCAACACGCTCTTCAACGCCCGGGCCCAGACCGGCGCCGAGGGCGTCGAACGCCTGCTGGCGCTGGGATTGCGGAAGTTCCGGATCGAGTTCGTGTCCGAAGGCGCGACGGAAGTGTCCAAGACCATCGCCCAATACCGGAAGCTGCTGCGCGGCGAGACTTCGGGGGCGGCGCTGTGGCAGGAATTGAAGCTGATGAACCAGCTCGGCGTGACCCGGGGTTCCCTCGAAAAAAGCTGATTCCGACTCATGGCCTGAGATCTGCGTTCCGATGGAGCGATGTAGCCTTTGCGAAAGGCGGGCCCTGCCGGGCGCGCTGCGTGGGGGCGCAGACCCAATCGAAACGCCATGCCAGCTTTTACCTACACCGCGCGCGAATCGTCGTCCGGACGCGAAGTCCGGAACATCATCGAAGCAGCCACCGAACAGGCGGCGATCGCGAACCTGCTCAACAAGAACCTCCTCGTCGTCTCGATCGCGGAGCGGATCGGCAAGACCGGCAAGACCGGCGGCGGCAGCGTGGCGCTGCAGGACATCGTGGTCTTCACCCGGCAGCTCGCGACGATGGTGGACGCCGGGCTGGCGATGGTGCAGTCGCTCCAGGCACTGAGCGAGCAGACCAGCAACAAGGTGATGAAGGACGTCATCAAGGACGTCACGGCCCGGGTGGAAGGAGGCGACAGTTTTTCCGATTCCCTGTCCAAGCATCCCAAGGTCTTCGAACGCCTCTATGTCTCCATGGTGAGCGCGGGCGAACGCGGCGGTCTGCTCGCGGAGATCCTTTCCCGTCTCGCCACGTATCTGGAAAACACGGCCCGCCTCCGCAAGAAGGTGAAGTCGGCCATGATGTATCCCGTCGCGGTGACCACCATCGCCATCGCCATCACGGTCTTCCTGTTGATCAAGGTGGTCCCCGTTTTCGGCGAGATCTACTCCGGGTTCGGCGCGGCTCTTCCCGGACCCACGCAGTTCCTGATCGATCTCAGCAACATCCTGCGCAAGTGGTTCATCCTCTTCGCGGCGGGCACCGCCGGCTCGATCTGGGGCTGGCTCTACTTCATCAAGACGCCGCAGGGCCGCTGGTTCTGGGATTCGCGCCGGATCAAGCTCCCCATGTTTGGAAGCATCGCGCACAAGATCTGTCTCGCCCGGTTCACCCGCACTTTTGCTTCGTTGATCCGCTCCGGCATTCCGATCCTCGAAGTGCTCCAGATCGTCTCCGCCACGGTCGGCAACGTCGTCCTGGAAAAAGCCATCAAGACCAGCGCGGGCGACATCGAAAAAGGTGAAAGCATCACCAGCGCGCTCGCCAAACATCCGATCTTCCCCTCCATGGTCATCCGTATGATCACCGCCGGAGAGCAGACCGGTCAGATCGACAAGATGATGGAGAAGGTGGCCGACTTCCTCGACGAAGAGATCGAGACCACGCTCTCGGGACTGACTTCGTTGATCGAGCCGCTGCTGATCGTCTTCCTGGGGGTGACCGTCGGGGGCATCGCGATCTGCATGTTCCTTCCGATCTTCAAGATGAGCGAGATCATCAACAAGAAGTAGAGTTTCAACCCTGGGGCAAGGGTTGGTTGGGGGCACCGGGAGGGTCGAAAGGCCCTCCCGGTGTTTTGCTTTGAGAATCATTCTCAATTCCGCTCAACAGCGGACCGTTTCCCGCCGAAAACCCCGGGGAAGCGCCTAGCCGGAACATGGAATTTTCCGAAGGCCTCTCAAATCCGGGAAACAGGCTCAGCGTATGGCGAAAGTAATGTTGATCGACGACGAAGTGACCATGGTGCAAATGGTCACCGAGCTGCTCCGTGCGGACGGGCACGAGGTCCATCCTTTCAGCAGCTTCCCGGCGGCGTTGACCGCCCTGGAAACTGTCCAGCCCGACATCGTCATCACCGACCTCTATCTCGACAAGACGCGTGCCCAGGGTCTGGAGATCCTCCAAAAGGCGCGGGCCATGAGCCCCCCTCCGGTCGTCATGGTCATCACCGGATTCGGCTCCATCGAGACGGCGGTCGACGCGATGAAGCAGGGTGCCTTCGACTACCTGGAGAAGCCCTTCAAGATCGACGAGCTGAAGCTGAGCATCCAGCGCGCCCTCTCCTACAACGAGGCCGTCTCCGAGAACGTCTACCTGCGCAAGCAGCTCAAGAAGAAATACCAGTTCAACCAGATCATCGGCGCCTCCGCCCCGATGTTGGAGGTCTTCCGCATGGTCGAACGCGTCGCCAACACGGACAGCACCATTCTCATCCTCGGGGAGAGCGGCACCGGCAAGGAGCTCATCGCCCGCGCGCTCCATTTCAACAGCCGCCGCCAGTTCGCGCCCTTCGTCCCGATCAACTGCTCGGCCCTGCCCGAGAACCTCCTGGAGTCCGAGCTCTTCGGCCACCGCAAGGGCGCGTTCACCGGCGCGATCAACGACAAGAAGGGCCTCTTCCAGGAGGCCGACGGCGGCACCATCTTCCTCGACGAGATCGGCACCATGCCGGCGATGCTCCAGAGCCGCCTCCTCCGCGTCCTCCAGGAAAAGGAAGTCCGCCGCGTCGGCGACAATGTCCCCGTCTATGTGAACGTCCGCGTCATCGCCGCGACCAACGAGGCGATCGAGGAATGCATCAAGGACGGCACCTTCCGCGAGGACCTGTTCTACCGTCTGAATGTCGTGGCCATCCATCTGCCCAGCCTGCGCGAGCGGGTGGACGACATTCCCCTGCTGGTGGTCCACTTCCTCCACAACCGCACGAATCCGAGGACCGGAAATCCCTTCCAGATCTCCAAACGCACGATGGCCATCCTTTGCCAGCATTCGTGGCCGGGGAATGTCCGCGAGCTGGAGAACGCCATCGAGCGGGCCTGCGCGCTCTGCGAAAGCGACGTGATCTCGGCCGACGATCTGCCCCCGCTGTTCCGCAAATATTCTTCCGACGCACCGGACGAGCTGATCCCCATCGACGCCGCACCGGTCGAAGGGTCGGCCAAGGGTCCATCGACCGTCTCCACCGGCCGTATCAGCGCACCCGCGCCGATCACGAACGGCGCCGCGCACGCCGCCGGATTGGCCCAGCCGATCGTCAACCTGAAGAACTTCATCCGGGACCAGGAATCCTTCTACATCAACCGTGCCCTGGCGCAGACCGGGGGCGACAAGGAACAGGCCGCCGAACTTCTCGGCGTCAGCCTCGCCACCCTCTACCGCAAACTGGCGGACGAGGAGGCCTGAGCTTACTTCGGCTTCTGGACGGAGGCTGTCAGCAGGACGGCCATTCGTTCCCCGTCGTGATCGGAGACCACGAACACACCCCCGAGCGGCGGGATCTGCACGCGAAAGGCAATGTCCAGATTGGTCCTGACCGACGATGCCGACGCGCCCGCGCCCGGAGTCGTGACTAACGCCGTCGCGAGGAGATCCACCATCCTTCCGTTCAACCGGGGAAGAAGTTCGACGGTCACTCCTCCCGTAGCCGAAGGGTCTCCGATCCGAACGCTTGAACCGATCGCCTCGCCTGTCTCGACTCGTGGGCGGGAAACAATCGAGACGCCGGTGGCGCTCTCCATCCTCGCCTGCAGCAAACCCAGATCCGATTCGGAAAGAATCCAAACCGACAGTCCCTTCTCCGAAAGCTCCGGCTTCAACTCGCCGGGGCGAATGGCGAATGATCCCGACACCTTCCAGAGCGTAGTTTCCAACACGATGCCCTTGATTCTTGGCAACAAAGCGTAGCGCAGATGCCAAAGCCAACCCCAGGTCTGGCCCTGCGGAATCCATCGATCCGGTATCGGACCGGAGACGGTCGGGATGGTGAATGGCGTTGGATAGACGACCAGCGAAGGCGGCGTTTCAGAGCGCGACCGGACGAAGACCACGAGAACGCCGGCCAACAAAAGCACTGTTGTGGCCGCAACACGCCGTCTGGAACCGAACAACCATCGCTTCAATCGGAGAATCGGCATCGCGCTCTGACAAAACCGCGCCGCGCCGAAAGTTTCCAACTGATCCGTTCAACCGGAGTGCGTGTCCCCACGGACGTGACCGTCCGGGCTCCGTCGTGATCACGGCACCTGCTCGACGCAGAGAATGTTGGTCCCGTCCGAAATGCCGAAGGGCTGCCCTGCGGAAATCGTGATGATGTCGCCGGAGCGGGCGAGGTGTTCGGCTTTCACCGCTTCTATGGCCACCTGCTGCATTTCGGAGAAGGAGGTCACCTTGTCGGCAAGACGGGTCTGGACTCCCCACGTCAGGGCCAAACGACGGCGGATCGACTCGTCGGGACAGAGCGCGAGCAGCGGCGTCTCGGGGCGGTGGCACATGATCCAGCGCGCGGTGGCGCCGGACTCGGTGTAGGCCACCATCGCCTTCGCCCGGAGCTTGCTGGCGATCTGTTGACAGGAGGCGGACACCGCGCTGCGGACGGTCCAGTTCTCGTGCGCCAACGGGAACGAGGAGATCTCCTTCTGGCTGAGGGCGCCTTCCACGCGACGGGCGATCGTCGCCATCATCTCGACCGCCTCAACCGGATATTTACCGATGGCCGATTCGCCGGAAAGCAT
Organism: Verrucomicrobiota bacterium; assembly: GCA_038209745.1. Taxonomy (GTDB): domain Bacteria; phylum Verrucomicrobiota; class Verrucomicrobiia; order Limisphaerales; family CANJSG01; genus CANJSG01. The sequence continues at coordinate 39,713 of JBBQXJ010000039.1, forward strand.
GACGGCGTCGGTGCCGTCGAGAATGGCGTTGGCCACGTCGGACGCTTCGGCCCGGGTGGGTTTGTGGTGGGTCGTCATGGACTCCAGCATCTGGGTGGCGGTGATGACGGGCGTGGCCTCCATCCGACAGGCCTGGATGATCTGCTTCTGGGCGATGGGCACGTCGGCCAGGCTCATCTCGATGGCCAGGTCGCCCCGCGCGACCATGACGCCGTAGGCCTCCTTCACGATCTCGCCGATGTCGCCGACGGCGCTCTTCTTCTCGATCTTGGCGATGACGGGAATGTCCGCACCGCGCTTCCGCATCTCCTCCTTCAGCAGGCGGACGTCGGCGGCGGACTGGACGAAGGAGAGCGCCACGAAGTCGAACTTCTCGGCGATCATCAGCTCCAGATCGACCAGGTCCTTCCCGGTGACAGAGGGAAGACCGACTTTGCGGCCGGGGAGGTTGATGCCGCGGTTGCTAGAAAGCAGGCCCCCGCGAACGATCCGGCAGACAATCTCGCCGTCGGCGAAGATGGATTTCACCCGCAGCAGGAGATTGCCGTCGTCCAGGAGCAGGTCGGCACCGGATTCCAGATCAGCGGCCAGGCCGGGATAGGACACGCCGATGCGGGCCGGGGTGCCTTTGATGTCTTCGGGGGTGAGAACGATTTCGCCGCCGTTCTCCAGGAGGATCTGGCCGCTGGACATTTCGCCGACGCGGATGCGGGGGCCGCGCAGATCGCCGAGCACGCCGACAGGCTGCCCGAGCTCGGCGCTGAGGCGGCGGACGAGGGCGAGCTGCTCGTGCACGACGTCCGGCTTGGCGTGGGAGAAGTTCAACCGGACGACATTGAGGCCGGCCAGGATCATCGCGCGGAGCGTCGGCTCGTTGCTGCTGGCGGGGCCGAGAGTGGCAACAATGCGGGTGCGTTGGCGGGTCAGACAGGCATCCAGACTCATGCGGCGCGAATCGTCGCAGGCCGGGCCGGGGGCTCAAGCGTTTCCCCCGGCCATTTCGCGCCACTGAAAACTCGGCATTGTTCCCGGCTCACGCCCTGTGATTCAGTCACCCCCATGGAGCCAGCGCCCATGTTGTTGATCGTCGACGATGAACGGCCGACCCGCGAAGGGTTGCGTGCCGCGCTGGAGGACCATTACGACGTCTATGTGGCGGAGGACGCCGCGGCCGCCATGACGCTCCTGGAATCGGAGCCAGTCCAGGTCCTCCTGACCGATCTGAAGCTGCCCAACGAGGACGGGATGAAGCTCATCGCCCGGGCCAAGTCCCTCCCCAAACCGCCCATCTGCATCCTCATGACCGCCTACGGCTCCGAGGAAGTGGCGGTCGAGGCGATGAAGCACGGCGCCGACGACTACATCGCCAAGGGCCGGATGCAGATCGACGAACTGGAGATGCGGATCGCCCGGGCGCTTCGCCAACAGACGTTGGAATCCGAGAACCGGGATCTCCGCCAACAGCTCGACACCAAGTTCGGCCTGGAAAACGTGGTGGGCGAAACCCCCGGCATGCGGGAGATCTTCGACATCGTGCGGCAGGTCGCGCCGATGAAGACCACCGTGCTGATCCAGGGCGAAAGCGGCACGGGCAAGGAAGTCGTCGCCAAGGCCATCCACCGACTCAGCCCCCGGGCCAAGGCGCCCTTGGTCGCGGTGAATTGCGCCGCGTTGTCTCCGACCCTGCTGGAGAGCGAGCTTTTCGGGCATGAGCGGGGCGCGTTCACGGGCGCGACGGAGCGGCGTATCGGCCGGTTCGAACAGGCCCAGGGCGGCACCCTGTTTCTCGACGAGATCGGCGAGATCGATCCCGCCATCCAAGTGAAGCTCCTGCGCTTCCTCGGCGAACGGACCTTCGAGCGGGTCGGTTCCGGCAAGATGCTGACGGCCGACGTCCGGCTGATCGCCGCGACCAACAAACGGCTGGAGGACCTGGTCAAGGCCGGGATCTTCCGCGAAGACCTCTACTATCGGCTCAAGGTGGTGGAGATCCTGATGCCTCCGCTGCGCGACCGGCTGGCGGACATTCCGCTGCTGGCCCAGTCGTTTCTCAAGGAGCTGGCCAAGGAGAACGGGAAGGACGTCAAGGGGTTCACCCCGGACGCGCTCGACGGTCTGATGCGGCACACTTGGCCCGGAAACGTCCGGGAGCTCCGCACCTCGATCGAACACGCGGTCGTCTTTGCCCGGAGCGAGAAGATCACGCTGCGGGACCTGCCGGCCTCGGTGCGGACCCCTTCGCAACTTGCCGTCGGCCCGGACGTTCCACCGAGGGAAGCCGCT
>JBBQXJ010000040.1:0-41003 GCA_038209745.1 Verrucomicrobiota bacterium
GCGCAACAGCGTCGGCGGATTGGACAAGGCGATCTGTCCGGCCTCCATCTACCAGGACGTGCTCAAGCGGTATGCGCAGGACGCGAAGATCCCGGAAGGGATGCTCAGGCCGCACGTCCTGCGGGCCACGGCGGCGACCAACGCGCTGGAAAACGGGGCCGACATCACCCAGGTGCAGGAATGGCTCGGCCACGCCTCCATCACCACGACGCGGCTCTACGACAAACGCCGTTCCAAGCCCGAGGAGTCTCCTTCGTTCAAGGTCAAATACTGATGAACGGAGAACTGTTGCCGCATTCACTCCACGAACAAAACGGCGTCGACCCCGCTCCCCCACGGAGCCGTGAATCGGACAACCGGCCCACTACCCGGTCGACAGCACCCCACTGCCCGGTTGGGCCGAGGGAAGAACAACCCACCATCGGAGGGAGATGGAAATCCCTTCCGACGCCCGCCCTCCATTCTCGCCTCCCCGCCCCGACTCCCCTGCCTGCATCGTCCGTGGTGCAGGGATGGTAGCTCCTCGATGGCCGGTCAATGTCGGCTCGGTTCCGCATCGCAGCCTGTTCCGCTATCCGGGCGGCAAGACGTGGCTCGTCCCGTTGTTTCGCCGGTGGATGCAGTCGTTGGAACCGCGACCGAGGGTGTTGATCGAGCCGTTCGCCGGTGGCGGCATCATCGGATTGACCGCCGCCTTCGAGGCGCTGGCCGAAGAGGTCCTCTTGGTCGAACTGGATCCACAGGTGGCCGCCGTGTGGCAGACCGTGCTGGAGGGTGACGGCGAATGGCTGGCCAAACGGATTCTTGGGTTCGACTTCAACCCAAGGTCCATCGCGGAGGTGCTCGCGGACGACAGCGACTCGCGCCGCTGTCGGGCCTTTCAGACCATTCTCCGCAACCGGGTGGCGCACGGCGGAATTCTGGCAAGGGGAGCAGGGCAGATCAAACAGGGCGAAGCAGGCCGTGGAATCAGATCACGCTGGTATCCCGAAACTCTGGCCCGGCGGATCCGCGATATGGCCTCCGTGCGGTCGCCGGTTCGGTTCGTCGAAGGCGATGGTTTCGAGATCCTGGAAGCCCACCGAGACCAAGAGGACGCGGTGTTCTTCATCGATCCTCCGTATACCGCCGGAGGCAAACGAGCCGGAGCCCGCCTCTACGACCACCATGTCGTGGACCACGAACGGTTGTTCGCCCTGTGCGCGGAACTGCGCGGGGACTTCCTGTTGACCTACGACCACTGCGACGCGGTCGGCGAACTCGCGGCTCGCCACGGATTCGAGACGAAAGCGGTCGCCATGAAGAACACCCACCATGCCAAGATGACGGAGCTGCTGATTGGTCGGCGTCTGGGCTGGATCGAGGGATGTCCGGTGACCGGAGAAAGCTCCGAGGGGAACACATGCCGGAAAAGGGCAGAACATCGGGCGGCTACCGCACTCGGCTGCGGCGCACCAGGTCGCGTTGCAGGGCCGCCTGCACGAGGTCGGGAGCGATGCGAAAGGCAATGCCAATGGTCTGGCTGGAGGCCACGGGCTGTGGTATAAACCAAAGTCACGTCATTCAGGAGGAACATGGCCGACATTCAATCACCGCAACGAAAACAGAAAACCGTCCCCAAATTGGGCGGCCATTCTGCGCGATTGCCCGAACGAAAGCCCTTCTCACTGGACGATCTGATGGACCACGCCGAGGTCATCGCGGAGCAGCACCTGCGCACAACCGGCCAAAGCGTTTCCACCGTGTTCCTCGTCGGGAAAACGGGATCCTTGGTGTTCCAGCAGGACGTATCGGACGCGTCCCAGACGAAGGATGATCTTTACCTGGCCACCAGGCTCCTCTGCGTCGCCCATTCGGCTTCCGTCACGGTCATGGTGATCGGCGGTTGGGCCAAGGTGCCCGATGCCACAGGACAGCATCAGCCCAAAACCAAACGGCGCGTCGAGATCCTGATGCTGGTCGGAGAAGCCCGTGGCATCAGCCGTCGGAAATACCTCCCCGTCCTCCGGACAAGGGCCGGCCGGTTTAGGAGATTCGGGGCCGAGCTGATGCTTCCCGGTGGAGAACTGGAAGGCAGGTTCGCCCTGCTTCTGTCCCCGGCCCAGCCCACGGGGTCGCAACGGCATTGGGCCTCGGCCTCGCTTCGACGGCTCGGGCTTGAGCCCGGACAAATTGCTGCGTCCTGAGATTCCGGTTCGGAAGAACGCTGTCGCAGGATCAACGCGGACGGCTTCGCCTGCCTTGGTCCTTGGCGAGCATGTTGGCGAAGAGATGTTCGGGAGCGCGGAAGTTCGTTCGGCGCAGATCGGCCAGCGCTTCGGACAGACGCACGAGGCCTTCTTCGGCGGCGCGTTCCAGGACTCCCAGAGTCCCGCTGATGCCGAGGCCGAGCGAGACCGCCTTGGTTCGTCCGTCCTTCTCGTCGATGAGGACGGTGTCCGCGCCGATTTCGAGGGCCAGCGAAAGCGCATGGGCTTCGCCGGGGTCGAGAATGTCCAGGAACTTCACCTCGGCCGGTTGCCGCACGACGATCCAAGGAGGTGGGTTCGCGGCGAGCCGGCGCACGACTTCCGGAGCCCTCGGATGGGACATCTCGCGGAGGACGGCTTCGGGCACGAAGACTCGGGAGAACAGCGCGGGCAGGATCGAAAGACGACCGATCAAGTGGAGGTAGTTGATCGGACCCGTGTCGGCGACGACCAGGGTCATGGGATGCGCCGACGGAGGGAACGCTCGAATTCAAGGTCTTCGAGGGTCAACGTCTTGAGGACATCGTGCTGGCGCAGGAGATCCTCGGTCGTCCAACGGTCGAGTTCCAAAGCCAGTCCGACCTGCCTCTGGGTCATCGTGCCCTTGCGATAACGGTCGATGACGTAGGCTTCGAGCAGGTCGCGGGAAAGCGTCGCCGTCGGGGGCAAGGCCCCCTGCGCCGCTTCCGGGATTTCGACCACGACCTTCATCATGGATTTATCATAGCACGGATCGAAGCCGAAGGGCAACGGGGTCGATCCCTTCCATTCGCCGGTGTTTTGTGGTTCAATGGAACGCTCAGGAGGCCTCCCATGAACACCCGCATCGCCGCCGTCCATCAGGCTGCTTTTTCATCCAACCAACTGGTCGAAGTGCTGCGCACCGCCCACTCTGTCGCCGTGCAGGAAGACCCGCTGCTCGAACTCATGCTGCGTGATCTGCTCACCCAAGCGGTGACGCTCGACCGCCGGCTGGTTGAACTCGAAACGGCGTTGGTTCTGCCCAAACCACGCACGGAGGACGGTTCATGAGTCCAGCGCCCCAGCCCGATCCCCGCCGCAAACCGGACTTGAGTCCGTCAACTCCGCCCCTGCCCAGCAGCCGCCCGCAGTCGCTGGATGACCTGTTGGCCCACGGCGAGTTCTTCGCGGATTTCCAGCTGCGCCAAGACGGGCGCTTTCCCGTGACCTGTTTTCTGCTGGGGAACAAAGGCACCGTGATCTTCCAGCCCGACACCATGAAGGACGACGACGCCAAGGACCGGCTCGCACTGGCCGTCAAACTTCTCTGCGTCGCCCATGCGGCGACGGCGGTCGTCATGGTGATGGAAGCGTGGGCCAGCTCCGCCGTTCCCGGCGAGAAACTGGATTTGAAGGAGGCTCCGTCCGAGTCGTTCAACCGGCGGGAGATCGTCATGCTGGTCGGCGAATCGCGGGAACGGACGATCCAGAAGTGCCTGCCCATCGTGCGCGACGGACGAGGCGGCTACTTCGGCTTGGGCGACGATCTCGTTCCGCCCAACGCGTCCATGGAAGGGCGCTTCGCTCCGCAGTTTCTCCCTCCCCTGCCGCCCTCTCCGAAACAACAAAAGTGGGCCATGAAGAAACTCCGGGAAGAGGGCTTGATCCGGTAGTGGAATTCCCTTCGGGCCGGACAGCGGTTCCGATTCCGGTGGCTTGAATCGAGTGATCGATCCGACTCCGGTCAGGCCACCTGCCACTCGTTCAAACGAGCCCGAGCCATCAACGCGGCGGGGTCGGTGGTGCCGGGGTCGATCCAGGCCGACCAGAGATCGCGCGGGAGAACCAGCGGCATCCTTGTAGCGAACGCGGCGACGAGCGAGTCGGGTTCCCGCGTGAGCGAGGCGAAGCGGTGGTCCGCCGCCGAGGAAACATCTTCGGCCCACAGGCCGGCGATCCCCAACAGCTCCCCGTCCTTGGGCTTGAACCGATGGAGCGTCTTGCGGCCGTGGTCCGACTTCACCTCGACCCAGGCCGAAGCCAGCACGATGCAGCGCCGGGCCAAAAAAGCCGGCTGGAAGTTCGGAGTGTCCGCGACCGTCTCGCTCTTGGCCCCGATCACCGGCTGCGAGTTCCAGGAGTTCTTCCAGCCCCAGCGGAGCACGGCCATCGTGGGGCGTCCCCACCAGAGAAAGACCGGGCCTCGGCCCATGGGACGGATCTCGCCGGTCTCGACATGGCCAACGCTCTTCCCGCCGCACTCGGGCAGGAGCGGACGGCGGTCCAGTTCATAGCGCGGACCCTGCGGGGCGGAACTCTTCATGTTTGAGGTTACTTCATCGTGCCCACGACGTCGTTCGGGCGTGCGGCAAATCCGTTCCGGTTCACCCGAGAGGCGGGATCCGGTTGCGGATGCGTGAGAATCGACAGGTTCTCCCCGCAGGCAAGCGGGAATGCGCCGGTCGGTCAGCGACGCTCATGTCGTGGTTCCATGCGGTCGCCTTCAGGGCTTCAGGCATTGGCCGAAGTTGTCGGCATCCGACCTCTTCGCAAGTCGCTTGAGTCCGCTTTCTTTTCGGGCCGTTGCAGCAGGATCCACGAATGGGCCTGGTCGGCGAGCTTGGCCACCGCGAGCAGGTCGTCGCGTCCGAACGATGAGGTCGTCTTCCATTCCTCGCCGTCCTTGTAGCTTCGCTCGAAGGTCACGTTGTGGCGGACACCGTCCTCCACGGTGTTGGCCCAGACGGCGGCTTTGATCAGTCCGATCCGCACTTCGTGCACGGGTCGGTTCACTTTGGGTTCGTTGTTGGTTTTGGGCATGTTCAGTCCTCCTGGAAAGCCATTGTGGATCGGATCGCATCGTCCGCGAAAGGGGTCTTCTGCAGCCCTTCCTTTTGCACCCCGAACCGTGCTATGACCAAGGCTGGAGGACTTGTCATGGAACCGCAAACGACACCACGGGAGCAATCCCATCCGGTTCTGGGCCGGATCAGGATCACGCCACTTGCGGGAGCCGTCTTGACCGACGCCGACGTGCGAACCGCGTTGGACCGCCATCTTGAAACGCACCAGGGCAAGTTCGAGCCGAGCGGTCCTACCAATGGAGACGGCGTCTGCCTGCTCTCCTCGCATCGCTCCGCTGCGGGAGAGAAGTTCTGGGTCCTCACCGAAACCCACCACCACGCCACCAGCGTGCTATTACCCAGCGAATACTAGGGTGCGCCGTGGAACCGACCTCTGGTCCGATACGTCCGATGCATTCGCTCCAACGACTCGGCACCCTCCTGCGGGAGAACCCCGACACCGGCACAGGCGTCCAGATCCGCGCCTTGCTCTGGTCGCTGCTCAACCAGCACCACCTCGTCAATCTCTGGACGCTGTGCAGCCGGTTGAACGACGAACCCGCACGTCTGGCCGCCGAGGTGTTGACGGCTGCGCTCATGGGACGACTGACCGACTCGCAGGTGAAACAGACGCTGATCCAATGCGGCGAGATGGAGCGGTGGGACCGCGCCAACGCCGGTGACGCGATGGCAGAGATGAAATCCGCCTTGGCCCGAACGATCCGCACGACGCCTCCCGGCGACGACCACATCCGACTGGGACGGGCGCTGCGCGAACTAGAATGAACCGATCCAAACATGGCCGCAAAAAGGCGCAGAAGGCGCAAAGAAACGGCCAAGGCATGGGCTCAATCCAAGTTCCTAATTTTGCGTCTTCTGCGCCTTTTTGCGGCCAAACAAAACCTCTCCGACCAACGGTCGGTCCCGCTGCGCGGCAACCGTCCGCTCGTCGTCGGGCGGGAGAACCGGTTCCCGTGAGCCCGTTGGCCGGACGACGCTTGGGCTGCCGGCTGCGCCTCCGCCCCCGCTTCCGTCTCGGCCAAAGGCTCACCGGAGCATGTCATGAAGGTGGCCGTCCGCGAGGACTGGCCGTCCGCGAGGACCAGGACCGCGAAATCGGGGCCGCCATTATACGGCGGAACTCCGTTCCTCAAGGTCGTTGCCGGCTTCGTCGTGGCCGTGCGCCAGCACTCCACCTTGACCAACGGACTTCAGCCGAGGGGCGGCTTGTAGGATTTGCGCGCACCTCATTGGGCGGTTCCGAAGAACCCGAGCATTGACCCGTTGCCGCACACGACAAAACCAACCATAGGATCGAACCCATGAAGACCCATATCGAAGAAGTCCTGAAAGCCTCTCTGACCGCCAACCTGCTCGTCTCCGACCTGCGCGAAGCCCACAAGGCCGCCGTCCGCGAAAACCCGCTGCTGGAGTTGATCGTCCTCGACCTGCTGGAACAGGCGCGGGAGATGGAGCGCAAGCTCAAGGGCGTCGACGCGGCGCTCAACGCCGAGATCGACTAGCCCTTCCGCAAGCCATCGGCCAGGAGATCGGCCAGCCTTCGCTCGAAGCGTTGGAGCGCGGCCATGTCGCCGTTGGGCGGACGGACCATCGCTCCGTGGTCCACGGCGCGGCGATGGACTTCCCGTTCCGCGTCGAGCAGGAGCAGGGTCAAGGCCCGCATGACATGGCTGGCTTTGACCTGAGCGTGCAGGCGGATGGCCAGGCCTTGGACGACTCGATCCAGCGCATGGACTTCGTCCCGGCTGTAGAGGATGCGTTTCTCCTGATCGAGGCGTTTGGGCAACGCGACGGAGGGTTCCGGCCTTGGCGTTGATTCGATTGGCTTCGGCTCTGGACGGGCTATCTCCACTACCCGCATGGGCGGCTCCACCTTCGGCACATGGTGCATCACCGAACTCAGCACCGCCGCGTTCAACGGGCGGAACGGCATTTCATCGAGGGGTGCGCGCCTAGCCATTGCCCACCTCCGCCAACGGCTGTTCCACCACGGCCAGGCGTTCTTCGATCTCCCGCGCCAACGCCCGATATTCGTCGGTCACCTTGTGCGTGGGATGCGTCTCGAAGAGCGTCCGCCCCGCCTTCTGGGTCTGCGGAATGACCGTGGACCGCCCGATGGTCGTGCGGAACTTCATCGACTCCCCGCCTTCGCTCGTCTGGAACGAGCGTTCCACGAAGTCGGTCAGCGAGTTGGCCAACGTCGTTCGTTTGTCCACGCCCGAGAGGACCACCCCCAGCAGGCGCAGGTCGGTGTTGCCTCTCTTTTGCGCGTCGCTGATGTCGGCCAACGCGTCGTTCAAGCCGGCGATGGCGAAGGGATCGGGCATGGCCGACAACAGAAAGTAGTCCGCCGCCATGTAGCTCGCGATGGTCGGCGTGGTGGCGTTCGGCGCGGTGTCGAGGAAGATGAAGTCATACTTCCCCCGCAGCTGCGCCAACGGCGCCCGCAACACTTCCCGCGCGGTGATGAACTTGCTCTTCTGGGCCAGCGCGGGATCGATGCCCTCCAGTTTCCGCGCCGCCGGGATGAGATGCAGGTGCTCGGGCAGATCGACGTCCTCGTCGCCGTGGTTCAGCACCAGGTTCTCCGGCGCTTCTTCTCCGAGCAGCATTTCGTAGGATCCGAGAAAGGCCTCGGGCACGACCCCGAAGTGCCGAGTGGCTCCGTGGTTCATGTCGAGGTCGATGATGAGGACGGTGTGTCCCCTCTCGACCAAGCCTCGTGCGATGTGGACCGTGTTGGTCGTTTTGCCGACGCCTCCCTTCTGGTTGCCGACGGCGATGACCCGTGTGTGTTTTTCCATGTGTGATTCCTCCTACCTTTCGTTATCGCGTCCTGCCGAGAACGACAAGGGGGCAACTGGAGCACGGATTGAAATAGTTGTGGGAGGCCGTTGCAGAGCCGTTTGAGCGGTCAGTTTCTCGAACGGTGTTTGTGCAGTCACAGCCATAGCGCCGTGGTCGGCTTCTGCCGTTCTGCCGTCAACGGCCACGGGAACGGTGTCCCCATCAGAGTTCCCATTCCGCGTCGTCCGCGTGTTCTGCGGGCCTTGTCGTCAGGCCAAGTCTTCGAGCAGCGCCGTTCACGTCTTCTGCCGTTCACGGCGTTTTGTTGAGGCAGTTGACCCCTTGCGCGATCCGGGTGGATCCATGCTTTAATGCAGCGTGAAGGGCGCGCGGTTTGACGCGCCCAAAGGAGGGGGAATGGCACGGGGATTTGAGACAGGAACACACGGGGAAACGAGACAGGACACTACGGTGATTCGGGGCAGGAAATGCAGGGAACCGGGACAGGGCACTACAGGGAAACGAAACAGGGTTTACCGTGATTCGGGACAGGAATATCCGTGCAACCCCTCGGATCCATTGGGGAATCCCGACCATAACTTCAAACTCTGTTCAATAACCTATAAAGAACAACAACAGGACGGTTGTCGTTCTTCTTCATCGCTGGAAGAGGGGAAGGATGAACTGAACTTGGCCGAGTTTCCACTGACCGCCTTGTCCGACCGCGTCGGTCCTGGCCAGACCTCGCTGCTCTTCGAGGACCGCGTCTGGGACCAGAGCCGAGGTCAGATGGTCACCCGCAAACTCCGCGTCGCCGCCTCCGACAAGTATGGCTTGCCCACGGCCAAGGACGACGAGGTCGTGCTCGGACTCGTGCAGCTCTCCAAGCTCCACCACTTCGCCGACCGCCGGGTGCCGTTCACCCGCTACCAGCTGATCCAGATCCTCGGCTGGCGGCACGAGGGCAAGAGCTACGCCCGGCTGGAGGAGTCGCTCCACCGCTGGGTCGGCGTCACCCTCTACTACGAAAACGCCTGGTGGGACCGCGAGGAACGGAGCTGGGTCGACGAGGCCTTCCACATCCTCGACAACGTCACCCTCTACGACCGTGAACGCATCGCACGACGAAGGGCGATGGTGCAGGACGCGTTGCCCTTGTCGCACTTCACCTGGAACGACGTGCTCTTCCGCAGCTTCCGCGCCGGCAACCCCAAGAGCCTCGACTTCGAGTTCTTCAAGGGCCTGCACAGCGCCATCGCCAAACGGCTCTACCGCTTCCTCGACAAACGCTTCTTCCATCGCCGCCGCTGGGAGTTCGACCTGCGCGAACTCTGCTGGGAACACGTCGGCCTGTCCCGGAACTACGCCGATGCGGCCAACCTCAAACGCAAGCTGCTCCCGGCGATCACGGAGCTGGAGGAGCAGGGCTTCTTGAAGGCGGACTCGGAACGGTTTTCCAAAGTGTCGTCGGGCCAATGGCGCGTGGTCTTTGAGAAGGGGAGGGCTGCGGCTGCGGCGAAAGAAGCCATCGAACAGAAGTCGCCGTTGTGCCGAGCATTGCTGGAGCGGGGTGTCAGCCCGAGCACGGCGGAGCGTCTGTTGACCGCCCACAGCGAGGAAGCGATCCAACACCACCTGGAAGTCTTCGACTGGCTGGTGTCCCACCGTGACCCCAAAGTCTCGCGCAACGCCCCCGGCTTCCTCGTCAGCTCCATCCAGGGCGACTACGCCGCGCCCCAGGGGTTCTCCGGACAGGCCGAGAATGAACTGCGTCAGACCCAAACCAAGGAACGGAAGCAACGGGAAGACGAGAAACGTCGAATCGCTTCCGAGCAAAGGGAAGTCCTGGAGCAATCCCAGTCCGAAGCCATCGCCCAGTTCTGGGCCTCGTTGTCGGATGAAGAACGCCAACGCCTCGAAACCAAGGCGCTGGAGGCCGCCACGCCGCTCCAGCGCGATTTGATCGAGCGGGGAGGGGCTTTTGCCAGGGCCACGCGACAATCTCTTCTGGACGCCTCTGCGCTGAAGCATAGGGGGACAAATCGGACGTGCGGCGAGGGCCGGCTTGCGGATTAGGCCCGATCAATGGCCGTGGCTCTGGCCCTTGTCCTTCGATGGCCCCTGGGTCTTGGGCTTCTGTTCCTTCGGCCCTTCCGCCTTCTGGGTAGGGCTTTGGGAGGCACCGGGCTGCTGGCTCTGCTCGACGCCTTGGCGCAGGGCCTCGCGGATCCGGGCCATCCGCTCGGGTCCCAAAGGCCGGGTTTGTTCCACGCTCTGGCGCAGCTTCTGCCCCAACCGCTGGAGCAGTTCTTCGGGTGACTTGTCGTTGCGCGGAGGCATGGGAGGCAAAGGTCAGGCGGGCAGATCTTCCAGAATCACCCGGGCGCGGTCGAGACAGCGTTGGATGGCGACCCGGACCGCGTCATAGCTCTGGGCCATCGAGTCTGCCAGTTCCCCGATGGGCTTTTCTTCGACGAAGCGGCTCCATAGTAGAACCCGGCATTTGTCGCTCAACCTTTTCAGCAGTTCCATCGCCAGGCTCAGTTCGTCCTGTTCCCACCGGGCCAGTCCTTCGGAGACGCCCGAGGCTTCGATCCAGTGTTCCCATTGTTCTTCGGTCAACAGGAGCGGCGTGGTTTTCCGGCCCTTCTTTTCGTAGTAGTCGGCCACGGTGTTGCGGGCGATGCCGTGGCACCAGCGGATGAACCGCTCGGTTTCGACCATGGGGGCCCCAGGCAGCGCCATCGCGATATTGATCAGGATCTCTTGGACCACATCGTCCACGTCGGACGCCGGACAGCGGCTGCCGACGTAGACCTCCATGCGGGAGTAGATGGACACGATGATGGACTCTCCGACCCGCACCCGGTTCTCGGGATAGGTCATCGCGGCGTAGCGCCCGAGCTGTTGTTCCAGCGAGTCCATCGGCGACGGACGCTATCCGCCGACGAGGGAAAGACAACTCCCCGGGAAGGAATGTGAAACTATGTTGTTCGGTTTTTGGGCCAGGTCCGGACGTGGGAGCTGACGGGAAGTTGGCCCATGGTGGGCCGCTCCCGGAACGAACCATGAGTGATGACCAACGTGCCTTCTTTGCAATCTACCAGGCCCCGCCGGCCCGCCTCACCGTCGAGCAGGTCGCCTGGGCCTTGAACGTCCAACCACACGACGTGCCGGTGCTCGTGGCCCATCGTCTCCTCAAACCACTTGGCAATCCCGCCCCCAACGCGGTGAAGTATTACGCTTCGTCCACCGTGTTCGCCCACGCCCGCGACGAGGCGTGGCTTTCCAAGGCCACCCGCGCGCTCTACGAGCACTGGCAACTGAAGAACGCCAAGCGGTCCGATCCGCGAGGAGGCCGTCCGTGAAGCAGGCGACGGAGCGGCTGGCCGCCTGCTTCTCCTCGGCCACCGACGAATGGCCCACGCCCCGCCCGCTCTTCGACGGGCTCGATGCCGAGTTCGGCTTTACGCTGGACCCCTGCGCCACGGTGAAGAACGCGAAGTGCCGCCGATTCTTCAGCCGGACGGACGACGGTCTTGTCCAGGACTGGGCGGGCGAGACGGTTTTCATGAACCCGCCCTATGGCCGGGCCATCGGCCAATGGGTGGCCAAAGCCCATGAAACCTCGCTCACGGGCTCGACCGTAGTCTGCCTGCTGCCCGCCCGGACCGACGTCGCCTGGTGGCATCGGTTCGTCCTGCGGGCGGCGGAAATCCGCTTCCTCAAAGGCCGCGTCACCTTCGAGGGCGGGAAATACGCCGCGCCGTTTCCCTCGGCCATCGTCGTGTTCCGGCCCGAGAGGCCGGTGTTTATTTCGATCGATGCCGTCAAAGGCTGACCGTCTTCGCCAGTGCTCCCGGAAGAAGGTTCCGGAAACGTTCCTGCAACGTTCGAACTTCAGGTCCCGGCGAGACCGGTTCTAGTGTCAGGCGGTTCTGGGGAATTTGCCCCAGGATTGGTTTCCGCTCTCGAACTCCTCCAAGGACGGCAGATCCACGCGGGCTTTTTTGGCGTAAGCACGATGGACCGCCTTGCTGTTGTGGCCCAGGGCCTCTTGGGCGAATCGTTCCGGATAGCCCACCGTGCGGGCGCGCTCAGCCCAGGCATACCGATAGGAGTGCAGCGAGATTCCCCGGATCTTCAGCCGGCGACAGATCGACTGGAAATAACTGCAACGGGTTTTTTCTGAGACGGCGGCCAGCGTCGGGAGAAGGAATCCAGTCTTCGGAAGTCCCCGCAAAACGGCCGCAAGTCCCTCCCCGAAATGGACGATCTGGGCGACGTTCGTCTTCTGCCGGAAAAAGCTGACGACCTTTTCGTTCCAATCGACATCGGAGGCCTTCAACCGCGCCACGTCGCCCTGCGCTCCGCCGAGATGCCAGCACAGCTCGTAGAAGGCACGGCGTTCCGGATTGTGTTCCCGGGCCACGAGGTCCGCATGTTCCGCGCGGGTGACCGCGCGCTTCTCGCCGAACCGGACGGGCGGCCAGAGTTTCTTCGGCAGAACGGGCCAGGGGAGCCAGTTCATCCCGAGGGCGAAGTTGTGGAGGCGCCGCAGATAGATGTTGGTCGAGGTGGAACCGTGGCGGAGCACCCGGACAAACTGCTCGGATCGGGTTTCGACCACCATGAGCTTGCGCAACGGATCGAAGGCCGCCTCGTCCATTCCTCTCTGGCAACGGGGCCGGTTCTTCTCGGCCTTGCTCAGGACGAATTCATGCATCACGTCCTGCCACGTGCGCAGGGCGATTTTTTCATCCGAAGCCGCCAGATAGGTCTGGGCGATGCGCAGGTTGAGGCAGGGCTGACGCACGGCTTCGTTGGCCGCATGGATCAGGGAGCCGGCCTCGGACTGGTCGCGGGTTCGCAGACTGGCCTGCTTGCCCGTGAGGCTGTCCTGCGAGTAGTAGACCGGGCCTCGCCGGAAAAGGGTGAACCGTGGTTTCATGGGCTGTCTTTCTGGTCGAAGAGCTAACCAGACCGACGGCCCGCACGGTTAACGTGCAGTCGGCGAGCAGACAGGGAGGGGTCCAAGAGTCCGGGGAGGGGAGTTCCCTGGCCGGCGCATCCACTGGCATTTCCACTGACAGTCGCCGATCCCGCTTCTGCAATCCTCTCCAAATCAATTGGATGGAAGTGGTGGCTGAGGCCGGAATCGAACCGGCGACACGCGGATTTTCAATCCGCTGCTCTACCAACTGAGCTACCCAGCCTTACGGGGAGGCGAATTGAAGGAAATCACCCTTGGTCTGGCAAGGTTCAAATTTGGATTTTTCTAATATTGTCGTTCATCGGAAATGATCGGGTGGAAAAGAAAGGGCCGCCCAGGTTTGGGCGGCCCTTTTGGAGACGTTGTTCGCGATGGTGTCTGGCGATCAGATGAACTCGTTGATGATCGATTCGAGATGTTCCTGGCGACCGGAGGTCAGTCCCTTCACTTCGCCGATCTTCAGCGCGTGTTTTTCGCAGTCGGTGAAGCTGGCCTTGCCGGCCTCGATCCTCG
This sequence comes from Verrucomicrobiota bacterium, assembly GCA_038209745.1. Taxonomy (GTDB): domain Bacteria; phylum Verrucomicrobiota; class Verrucomicrobiia; order Limisphaerales; family CANJSG01; genus CANJSG01. The sequence continues at coordinate 13,368 of JBBQXJ010000040.1, forward strand.
CTCCGATACCGCCGTCCCAACTGCTGTAGCGCTGCTTCACGAAGTCGCCGATGCGGCCGTCCTTGCGGATGGCGGCGGCGGCTTTCAAACCACGGGCGAAGGCATCCATGCCGGCAATGTGGGCGAGGAACAGATCGTCCAGCTCGAAGCTTTCCCGGCGGACCTTGGCGTCGAAATTCACGCCGCCGTGGGTGAGGCCGCCATACTTCAGCACGCGGAGCATGGTCTGGGTCGTGAGGTAGAGGTCGGTGGGGAACTGGTCGGTGTCCCAGCCGAGGAAGTAGTCGCCCATGTTGGCGTCGATGGAGCCCAGCACGCCGGCCGCACCGGCGACTTCCATCTCGTGCTCCATGCTCTTGCCGGCGAGCCAGGCATGGTTCACTTCGAGGTTCAACTGGAAGTGTTCGAGCAGGCCGTATTCGCGGAGGAAGTTCAGGCACGCGGCGGCGTCGGAGTCGTATTGGTGCTTGGTGGGTTCCTTCGGCTTGGGCTCGATGAAGAACGGTCCCTTCATGCCGATCTTTTTCTTGTAGTCGACGGCCATGTGCATGAAGCGGCCGAGATGGTCCATCTCGCGCTTCATGTCGGTGTTGAGCAGCGTGGAATAGCCTTCGCGGCCGCCCCAGAAGACGTAGCCCGCGCCGTCGAGTTCCTGGGTCCATTCCATCGCCTTCTTCACCTGGGCGGCGGCATAGCAGAAGACGTCGGCGTTGCAGCTCGTGGCGGCGCCGTGCATGTAGCGCGGATGGACGAAGTTCTGGGCGGTGCCCCAGAGCAGCTTGATGCCTGTGTCCTTCTGGAGCTTCTTCAGCTCCTTCGCGACGGTGTCGAAGTTCTTGTTCGACTCGGTCAACGTCTTGCCGTGCGGAGCGACGTCGCGGTCGTGCCAGCAGTAGAAGGGCGCGCCGATCTTGCCGGTGAACTCGAACATGGCGCGGGCGCGTTGGATGGCGTCCTTGACCGTGCCTTCGCCGGTCTGCCACGGCCGGTTGGCCGTGCCCCAGCCGAACATGTCGCCGCCATTGCCTCGCATGGTGTGCCAGTAGACCACCGCGAAGCGCATGTGCTCCTGCATGGACTTGCCTTCGACGAGTTCGGTGGCGTCGTAGTGCTTGAACGCGAGCGGATTCTTGGAGTCCGAGCCTTCAAATTTGATCGCTGGGATCTTCGGAAAAAATTGGGCCATATCGGTATCTTGGATTGTGGAAACGGTCCATGAGCAGACGGCATCCGATTGGGCGGTGCAAGTGTGGAATCACCTGTAAACAGGGGTAAAAGCAACGGATCCGGGTGATGCGAAATCTCAAACGATGCCCCGGTGGAAGGCGGTTCGCGGGTCCCGTTCTTCGAGGATTTGCCCGAGGATTCTTCGGCCATGGTTGAACCATGGATGGGCGTCGGCGAGACTCAGGACCGATGGCGAACAAGTTCTACGAAGCCGGTGCGGAGAGGGCGGAGCGGGTCAACGACCTGTTCGCCGCCGTCGCGCCGCGCTACGACCTCATCAACGACCTCCAGAGCCTCGGCCTGCATCGGTGGTGGAAGCGCCGCTTGGTGCGCTTGGCGCAAGTCTCACCGGGTTCCCGGGCCTTGGACCTTTGCTGCGGCACGGGTGACGTCTCCTTCGCCTTGGAGACGGCGGGCGCGGAGGTGACGGGTTTGGATTTCAGCGCGCCGATGTTGGCCGTCGCCCGGCGCAGGGCGAGCCGGCGATCGTCCGGTCCGGGTCCTGAATTCGTCCAAGGCGACGCCATGGCGTTGCCGTTTCCGGATGCGAGCTTCGACGTCGTGACCGTCAGCTATGGTCTGCGCAATCTCTCCGACTGGAGCACGGGATTGACCGAGATGTTCCGTGTGGCCAAGCCGGGAGGACGGGTGTTGGTCCTCGATTTTGGCAAGCCGGACGATCCGTGGCTGCGGGCGGCCTACTTTTTCTATTTGAAGCGATTCGTGCCGATTTTCGGGAAGCTTTTTTGCGGCGACGGCGAGACGCACGCCTACATCCTTGAGTCGCTCCACCACTATCCCGCGCAACGCGGCGTGGAGGCGGCGATGCTCGGCTTGGACGCCCGCGCGGTCCGGGTCGTGAATCTTCTCGGTGGGGTAATGAGCCTCAATCTGGGTGTGAAACCCTATTGAGGCGGCGGTTCACCGGAGCAGCCAGGTGAAGAGAGGACCAAGGACCAAGCCTGGGAGATAGTTCGCCAGCTCGACTTTCTTGAACTCGAAGATGATCAGCGCGGAGATGGTGACGAGCAGGCCGCAGCAGGCTCCGAGGGAGTCCAACAGCGCATGGTCGCGCAACCAGGGCGCCAGCGTGGCGGAACCCAGACTGAGGGTTCCTTGCCAAGCCAGGACCGGCAGGGCCGCCGCCGCAATGCCCCATCGAAACTTAGCGGCCAGGCTGAACGCCGCGACGCCGTCCATCACCGCCTTGGCCACGAGCGGCCAGAAGTAGCCGAGCGACCCCTCGGCCACGGCTCCGGCAATGCCCAGCGGATTGGCGCTGAGGACCAGGGCACAGGCCACGAACCCGTCCGAAAATCCGGGCTTGGATCCGCCGAGCAATTTGCCGGCGTAGCGGCCAATGGCGTTGGAGCCCCGCTGCAGTCCGATCCACTTGCCCAGAATCGCGCCGACGACCATGGCGGCGACGGCGAGGGTGAACTGCTTGAGGAACTGGCCGAACGAGCCGTTGAGGCTGAGCCAGAGAAGCCGCAGACCGACGAAGAAAGTGGCGCCACCGAGGAAGACCTTGATGCGGAGCTCGGCCATCCGCGAGATCGAGCCCGGCCTGAACTGCCCGGCCAGTCCGCACACCAGCACCGCCGCCGCGTTGAGAATCGTTCCGATCACGGGCGCAACTCAACGGCATGGGGACCGGGCCGCCAAGTCCCGACGCATCATCGGGCGGTCATTTCGCGATTGTCGTTTCACGGAGAGAGCACGCGGAAGAAGCTGCGGTCCCCACCGGGGTAGTTCGTCAAAGTGATGGTGCCGATCGCGCCGACGCCGGGTCGGTTGGTTGCGATGATCAACCAGTTGGTCGTGCCGAGGTTGGTGTTCGCCAGGAGCAAGTAGCTCCGCGACGGCAGGGCGAAATTGGTCAGGACATAGAAGCCGGCATTGGTCGAGACCATGGTGTTGGTGCCGATCGCGTTGGTGAGGACAGCGCGGGGAAACGCCGTGATCGACAAAAACGGGGCATTCGCGAGGAAGTCGATGTCGGTCGCGCCGCCTGTGGGATTGAATGGATCGGCGGTGCCGACGGTGACGAGCCGCGAGACCGGAATGAAGCCTGCGCCGAGGTTGGTGGGATAGACGGTGTAGGTGTCGGCCAGAAGGTTGGTGAAGGCGAAGACACCATTGGTGTCGGTGGTCGTGCGGACGTTGCCGGCCCAGACATCGAATCCAACGACGAGGTTCGTGACGATGGTCGTTCCCAACGCATGGATCTCGGCCAAGCGGCCGTGGACGGGAAACACGGGGGCGAGCTCGAAGGCGCCGATGTCGGGCGGATTGAAGACTCCGCGAGCGACTCCGCGCGCGTCCTGGGGCGGAGCGGTCGTGGGGTCGCCGGCGTCGATGGCCGGGCTGCCGGGGCCGAGTCCGACGGTCTGGAGGACACCGTTGTTTTGCTGGAGCGGCTGGAGGAGGGAGGCGAGGTTCTGGCGACTGGTAGCGTGGGTCCAGACGACCGAGTTGTCCGAGGAGAGATTGTAGCCGCCGTCGGAAAGCGCGCCCCAGACGTTGGCCGGATTGCCGTTGCCGAACAACGTGCTGTTGCAGACGGCGGTGCCCAGCATGTTTGAAACGGCGAGGGAACCGCCCTTGGGTGTGCCGGGTTGGCCCGGGTTGGTCGGAGGAGTGCCCCCTCCGCCGGCAGGACCGTTGGTGCCGGCGATGGCGGCGTTCGTGGCCCAAGTGCTGTAGAAAACGGTGCCGCCGCCATCGGTGAAGACCGAGCCACCGATCGCGTCGCCGCCGTTGCCCCCGGCGCTGGCCCGGACGATCCCATTGGGCGAGTTGCCGCCGTGGCCGCCGGCTCCCCCGATGGCCGTGTTGTTGGCGAAGGTCGTATTGAGGAAAGTGAACGCTCCGCCAAGATGCAGCGCGCCGCCGATGGCGTGACCGCCGGGATGGCCTGGCGCGCCGGTGGCACCGTCGCCGCCGACCGACCCGACGGCCGAATTTCCAGACAACGTCGCGTTGGTGAGCGCGACCGTTCCCAAAGTGTAGACCGCTCCACCGAAGGCGCTGGCTGCCCGGCCGCCCTGTCCGTTGATTCCTTGGAGACCGAGACTGCCGCTGCCAACAGGGCCGCCGGTGCCCGGGGTGCCGGCCGTGGCCTTGTTGCCGGAGAAGGTAACCTGTTGGCCGACGACGGGCCCGGTCGCGTAGATCGCGCCGCCCCAAGCGGCGGCTCCGTCTCCGCCGTTGCCGCCGGTCAGGCCCCAGGGCCCGCTGGCGCCTTTCGCTCCGTTGCCGCCTTTGCCGCCTTTGGCCGCATTGTTGTTGAAGGCCACGTTCGTGAGGATCAGCGCTCCGTCGCTGTAGATCGCTCCACCCTGCGCCTCGGTGCCGGATGTCCCGGCGTCGCCAGCGTTCAGCGCGTTGGTTGCATCGGTGCCGCTGGCTTGGTTGCCCGAGAAGACGACGCCATTGGCGGTGACTCGGCCGCCTTCGTTCCAGATGGCTCCGCCAAATGAAGCCTTGCCGTTCTGCAAGGTGACGCCCGACAGGGTCAAGGAAACGCCGCTGGCGACATGGAAAAGGCGATGGGTCGCGACGGCGTTGAAGGTGAGCGACGAGAGGCCGGTCGCGTCCAACTTCGTGTCCTGTTGGATCAGGACTTCGTTGGTCAAGTTGAGGGTGCCGGCCGACGCAAAGGTAACAACTCCGCCAACGGCGAGGGCTGTTTCGAATTCACCCTGGTTCAGATTCGTGACCACGGCGGCACGCGACGGCAAGCCGATGAGCAGGCAGAGCAGGGCGAGCAGTGAGAAACGTCCGGACACGGGCGCAGACTGAGCCCGAAATCTGTTGGCAAGCCAACGCTGAATTCCACACCCCAGAAACCAGCCCCTTCTCCGGCCGGAGAAGGGGCCATGCGCGGGAGAGCCGCGCGGATCCATGTCCGCATCGGCGACGATGGTGGACCACGACGGATGCATGCCCTGGATCGAACACCGGCTTCCGGAAAACGATTCGCGCATCGTCTGGGCCGGCGGGAGTGCCGAAGGAACGGATTGGCATGAGCGGCGATTCATGGTTGAACGTTTCGATGAACAAACTGGCGTTGCAGCTCGAGCGGTTCCTGATGCGCAAACCCGTCCTTGGCCAAGGCGTCTACGTGGCTCGCGGGGCCGTCGTGATCGGCGATGTCACCCTGGGCGACCATTCCAGCGTCTGGTACAACGCGGTGCTGCGGGGAGACATCAACCGCATCGTCGTGGGCCATCATTCGAACATCCAGGACAACGCCGTCCTGCATCTCGCGGACGACTTCGGGTGCATTCTTGGAAACCATGTGACCGTCGGGCACAGCGCCGTGGTCCACGCCTGCACGGTGGGTGACGAGTGCCTGATCGGGATGGGCGCGGTCATCCTCGACGGCGCCGTAATCGGTGACCAATGCATCATTGGCGCCCGGACGCTGGTGACCCAGGGAATGAAGGTGCCGGCGGGATCGATGGTGCTGGGATCGCCCGGGAAAGTGGTCCGCCCGCTCACTCCCGATGAACGGGCCGGACTGAAGCATTGGGCGGACAAGTATGTGGACAACGCCGCGTTCTGCCTCGTCCGGGGGATCGGTGTGGCTCCCGAGTTTGTCGGAGCCTAGCAGGCGACGCTGCCGGATACGCCGCGCGCTCTATGCCTTCTTCACGAAGCAGGCCTTCAGGCCGATGGAGACGCCTTCCATCTTGCAGGAGATCTCGTGGTCGCCATCGACCAGTCGGATGGGTTTCGACTTCGTTCCGCCTTTGAGAACCTGAGACGAGCCTTTCAGCGGCAAGTCCTTGATCAAGGTGACGCAGTCACCGTCGGCGAGGACGTTGCCGTGGGCGTCCTTGACGAGGCGCGCCTTCTCCGGTTCCGGCTCCTTCTGCCACTCGTGTCCGCAGGTCACGCACTCCCAGCGGTCAGTGTTTTCCAATACTTCGGTCATCTCGCACATCGGGCAGGCTGGGTTGCTCATAAAAAACTAGAAAAGCCAAGGCTGTCGGAGGGGCTCGATCGCGCTCTGTCCGTCTCAACACCTGGACCGTGCTTCCTGGGCGGAGGCTCCTGATATGGGGCCGGCCGCGAGGATTCGATTCAGACTGTCTCCACGCCTTCGTTGTCGGCCTCGAGCACGTGGACATCCGAATCCTTCAACGCACGCTGCATGGCGCGGGCGACGGCTTCGGGGTTTTCCAGCGTGAGACACATTATGGTGGAGCCGGAGCCGCTGAGCCATCCGCCGATGGCGCCGGCTTTTTCGCCGGCGCGGATCACGGCGCTCAGCTGGGGAATGAGCCGCTCGCGATACGGCTGGTGGACCCGGTCGTCGAACACCCCGCGCAGCGCTTCGTAGTCGCCGAGCGCGAAGGCCGCTGAAACGAGAGCGGCGCGGTTGAGATTATGGACGGTGTCGGCCTTGGAGAAGGTCTGGGGAACGAGCTGGCGGGCCTTCTCCGTGCTGAGTTCGAAGCGAGGGATCAAGGTGACAAACTTGGCCTTGGGCGACACTGGGCAGCGGAGCACGCGGACGGATTTCCCGACGATGCCCGCCGCGGTGAAGCCGCCAAAGATGGCGGGGGCGGCATTGTCGGGATGGCCTTCCAGCTCGGTGACGAGATCGAGCAGGGCGTTGCGATCGAGCCCGGCTTTGGTCAGCTCGTTCAGCGCGGCGACCACTCCGAGACGGGCGGTGACGCTGGAGCCAAGGCCCCGGGCGATGGGAACGTCGCCCGTGAGGGAGATCTGGAAACCGAAGGACTTCTTCCGGGCGCGCTTGAAGAACAGCGCGGCGGAGGCGGCCAGCATGGCGGTCGCGCCGGCCCGGGAGTCGGCCGAGATGGGCGACGTGATCTCCGCGCCGCGTTTCGCGGAGGGTGCGACGGTGACGCGGTTGTAAAGGCGGACGGCAAGGCCGAGCGTGTCGAAGCCGGGACCGAGGTTGGCGGTGGTGCCGGGAACGCGAATGGTGACGGATTCGGGCATGGCTAGTCTTCGGCTTTGCTTTCGCGGGTCAGGAGGTCGAGGACGGCAAACCTGGGGTTCTTGCCCTGGTAGAGGACCGCGTGGATCTCTTCGATGATCGGAGTGTCGACGCCGAGCCTGTTCGCCAGCTGCCACGCGGCCCGGACAGTGGGATAACCTTCGACGACCGACCGGCTCTCGGCGATGAGCTGTTCGACGTTCGCGCCGCGTCCGAGCTTTTCACCGAAGGTGCGGTTGCGGCTGAGCTTCGAGAAACAGGTGACGGTGAGGTCGCCGAGACCGCTGAGGCCCCCGAAGGTTTCCGGCAGCGCCCCGCAGGCGACGCCCAGCCGGCGCATCTCCGCAAGGGCGCGGGTGATGAGGGCGGCTTTGGCGTTGTCACCCAGGCCGAGCCCCTCGCAGGTGCCGGCGGCGATGGCGAGGGGGTTCTTCAACGCCCCGCCCAGCTCCACGCCCCGAAGATCGGTGCTGGTGTAGACGCGGAAAGCGGGTGAATGGAACATCTGCTGGACGCGACGCGCGGTGGCTTCGTCCCGGGCGGCGGCGACGCAGGCGGTGGGTTCGCCGAGGGCCATTTCGAGAGCCAGCGTCGGGCCGGAAAGAGCGGCGGGAATGGCCGCCGGCATGGTCTGGCCGATGATCTCGCAGGGGGTGCAGCCCGTGTCGAATTCGATGCCCTTGCTGGTGCTGACCGCGATGCCGGCGAAACCCGAGATCCGAGAGCAATTGGCCCGGAAGGTCTTGGATGGAACCGAGAGAACGACGACGTCGGCGCCGTCCATGGCCCGCTCCAGATCGGGTTCCAGCACGAGCTTCTCGGGAAGCTCCACTCCGGGCAGCGCCTTGTGTTGGCGGGTTTCTGAAAGCTGGGCGAGCGACTCCGGGCGATGGGCCCAAAGCGTGACGTGGTGGCTGTTGTGGACGAGATGCCGGGCGAGGGTGGTGCCCCAGGCCCCGGCGCCGAGAACGGTGATCTTCACTTGGTTTCCTTCTTCTTTCCGAAGCGGTTCTCGGTGCCGTTGAGGAGACGCTGGATGTTGTCCTTGTGCTTGTAGATCGCGAGGAGTCCGAGCACGAGCACGACCGCGAACTTGGCTTCGCGGTGGCCGAGGAGCTTGGCGGCGACGGGCAGAGCGGCCGCGGCCGCGATGGAGGCCAGAGAGACGTATTTGCTCAGGTAGAAGACGACGATCCAGACGAGAACGACGATGCCCAACACGATGGGCATCCAGGCGAGCAGCACCCCGGCGGAGGTCGCAATGCCCTTGCCGCCCTTGAACTTCAGCCAGCACGGGTAGTTGTGGCCCATGACGGTGAAGATGCCGGCGAGGAGCTGGAGGGTTTCGACGTTCTCCACGAGACCGAAATGGGCCAGCAGGGGCAGCAGGATTTTGACGGAGGAATAGCCCTTCAACGCGTCGAAGAACAAGACGAAGGCTCCGGCCGGACGGCCAAGGACGCGGAAGGCGTTCGTCGCTCCGATGTTTCCGGAACCGACGCTGCGGATGTCGATGCCCTTGGCCTTGGCCACGAGGAATCCGGTCGGGATGGATCCCAACAGATACGCGGCGAGGCAGAGCACGATGTAACCGGCAAGTGACACGGGGCGGACTGTAGGGAGGCGTTTTCCGACGCGGCAAGACAGTTCCCGAAGAACGCGATCGCCTGCGACGGGTCCGGCGAAGGAAAGGTGCGGGCGCGGACTGCTTTGGTGCAGATGGAATTGCTCTCGCTCAGCCGGAACGATGCAGTGTGGATTGGGGGGCGCCCGCCACGGGCGCAGTGGACCGCGCCCTCGCGGTCCATCGGAGGCGCAGGAAACGATTCACCGCCGGGTGGGTCCGGACGCGTCCGGGTCCGGCGCGGGGCGCGCCGGACGGCAGCCGGGGCGGCTGCGATCCCCGTTCACTTCCACTGCATGGTTCTCGCTCAGGCGAGCAGGACCCGGGTGGCCCGACGCGACTGGATCATTCGGCCAAGAGGCAGGGTGGGCGAGTCCGAGAGCACGTCGGCCAAGGCGGCTTCTTTGCCGGGTCCCGCGATCAGGACCCAAGCGTCCTTGGCCGCGGCGATCTGCGCGTAGGACATGGTGATCCGCTCGGGTGGCGGTTTGGGGGAGGATTGGACGGCGAGGAACGGCTCGGTGCAGTCGACGACTTCCGGACCCGCTCCGGGAAAGAGCGACGCGCTGTGGCCGTCTTCACCCATGCCGAGAAGGACGAGGTCCACCTCGGGCAGGCCGCCGACACCGGCCGGGACGTTTTCGCGAAGCTGGCTGTTGGCCAACGTGACTGCGTCGGCCTGGGGGATCTCCCCGCGCAGGCGGAAGATGTTGTGGGCGGGGATCTGCAGCGGCTTCAGAAGCAGTTCCTCGGCGAACTTGAAGTTGCTCTGGTCGTCGGTCGTGGGGACGCACCGCTCGTCCACCCAAAAAAAGTCGACCGCCTGCCACGGCACGGATTTGCGGGTGGACTGGACCACGGCCTCACGGAACAGCGCCAACGGAATCCGCCCGCCAGAAAGACCGACCGAGAAGCGGCGGCCAGCAGCCACGCGCTGATTGATGGCCTCGATCCAGTCGCTCGCGGCGGCGCGCGCGAGCTCCGTATCGGAGCCGAAGCGCAGGAGGGAATGTTTCATTCGACCCAGGAGTTGCCCGGCGGTTCAGTGCGCGCCGGTGGACGCTGCGGGATGGGGCTTGCGCCACTTGTGGGCCCGTTGGCCGAGAAGTTCGTCGGCGGCTTCGGGACCCCAGGAGCCGGCGGGGTAGAAGTCTTTCTCCGTCATGGGCGTCTTCTCCCAGGCGGCGCGGATGGGATCGATGACCGCCCAGGCCGTTTCCACTTCGTCGCGCCGGATGAAGAGGGTCGCGTCGCCGGCGATGGCTTCCAGGAGCAGGCGCTCGTAGGCCTCCGGGGTGTAGGCGCCGAACTCGCTGTCATAGTCGAAGTGCATCCGGACGGGGCGGATTTCCATGCTCGATCCCGGCACCTTGCCGTTGATGTGCATGAAAATGCCCTCGTTCGGCTGGAGCCGGAGGGTGAGGGAATTGTGCTCGAGCGAATTGCCGCACTGCGCGGCGAACAGGACGTGGGGCGCGGCCTTGAACTGGACACGGACCTCGCTCGCGCTGGCGGGGAGATTCTTTCCGGTGCGGAGATAGAACGGCACTCCGGACCAGCGCCAGTTGTCGATGAACATGCGCGCGGCCACGTAGGTCTCCACGTTGGAATCGGCGGCGACCTTCGGCTCGGTGCGGTAGGCGGGACGCGCCTGGCCGTCGATGGAGCCGGCGGTGTATTGCCCACGGACGACGTTCTGGGCGACTTGGCTAGGATCCAGGACGCGGATGGACCGGAGCAGCTTGACCTTTTCGTCGCGGACGGCCTCGGCTTCGAGGGAGACGGGCGGTTCCATGCCGACGAGGGCCAGGACCTGGAGCAGATGGTTCTGAACCATGTCACGGATGGCACCGGCGTGCTCGTAGTAGCCGCCACGGGACCCGACCGGGTGCTTCTCGCTGACCGTGATCTGGACGTGGTCGATGGCGTCGCGGTTCCAGAGCCGTTCGAAAATGGCGTTGGAAAAGCGGAACATCAGGATGTTCTGGACCGTTTCCTTGCCGAGGTAGTGGTCGATGCGGAAGAGCTGCTTCTCGTAGGCGAACTTGGTCAGTTCCTGGCTGAGGTTCTGGGCGGATGGCAGGTCGGTGCCGAAAGGCTTTTCAACGACGAGCCGTTGCCAGCCCGGGCCCTGCTCCTTGGTGAGGAGTCCGCAGCCGGACAGGTGTTCCGCGACTCCGGCAAACTGGGTCGGCGAAATGGAGAAGTAGAAGAGAAGGTTGTTCCGAAGCCTCGGATCCCCGAAGGCGTTGAGCTGTTTTTCCAGCTGTTTGTAGGCGTTCGGATCGGAGAATTCGCCCTGGCAATAGGAAAGGTTCTTGGCGAACTCGGCCCATTTGACCTCGTCGACCGGCTTGGTGCGGGAGAACTGCCGCAGCGCCACGACCATCTCTTCGCGGAAACTGTCGTCGCTCTTCTCGCGGCGGGCGAAGCCGATCACCCGGAACGGCGACGGCATCTGCCCTTCGAGATAGAGGTGGTAGAGCGCCGGAATGAGCTTGCGCGAAGTAAGGTCGCCGCTGGCGCCGAAGATGACGACCGTGCAGGGTTCAACCGCCTTGCGGTGGGTGTCGAGTCGGCAGGTCAGCAGCTCGTCGAACTGTTGCAGGGTATCCATGTGGGGCGGGAGGATGTGAGACGAATCCCGGGAATTCAACCCTTCTTGCCATCGGTCTGTCCGGGTGGTCTCACCGAAGCCGGCAGCTCTGCATCATCGCTGGCGTGGATGACTTCGCGCACCGATCCGACGGGTAACCGAGGACGACTGCGGCGGGCCTTGAATTCCGCGGAACCATCTGGGTCGGCGGCCGGATTGTCTGTTCCATGCCTCGCCCATCCGGGTCAATGCTGTCGCGCTCGGCTGGATCGGGTCGGACCTGATGCGCAAAGCCCTCTCCGGCGATCCGGCCCGGGCCGCCAAGATTCTCGGCCACACTCCGAGGAACCGCTTCGAGACTGCCGAGGACATCGGCTGGGCGGCCAACTGTCGCGGCTCGCCCGCCGTGAAATTTGTCCCCGGCGTGACGTTGCCGGTCGACTGCGGCATGAGCATCGGGTTTTGACCGACATCGGGTTTGGCGCTGACCCGCCTACGGCCGTGACGATCGTTGTTCTGTGGTCTAGGGAATTGACTGAATGCGCGGCCACGTCCGACGCTCCAAGCAACCATCCGATCCATGAAGACACCCCTCGCCCACTCCTTGGTCGCCGCCTGTTCGCTGGCGCTCTTTCTTGCTCCCGCTCTTCGCGCCGCCGATAACGGACCTTCCCGGAAACAGCTTCCCCCGGCGGGTCGCGAGAAGCCCGATGTGAAGTATCCGCTGGGCCCCGACTCCCAGGTAAAGGAAGGCGTTCCCCACGGCACCGTCACCGACTTCGTGTGGAAGGACAGCAAGGTCTTCCCCGGCACCATCCGCCATTGGTCCATCTACGTTCCGGCCCAATACGACCCGGAGAAGCCCGCCGCCCTCATGGTCTTCCAGGACGGGCACACCTACCTGAAGAAGGACGGCGATTTCCGCGTTCCCACGGTCTTCGACAACCTCATCGCGGCGAAGGAAATGCCCGTCACCATCGGCGTGTTCATCGATCCAGGCTTCAAGCGGGACGCGCTGCCCGATGCGCCGCGTGACTGGCGGCCGCAGCCGGAGAACCGCAGTTTCGAATACGACACCCTCAGCCCGGCCTACTCCGAGTTTCTGCTGTCGGAAATCCTGCCCGAGGTTCGGAAGCACTACCGCATCACCGATGATCCCGAAGGCCACGCCATCGCCGGGATCAGCAGCGGCGGAATCTGCGCATGGACCGTCGCCTGGGAGCGGCCCGACCAGTTCCAGAAGGTGCTCTCCCATGTCGGCAGCTTCACCGACATCCGGGGCGGCCATAAATACCCCGACATCATCCGGGCCGCCGATCCCAAGCCCATCCGCGTCTTTCTCCAGGACGGCGACAACGACCTCCGCACCGAGCCGGGCAACCGCCGCCCGGGTTGGAACTGGGTCATCGGCAATCTGAACATGGCCGCCGCGCTCGAGGAGAAGGACTACGACTACAAAGCCGTGCGCGGCGAAGGCAGCCACAACGGCAACCATGGTGGCGCCATCCTGCCCGACTCCCTGCGTTGGCTCTGGCGCGGCTACCAGAAGTAGACTGCGCGCCGCACCGGGCAGAATTCCTGCCTGTTCAAACCCGCTTCCGCGCCTATCGTTCGCCCCCGATATGACCGACAGATCCGCCACCCCCGCCGAGATTTTGGCCGCCATCCGCGACATCCCGAACTTTCCGAAGCCGGGCATCCACTTCAAGGACATCACCCCGGTGCTGGCCGATGGCCGGCTCTTCGCCGCGACGATCGACCATCTGCTGGCCGGCTTCAAACCGGGCGACATCGACGTGGTCGTCGGCATCGACGCGCGCGGCTTCATCTTCGCCGGCGCGGCCGCGCTGCGGCTGGGCTGCGGTTTCGTGCCGGTGCGCAAGAAGGGCAAGCTGCCGTTCGACACCTACGAGGCCAGCTACGACCTGGAATACGGCTCGAACACCATCGCCATGCACATCGACGCGGTGAAGCCCGGCACCCGTGTCGCCCTCATCGACGACGTGCTGGCAACCGGTGGAACGGCCGCCGCCGCCGTGGAACTCTTGAAGCGAGGCGGCGCGGTGATCGTGGAAGTGGGCTTCGTGATCGAGCTCGGGTTCCTCAACGGCCGGTCGAAGCTGGGCGACGTGCCGGTGAGGTCGGTGGTGACGTATTGAGGGGCGAGAAACTTCGACAGCCAAAACACATGGGATTGAACTCGAACTCCGGGTTCAGGCGGCATGGAACGTATGCAAGACATAATGCAAGAGCTGAAGCCTATCGGTGAGAGATATGCCGCAGGCGATTTCCAAAGCGGCTTGGCATTGCTACACGAGCTTTGGGCTCGGCTTCCCGCGCCGAAACCAACTACCCCAAACGCCTACATGGTCATCGAATATGGTGTGGCGTTCGCTTTGAAACTGAGAGACCTGAATGATGCCTGGGTATGGGCAAATCGAGCGCCAGAGTTTAAGGAACAGCGACAAGACCGGGGAGAGGTCGAATTCTTGATCGGCAAAGTCGCCTACGAAGATGGCAAATGCGACATAGCGTTGGCGCAGTTTCGTGAGGCGAACCAAAAATCACGAGGCAGAGTGTTCGTTGATTCAGATCCCAAGTATGCAGCATTCCTCAAGGCAAAATGAACCAACCGCCCAACCGCGCGCTGAAGCAAGCCGCGGCGAACTGTCGTAGGGCCGGTGTCGTCAGGTCGCTCCCATGCTTGAACAGGTTCACATGACCGGAGGAGCTCGGCTTAATCATCTCAATGCGAGTTTCTGGCCCTAATGACTAGTCCTTCTTCACTTCTCCTGAACTTAGCTCTGAGCACGCGGACGTGACCGTCCGCGCTCCTTCGCCATGACTTGGCTCCACTCCATCGATGTCGCCGCCTTCCGGTTCATCAACCAGTCGCTGGGCAACGCGTTCTTCGACTGGCTCATGCCTGTGCTGAGCGGCAACCGGCTCTTCGTGCCGGCGCTGCTGGCGATCTTCGGCTGGATGCTCACGCGGAAATCGCCTCGGGCTCGGGTCTGCGCCGTGGCCATCGCGGCGGTGGTCGCTCTCGGGGACGGGCTCGTCTGCAATACGATCAAGGAAGCCGTGGAGCGTCCGCGTCCGTTCCTCGATCTGTCGGACGCGGTGGTGCGGATCGGGAAGGGCGGCAGCGGCTCCATGCCGTCGGCCCACGCCGCGAACTGGGCGGCGACGGCGATGGTGGTCTTCCTCTACTACCGACGGAGCTGGCGCTTCATGGCACCGCTGGCCTTCGCCGTCGGCTTCTCGCGGATCTACAACGGCGTCCATTATCCGAGCGACGTGTTGGCTGGCTGGATTCTGGGCGCGGGTTACGCGGTGGCGTTGGTGCTGGGGGCGAATTGGCTCTGGAACACGGCGGGGCGAAAGTGGGTGCCGGAGGCGTGGCGACGGATGCCATCGCTCTTGAATCCGGAAGCGGGCGACAAGTCGGCAGCCACACCGGCCAAGTCCAAGAGCGACGTCGATTGGCTCCGCTTCGGCTATCTGCTCATCGCCGTGCTGTTCGTCGTGCGCCTCGTTTACCAAGCGTCGAACAAGATCGATCTGACCGAGGACGAAGCCTACCAGTGGGTTTGGTCAAAACACCCGGCGCTCTCCTACTTCAGCAAGCCGCTGATGATCGCGATGACCCAGCTGGCGGGCACGACGCTCTGGGGCGACACGGAATTCGGCGTACGGTTCTTCGCGCCGGTGATCGCGGCGATCCTGTCGGTGCTGGTGCTGCGCTTCATGGCCCGCGAAGCCGGCGCCAAGGCGGGTTTCTTCCTCGTGCTCATCCTGACCGCGACTCCGCTGACGGCGGTGGGTGCGACGCTGATGACGATCGATCCTCTCTCGGTGCTGTTCTGGACGGCGGCCATGATCGTCGGTTGGCGGGCGGTGCAGGAGAAGGGGACCACGGCGCAGTGGATCTGGGTCGGCGTGTGGAGCGGCTGCGGACTGCTGAGCAAATACACGAACCTGCTCCAGCTCATCGCGTGGCCGATCATCTTCGCCTACTGGCCCCAGGCGCGGCGGCATCTGCGACGGCCCGGCCCGTGGCTGGCGCTCGGGGTGATCGCGCTGGCGACGCTGCCCGTCATCATTTGGAACCAGCAGCACGATTGGATCACGGCCAAACACGTCGCGGAGGGAGGCGGCTTGGACAAGGGGTTCAGCCTTACGCTGAAGTATTTCTTTGAGTGGATCGGTGCGGAGTGGGCGCTCTTGAATCCGGTCTTCTCGGTTGGTGCGGTCTGGGCGGCGGTCGCGGCGATGGGTGCCTTGAAGCGCGATCCGCTGCGGATGTTCCTCTTCGCGATGGGGGCGCCGATCCTGATCCTGTATCTGCCGCTCTCCTTCCACAGCCGCATCCAGCCGAACTGGATCGCGCCGGCGGTCGTGCCGTGGTTCTGCCTGATGGTGGTGTATTGGACCCGCCGCAGCGCGGATTCGCCGAAGCTCGTCCGACGCGCTCTCGCCGGTGGGCTGGCCTTTGGATTGCCCCTCGTGGTGCTGCTGCACGACACGAACATCATGTCCAAGATCGCCGGACGCCCGTTGCCCGCGAAAGTAGATCCGCTCCGACGCACGCGCGGCTGGGAGGAGATGGCGCAGGTGGTCGGACCCGAGTGGCGGGCTTTGCGCGAGCGGAGCCCCGGCGCCTTCATCATCGGCGACCACTACGGCACGACCGGGCTCTTGTCGTTCTATTTGCCCGAGGCGGCCAAGGATCCGAAGAACGATCCGCAGGTCTTTTACATGGCCATCGACCACCCGCAGAACCAGTTCTTCTTCTTCAAGAACTACCTCGACAAGAAGGGCCAATCGGCCCTCTTTGTCGGGCAGGAGGAACTGGGCCAACAACCGGCTGGCTGGCTGGGTCGATGGCTGCGGGGCGAAGTCGTCGGAGAGCCGCCGTTGCAGCCGTTTCCCGGAGTTCCGGAAGTGGTCCGCGATCAATTCGCCGAGGTCGTCGATCTGGGTGTCCGCGAAGTGCGGTATCGCGGTCGCTTGATGCGGGGAGTGCATCTCTACGAGTGCCGAGGGCTGAAGTGAGCGCCCTCCTTTGAAACGAACTCCATGAACGCCAACAAACCCCTCGCCCGATCTACGGCCGCCCTCTCCCCATCCGATCGGGAGAGGGCCGGGGCGAGGGGACTTCAGTTTGGCTGTGGCGTTGGACGGCTTGGATGAACGGGATGGAACCGGGCCGACAATACTGCCTCAAGGTCTCGGACTACGATCTGGCCGCGACGCTCGATTCAGGGCAGGCCTTTCGCTGGCGGCAGAATGGCGACGCTTGGGAAGGGGTGATCCATGGGCGCTGGGTTCGGCTCAACGCTCGTAGGCCGGGCTTCCAGCGCGGCCAATCCAACGCCGGGCTTCCAGCCCAGCCTACGGTGATCGAGGCCACCACGGCCATTCCCCAAGACGACTGGTCATGGCTGACGGACTATCTCCAGTCCGCGACCGATCTTGGGGCGGTGGTCGCAACGTTCCCGATGGATCCCTCGATGCAGTCGGCGGTGGCGGCTTGTGGAGGATTGCGCCTGCTGCGCCAAGATCTGTGGGAATGCCTCGCCTCCTTCATCTGTTCCTCCACCAAACAGATTGTGCAGATCCGCCAGATCGTGGAATCGCTCAGCCAACGTTTCGGTGACCAGATTCCCACCCTGGAGGGCAAGGCATGGACCTTTCCCACGGCGCAACGGATCGCCGGCCTGGCGGAAACGGACCTGCGCGAATGCAAGCTGGGCTTCCGGGCCCCCTACGTTCTGGCCGCCGCGAGGGCGGTGGCCGAGGGGCGGCTGGATCTGGAAGCGGTGCGCCGATTGCCGCTCGCGGAGGCTCGGGCCGCGTTGGTCGAGCTGCCCGGTGTCGGGCGCAAGATCGCGGATTGCGTCCTGCTTTTCGGCTACGGATTTCCGACCGCGTTTCCGGTCGATGTCTGGATCTTCCGCGCTCTCCGCGAACTCTACTTCCCGAAACGCAAGCCGAAGCCCCATCGGTTGCTGCGTTTCACCGAGACCTACTTCGGCCCCCACGCCGGCTACGCGCAGCAGTATCTGTTTCACTACATGCGGAAGCGGCCTCCATTGGCGCCGGTCACCGAATCGAGCCGGTTGAGTTCGAAGGGTTCCCGTGCGACCGTGTCCGACTTTCAACGATGAGCGAACCGAACCAGCAGCCCCACGAGCCCTACCGTCGCAAACGCGGGCTGCCCCGCTCGTTCAAGGACCTCACGCCGAGCAACCATTTCAATCCGCGCAAGTTCTTCTATGAAATGGTCTGGAAAGCCTGGCTGACCAAGCGGACCGGGCGCACGCTCAAGCCGGAGTTTCCCGTCTTGAAGGAAAGCGAGGCCGCGCTGACCTGGATCGGCCACGCCTCGTTCCTCATCCAGTTCACCGATCTGAACGCGCTGATCGACCCGAACTTCGCCAACTGGATCTTCCTCCTGAAGCGGCTCAAACACGCCGGGATCAAGATCGCCGACCTCCCGCCCATCGACCTGCTGCTGCTGACCCACGCCCACTTCGACCACTTCCACAAACCGACCCTGCGCAAGCTGCCGTCGCCGAAGATCGCCGTGATGCCGTGGGGCATGGGCGACCTCGCCCGCGACCTCGGCTTCGGCCGCATCATCGAGCTGGAATGGTGGGAGAGCTTCCAGCACGACGACTGGAAGGTGACCCTTGTGCCGGCGAAGCATTGGGGCGCGCGCAACCTGACCGACGACCATCGCGGCTACGGCGGCTTCGTCCTGGAGCACCGGGGCCGGACCATCTACCACGCGGGCGACAGCGCCTATTACGACGGGTTCAAGGAGATCGGCGAACGGATGAAGCCCGAGATCGCGCTGCTGCCCATCGGGGCCTATTTCCCGGACTCGTTCCGCGCCGTCCACATGGGCCCGGACGAAGCGATCAAGGTCTTCCAGCAGCTCGGCTCCGACTGGCTGGTGCCGATGCACTACGGCACCTTCAAGCTGAGCTTTGAGCATATGGACGAACCGCCCCGCTGGCTCCAGGACCTGGCCCGGGTCAACGGTTTGAGCGACAAAGTCCGGATCCTGGAAGAGGGGATGCCGACGGTGTTTTGATTGGAATCAGAAGACCTATGAAACGGATCGGATCAACAGCACTGCCACTGATCGGACTGGTCTTCTTGGGGACGATGGTCTGCACCCTGGCTTGGGACGCACTCGTAGTCGGGGTCGTCTTCCACTGTGCCGATTCGTTGCCGTTCACCTTTGTCAGACCGGGGGACTGGGTGCATCCCGGAGCCGTCGACACGTTCAGTGCTGGATGGACCACGACCAGACTTTGGTGTCTTTGGGGAAGCATGGTCGGAGCGATGACACTTGGGCCTGTTCGGCTCATGATACGGGCGCGACGCAATACAAAGACCAACGGTTCGACAACACATTCACGGTCCTGATGGACCGGTCTATTCCCCGATGATCTCCACCAGGACCCGCTTCCTCCGTCGCCCGTCGAATTCCCCGTAGAAGATCTGTTCCCACGGGCCGAGATCGAGCGCGCCCCGGGTGATGGCGACCCCGACTTCGCGGCCCATGATCTGGCGCTTGAGGTGGGCGTCGGCGTTGTCCTCGCCAGTGCGGTTGTGGCGGTAGCCAGCGACGGGTTCGTGCGGCGCCAGCTTCTCCAGCCAATCGTCGTAGTCCGCGATCAGGCCCTCTCGTCGTCGTTGATTTAGACGGAGGCGGTGATGTGCATGGCGTTGACGAGGCAGAGGCCCTCGTTCACGCCGCTCTTCTGGACGAGCCCGGCAAGGGTCTCGGTGATGTTCAAGCAGCCCCGGCGGTCGGGAACTTCGAACCAGAGGTGTTCGGTCAGATGCTTCATGGATCGGAGAAGGCGGTCGTTGTCCGTGTTTTACCGATGGCCCGGCGGTGGTCGGGACGATTAGCCTGCCCGAGTGAGCACGCATCCCGTCACCGACGACAAGGAGGACCAACTGGCCCGCCGCATGGCGAGTCTTGGAATCCGCGACGAGGACATCGAGGAATCGTTTGTTCGATCGGGCGGCCACGGCGGCCAGAACGTGAACAAGGTCGCGACCTGTGTGCAGCTCATCCATCGCCCGACGGGCACCCAGGTGAAGTGCCAGACCACACGGCATCAGGGACAAAATCGCTTCCTCGCCCGGCAGTTGTTGGTGGACAAGATCGAGGCGGATCGGAAGAAGCGCGCCGCCGCCGTGAAGTCCGACGCGGAGAAGCTGCGGCGGCAAAAGCGTCCCCGCAGCAAGGCCGCGAAACGCCGCATCCTCGCGGACAAGGCGCGAAACTCGGATAAGAAGGCCCAGCGCCGGGTGTCGTTCGACTGAACCGGAACTGGGCCGAACCACCGCATGTTTTGGCCCGGACTACAGGCGGTGAGAGCGGTCCATCGGCCGCAATTCTCCTCCGGCGACGACTCGGTAGCGCAGGCCGCGCCATTGGACGGTGTTGCCGAGGAACGCTCCCGCCCAGATGGCGGCTCCGAGGAGATCCTTCACCACGACGAGCCAGTCGTCGCGCCAGCTCGCGGTCTCGGGTGACAGGCGCTGGTGCAGGGTGATCGCGGAGCAGATCCGGGCGGCGATCGCGAAGAGCGCCAGGGCCTGGGCGACTCCCCAGCCAAAAGGAAACGTCGCGATGATCCAGAGCAGGGACCACAGCGTGACGTTCGAGAGAATGCTGCAGAAGTAGGGCAGGGGCTGGCAGCCGCGGATGGTGCGGGCCCAGCGGAGTTGGTGCGACCAGACTTCCTTCCATCCTTGGCGCGGCTCGCGGCAACCGACGACGACCGGACAGATGCGAACGCTGCGGCCTTGGTCCACGATCCGCTGGCCGAGCTGATAGTCGTCGGCCAGGTGATCGGCCAAAGCTTCATAGCCGCCGACGGCCGCCAGATCGGAACGCCGGAGACAGGTCACGGCGCCGAGGGCGAAGTCCATCGGTTTGAGCGCGTTGGATTGCAGGACCTGCGCCCAGAAGTCGGAGTTGATGGCGATGGCTTCCCAGCGCAGGGCCGGGGTGGAGGCGTTGGCCAGGCGGTAGAAGCAGTTCACCAGACCAACGTCGTCGTCGGCCAGGTGCGCGGCCAATTGGACAAGGAGATCGGGAGGCCCTTCCACGTCGGCATCGCTGGCGACGACCACCTCATGGAGGGCGGCGTCCTCCAACGCGACCAGCTTGGAGACCTTGCCATTCGTGCCGACGGGATCGGTGCAGACCAGCAGCTTGGCCTCCACGTTCGGGAACCTTTTTCGAAGCCGTTCGACAATTTTGAAGGCCGGGTCGGACGCGGATTCGACGGCAAAGAGGAGTTGGAAGGGAGCCGGGTAGTCCTGGAGAAACCAACTGGCCAGGCAGCGCTCCGTTTCGTCGTCGGCACCCCGGAGCGGTTTGAGAACGGAGATGGCGGGAAGGGACGACGGAACCGGCCGGCGTTGGTTGACCGGAAACCTTCGCCCCAGCCGCCACTGCCAGAGCTGCAAAGCGCAGCTCACTGCGGTGAGTCCACCGAGAGCAACGTGCAATCCGATCAATGTTCCCGATGCCATGCGCGGAGATGACACGACAGATCGCCGGTGGATGCCAATCGGTTTCGGCGATTCGGCGAGCTTCGGCTGGACCGGAGTTACGGACCGAGGCGGTAGAAGAGGTTGGGCGGGCGTTGCTGGCGTCCAGACAGTGTGCCTGACCGGACTTGCTGAGGGTGTAGACGCGGCCGTGGTCCACGGTGGGAGTGGCGCTGGGTCCGCCCGGATAGAAGCGCGGATTGAGCGGAGACGGATAGGCAAACTTCCAGAGGACCACGCCCGTGTCCGCATCCAGACACCAGACGATGTCCTGATCATTCACATTGCCGACGGAGAACAGGCGTCCGCCGCTGATGCTGATGGAGGCGAATCCACTCCCGACCTGCGCCGACCAAAGCTTCTTGGGTCCGTCCGGTGGCCAGGCAGCCGACCACGCGGTTTCCTGGCTGATGCCGTCGCGGTGCGAACCGCGAAACTCCGGCCAATCGTTCGCCGATGCGTCCCACGTCCAGCCGATCAGCAGGACGAGGATTGAGGTGGTTCGAGTCATGGCGGAGGGAACCGGGCAAAGGGTTTGGGCGTGCTCGCCCGAGTTCAAGCAGGAGTTGACCTGGCCGAGAGAGCACAGGGGCGATCCGAGCCACAATGTAGAAGACGGGATTGGGGACACGAGAAGGGCGGACACGCTTGTAGCGGCTGACTATGCCTTTGTTTTCGGGTTCTTCGGCAATTCCCTACAAGACGGGACGCGGGAGGAATGCATAGGCTGATGCCTGAAATGAAACCCCATTGGTCCGGCGTTTTTCCCGCCATCACCACGCAGATGTTCAAGGACGGCTCGCTCGATCTCGACGCGACCGCAGTCCACATGGAGGCGCTGATCAAGTCCGGCGTGACCGGCTTCGTCATGCTCGGGTCGCTGGGCGAGAACCAGTCGCTCACCGCCGAGGAGAAACGCAGGGTCATGGACGCGGCCGTCAAGGCGGTGAGCGGCCGGGTGCCGGTCCTGAGCGGTGTGGCCGAGACGAGCGCCATGGAGGCGTGCCGGTATGTGAAGGATTGTGAGAAGCTCGGCGCGGACGGTTTCATGCTGATGCCGCCGATGGTCTACAAGTCGCCGGATCCCCGGGAATCGCTCCACCACTTCCGCACGGTCGCGAGGGCCACGGGCCTGCCGATCATGATCTACAACAACCCGATCAGCTACGGCCACGACGTCACTCCGGAACTGTTCGCGGAGCTGGCCAGCCAGAAGAACTTTGTCGCGCTCAAGGAGTCTTCCGGCAACACCCGCCGCATCACCGATCTGCACAACGTGGTCGGCGACCGCTATGCGATCTTCACCGGGGTGGACGATCTGGCCCTGGAGAGCGCGGTCCTAGGAATCGACGGCTGGGTGGCCGGCACGGGCATCGCGTTCCCGACGGAGAACCAATATCTGTGGGAGCTCATGTGCGCGGGCGAATGGGACAAGGCGCGGGCGATCTACCGGTGGTTTGCGCCGCTGCTGCACTTGGACGTGCATCCGAAGTTCGTGCACTACATCAAGCTCGCGGTGCAGGAGACGGGCTTGGGCAAGGAGTGGCTCCGGGCGCCGCGTCTGCCGTTGTCCGGCGCCGAGCGGAAGTCGATTCTCAAGATCATCCACGATGGCATCGCGTCCCGGCCCAAGGTGCCCAAGCGCAAGTAGACCTTCAAAAATCCGCAAGCCATGGCTTCCGCGAAAACTCCATTGGAGAACGAACCCCGCAGGCCTCGAGCGTGGTCGGGAGCGATGTGGTTGAGTGGCCTCATGGCGGTGCTGGTGTCGGCCTGCACCACTTCGGTCCGACAGGAGGCCAAGGTCGGTCCGGTTCCCGAGTCGATCCGGCGCGAGTTCAGTCTGGATCCGTTTTATCAGAAGCTGGTCATGGCGGGGCCGCTCCCGGTCGTCGCGTCCACGAAGGTGAACGACTTCGCCCTGCTGGAAGCGCGGTGGCTGGTCCTGAAGGAGCTCGCAGGGAGAGACGATCTGCTGGCGACGATGGCGAGCAACCATCTGCGGTTCGCCGTGATGGCTTTCGACGAATACACCACCGACCTGCCGGAGCAGCGGAACATGAAGCCGAAGGCGTTCTGGGATCGGCGGGCGCGGGGCCTCGGCGCCTCCAAGGAAGAGCCGGTGGTGAGCTGCGGCGAGGAGAACCTGCTGTGCTTTCCCGACGACCCGTATGCGAAGGAGAACATCCTGATCCACGAGTTCGCCCACGCCATCCAGGGCTTCGGTCTCGACACGTTGGATCCGACCTTCTCGCCACGACTTCGGGCGGCGTATGAAGACGCGCAAAAGCACGGCCGTTTCGTCGGCTTCTACGCCGGGACCAATCCCTACGAATACTGGGCGGAGGGCGTGCAGGATTGGTTCGGCAACAACCGCGAGAACGACGCCTATCACAACCACGTGAACACCCGGGCCGAGCTCGAGGAATACGATCCAACGCTGGCCTCGCTCTGTCGGGAAGTCTTCGGCCCGAGGGAATGGACCTACCACAAGCCGATGGAACGGTCCGCCGCGGAGCGGGCCCATCTGCGGGGCTACGATTTCTCCAAAGCCCCGACATTCGCCTGGCCTGCGTCCATCAAGGACGCGACCAAGAACGTGTCCGACCCGAAGGAATGAGCCGACCGCGACAAAGGAACGGTCGTATCGGGAGACACCCCTCGCCCGGCTTTCCGCTGTGTTTTCAATCTTCTTCCGTGGTTGGCATGGGTCGGCATCCAGTCCCGCCTTTTCAATCCGGGCCATTCCGTGAAGCTGGCCGCGAAACCATGAAATCCATTGCTCTCGCCTTTCTGTTCGCGGTCGCCTTCGTCACAACCGTCGCGGCCCAGACGAACCTGCCTCCCGTCGTCCAACAACCTGACGGCATCGTGTTCCTGCATTCCAGCAACGCCGTCGTGCACGGATCGACGCTTCGCTACGAAGCCCAGACGAACAAGGTCTGTCTCGGCTATTGGACCAATCCCCAGGACTGGGCCGATTGGCGTTTCCAGATCGAGAAGCCCGGCACCTACGCGGTGGAGATCACCCAGGGTTGTGGCAAAGGGCAGGGCGGGAGCGACGTGAAGGTGGAAGTCGGCGGCGCGACCTTGCCGTTTGTCGTGAAGGACACGGGAGCGTTCCAGAACTGGGAGGCGGTCAAGGTGGGGACCGTGACCTTCGCCAAGACCGGGCCGCAGACATTGGCGGTGAAACCGCAGAACAAGAAGAAGGCGGCCGTCATGGACATTCATTGGATCCGGTTGGTGCCGGTTTCCTCCAGTCCGACGCCGTGACCGAATCGGGCAAATTCAAAGGACACATGCAGACGATCCAAGCCATCGATTCCCATACCGGCGGCGAACCAACCCGCACGGTCATTGCCGGCGGTCCCGCTCTTGGCGGCGGCACGGTCGCCGAGCAGTTGGCGGTGTTCCGCGACCGGTTCGACGACTTCCGTTCGGCCATCGTCAATGAGCCGCGCGGATCGGATGTGATGGTCGGCGCGCTGCTGGTGGAACCCTCGGACAAGACCTGCACCGCAGGCGTGATCTTCTTCAACAACGTCGGCTTCCTCCACATGTGCGGGCACGGGACGATCGGCGTGGTGGTGACGCTGGCGCATCTGGGCCGCATCCAAACGGGAGAACACCGGATCGAGACGAGCGTGGGCGTGGTCACGGCGACCCTGCATCCGGACGGTTCCGTCTCCGTGGCGAACGTGCCGAGTTGGCGGAAAGCGAAGGCGGTGGTGGTGGAAGTTCCCGGGATCGGTCCGGTCAGCGGCGACGTTGTCTGGGGTGGAAACTGGTTCTTTCTCGTGGAGAAGCACCCGTGGACGCTTCATCTGAAACACGTCGAGCAGCTGACCGATGTGACGTGGCGGATCCGCCAGGCGGTGAACGCCCAAGGGTATCCCGAAGTGGACCACGTGGAACTGTTCGGGCCGCCGGCCGATCCGGCACACCACAGCCGCAACTTCGTCCTCTGTCCGGGCAAAGCCTATGACCGTTCTCCGTGCGGCACCGGCACCAGCGCGAAGCTGGCGGCCTTGGCCGCGGACGGGAAGCTGGCCGAGGGCGAGGTCTGGATCCAGGAAAGCGTCATCGGCAGCACCTTGAGCGGTTGCTTCCGGTGGTTGGACCGGGCCAAGGGCGAGGTCGCTCCCGTGGTGACGGGCCGGGCCAGCGTCACGTCGGAAACCCGGTTGCTCCTCGATGAAAACGATCCGTTTCGTTGGGGCATCCGGTGAGGCGGACTGATTTCTTCTGAATGTCAAAACACGTCCTCATCATTGGAGCCGGGGTCATCGGCCTCTGCTCCGCTTATTACGCGGCCAAGAGCGGCCACCGCGTCACGGTCATCGACCGCAATCCGGAACAACGAGACGGCTGTTCCTTCGGCAATGCCGGGATGATCGTGCCGAGCCACTTCGTGCCGCTGGCGGCGCCCGGGATGGTGGCGCTCGGACTGAAGTGGATGTGGAATCCAGAATCGCCCTTCTACATCAAACCGCGCTTGAGCGGTGAGCTCATCGACTGGGGTTTCAAGTTTTGGAAGGCGGCCAACCCGAAACAGGTCAAGGCGGCGGCGCCGTTGCTGCGCGATCTGAATTTTGCGAGCCGGGCCGCCTACGAGGAACTGGCCTCTCTGCCGGATGCCGACTTCGGTCTGGTCGAGAAGGGGCTGTTGATGTTGTGCAAGAGCCAGCACGGACTGGACGAGGAAGCGGCGATGGCGGCGAAGGCCCGGGCATTGGGAGTGCCGGCGGAAGTGCTCGACGCGCGGCAAACCGCCAGGATCGATCCCGCCGTGACCATGGACGTGGCGGGGTCGGTCTATTTTCCAAAGGACTGCCACCTCGTTCCCGGTCGCTTCATGGCGATGTTGAAACGGCAGCTCGACCAGATGGGCGTGGTCTTTTGTTGGGAAACAGAGGTGACCGAGATCGTGCCATCGTCGAAGCGGGTCACGGAGATCCTGACGACGAACGGCGACTTCTCGGCCGACGAATATGTGCTGGCCGGCGGGTCGTGGTCGCCGCACTTGGCCCGGCGGCTGGGGCTGCACATCCCGATGCAGGCCGGCAAGGGCTACAGCCTGACGTTGGTCCACCCGCGCGAGCTGCCCCAGATTTGTTCCATCTTCACCGAAGCCCGCGTCGCGGTGACGCCGGTGGGAGGTTCGCTCCGCGTCGGGGGTACGATGGAGATGTCGGGATTGAACGAGGACATCAACCCGGCCCGGGTCCAGGGCATCGTGAAGTCGGTGCCCAAGTATTATCCGAAGTTTTCCGTGGAGGATTTTGCCGGGATCAAACCCTGGTGCGGGCTTCGTCCCTGTTCTCCGGACGGCCTGCCCTACTTGGGGCGGACGGCGAAGTTCGAGAATCTGACCTTGGCAACCGGCCACGCCATGATGGGGCTGAGCCTCGCGCCCGTTACCGGGAAACTGGTGGCTGAAATCGTTTCGGGTGAGAAGCCTTCGCGCGACTTGATGTTGTTGAATCCGGATCGATATGCGTAGAGCCGGATCGAGGCACTGCTCGCCGTTGCCGTTTCGTTTATAGCCATCCTGCGAAACAGCGTCGGGATTCTACGGCGGTGTTTGTTCTCCCCGGCATGCGCAGCGCTTGGGAGATCGCCATCGCAATGGGTTGACCCGCCCTCCGCGGAGGTCTCAGTGAGAGGCGATCCCGGGTTGAACATTTTTAGGTCGTCGCTAATGTGCCGCGCCTAAACCGAAGCAATCCACTGAACCTACCGACATCATGGCACTCCGACTTGGCGACGAAGCCCCCAATTTCACCGCGGTGACCACCGAAGGCACCGTTGATTTCCATCAATGGCTGGGAGGCGGCTGGGGCGTTCTCTTCTCCCATCCGGCCGACTACACCCCGGTCTGCACCACCGAGCTGGGCATGGTCTCGAAGCTCAAGCCGGAGTTCGACAAGCGCGGCGTGAAGGTCTGCGCCATCAGCGTCGATCCGATCGAGTCGCACCGCGGCTGGGTCAACGACATCAACGAAACCCAGTGCACGACGATGAACTTCCCGATCATCGCCGATCCGGACCGCAAGGTCTCCGAGCTCTACGACATGATCCATCCGAACGCCGACGCCACGGCGACGGTTCGCTCGGTCTTCATCATCGGACCGGACAAGAAGGTGAAGCTGATGATCACCTATCCGGCTTCGACCGGGCGCAACTTTACCGAGCTCCTGCGGGTGATCGATTCCCTCCAGCTCACCGCGAAGTTCAAGGTGGCGACGCCGGCCAACTGGCAGGACGGCGAGGACTGCATCATCACCCCCGCGGTCAAGGATGCGGACGTGCCGGCCTTGTTTCCGAAGGGCAGCCGCACGGTGAAGCCCTACCTGCGCTACACGCCGCAGCCGAACAAGTAGGCTGGAGGATCGAAGATATAAGAGCGTTCGGCCGGAACGGACGGAACGCTCTTTTCTTTCGTGGCGACGATGACCCCGCCATCAACATTTCAGGTTCCTCGCTGATTGCAGTGGCTGAAGGAGGATATGGCATGGTGAGGTCCGATGATACCTGAAAAGGCCTTTGAACGGTTGTTGGGACTCGACGAGAGCTGGGAGGTGGGCGGGGCCGAGTATGAGAGCACGCCGGTGG
>JBBQXJ010000041.1:0-39770 GCA_038209745.1 Verrucomicrobiota bacterium
GAGAACACGGACACGATCCGGAAGGCGAAGGAGGCATTGCCGTCCACCCCCGGAACGGCGCTCAGATCGTAGTAGTTGTGGGTGACGCTGTTCTGTGGCGCCAGCGCTCCGCCGTTGTTGTCGAACGTGACCCACACGGGCACGACGGCAGTCCGGTCCAGCGTGTATTGCATCTCGGACCAGCGGGACGCCTGGCCCGAGGCCAGATGATCGTAGGACACGGTGATCAGATCGTAGCCCACGGTGCTGACGTCGAACTCCACGCCCGCCGTGCCGTTGGCCGTTCCCTGGGCGGGATAAGTGGCCGTGTTCCAGCCGGTTCCACTGGTGTTGCTGTCCGCAAAACTGGCGGTGGTCCCGCCGATCAGAGAAGCGGTGCCCGCTCCGGTGGAAGGCGTGGACACACCTCCCTCGAAAGTCCATTTCGTGATGGTCTGGGCAGCGGAGGCGGAGCAGACCGCTCCGAGAGCAATAAGACAGACACTAGCGGATGTTTTCATGGGGTGTTGGATTTAAGAACGTTGCTTGGGTAGGCGGGTTCTCGGGCTGGCGGGGCATCAATGATGAACCTATGTTCAAACCCTAGATAAAATAGCCCCTCCGACGATATGGGGTGTTCTCCCAATGCTATCCATAAAGCTAACCAGTAACGAGGCACTTTGGACTTGGGAGCGCGCCCCTGGGCGAAGTGGACCGTGCCCGAACGATTGATCGGAGATCCAGGAAGCGATTCACGGCGTGGTGTTTCCGGCCAATCCCGTATCCCGCGCGGGGCGCTCCGGACTACAGCCGGGGCGGCTTCTATCCCCGTTTATTTCCGCTGCATCGTCCCGGCTTAGTTCGGGTAACACCCCATAGAATCCTGCCCCACCCTCGCTAAATTTTGTAGCTCCAACGCCGTGGAAACGACTCCACACTGGGAAACCATCAGAAGGAAAGAAGCGCTATGAAGAACGAAACCAGGACCGTGAAACCGAGCACCAAAGGCACCGACTCCAACCCGGATCCCATCACCGGCGCGCCCGGAGCCCATCCCGTCGGAACCGGGGTGGGCGCCACCGGCGGGGCCGTCGCCGGGGCCGCCGTCGGCGCCGTGGCCGGACCCATTGGGGCCGGGATCGGATTGGTGGCGGGCGCCATCGTCGGCGGATTGGCGGGCAAAGGAGTCGCCGAAAAAATGGACCCAACCGTCGAGAATGCCTATTGGAAGGCAAACTACTCCAAGCAGAAGTATGTGGATGCGGGCACGAAATTCGATGTCTTCCAGCCGGCCTACCGCGCCGGCTACGAGGGCCGAAACAACTACCCTGGAAAGTCATACGAAGAGGTGGAAACCCTGCTCCAGCGCGACTACGAGAAGTCAAATGCGAACGTCGTTCTGCGTTGGGACAAGGCCAAAAAGGCGGCGCGCGACGCTTGGAACCGGGGAGAGAAGGCGGGCGAAAAGCGGGTCTTGTCGGCCACCACTTGAACGGCCGCAGTCCGCCCGTTGCCATGAGCCGCTCGAATGCCGAGGCTTCTTGATGGAGGCGGCGCCGACAGGTCGGCGCCGCTTTCATCGTGGCAAGGATGCTGCGCGCCTCCGGTTCGCCGGAACGACGCAGCTGGGATGGGGGAGCGCGACCGCTCCGGGAGCCGTGGGTCGCACCCTCACGGTCCCCGGCAGCCGCAGGAAACGATTCACCGCCTGGTGCATCCGGACGCGTCCGGGTCCGGCGCGGGGCCACTGGCCGCAAGCCAGAGCGGGTGCGACACCCGTTCATTTCCACCACATGATTGAGGCTGAGACGTGCCGCTCAATAGGGACGTTTCGATTCCCCGGATAAGGGCATCTCCTCGTCACCAACCGAACGCCTCCTTCGCGGAAACGACACCGGCGGACAAGGCCCGGCCGTCGGAAGAAGACCGATCCTCTCTCCGCCGACGAGACATGGGGAAAAGACCGTATTTCGCCCCGCTCATTATGGCATAAGATAAAAATGGGATGAGCGGTTGCAAAAGGAACCCCGGGAACTGCAATCGGTCAAACTGAACAAACTTCTAATAACACCCATGACAACCCTACTCAGAATTTCGGGACGGTCGGCCGCGATTCCAGCTGCGGCGGCCCTCTTGATCGGAGTGTTCGCGACCCAAGCCACGGTCGTGTCGACCCCGCCCCAAGTGTTCCACTTTGGACCGGCCGCCGACAATTTCATGGCATCTGCTTATCTGGCGGCGTTCGACCAGGCGGGCACCCTGCTCAGTGTGCATCTCGAACTCTCGGGCGAGGCGGCCTTCGTCATGACGGCCAGCTCGGGCGCCAATCCAGGCACGGTGTCGAGCATGACGGAGAAGTCGCTTTTTTCCCTGACGGGACTCCCATTTGCCACGCCGCTCGGGTCCGCATCTCCCACCTTCTCGGTGGCACCGTTCGCCTTGGCCCCCAACTCGTCTCGATCGATCAGCGGAACGGTCCTGGCTCCGCTGGTCTCATCCGACCTGACGGTGTTTCCCGATCTCAACGCCTACGATGTGTCCAAAGGCGCTCCGGCCCATCTCCCATTTCTTTTCAACAGTCTGGAGGAATTCTCCTTCAGCAAGACGGGCAGCGGCCTGTTTGGCGGTTCCGATGTCCTTGGACTTGGGACGGTCACGGCTTGGTATACCTACGAAAACTCCACCCATCTCGTCCCTCCGCCGCCTCCGACGGTCGTTCCCGAGATGAGCTCCGCCGTCTTTGCCAGTGCCTTCGCGTTGGTCGGGATAGTTCGGCTGGTGCGGGGCCGAATGAACCACGAGCCGCAATGCGAACGATGAAGCAGCTGATTCGAATCCTTCTTGCGGATGACGATGGCCCGATCCGCCGGATCATCAGCTGGGGTCTCCGGAGAGAAGGCTACCAAGTGGAGACCGCCGAAGACGGGGCCGACGCATGGGTCGCCCTGAAAGATCGGGAGTTCGACCTGCTCGTCACCGACAACCACATGCCGAAAATGTCGGGTATCCAACTGCTGCGGTTGATCAGGACGGCCCGGATGGTGATCCCGGTGGTCATGATCACGGGCTATTTTTCCCCGGATCAGTTCGGCCGCGACCCCGCGCTCCTTCCGACAGCCGTGCTCCAGAAGCCGTTCGAGATCACCGAACTGTTGGCGACGATCAGAAGCATCGAAGACTCGATCTCCGAGGGCCGCCCGAAAACCGCATTGCCTCAATTCTAATCGGATTCCCCAAAGATCCACACACCCGTCGAACGGGGGTCGAATCATGAACGCCAACCATAAAAACTGGCAACGGCACAATGGGCAGGCCCTCATGAAGGAGTCGCTGAGCCAGTCGGAACTGACCTACCGTCGGCTGTTCGAGGCGGCCCAGGACGGAATCCTGATCTTGGACGCGACCAAAGGACGCATCACGGACGTAAACCCGTTCATGGAAAAGATGCTGGGGTTTTCCCATGAAGAGATGGTCGGCAAGACGGTCGGCGAACTGAGCCCGTTCAAGGACATCGTGTCCAACCAGGAGATGCTGGAGCGCCTCCAAGCAGACGGCTACGTCCGCTATGACGATCTTCCCTTGGAAACGAGGGATGGCCGCCATATCGCCGTCGAGTTCGTCAGCAACGTCTATCAGGCGGGGAACCAACGGGTGATCCAGTGCAACATCCGCGACATCACCCGACGGAAAAAGACCGAGGAGCGGCTGTCTCTGCTCCATACCTGCATGGCCAATCTGAATGAAATCGTTCTGATCACCGAGGCACGACCATTGGACGAGCCCGGACCCAAGATCGTTTTCGTCAACAATGCGTTCGAGCGGATCACGGGGTTTTCTTCGGACGAGGCCCTCGGGCGGAGTCCCCGGTTTCTCGAAGGCCGGGATACCGATCCGACAGTGCTCGCCGAGATTCGCGAAGCCATGAGCCGGCATCGACCGATCCGAAGGCAGGTCCTCAACTACAGGAAAGACGAGGGCGAATACTGGCTGGACGTCGACATTGCCCCCATCCACAACGCGAAGGGAATATGCACCCACTTTGTGGCGATCGAGCGCGACATCACCGAGGAGAAGAACAACGCGGAACAGCTCCTCTGGAAAAGCGCCCTTCTGGAATCGCAGCTGGAGTCCTCGATCGACGGTATCCTGATCGTGGACAACTCGGGCCAACAGGTCGTCCAGAACCGAAGGATGGCCACGCTGTGGCATATTCCTCCTACGTTGGCCGAAACCAAAGACCAGGTCCTACAGCTCGAGTTCGTGAAGAACCGGGCCAAAGACCCGGCGGCGTTCATTGCAAAGGTGAACCATCTCTACGCCCATCCAGAGGAGGTGGCCCAGGATGAGATCGAGCTGATCGACGGCACAATTTTGGATCGATACTCGGCCCCGATCCACGACAAGGCCGGAAAGCGCTACGGCCGGATCTGGTCCTTCCGGGACATCACCGAGCGTCGCAAGCTGGAGGCGAGGTTCCTCACGGCACAGAAGATGGAGTCGATCGGTCGACTGGCCGGGGGCATCGCCCATGATTTCAACAACATCCTGACCGCCCTCATCGGCAACCTCGATCTTGCCTCCATGGAAGCCACGGGAAACACGCCTCGGATAAACCACTTGGCCGAGGCGTCGAAAGCCGCCAAACGAGCCACGGATCTGGTCAAGCAGATCCTGACCTTCAGCCGGGTTAATCCTCCCGACCGTGAGGCCGTCGTACTCAACGACGTCGTTCTCGAGGCTCTCAGCCTTCTGCGGGCCAGCCTCCCAGCGGCCATCCGGATCCAGACCCAGTTTACGGCGACCCCGCCAGTATTGGCGCATCCCACCGCGATCCATCAGGTGATCATGAACCTGGGCACCAACGGTTGGCATGCCATTGGCGAAAAGCCGGGCACGCTGAAGGTGGAGATAGGCGTCGTCCAAGTGGACGCCGATCTCGTCAAACAGCTTCCCGGGCTGGGGCTGGGCCCCCATGTCCGGCTCTCGGTGAGCGATACCGGATGCGGCATGGACAAGGCGACGATGGACCGGATCTTCGAGCCGTTCTTCACCACCAAAGGCATCGGCCGAGGCACCGGTTTGGGACTGGCAGTGGTGCATGGGATCATGAAGAGCCACAACGGCACCATCTCGGTCTACAGCCGCCCGAACGAAGGAACCACTTTCCGCCTTTATTTTCCGGCACTGGAAGGAATGACCGCCGTCAGCGAAGCCGAAGCGGGCCCGATCCCGCAGGGACACGGGGAACGCATCCTATTTGTCGACGACGACACCATCCTGGCCTCTCTCGGGAAAATGATCCTCGAACGCCTTGGCTATTCGGTGACCGTGACGACCACCGCACCGGAAGCCCTCGAAGCCGTTCAGATGGAGCCGAGCGCGTTCGATCTGGTCATCACCGATCTACACATGCCCGTGATGAATGGAACAACCCTGGCCGCCAGCCTCTTGAAGCTCCAGCCCAAGCTCCGGATCATCCTGACCACCGGAAAGAACGGCAGCATGCCACCCGAGGAAATCGAGAGCCTTGGCATCTGCGAGACGCTGGACAAGCCCTGCTCCATTCGAACAATGGCCGAGGCAGTCCACCGCGCACTTTCCTTCGGAACGGCCAAAGCCGCCTAATCGGCTCCGGCCGTGTCGGAGAAATTCGCGCCAGAGAAACCCTCTGGGGCGCAGCACGACACTGGGCCTGCCAAAAGGGAACAGTGGGGAGAACACCTTATGGTCTTCCGGCGCCGTTCCTCGACAAGGTGGCCTATAACAGTTCCTAAACCACTCCACCCCCA
The DNA here is from genome assembly GCA_038209745.1 of Verrucomicrobiota bacterium. GTDB lineage: Bacteria > Verrucomicrobiota > Verrucomicrobiia > Limisphaerales > CANJSG01 > CANJSG01. The sequence goes on from JBBQXJ010000041.1 coordinate 5,769, forward strand.
AAACTACCATGTCTCTCACGTCCGTCGTAATAACCTTGATCGTCGTCGGTGTGCTCCTCTGGCTGGTGAACACCTACATCCCGATGGACGCGAAGATCAAAAAAATCCTCAACGTGGTGGTCGTGATCTGTGTCGTCATCTGGCTGCTCTCCGCGTTTGGCGTCATCGGTCGCTCGGGAGACATCCGTATTCCCCAAGTCCGTTGACCTGGAAAACGGAACAAAGCCCGGCAATCTCATCTCCGATATGAGGTCCCTACATCCCCGCTGCGCCGCCGCGACCGCGAAAAAAAAGGGTCGTCCTGGGGCATTTCTTCGTTGCCTCCTTTCGCTGGAGCATCCAAGCCCCCATCCTGTCCGAAACCGCCCTCGCGATGAACCGGTTCGGGCAGAGACAAGTCTCACGGAGTGACGCCGATGGACGAGGCTCTCCTGCGAGCCCATGCTGCGAATATCGGAAACCAACGAACATGATGACACCTCCGCCCAAAGGGCTGCCCGGCGCAGTCGCGAGATTTAAAACTGCACTCGGCGGCCTGTTCGGAGGGGTCGGTCGTCTCTTTCATTCCAAACAGGAAAACGTAGACCGGACCGCCGGAATTCTAGGAGCCCGAAAGCTGCAGGCCATGGAGGCCGAACGGCTCGACCGTCTGCGAAACCCGGGAAACTACCGGGGCAAGTAGCTCCCAGAAGACGCGTCGATGCGCAGTCACGAAACCGGCCTGCCTCGTTCCGGAAGCCATTGACCGGTTTTCACCCGTTGCGACCGGGTTTGCAGGAATCGCCTCGACGGCGAGGCGCTCCGAGGAATCTATCCGACGCCTACAGGCCTTTTGTTTCCCAGCCCTTGCGGTAGGTCCGCCGCACATGTCGGTTGGCTTCGGCGACGTTGGTGAACTTCAGGTTCCGTGCGTCCCAATCCAGCGTCGTCTTCGGGTAGTAGGTCGCCACGCTGCCCAGCAGCACCGATTCGGTGAGAGGGCCGGCGTAGTCGAAGTTCGCCGAGGTCTTGCCGATGCCGCGGACCGCATCCACGAACTGGTGCCAGTGGTCGGCGCCTTCGACGGCGGGGACCGCGAAGTCCTTGAACTTCGCATCCGGCAGCAGGATGGGCGGGGCGATGTGCGGGATGACCATGACGCCATCGGTGCCGATGAGGATGGAGCCTTGATCGGGCAGCTCCCGGCCGGCGAGCAGGGCCGTGATCTCGGCGGGCGGACGCTGGTGGCCGTCATACCATGTCACCTGGATCGGGCCGGGCACGGTGAACGGCGTGGCGGGAAAGACGTAGTGGATCACCGCGTTGGTCGCCCACGAATGGGCGTTCGGCGGCGCGCCTTCGCTCCGGACCGAAACGGGAGCGGTCAGCGCGAGCGCCTTGAAGACAGGGTCGAAGATGTGGCAGCCCATGTCGCCGAAGGTGCCGGTGCCGAAGTCGAGCCGTTTGCGCCAGTTCCCGGGATGGTACCAGCCGTCGCCGATGAACGGCCGGTCGGCGCAGACGCCCAGCCAAAGGTCCCAGTTGAAGTTGCCCGGCACGGGGTCGTGGCGTTCCGGCATGGCGCCGTTGTCGCCCCATTCCTTGCTGCTCCACGTGTGGACCTCCTTCACCTTGCCGATGGCGCCGCTCTGCACGAGCTGGACGGCGAGCCGATATTCCCTGGCCGAATGGATCTGGATGCCCATCTGGGTCACGAGCTTCTTCTCGCGGGCGAACTCGGTCAGCCGGCGGGTCTCGTAGATGTCGTGGGTCAGCGGCTTCTGCCCGTAGACGTTGATGCCGCGCTGCATCGCCGCCATCGCGATGGACGCGTGCATGTGGTCGGGCGTGGAGACGTTCACCGAGTCGGGCTTCTCCTTTTCGAGCAGCACCCGGTAGTCGGAATACACCCGCGCGTCCGGGAACTTCTTGCGGAACTCCAGAGCCCGGTCCGCGTCCACCTCGGCGACCGCAACGATCTTCACCGCCTTGTGCGACGCGATGGAAGTCAGGTCGGCCCAGGCCATCCCCGACGCGCCAAAGCTGGCGTGCAGGACCTGGCCGGACGGCGGGTTCGCGAGGAGATTCCGCGTGATGAACGGCATGGCGAACGCGCTGGCGGCGCCGAATTTGAGGAACGATCTTCGTGAAAAGCGGTTCGGATTCTTCATGGTGATGTGGGTGGAAGTCGGTCAGGAGACGAAGAGGAAGGCCTCGCTCTTCAGCGGCGCCCGGCAAAAGAACGGGAGATTCTTCGCCCGGATCAATCGGGCTGCGGCCAAAGCCTCGTCGGCCCACGGGAGCGGCCGGACGCGACCTGGATGCGGGGATTGCACGGCGGGAAATTGGCCGTCGCCGCCGTCGATGGCACGCGAAATCTAAGGGGCCCATCTTGGTCGGCCGGCACGACACCATTGCTTCCCGAAGAAGCAACGCGGCGACAAGCCACCCGGCCCCGAGCGACCTTTTGCCGGAAACCCAGGCCGCAGGGAGTTGGATCGAATCCGCATGGACGGCGCGGCAAGCCCGAAAACACCGGGGCCGAGAACGGAGCGAGGAATTCTGCTGCCGGCTGCTGGAGAGCCAGTCGCAAAGCGGCGCCAGGAGCTACCGCGGCTCGCGGGTCGGAATTTCGTTCAACCAATAGTAGGCCTCGGGGTGGAGGAGCGGTTTCCCTTGGGCCGACTTCACCCCGGGCAGTTTCAGTTCGTGGATGTGTCCGGGGGTGAGCTTGACCTTGAGCCGGACGCTCCTGCCGTCCGCGCCGACGGTGGCGGATTCAATGGGCGGTTTCTCGCGGTCGACTTCCGGGGAACCGTAGCTCGCCTGGTAGATGTAGGTGTAGTTCTCGAACGTGTAGGCCGCCACGTCGCCGGCGGTCCCCGGGTCCACGGGTTCGGTGAAGGTCAGCTCGAAGCCGTCGGGTTCGGCGTGCATCTCGTGGATCTCGAACGGCGTCCGGCCGCTCCAGACGATGCGCTGGAGGGCAAAGGGTTTGCCGCCTCGTGCGCCCCAACCACGGTCGGTGCCGCCCGCGAAGAGCGAACCGTCCGCGGCAAACTCCAGGCTCAGCGTGCCGGAGTCCAGTCCCTCACGGAAAGGGAAGCACGCGCCTTGATAGACGCCGTTCACCTTCTCCAGGTAGACGCGCATCACGGTGCTCCAGGTCTGGTCGCCGACGAAGAGCTGGTTGGCGAACGGGCCGAACTTGCCGCCCGAGAAATCGTTCGCGATGCCCGAGGCGCTCTGGCCCATTTTGTTGTAGGGAAAACCGATCGCCGGGGGGACGAACTCCTTCATCTTGGCGCGCTCGGCGGCGATGCGGCTGTTGCTGGACGGCTCCTTCGGGGCCGGACCGAGATTCGTCGCGAGCGAATACCATTTGAAGCCCGACGGGTTGCCGTTGAAGCCGCCCGGCACCAGCGGCTTGAGCCAACAGGTGCCGTTCCACGGACCCTGGTTGTCGGTGTAGAACATGTCGCCCAGATGGTTCGTGGCGATGCCGCCGGGTGACCGGATCCCGCTGGCCGAGGGGATGACCTTGCCTTCCGGCGTCACGCGCAGGGCCCAGCCGCGGAACTCGTTTTCGCTGGTGAACGATCCGGTCAGACAGAGCACGACCCAGATGTTGCCGTCGCGATCGGGCTTCGAGCCGAAGGCGTATTCGTGGTAGTCGCCGCCGATGCCCCAGCCGTCGGCGAACGTCTCGAACTCATCCGCCCGACCGTCGCCGTCCGTGTCCCTGAGCCGGGTGATCTCGCCCCGCTGGGTGGCGTAGAACCAACCGTCCTTGCCCTGGAACAAGCCCAGCACCTCGTGAAGCCCGGAGGCGAACCGGGTGAACTTCGCCTTGGCCGGCGGGTTCTGAAACGCCCCGTCGACGAAGTAGATGTCACCGAGCCGCGTCGAGACGGCGAGCCGTTGGTTCGGCAGGGCGGCGATGGCGCCGGCTTCCAGCACGATGCCCTCGGGAATCGGCACCGTGATCAGCGGATAGAACTCGGCTTCGCGCTCGGCCGTGGACGCGCCCAAGGCGCCGAACGACCCCCATCCGAGGGCCAAGAACCAGACCGAGCAGACAACGGTCGAGGACCGGCGAATGAAGTGGGGGAGTTTCATCGTATGAGGAGAAAAAGTTGAGGATGGGACTTCGGTCATCGGTCTTGGGTCGTTCCGTTTACCACGTCATCTCCACGGTGAATTCACCCGGCGCGGTGACCGGCACCCGGAGTTCATGGCCCACGATCCGGGGTTCGCCCGCACCGCGAAACCTGATCCGGAGTTTGCCGTCCACCTCGAAGGCTCCGTCCCCGACATCCTTGATCTCCCCGGCGGCGGCCCGGAACCAGAGCGAGCCGCTGCCGTTCAGCTTGAAGGAGCGAACGAGCGTCATGTCCACTTCACCGGCCCGGGCGCGGGGGAAGTCCTCGATGGTCACGGCGCCGACCCGGTAACGGAAGGTGGGCTGCCGCTTGGCATCCAGCCGGTAACCGAGGAAGCGGTTGATGCCGGCCAGACGATTGGGAGCCGGAGGCCAAGGGGCGTCCGCGTCGGCCAGCTCGGCGAAGGCGGCGCCGGCCGGAAGCTTGAGGACGTGGTCGCCCAAGGGCGGTTCATAGCCCGTGCCGCGGTCGGTGCTGTGCCGGGACATGTCGATGAAGCTGCCCTGCCAGAGGAGGGCCAGCCTCAGATCATTGGCGTCGAAGGCGAGGTTCGCATGTTCCGGATAGCCGACGCCGATGGCGCGCGAACCGGCGCCTTCCAAAAAGTTCCGGTAAATGACCGCCTCGTTTCCGACCATGATCTCCTTGCGCCCCCGCACGAGTCCGGAGGGAACTTCGGCCTTCGCCCCGTCGTTGAGCCAGGCCCAGATCGCCTTGATCTGCGCTTCGGTCCGGCCACCGAGGATCGCCGTGTTCACCGCCGTTCCCTCGGGCCAGAAGGTCGGCATCCGCGTGCCCGGACGGAGCACGGCGGGCGCGGGAAGGTAGCGGCGGAACCAATCCCACTGGATGCGTTCGGCCATCCGGTCGAGTCCGAGAGCGGGAATGCCCGTGGATCCATGGGTGGTGAACGTGTGGCAGGCGATGCAGCTGAGACCGTCGCGGCCGACGAGCTTCCAGCCGAACTTCGCGTCACGGTCGGTGAGGATCGGCTCGGGCTCGGCGTCGGCCTGCCGGTCGGCCGCCGCCAGATCGGCTGCCACCGTGGCCGCCAAGACCGCGCCGAAATGCGGCATCCGGGTGGCCATGTAGGGGCGCACCTTCGGCCCCTCGGCCACGACTTTCGCCAGCCAGGCCGGTTTGAGTTTCATCCCGACCCGGCCCAGGTGCGGCGGCACCCTGCCTTCGTCGCCGAGATCGACCTCGCCGTTGACCTTGAACCAATCGGACCGGCCGCTTTCGAACGGGCCGCCCACGCCGTCGCGCGCATGGCAGGCGTAGCAGTTGAACCGGGCCATCGTCTGGGCGACCCGCAGTCCGGGAGCGACGGGTTCGTCCAGTTTGGCGACGGCCGCGATGGTCTTGCGGAGGGCGGCGCGCTGCGCGGCGGTCAGGTCGAACTTCGCCGCTCCCGCCGGCACCGTATCCGCCAGACAACCGGCCGAACTGAGGCCGGCCAGTTCCCTCAATGGCTTGCCGGGCTTGGCGGTGAGCCCGGGCAACGGATGGCAGGCGGCGCAATTCAAGGAGCTGAAGAGCGCGCGCCCCTTGACGGCCTTGGCCGGGTCCACGGTGAAATCGGCGTGGCCGACCGGAAGCATCGGTTGGGCGTAGTGCTTGAAAGCCTCCGCAGGAACCGGCCCGCGGGTCGTCTGCGGACCGGCCCATTGCAGACCGAGTTCCAGTTCACCGCCGCCCTGGAAGTAGAGCAGGGCGAAGCTATGGGGCCCGGCCTTCAGCGCGGCCTTCCCGGATTTCTCCGTGGCCGGATGGACGCCGTCGTTGTCGATCAGGCGCTGGCCATCGAGGAGGAGCTGGGAGCCGTCGTCCGAATCCAGCCAGAAGGTGTATTCCCCCTCGACCGGGACCTCGAGCACGCCGCTGAAGCGCAGCCCAAGATTGTTCCCGCGCTTCGCCATCTTCGCATTGATGGTGTCGGTGACGCCCGAAAAGGCCGGCGTCTTCTTTTCAAGATCGCTGCAGCTCCCGATGTCTCCCTCGAAGTAGTCGAACCCGAGTCCGTTGACCGCCGCCGTCCGCCCTGGGCTGGCTCCCGCCATCTGGTCGCGCAACAGGTAGGTGGCGATGCTGACCGCTTCGGCTTCGCTCAAACCGGACGAGGGCATGCGACCGCCGGGGCGATACGTCCTGGGATCGAGGAGAAAGCGGACCAGTTCGCCGGCAGGGTATTTCGCGGCGAGATCGCCAAGCGGCACGGCGTTCGTCCGGGCGCGGGCGAAGACGTCGTCCGTCACGTCCGAGCCGCGTTCCACGGGGGAGTGGCACGCGACGCAACCGACCGTGTGAAAGAGAACGTTGCCCGCTTGCGCACGGGCCGGATCGGCACTGATGCCACCGGCGGGACCGGACGGCCCTATGGAAACCAGAAAGTGGGCGAGGTCGTCCGCAGCCCCGGCGCGTTGGGCCGGGGCCAAGCCGTCCAGAACGTGGGGCATGCCTGTGCCTGGTTTCGTGGCGGCGGGGTCTTCAAGCCAGCGGGCGAGCCATTGGGGAGCGAGGCGCAAGCCCCCTTCGCCGAGCGTGGGCGCCCCGCGCGGGCTGAGGAGCTGGCGCACTTCGACGGATGCCGTGTGGCAGGCGGTGCAGTTCAGTTCACCGAGGAGGATCTCACCTTCATCGACCGCGACGGCGTGGGGTGCCGGAAGAAGGAAACCTTCGGCCTGCGCGGCGAAGGCCAACGCGACTCCGGCCAAAACGGACAGCGGCAAGGCACGGGTCCAGGACATGACCTGGCATGGACGATGTGGCATGGGCCGACTGTTCTATCGAGTCGGGCACCCGTGCAACCTTTGGAGGGCTCCGGCCGAAAGATTCTGCACGTCGGGCCGGCATAGACCGGCCGTCGGGGCCACCCCAGCGGTCAGGCGAAGCACGCGGCGTCCAGCACGGTCAGAACCCCGGGAGATTTCCTCCGCCCCTTCCGGACTGGCCAGCGGTGCCCGGTTCGCGACAAAACCGGGGAGTGCCTCCAAACCCAAAAACCGGATGGGTAGCGTGCGAGAAGAGAACGCTCAAATACGGGTAAGGAATGAAGACGGAACACGGCCGGACTAGCTGATGATCTCCATGATCGGACCGTCCCCGTCTTCGACCAGGCGAGACACCGGGCCGAGGGCCGGGAGTTCCATCTTAGTGTGGTCGATGCCGAGCTGGTGCAGAATCGTGGCGTGGAGGTCGCTGTAGTAGTGCCGGTTCTCCACGGCCTGGTAGCCGACCTCATCGGTGGCGCCATGAACGAGGCCACCCTTGATCCCACCGCCGGCCATCCAAGCAGTGTATCCCTTCGGGTTGTGGTCGCGGCCGGTGGTGTTTTGCGACCACGGAGTGCGGCCGAATTCGCTGGTCCAGACCACCAGCGTTTCGTCGAGCATGCCGCGTTGTTTCAGATCCTTGATGAGGCCGGCGATCGGCTTGTCCGTGGCCCGGCAGAGCGGCTCGTGGGTTTTCATGTCACCGTGGGAATCCCAACCCCCGTTGCCACCTCCGGCGTGGCAAACCTGGATGAAGCGAACCCCTCTTTCAGCAAGCCGGCGGGCGACAAGAAGCTGTTTCCCGAACTCCCCGGTGTGCGTTTCGTCGATCCCATACAGGGATCTGATGGGAGCGGATTCGCCCGACAAATCGACGGCTTCGGGCGCCGACATCTGCATGCTGGCCGCCAGTTCATAAGCCTTGGTCCGGGCCTGGATGTCCAAGTTGATCGCGTAGCGGTGGCGGAACTCCCCGTTCATGGTTTCCAACAACTGCATCTGCCGATCGCGTTCGGCGCCCGATCCGCCCTTGGGCGGGGCGAGGTTCGGGATGGGCGTCTCACCGGCCTGAAAGGGCGTGGCCGAAACGGATGCGCCGAGGTAGCCGCCGGTGAGCTGCACCGGCGAGGACGGCCGCCCAATGTTCACGAACGTCGGGAGATTCTTGTTGGCCGCGCCGAGCGCATAGGAAACCCAACTCCCGAAGGAGGGATGATCGAACGCCCGGCCACGATGCCCGGTGCACGTTTCAATCACTGCGGGAAAGTGGTTGCCTTCATGGCACCACATCGACCGAACGACCGCGATGTCGTCGACGACGCTTCCGACGTTCGGAAACCAGTCGGAAACGGGCGTGCCGGACTGGCCGTATCGCGTGAAGGTGCGCAGACAGGGGATGACCGGGCGTTTCATCTCGGCCTGGTTGTCGCCGAAGCCGATCGCGTCGATGAATTTGCCGGCGTGCTTGTTGTCTTTCGGATCGAAGGTGTCGATATGGCTGACGCCCCCGCACATGAAGAGGAAGATGACCGACTTCGCCCGGGGCTTGAAATGCGGACCCAGAATCGCGTTTTCGATCTCGCCCGCCTCGGACAAAAGGCCGCCCAAAGCCGCTCCCAAAAATCCACCTCCGGCCCGGAACAGGAAGCTGCGCCGCGAGAGTTCTCCGAGTCGAAGTTGTTCTGCGTTACCTGACATAGATGAACTCATCGAGGTTGAAGATCAGCCAAGAAAGCTGTTTGAGGCGGTCGCCGTCCTCGTGGAGATAGGCGATCGCGAAATCCTTTTCCGCAGGGGTGGGAGGCCGCGCCACTGTGAGCCGATAGGCCAGTCCCACCGCTGCTCGCAAATCACCTTTGGCTTCGGTCTGTAGGCGGGCCGCCAGGTCGGAAGAGGCGCTTTCGATCTCTGGACTGTTCATCAAAAACAATGCCTGCGGTGCGGTGACCGTTCGCGTTCGCACGGGGCAGGGCGCGCGTCCGTCGTCGACATCAAAGGTCTGGAGAAAGTTTGGGGTCGCGTCTCGGCTCGTGGCAAAGCCCCGCGTCATATATGCGCCCCGCCTTTTCGCGTCCTTTTCTTTCGACGGACCCGCCGTCGCTTCGCCGCCTCGACGACGATTCCTCGCTCCTTCTTCGGGATCGAACGATGGACCTCCAACCTGAAGATCGAGATTGCCGGCGGCCGCGTGGATGGAATCCCAGATGGGTTCCGCTTCCAAACGTTGCAGGCGGAAATGCCAGAGATAGGTGTCGTCTGGATCGATCTTCCGGTCCGAGGCGAATTCGGCTCCGGCCTCCGACGCCATCTTGTAGGTCCGGGATGTCACCATGAGCCGGTGCATCTGTTTCATGCTGTAGTCTCGCCGCACGAATTCGGACGCCAGCCAGTCGAGCAACGCCGGGTGCAGCGGCTTGCCGCTCTGTTCCCCAAAGTCGCTCGGGAATTTGTGCAGCCCTTCCCCGAAATGCCATTGCCACAACCGGTTCACGGCGACGCGCGCGAAGAGCGGATTCTCGGGAGCGGTCAACCAGTCGGCAAAGGCCTCGATCCGGCCTTCCCGAAAATCGTAGTCCCCCTTCGCGAACGGCCAGCCCGGGTGCACCTCATGCTTCTTTTCGGGCCGGGTCGGATCACCGCTGGTCAGAACAAAGCTCTTCTCCTTCTCGCGAACGGGATCCACTTCCACCGTGTAGAAAGCGGGGATCGTCGGGGCACCCCGCCGTCTCGGATCGGCGTCCACCGCTGCTAGTTGCTTCTCCAGTTCACGTGATCTTTTCCGGACCTCCTCGGGGAGGATCTCGTTCACCTTGTCGCCGTCGATCCGCAGGATTGGGAAATAATCGTCGGCGATCTTCTGCTCCTCGCCGGTGCGTTGTTTTTCGGCCTTTCGGATGACGGTCCGCACGTCGGGCGGCAGCATCTCGACCCGTTCTTCGTAGAGACGCTTCTTGTAGGGATCGAGCAGCTCGGTCCGCGCACGTTCGATGGGCTCGCGCTTTTTTTCCGTCTCGGCCATGGCCTTCCCGGCCTCCACCAGCTCCGCCGCGCTCGCGAGAGTGACCTTGCGGAGAACCAAAGGATCGAACAGCGCCTTCATCGAATAATAATCAACCTTCGAGATGGGATCGAACTTGTGATCGTGGCATTTCGCGCAACCGACGGTCATTCCCATGAACGCGGTTGAAACAGTGTCCACGGCGTTGATCGCGAGCTCCTGCGGGTTCTCTCCGGTGCCGCGGGCCAGAAAACCGAGTGCAAACATATCTCCCGGCCGCGGCTCCTTCGGTGACCGGAAGCCTGTCGCCGACATCCGGGTTCGCTCGTCGGCACGACGACCGGTCAATTGAATCTGGACGAACTGATCGTAGGGGAGGTCGTCATGCAATGCGTTGATGACCCAGTCCCGCCAAAGGTAGATGCCCGGCGCCGCGGTCATGTGATCGTCCGCATCGGCGTAGCGCAACACATCAAGCCAGTGGCGCGCGTAGCGGACGGCGTGTTGCTCGCTGTTGAGCAAACGATCCACGACCCGTTCATAGGCATCGGGTGAAACGTCGGCCATGAACGCATCCTGTTCGGCCGGGGACGGCGGAAGACCGACCAGATCCAGATGGACTCGGCGCAACAAGGTCAGCTTGTCCGCAGGGCCAACCGCCTTGAGATCCTTGGCGCGAAGCTCCGCACTGATGAACAGGTCGATCGGGTTGACCCCGGGGGCATCTCCTTCGGGCAATGAAGGTCGGGAAACAGGCTGCAAAGACCACCACGGCCCAAGCGACACCGTGTTGGTCGTCGCCTCCGAGGAAACGACGCCCAGCAGCAAAGCCACAGTGATTGAAACCATCCAACTATGGACCCATCGATGAAGCGCTTCTGGCAGTGGGCCGTTCTGAAACTTCGCCTTCATAGGTGGATTCTTTGATAGCTCTACAGAGAATTGCCTCAAGAATCCTCTCTTTAATCGACAAAAACTTTCAGGATCCAGCCGATTGCTTTCTTTGTAGTCCACACGGCGACTTGATTCCCACACATCGAACTCCTCTTTCGCGCGCTCGTCGTCCGACTTGTCGTCCGTTTGGCTGCTAGGAAGAGCCTTCAAAGCTTTGGAGAGCTTGGCCATGAGGACGAGTTGGAGAACCGGGAGCTCGCGACGGCGCAGAGGCCTGGATGCCGAGGTCGCGCCGGCGAGGAGTGGAGCGCGGGGAGCGTCCAGCGGGTCTCCTCCCTCCCGCTCCAATAGCCGGTCGATGTCCCACAGCAGAGTTCTTTCCCGGTCGTCGATGGAATCGGTCAAAGACGCACTTCGGGGCGTTCACCCGTTGGGCGGAGGCCGTCCAACCCTTCGGATTCGTGGTCCCAATTGACAACCCGCCGGGCTCTCCCGGACCACCCTTCTGGCTGGTTCTGCTCTCAAGGACCGTGAGTCAGGAAAACACCCCATACCCGCGACGGCGAAACTCGTGGAATATTGCCTAGTTAACTCGGGACACGGGCAACGGCGGAAGTCCAAAAGCAGGCCCAAGCGGGTTCAGAGTCGGCTGGGCCCCGGAATAGACGGATCCAGTGCCGGCGAGTGAAGCAAGCCCGGCGAGAACACGACAATGACACGCAGCATCAAGCATCTGTTTGGAAACAAACTCGGAGCGTCGGACGGTGAAATCGGACATGTGAAGGACTTCTATTTCGACGACCAGAACTGGGCGATTCGCTATCTGGTCGCGAACACCGGATCGTGGCTACCGGGGCGCCAGATCCTCCTTTCACCGCATTCCTTCATCCGACCCGAGCAGGACGCAGGCAAGGTCTTTCGGGTGGCTCTGACGAAGCAGCAGATCGAGAACAGTCCGTCGTTCGATTTCCACAAGCCGGTGTCGCGGCAGTCCGAGGAAGAGTATTACACCTACTACGGCTGGCCGTTCTATTGGCAAGGCGGCGGACTGTGGGGCATGAGCGGCTTGCCCGTCCTGGGGCCCGTCACAAAGTCGCCGCCCGCCAGGGACAACACCGCGAAAGCCCAAGGATCGTCTGGCGACGAGATCCACCTTCGCAGCGCCCAGGCGGTGACCGGATATCATCTCCAGGCCGTCGACGGAATCATCGGACACGTCAGCGACTTCATGGTCGACGACAGGAGCTGGGCGATCGAGCACCTGGTCATCAAGACCGGCCACCGGATCTCCGGAAACGAGGTCCAAATTCCGACCGGCTCCGTCACCAAAATCAGTTGGGACGACTCGACCGTGTTCGTCGGCCTGACCATGGATGCCGTGTCAAAGGGACCTGCGCCGCAACCAACGCCGGCCTGAGCCGGGTTCTAAATTTTTCGATCCTATCCTACGACCCATTTACATGAAAAAATCAAAAACCACCCCGCCCGAGGCCCCAACCCTTTATCCCACCGAGAACGACCTCCCGCCCGATCGCCGCGCAGAACTGAACGCGCTCATGAACCTGCGGCTCGCCTCCGCAGTGGATCTCCAGTCGCAGATGAAACAGGCGCACTGGAACGTCAAGGGGCCGAGCTTCATCGGCCTGCACGAGCTCTTCGACAAAGTCGACGAGGCGGTGGAGTCGTACGTGGACATGATCGCGGAACGAATCGTCCAGCTCGGCGGGATCGCCGAAGGCACGGTGCGCGTGGCGGCAGGAAGGAGCCGGCTCGCGGAATATCCGCTCTCGATCGCCAAGGGCATGGACCACGTCGCAGCGGTGTCCCTCGCGCTCTCCACCTTCGGACAGGAAGCCCGTACCACGATCGAAGAGGCGAACGCGCTGGACGACGCCGACACGGCCGATCTCTTCACCGAAGTCTCACGCGGCATCGACAAGTGGCTCTGGTTTGTCGAAGCCCATTCCCAAGCCCCGACTTGACCCTTCCCTTTCGACCACCATGAAAAATCCGAACCCCGTCTCCAAGCGTTTGAAGAACGCATCGCCATCGCCTGCCATCTCCGAGGCCGACTCAAAGACACCGAAGAAGAGCACTCCTTCATCCCAGTCGAACGACCGACGCGAGGACCGCGGGACGCGTGAGATAAAGACGTCGCACAATCCCCAGACCTTTCGCCATCTGCCTTGAACCCTGCCCTATGACACCCAACCCATTGAAAGAAGGCGCCCTGACCGAAAACTCCGTCGGCTTGGGCACGATAACCCGCAAGATGGTCCGCGAACGGGCGATCGAACTGGCCGTCATAAACGGACGTTCGGCGCAGGAAGCCACGAAGGACGATTGGGATGAGGCCAAGCGACAGTTGACGGGCGATTCTCAATTGGAGCCACACGATGCGGCTCTCGATGGAGCCCCTGAATCCGAACGATGGGATCCGTTGCCCGGCTCGACCGGGAACAAGGTGGCGGTGGCTCCCGGCGAAGACGAAGACGAGGAAGGACGGAGCGACAACACCCGGCTCGTGGACGAGGGAATCGGCAGCGCCGAGCACGATCAACGCCGCCAATCCGCACAGGCTGCCAGCGAAAAGGATAAAGGCGTCGTCTAGCATAAAATGCAAACCACCGTCTCCGCGCTTCTCGCTCCCGGCAGGGGCATCCTGGCCGCCGATGAGAGCTTCTCGACCATCGGAAAGCGCTTCGCCGCGCTGGACATCCCATCCACCGAAGACAACCGCCGCGCCTACCGCGAGCTGTTGTTCACCACGGCGGGGTTGGGGGAGTTCATCAGCGGAGCGATCCTTTTCGACGAGACGATCCATCAAACCGCGACGACCGGGGCTTCGATGTCAGAAGTGCTCGGTCGCCAATCGATCCTCCCCGGCATCAAGGTCGACGCGGGCAAGGCAGCCCTGCCCGGCTCCGACGAGGAGATGTTCACCCTGGGTCTCGACGGGCTCCGGGAAAGGCTCGCGGCGTATCGCAAAAGCGGCGCCCGCTTCACCAAGTGGCGGGCGGTGATCTCCATCGGTGAAGGACGCCCGACCCGGACCTGCATCGAATCCAACGCAGCCTCGCTCGCCCTGTTTGCCGCGCTGAGCCAAGAAGCCAACCTGGTTCCGATCGTGGAGCCGGAGGTCCTGATGGAAGGATTCCACACCCTCGCGCTCTGCGAAGAGGTCACCGGCACTGTCTTGCGGGCCGTCTTCGCCGCGCTCTCCGAACACCGCGTGTCGCTGGAATCCATGCTGCTGAAATCCGGGATGGTTCTTTCGGGCAAGGACTGCACCCAACAGGCCGACGATGCCCAGGTGGCCGAGGCCACGCTTCGATGCTTCCGCAGAACGGTGCCGGCAGCCGTCCCGGGGATCGTCTTTCTCTCCGGCGGCCAAAACGAGGTCGAGGCGACGCAGCGGTTGAACGCGGTCTGTCGGATCGGCGGCGCACCGTGGGCCTTGAGTTTCTCGTTCGGCCGGGCGTTGCAGAACGAAGCGCTGAAAACCTGGAAAGGTTCCCCCGCCAACGTCCCGGCGGCGCAAGCCGCCCTCCTCAAGCGAGCGCATTGCAACAGCCTCGCACTCCGGGGCAAGTATTCCCCCCACGCGGAAAGCGGTGCGCCCGACCAGAAGGCTCCGGTGTGATGTCGAGTCCTTTGGCGGGAAAGGTTGCTCCACCCGAACTGCTGGTCGATGTCCCCCGGCTCGTCGCCGCCTACTTCGCCGACGCGCCCGATCCTTCCGTGCCGGCCCAGCGGGTGTCTTTCGGCACTTCCGGACATCGCGGTTCCTCGTTCAAACGCAGCTTCAACGAAGCGCACGTCCTCGCGATCACGCAGGCGATCTGCCTCCATCGACTAAGGCGAAACATCACCGGCCCTCTTTTCGTCGGCATCGACACCCACGCGCTTTCGGCCCCGGCCAGTGCCACTGCGCTGGAGGTGCTCGCGGCGAACGGAGTCCACGTGGTCATTGCCGAGGGGGATGAATTCACCCCGACCCCGGTGGTCTCCCACGCGATCCTGGCCTACAACCGGGGCCGAATCGCAGGACTGGCCGACGGCATCATTCTCACCCCGTCGCACAATCCCCCCCACGACGGCGGCTACAAATACAACCCGCCGAACGGAGGTCCGGCGGACAACGAAACCACCTCCTGGATCGGCACCAAGGCAAACGCGCTGCTCGAAGCACAGCTTCAAGCGGTGAAGCGGATTCCCTACGAGCGCGCCTTGCACGCTTCGACGACCCAACGGCGCGACTATCTCGCGCCCTACATCGACGACCTCGCCAATGTGATCGACATGGAACTCGTCCGGGGAGCCAAGCTGCACCTCGGCGTCGATCCGCTCGGCGGAGCCGGTGTCCACTACTGGGGCCGCATCGCCGAACGGCATGGCCTCGACCTCACGGTGGTCAGCGAGGTGGTGGACCCGACGTTCCGTTTCATGACCGTGGATTGGGACGGGCAGATCCGCATGGACCCTTCGTCCCCCGACGCGATGCAGCGCCTCATCGGGATCAAGGATCGTTTCGACCTGTCGTTCGCCTGCGACACCGACCACGACCGGCACGGGATCGTCACGCGGCGCGACGGGCTGCTGCCGCCCAACCATTCTCTCTCGGTGGCCATTTCCGAGCTCTTCCCGAATCGACCCGGATGGAGCACCACGGCGGCGGTTGGCAAGACGGCCGTCAGCAGCGCGATGATCGACCGGGTGACCGCCCGATTGGGCCGTCATCTGTGCGAAGTGCCGGTCGGCTTCAAATGGTTCGTGGACGGATTGGTCAACGGCTCGCTCGGATTTGCCGGTGAAGAAAGCGCCGGAGCCACGTTCCTCAGGAGAGACGGCACCGTGTGGACCACGGACAAGGACGGCTTCATCCCCTGCCTGCTCGCGGCAGAGACCACCGCGCGCACAGGCAACGATCCGGGAGAGCTCTACCGGAAACTCTGCGTCGAATTTGGCGAATCGTTCTACGACCGCGTCGAGGCTCCCGCGAGCCCCGGCCAACGAGCGATTTTGGCCAGGCTTTCCCCAACCGACGTCTCTCTCACCGAACTCGCCGGAGAGGCTGTTCTGTCCGTGACCTCCGAGGCCGCGGGAAACCACGCCCCGCTCGGTGGCGTGAAATTGACGACGAAGAACGGTTGGTTCGCCGTTCGTCCCTCCGGCACCGAAGACATCTACAAAATCTACGCCGAGAGCTTCCGGAACGAGACCCACCTGCGCCGGATCCTCGATGAGGCCCGAGCGTTTGTCCGGGACTCTTTCGCAGAGACCGCTCCGGCGGAAACAGGCCCAGAACCACAGCCTCCCCATCCACAGACGGAGAAGGAAGCCGTGGAGGCGTGGCAGAACGAAGGGGACCCCAATTGATCTTCCCCGGCTTTCCAGATCCTCGCCCATGGCCCGCAAACCGGTCGTTCGCGTTCCGGCGGATGAAGCGCACCACGGTCAACCCGCCGTCGGCCTGAAAATCCATGTCGTCCAGGATAGGCTTAAAATTGGCACAGACCTTCCTGCATCCATTCTCCCGATGGTTCGCCGAGAATGTCTGGAAACGCCCGCTCTCGCCGAGCCAGCCTCTCCGGGCCGAGCTCTTCAGCGAGGAGCAACTGGCCCGCCACGCGAAGAGTCTGGCGGAATCACATCGGGTGACCGTGCACCGGGGAAAAGACCACCTCCTGTCCCGGCTCGACCACAACGAATCCGTGTTTCGATCCTTCAACCGCGCCGCCTTGGCGTCCGACCCCGGCCGTCGCGTGGTGCCCGCCGCCGAATGGCTGTTCGACAATTTCTATCTGGTCGAAGAGCACATCCAAATAGGCCGGCGTCATCTGCCCAAGGGCTACAGCCAGGAACTGCCCCGCTTGGTGGACGGCCCATCGGCCGGCCTGCCGCGCGTCTACGAAATCGTGCTCGAGTATATCTCGCACGTGGATGCCCAGATCGACGGAGCCCCGCTCCGCTCCTTCGTCGCCGCCTACCAGTCCATCACTCCGTTGAAGCTCGGCGAGCTTTGGGCCATTCCCATCATGCTGCGCCTCGGCCTGATCGAGAACCTCCGGCGGGTGACCGACCTGCTGGCCATCGCCCGCGATGAACGGGATCTCGCCAACCATTGGGTGGACCGTCTGCAGGCCGTCGCGGAGACGAACGCGTCGCGCCTGGTCATCGTGGTGGCCGACATGGCCAAGGCCGAACTCCCCGTCTCCAGCGCGTTCGTGGCGGAATTCTGTCAACGCCTGGCCCGCCAAAGCCCCGTCATGCACCTGGCCAGAAGCTGGCTGGAGCGGCGGCTGGTCGAACACGGGCTGACCATCGAACAACTGGTCCATCAGGAGGGCCAACTTCAGGCGGCCGACCAGGTTTCGGTCAGCCACAGCATCACGAGCCTGCGCGGGTTGAGCTCGCTGGACTGGAAGGAATTCGTCGAGGGCCAGAGCGTGGTCGAAGCGGCCTTGCGCACGGATCCGGGCGAAGTCTATCGGACGATGGATTTCGCCACGCGCGATCGATACAGGCATGCGGTCGAACATTTGGCCAGGCATGGGCCCTGCACGGAGGCGGAGGTGGCGATGGAGGCCATAGGCCTTGCCGGCGAAGCCGGCCGACTGAACGGAACCGACGACCGCACCGCCCATGTCGGGTTCTACCTGGTCGATGCGGGACACGTTCAACTGGGCCGTCGCGTCCGGGTGCGTTGGCCTTGGCGAAATGGGATCGAGCGAACGATCCGGCGGTTCCCGATGGCGTTCTACGGGGGCGGCATCGGAGGACTCGCTATGATCGCCACGGTTGGATTCGTCCGCCTGGTGGACCTGTCGGAACCGTCCTCCGAGGCTCTCGTCTTGCTCACGCTCGCAGTCCTTCTTCCCGCCAGCCAACTCGCGGTCGGGCTGATGAACT
This sequence comes from Verrucomicrobiota bacterium, assembly GCA_038209745.1. Classification (GTDB taxonomy): domain Bacteria; phylum Verrucomicrobiota; class Verrucomicrobiia; order Limisphaerales; family CANJSG01; genus CANJSG01. Next base: position 23,486 of record JBBQXJ010000041.1, read on the forward strand.
GGCTTGCCACCTTGCTGGTCAAACCGCGCCTGCTGCCGCGTCTGGACTTCTCCGAGGGAATCTCCTCCGACTGTCGAAGCATCGTCGTGGTGCCGACCCTGCTCACGGGCTCTGAGAACGTGGACCATCTGATCGAGGTGCTGGAGATCCATTATCTGTCGAACCGGGACGCGAACCTGCATTTCGCGTTGCTGACTGATTTCTGCGACGCACCGGCCGAAGCCCTCCCTTCCGACACACCGCTCCTACAACGGGCGCAAAGCGGCATCGAGATGCTCAACCAAAAGTATCCTCCCGGGAAACACGGCGGATTCTTTCTGCTTCACCGGCCGCGCCGTTGGAATGCCGGGGAAGGTGTCTGGATGGGCTACGAGCGGAAACGCGGCAAACTTGCGGCCTTCAACGGGCTGCTGCGCGGTGGTTCCGCCGACTGTTTTTCATTGGTGGTCGGCGACACGTCCGTTCTCCGCGGCCTCCAGTATGTCATCACGCTGGACACCGACACGCAGCTGCCGCGCGACTCCGCCCGGCTGCTGGTCGGCACCATGGCCCATCGGTTGAACCGGCCCGTCTTCGACGGGACAAGCGGCATCGTCACCGCCGGCCATGGCATCCTCCAGCCCCGCGTGGGCGCGAGCCTGCCGACGGCACGCCGTTCGTGGTTTGTCCGGTTGTATGCCGGCGATGTGGGCATCGATCCCTACACCCGGGAAGTGTCCGACGTGTACCAGGACCTCTTCCACGAAGGATCGTTCATCGGCAAGGGCATCTACGACGTGGACGCCTTCGAGCGGGCCATGTCGGGGCGATTCCCGGAGAACACCGTGCTCAGCCACGATCTGCTGGAAGGCTGCCACGCGCGCGCCGCGCTGGTCAGCGACATCGAGCTCTATGAACCGTTTCCCTCGCGCTACAGCGTGGACGCCGGCCGGCGGCACCGGTGGATCCGGGGCGACTGGCAGATCGCGCCGTGGCTCGGAGCGCGAGTTCCCAGCACCGCCGGACCACGCCTGCCCACTCCGCTCTCGGCGATCTCCCAGTGGAAGCTTTTCGACAACTTCCGGCGAAGTCTGGTGCCGGCGTCGATGCTGCTGTTCCTCCTCGGTTGCTGGCTGCTGTTGCCGGCGGGAGCCATGCTCGGAACGCTGGCGGTGCTCGGGATCATCGCTTTGCCGGGCCTGCTGGCGAACACCCTTGCCGCTCTGAACAAGCCGGCCGACCTGCCCTGGCTCCTGCATCTGCACGGCGTGGCGGAGTCCGGGGAAAGGCAGCTCGGCCAGGTCCTCCTGACGATCACGCTTCTTCCCTACGACGTCTTTCTCAGCCTGGACGCCATCGTCCGGACCCTCGCGCGGATGGCGGTCACGCATCGGCATCTGATGGAATGGAAAACTTCCGGAGAAGCCGAACGCCAAGCGCTCTCTGGTCCGGTGGGGTTCTACGGCAAGATGTGGATCGCCCCTGCGGTGGGTGTCGGGACGGGCGGGCTGATGGTCCTCCTTCATCCCGCTGAAGTCCCCGCGGTGCTTCCGATCATCGGACTCTGGTTGGCGGCGCCGTGGGTCGCGTGGTGGATCAGCCGGCCATTGGTGGGCGCCCCTCCGAAGCTGTCGCCGAAGCAACTCGCGTTTCTGCACAGAACCGCCCGCAAGACGTGGCACTACTTCGAGGCCTTCGTCACCGAGCGGGAGAACTGGCTGCCGCCGGACAACTTCCAGGAAGTGCCCGCTCCGGTGATCGCTTCCCGGACGTCGCCCACCAATATCGGTCTGGCCCTGCTCGCCAATCTCGGCGCGCACGATCTGGGATACCTCTCGACGGGGGGTCTGATCCGCCGCACCCAAAACACCTTTGCCACTCTCAGCTGCCTGGAGCGATACCGGGGACACTTCTACAACTGGTATGACACCCACCGGCTCCAACCGATGCTCCCGCTCTATGTTTCGAGCGTGGACAGCGGCAATCTCGCCGGCCATCTGCTGACGCTTGGAGCGGGCCTCAGGGAACTGGCGGACCAGCCCGTCTATTCCCCGCGCATCTTTACCGGATCGCGGGACACCGCGCAGGTGCTGGAGGGACTGCTGGGTGCGAGCCAATCGCTGGAACAACTGATCGTCTCCCTGGCCCAGTCGCCGTCCAACCTGCGGACCGCCCACGCCCTGTTGGTTCGAGCCGTCAGCGAGTCGTCCACGGTGCGGGAGTCCACTTCAAAGCTTTCCGCCGACGCCCAGGACTGGGCCGACACGTTGCTGCAAAACTGCACCGATCACCTCGAGGAACTCGAGTTCCTCGCGCCCTGGCTCGCCCTGGACCCTTCCGGGGACGACGCGCGTTTCGACGCCGGCATTGCCCATCTCAGCCGGATGCCGACCCTGCGGGAACTGGCCAGCCCGGCACCGTCGACCGCCCTGGCCGAGAGTGCGCCTGCACCGTCCCAGTGTCTCCGCGACGCGGGCGCCCGGGCGCGGGAGCGTCTGGTCACGATCGAATCCTTCGCGCGCCGATGCGACGAGATGGCGGCGATGGACTTCACCTTCCTGGTCGATCCCACCCGGGAGCTCTTCGTCACCGGGTTCAACGTTGCCGAGCGACGCTGCGACACCGGATTCTACGACCTGCTCGCTTCTGAAGCGCGTCTGGCCAGCTACGTCGCCATCGCCCTTGGGCAGGTGCCGCAGGACCAATGGTTCTCGATGGGGCGCCTGCTGGTCGCGACCCGGGGCGAGCCCGTGCTGGTCTCGTGGAGCGGCTCGATGTTCGAGTATCTGATGCCGATGCTGGTCATGCCCACCTACGAGAACACGCTGCTGGACCATACCTGCCGCGCGGCGGTGGGCCGGCAGATCTCCTACGGAAAGCTGCGCGGGGTTCCGTGGGGCATTTCCGAGTCGGGCTACAACCTGACCGACGCCCGATCAAACTACCAATACCGGGCGTTCGGCGTACCCGGCCTGGGCTTGAAACGGGGTCTGGCGGAGGATCTCGTGATCGCGCCCTACGCCTCCGCGTTGGCCCTCCTGGTGGCGCCGGTCGCCGCCTGCGAAAACCTCCAACGACTGGCCGCCGAGGGCCGCGAAGGCGCCTACGGATTCTACGAGGCCGTGGATTACACGCCGTCCCGCCAGCCACCGGGAGAATCGAGCGTCACCATCCGGTCGTTCATGGTCCACCACCAGGGAATGAGCCTGGTCGCGCTCGTCAACATCCTGCGGGACGACCCGATGCCGAGGCGGTTCCTGGCCTGCCCCATGTTGAAGGCGACCGAGCTGTTGTTGCAGGAGCGGCTGCCGAAGGTCGCCGCTTCCATGTTCGCCGCAGACCTGAACCTGGACACCACGCCCTTGATCGAAGCAGAAGGAGGCAGCGTGATGCGGATTTTCAAGAACCCGGGCCCGCCGGTCCCCGAGGTGCACCTGCTCTCCAACGGACGCTACCACGTGGTGGTCACCAGCGCCGGCGGCGGCTACAGCCGTTGGCGAGATCTCGCGATCACCCGCTGGCGCGAAGACGCCACCCGGGACTGCTGGGGGACCTTCGTCTATCTGCGCGACGTGGCGACGGGGGAAATCTGGTCCGCAGCACACCAGCCGACCCTGCGCGGATCGACGGGCAGCGAAGCCATCTTCACCCAGTCCCGCGCGGAGTTCCGGCAGGTCCAGGCCGACTTCCAGATCCACACCGAGATCAGCGTCTCGCCGGAAGACGACGTGGAGCTGCGCCGCATCACCATCACCAACACGCTGCCGGTCGCCCGCAACATCGAGCTCACCAGCTACGCCGAAGTGGTGCTGGCGGCCCAGTCGGCGGACATGGCCCATCCCGCCTTCAGCAATCTTTTCGTCCAGACGGAGTTTCTCCCGCAGTCGTCCGCCGTGCTCTGCACCCGACGGGCCCGTGCACCCGAGGAAAAGCCCCCCTGGCTGATGCATTTGATGAAGGGGCCGACCGGCAACTCGGGCGAGACTTCCTGCGAAACGGACCGGTCGCGCTTTGTCGGCCGGGGCCGTGGGCTCGCGAGTCCGGCCGCGATGCAAAGCCTCGGTCCGTTGTCCAACACGGTCGGCTCCGTGCTCGACCCCATCGTGTCGCTGCGCCGGACGATCTCTCTCCGCGCCCACGAAACGGTGACCGTCGACCTGGTGTTCGGCGCGGCCGACAACCGCGAAGCCGCGCTTGCCCAGGTGGAGAAATACCATGGTCCCCGCATGGTGGACCGCGCTTTCGACCTGGCCTGGACCCACAACCAGGTGACGCTGCGCCACCTCAATGTGACCGAGGCGGAAGCCCAGCTCTACGGACGACTCGCAGGGGCGTTGGTCTTTGCCGATCCCGCGCGCCGGTCGGACCCCGGGGTCTTGCGGAACAATCGGCGCGGTCAGAGCGGGCTGTGGAGTTTCGGAATTTCCGGCGACCTGCCGATCATTCTGCTTCGCATCAGCGACGCCCGGAAGATGGACATCGTCCAGCAGCTGGTCCAAGCGCACTCCTATTGGCGCCTCAAGGGATTGCCCGTCGAGCTGGTGATCGTGAACGAGGACGTCTCCGTCTATCGCCAATCGCTGCACGACCAGATCACGGGCCTGATCGCCTCGCGGAACGAGGCGGGGATGCTCGACAAACCCGGCGGCATCTTTGTCCGCCGCTTGGAACAGGTCCAACACGTGGATCTCGTGCTGCTGCAGTCCGTGGCGCGGATCGTCTTGGACGACGAACGCGGCACCCTGGCCCTACAGATCGCGCACAGGAGCGTCCTGGATCCGGTGGTTCCAGCTTTTGTTCCCACCCGTCCGCCCACGACCGATCCGACGCAGCCGGCGGCGCAACGTGAGCTGGTCTTCCCGAATGGACTGGGCGGTTTTACCCGCGACGGCCACGAGTATGTCATCAGTCTGAATCCCGGTCAGACGACCCCTGCCCCCTGGGTCAACGTGCTGGCCAATCCGACGTTCGGCACCGTCGTTTCGGAGAGCGGCAGCGCCTACACCTGGGTGGAGAATTCCCATGAATTCCGCCTGACACCGTGGAGCAACGATCCCGTTCAGGACACTTCCGGAGAAGCGGTCTACCTGCGCGACGAACAGACCGGGCAGTATTGGTCCCCCACCCCGCTGCCGGCCCGTGGTGCGACGCCCTACGTCGTCCGCCACGGCTTTGGCTATACCGTCTTCGAGCACACCGAGCACGGGATCGCGTCCGAGCTCTGGGTCTACGTGGCGATGGATGCGCCGGTGAAGTTCACCGTGCTCAAGCTCCGCAACATTTCGGGCCGGCCGCGCAGAGTATCCGTCACCGGCTACTGGGAATGGGTCCTCGGCGATCTCCGGTCCAAGAGCCTGTTGCACGTCCAGACCGAAGTGGACCTGAAGTCGGGCGCACTGCTTGCCCGGAATTTCTACAACACCGAATTCCCCGAACGCATCGCCTTCATCGACGTGAACGACGGCAACCGGACCGTCACGGGTGACCGGAAGGAATTCATCGGCCGCAACGGCACCCTCGCGCAGCCCGCCGCGCTCAGCCGGGCGCGGCTTTCCGGATGCGTCGGCGCCGGGCTCGATCCCTGCGGTGCGGTCCAGGTCACGTTCGATCTGGCCGAAGGTCAGGAGCGGGAAACCAGCTTTCGCCTCGGAGTCGGTCGCAATCCGGCCGACGTGGAAAGCCTGATCCAGCGCTTCCGCCGCCAAGATGCCGGCAGATCCGCGCTGGAAGGCGTTTGGAGCTACTGGAACCGCACCTTGGGCACGGTGAACGTGGACACGCCCGACCCGGCGGTGAACGTCATGGCCAATGGCTGGCTGCTCTACCAGACCCTGAGCGCGCGACTCTGGGGCCGCACCGGCTTCTACCAATCCGGCGGCGCCTACGGGTTCCGCGACCAGTTGCAGGACGTGATGGCCCTGGTCCATGCCGAGCCCGCCCTGGCCCGCGAGCATCTGCTCAGGGCCGCCGAGCATCAGTTCCGCGAAGGCGATGTGCAGCATTGGTGGCATCCGCCGACCGGGCGCGGCGTCCGCACCCACTTCTCGGACGACTACCTGTGGTTGCCCTACGTCACCTGCCGCTACGTCGCAACGGTCGCGGATACGGGGGTGTTGGACGAGAAGATCGGATTCCTCGAAGCCCGTCCGGTCAAACCAAAGGAAGAGGCCTACTACGACCTGCCCAACCGCGCCGAAGAGTCCGCCAGCCTCTACCAGCACTGTGTCCGCGCCATCGAGCACGGCCTCAATTTCGGCGCCCACGGCCTGCCGCTGATGGGCTGTGGCGATTGGAACGACGGCATGAACCGCGTCGGCAACGAGGGCCGGGGCGAAAGCGTCTGGCTGGCGTTTTTCCTCTACGACGTGCTCACCCAGTTCTCCGCAGTGGCCCGGAAGCGCGGGGACCAAACCTTCGCCGATCGTTGCGTCGCCCAGGCACAGCAACTTAAAGAGAACATCGAGCGCCACGCGTGGGACGGCCAATGGTATCGCCGGGCTTGGTTCGACAACGGCGAGCCGCTCGGTTCCCGGACCAATGCGGAATGCCAGATCGATTCCCTGCCGCAGAGCTGGTCGATCCTCAGCGGGGCCGGCCAATCGGACCGTTCGCGCGAAGCGATGGAGTCCGTCGACCAACGGCTCGTTCGTCGCAACGCCGGACTGATCCAGCTGTTCGATCCGCCTTTCGACAAATCCGCCCTCAATCCCGGCTACATCAAGGGCTACATCCCGGGCGTGCGCGAGAACGGCGGCCAATACACCCATGGCGCGATCTGGACGGCCATGGCCTTCGCCATGATGGGCGAGAGCGAACATGCCTGGGAACTCTTCGCGATGCTCAATCCCGTCCGTCACGGGGCGACCGCCCGGAAGATCGCCACCTACAAGGTCGAGCCCTACGTCGTGGCGGCGGATGTCTACGCGCTGCCGCCCCACACAGGCCGAGGCGGCTGGACGTGGTATACCGGATCGGCCGGATGGATGTACCGGCTGCTCGTGGAAACCTTGCTCGGGGTGAACCGTGAAGGCGATCAACTGCGGCTGGAGCCGCGCATGCCCCAGGCTTGGACCCGCTACAAGATCCACTACCGCTACGGCCAGACGGTCTACCACATCACGATCACCCGGCTTCCCGCCGATGCCCCCGAGACCGCGCAATTGTCCCTGGATGGAACGGAAATCCCGGGGCCGCTGCTTCCTCTGCGCGATGACGGTCAGGATCACACTGTGGAATTCAAAACACGCCGATCGATGGATTCCACCCCGCCCTCCAACGGAGCTCCGGAGCCACTGGCTCCAAAGCAAGTCCTGCGCTAGAGGTGGATGGAATCTGACAACAGTGAAATCATGAAAAAGAAAAACACCCGCCAGCTTGGAATGATCGGTTTGGGTCGCATGGGCGGCGCGATGGTCCGTCGCCTGATCAAGGATGGTCACAGATGCGTGGTCTTCGACCGCTCATCCAAACCGGTCAAAGCGTTGGAAAAATTCAAGGCCACTGGCGCCTCCTCTCTCGCGGACCTCGTGAAGAAGCTCAAGGCGCCGCGAGCGATCTGGCTGATGGTTCCCGCCGCCGCCGTCGACGCGGCCATCGCGGACCTCCTGCCGCTGCTCGATCGCGGGGACATCCTGATCGACGGGGGAAACTCCTACTACGTGGACGACCTCCGCCGGGCCAAGGAACTTGCCGAGAAGGGAGTCCACTATGTCGACGTCGGCACGAGCGGCGGTGTCTGGGGAGAGGAGCGCGGCTATTGCCAGATGATCGGCGGCGAACCGGCGATCGTGGAGCACCTCGATCCCATCTTCGCGACGCTGGCACCGGGACGCGGCGACATTCCGCGAACGAAGGGCCGCGCGAAACGGAGTGGCACTGCGGAAGAAGGCTACCTGCATTGCGGGCCGAACGGAGCGGGGCACTTCGTCAAGATGGTCCACAACGGCATCGAATACGGCCTGATGGCGGCCTACGCCGAAGGCCTCGCCGTTCTGCGCGCCGCCAACGTCGGCCACCAAACGACCGCCGCCAACGCCGAGACCACGCCGCTGCGGCATCCTGCGAACTATCAGTTCGATCTCCCGCTCGGCGACATCGCCGAAGTCTGGCGCCGCGGCAGCGTGATCGCTTCCTGGTTGCTCGACCTGACGGCCAACGCCCTCGCGGGCGATCCGCAACTCGCCCAGTTCGAGGGCCGCGTCTCCGACTCGGGCGAAGGCCGCTGGACCGTCAAGGCGGCCATCGACGAGGGCGTTCCGGTGCCCGTGCTGAGCGCGGCGCTCTATGCCCGGTTCAGTTCCCGGGGACAGGCGGATTATCAGGACAAGGTTCTTTCCGCCCTGCGCTACCAGTTCGGCGGTCACGCCGAGGAACCCATCCACTGAGGCAACCAACATGCGCGTCGGCATCGCGGCGGATCATGGAGGTTTCGGCCTCAAACAGGAAATCGCGGCCCGTCTCCGCGAAGCAGGCCATGACGTCACGGATTTCGGGGCCCACCACCTCAACCCCGATGACGACTATCCCGACTACGTGAATCCGCTCGCCCAAGCCGTGGCCACCGGGACGGTGGACCGGGGCGTGGCCGTTTGCGGCAGCGGAGTCGGCGCGTCGATCTGCGCCAACCAGTTCTCCGGTGTCCGAGCCTGTTTGATCCACGACACTTTTTCAGCGCGGCAAGGCACGGAGGACGACCACATGAATGTGATCTGCCTCGGTGGCAGGACGGAGGGTCCGGCCGTGGCCTGGGAACTTGTGCAAACCTTCCTGGCCGCCGTCTTCAGCCAGGCACCGCGCCACCTTCGGCGAATCCGGCAAGTGGAGATGATCCGCCGCCCAAGCAACGTCGCCGCCCCCGCAGTCAGCCCCCTTCCTTCAGGAGTCAACCGATGAGCCCACCGAAACCATCCGATCAACTTGAACCCACCCTGTTCGCCATCTTCGGCGGTGCGGGGGATTTGGCGTGGCGAAAACTCGTGCCCGCTCTTTTCGACCTCTCGCAGGATCGGAGCCTGCCCGAGAAGTTTGCCATCATCGCGATCGACCGCATGAAGCTCGGCGACGCCGCGCTCAGGAAGCGGCTGCAAGACGGAGTCGTCCGTTTCTCCCGGTTTGGAAGACCGAAGCCGGCGGCGTGGGATCAGTTCGCCCAACACATCTCCTATCTGCCGGGCGACTTCAAAGAGACCGCCACCTACGCGGCGCTCGGCGCTCGTTGCGCGAAACTGGAGAAGACCTGGGGAACCAAGGCGCATCGGATCTTCTACATGGCGACGCCGCCGTCCATGTTCGGCGAAATTCCGAAGTACCTCGGCAAGGCCGGCCTCGCGCACGACCGGAAACGGGCCCGCATCGTGGTGGAGAAGCCGATCGGCTACGACCTGTCCTCGGCGCTCGCCCTCAATGCCGTGCTCGGGGCCAGCTTCGCCGAATCCCAGATCTTCCGCATCGACCACTATCTCGGAAAGGAAACGGTGCAGAACATCCTGGCGTTTCGTTTTGCGAATCCCCTGTTCGAGCCTCTCTGGAACCGCCGCTATGTGGAGCACGTGACGATCACGGTGGCCGAGGCGGTGGGCGTCGAGCATCGCGGCGGCTACTACGACCATGCCGGTGCGCTGCGGGACATGGTGCAGAACCACCTCATGCAGTTGCTCTGCCTCGTGGCCATGGAGCCGATGGTGTCGTTCGAGGCCGACGAGATCCGGAACAAGAAGGTCGATGTCCTCCACGCCGTCCGTCCGATCCATCACGATCAGGTCCGCGAGGTGGCCGTGCGCGGCCAGTATGGTCCGGGGCTTTTCGCCGGAAAAAAGGCGGCCGGCTATCGCGAGGAAGAGGGCGTGTCCGCCGATTCACGAACCGAGACGTTTGCCGCGCTGAAGCTGAACATCGACAACTGGCGCTGGCAGGGCGTGCCGTTCTATCTGCGCACCGGCAAACGGATGCCAAGTCAGGTGTCGGAAGTCGCGATCCAATTCCGGGCCGTGCCTCACCAGGCGTTCCCGCCCGATGCCTCCCTCGGCTGGCAGCCCTCGCGTCTCATCATGTCGATCCAACCCGACGAGGGCATCGTGCTGGGCTTTCAGGCGAAATACCCCGGGGCCAAGATGCAGCTGCGTCCGGTGGACATGCGTTTCAACTACCGCGACAGCTTCGCCGTCCCCTCGCCGGACGCCTACGAGACGCTGCTCTGGGACGTGATGAAGAACGACGCCACCCTCTTCATGCGGGCGGACCAGATCGAGGCGGCGTGGGGGTTGCTGACGCCCGTGCTCGACGTGTGGACGGCCACCCCGCCGAGCGACTTCCCCAATTACGCCGCCGGCACGTGGGGACCGGAAGCCACCCAGGATCTACTGGAGCCCGGACATCATTGGTCGGCTCCGACGGAACTCAGAAAGCCCATCGCGAAAGCCTGTCGGGTGCCGGCCAAAAAAGCGCGCCGATGAAAAAGCCGACGCCGATCAAAGCCCTCTTCGTGGATATCGGCGGCGTTCTCCTGACGAACGGCTGGGACCATCTTGCACGCCGGGAGGCGGCCGCGCAGTTCCACCTGGATTGGCCGGGAACGGAGGAGCGGCACCGCTTGAACTTCGCCACGTTCGAGGAAGGCAAGCTCACGCTGGAGGACTACCTGACCCGGGTCGTTTTCCACGAGCCAAGAGCGTTCACCCGCGCCCGGTTTCGTCGCTTCATGTTCGCGCAATCGAAGCCCTTCCCGGAGACGATCGATCTGGTTCGCCGGCTCAAAGCCCGCCACGGACTCAAGATCATCGTGGTGAGCAACGAAGGCCGGGAACTCAACGAGCATCGGATTCGCACCTTCAAACTCGCCGGGCTCGTGGATGCCTTTGTCTCGTCCTGCTTCGTCCATCTGCGCAAACCCGACGCGGAAATTTTCCGGCTGGCACTCGATCTTGCGCAGACCCCGCCCGCGCAGATCGTCTTTCTCGACAACACCGCGCTCTTCGTCCAAGTAGCGGCGGAGCTCGGCATTCGCGGCATCGTGCACACCGACGTCGAAGACACCGGGAAAAAGCTGGCCGCACTGGGATTGAACTGTCCGGGACCAGTGGGAGGTCGACGATGAAAGGCCCCGTTCCGAGCGTGCTGACGGTCAACGGCGGCTCATCGAGCATCAAATTCGCGCTGTTCGAGGTGGGCACGGCTGCCGAGCGGATCTTCGCCGGAAAGATCGAGGGTATCGGCCAGCCCCAAGGGCGAATGACCGTGAAGGGCTCGGACGATGACGACACCTTCTCACGACCGCTGGCCGTGTCCGATCATCCGGGGGCGGTCGGCGTGTTGATGGATTGGCTGCAGCCGCGAATCGATCGCGGCGCTTTGGCCGCCATCGGGCATCGGGTGGTGCATGGTGGGCCGAAGCACTGGGAGCCGACCCGCATCACCCCGGAACTCGTGGAGGAACTGCGCGGGATCATCCCCTTCGATCCTGAACACTTGCCGGAGGAGATATTACTGACCGAGGCGTTTCACCGCCGCTTTCCGAAGCTGCCCCAGATTGCCTGTTTCGACACCGCGTTTCATCACGACCTGCCCCGCGTGGCGCAGCTCCTACCGATCCCGCGCCGCTATGAAGCGCAGGGAGTGCGGCGCTATGGGTTCCATGGATTGTCCTACGCCTACCTGCTGCAGGAACTGGAGCGCTTAGCGGGAAAGCAGGCCGCCGAAGGGCGCGTGATCCTCGCCCATCTGGGCAACGGCGCGAGCATGGCGGCGGTCCGGGGCGGACGTTGCGTGGACACTTCCATGGCGTTTACGCCGGCCTCCGGGCTGGTAATGGGAACACGATCGGGCGACATGGATCCGGGACTCGCTTCGTTTCTCGCCCGGAGCGAGCAAATGACCCCGGAGCAATTCGACCGGATGATGAATCATCGATCGGGCCTCCTCGGCGTCTCGGAAACCAGCTCCGACATGCGCAACCTGCTCGACCGCGAATCGCACGACGCGCGGGCTGCAGAAGCCGTGGCTTTGTTCTGTTACCAGGCGAAGAAGTGGATCGGTGCCTACACCGCCGCGCTCGGAGGGCTCGACACCTTGGTTTTCGCTGGAGGCATCGGAGAGAACGCCCCTCCCGTCCGAAACCGCATTTGCGGAGGACTGGACTTCCTCGGACTCGAACTCGACGAGTCGCGCAATGCGAAAACTGCCGCGGTGATCTCCACCGATGCCAGCCGCGTCACGGTTCGGGTCATCCGCACCGACGAAGAGCTGATGATTGCGCGGTCGGTGTGTCGCGTGCTCGGACTCGACCCTGCCGCTTGAAAACAATGCGCGCCGACGCGACAGGCTTTGGGAAACATCAACGCCATGAATTTTATCGCCCTTAAAATGCTGTTCGGTGACCGCACCAAATACGCGGGGCTGCTCTTCGGCATCACGTTCACCTCGTTTCTCGTCACGTTCGCGGCTTCCTACTTCGGCGGAATGATGACCCGCAGCTTCGCTCTTATTGCCGAGAACCCGAGGGCCGACGTGTGGGTCATGGATGCGGCCATGGTGGCGGTGGATCGCCCGATCAACCTGCCCGCGTCGGCCCTCGACCGCGTGCGCAGCGTGGCGGGCGTGCAATCCGCCGTGCCGCTGGCGCTGGCCCAGGCGGACGCCCGTTTTCCGAACGGACGGTTCCAATCGTTCCAGGTGATCGGGGTGGACGATGCGACGCTCACGGGCGTGCCCGAGATGAAAGGCGGGGCGACGGCTGCCGTGCTTCGAGCTCCCGACGCCGTGATCGTTGATCCAGGCGGCACCAGCGGAAAACTCGCGACGCCATTGCTGAAGGCCGACCAATGGCCTCGCGGCCGGCCGCACTTGGAAGTGCCGATGCGCCCCCTGATCGTGGGCGACGAACTTCTGATCAACGACAACCGCGTCCGGGTGGCGGGGCAATCGCAAGCTCTGCCCCGATTTCCGCCGCGGCCACTACTGTTCACGACCTACTCCACCGCCGAACGCATCTTGTTGCCGGAGCGGCGGCGGTTGACGTTTGTGCTCGCGACCGCCGCGCCCGGGGTGGATGCGCACATGCTCGCCGACCGCATTGAAGCGGCCACGGATCTTCGCGCCCGGTCTTCGGACGATTTCGAGTCGGACACGGTCCATTGGATGATCGCCAACTCCGAAGACGTGGGCGACGCGGTAACGATGCTTTCCATCGCCATGCTCGTCGGCTTCGGCGTCACCGGCGTGATGATGTTCATGTTCACCACGGAAAACCTGAAGTATTACGCGGTGCTCAATGCCATGGGGGCGAGCACGCGAACGTTGCTGATCATGATCTGTGTGCAGTCCGCGCTTTGCGCGCTGTTGGGGACGGGATTGGGCCTGGGCCTATGTGCTCTCGCCGGCCGGGTATTTGTGAGCTTTGACTTTCCTTATCGTATGATGTGGTTCGCGCCAGTGGTGGGAGGCTCGGCGGTCGTGCTCGTCAGCATTGGGGCGGCGGCATTCAGCGTGAGGCCCATATTGAAGATGCAACCAGCCTCGTTTTTGGCCGGAAGGTAGGCGCGAAACGCCGTCATGTTCATCACCATGGAAACGCCTGCTGAACCAACCATAAAAAAGACCGCTGTGAGCTGTCGCGGCGTGACCAAGACGTACGGTCAAGGCAACGCCGCCGTGCAGGCGCTCCGGGGTGTGGACCTGGAAGTTCGCTTGGGCGAGTTGTTGATGCTGGTCGGCCCATCAGGCTGCGGGAAGACGACGCTGCTTTCCGTGCTGGCCGGCCTGTTGCAACGTGACGGCGGTGATTGCTCCGTCCTCGACCACGACTACAAGCAGACATCCGGCAAAGAAACGACACGGTTTCGTGGGCGGAACATCGGCTTCGTCTTTCAAGCGTTCAACCTGATTCCCACGCTCACTGCGGCCGAAAACGTGGCCACGCCCCTCCTGATCAACGGCGCGAAGCGGCGCGCGGCGCTGGAGCAGGCGGGGGCCGTGCTGACCAAGGTGGGATTTGACGAACGTATGGTCCGCTCCTTGCCCGCAGATCTGTCCGGTGGCCAGCAGCAGCGTGTGGCCGTCGCCCGCGCAATGGTCCACGAACCGCGAATGTTCGTCTGTGATGAGCCGACCAGCGCGCTCGACAGCGAGAGCGGCCACATGGTTATGACTTTGATGCGGCAATTCGCGCTGGGCACGGACCGCGTGCTGGTGGTGGTCACGCATGACGCCCGCATCTTCGAATTCGCCGATCGCATCGCCCGCATGGAGGATGGCCGGATCACCCGGATTGAAAATCCACCAGGCCGCCGGAATGAACCGCCGCAGAATCCATAGGACCACTCATGTTTCGCAAATACATCATCCCCCTGGTTGCGCTGGCTGGTGTTGCCCTCGCCATATTTACCGTCGTTCGGGGTGGTCGCAAACCGCCGTCAGTGCCGCCGTTTTCAGAAGCGCCGCAATCGCCCTATCAATCGTCGGTGACCGGATCCGGCATCCTCGAAGCCAACACGGAGAATATTTCCATCGGCACCCAGATCGCCGGCATCGTGGCCAAGATTTTCGTCCAGATCGGCAGCGACGTAAAGGCGGGCGATCCGCTGTTCAAAATAGATGATCGGTCACAGCGGGCTGAAGTGGAGATTCGGCAGGCGACGGTCCAGATTGCGGAGGCACAACTGGCCGACGCCCAATACGAACTTGAACTCGCCCGATCGCTCGCAGCCGACCGCATCACGAGCGTCGAGGCGAGAGACCAAAAGCGTTTTGCCGCCCAAAAAGCCTTGGCGCAACTGGCGGAAGCGCGAGCGGAGCTGAAGTCCAGCGAAACAGATTTGGAGCGGTTGACCGTTCATGCACCCGTGGACGGCCGGGTGCTACAACTCAAAGTTCACCTTGGGGAATTTGCGCCGGTTGCGGCCACGGCCGCGGGAGAGCCACCGTTGATCCTTCTTGGCAGTGTCACACCGCTGCATGTGCGCGTCGACGTGGACGAAAACGATGCGTGGCGCGTGCGGGCCGGCGCGACTGCGATCGCCTTCCTCCGTGGCAACAAGCATATCAAGACGCCACTGGCCTTTGTGCGGTTTGAACCCTACGTGGTGCCGAAGAAATCGCTTACGGGAGACAGTGCCGAACGGGTTGATACCAGGGTGCTGCAGGTGATCTTCAGTTTTGAACGCGGCGATCTGCCAGTCTTCGTCGGCCAGCAAATGGACGTGTTCATCAACACCCCGGACGCCGCAGACAATAAAAGCCAATAAGGCTGACAAAGGTCGAGGACACGATTGAGGACACCACCCAAGGCAGGCCCCCCCGTGATTCCTACAGGCCTTCAGACAGAATAGACACTCGGGCTTCAAAGTGGGATCAGCCTGTTTCAAGGTAGGGTTTCACCCAATAGCGCCGCCGGTTCCAACGGCGCAAATTAAGGCCGAAGTTTCGGAAGAATCGCGGGCCGAGCGACTTCTAAAACACGGCATCGAAGCCCACAAGCAGAAGAAAACGAACGCAAAAGCACATGAACACCCAAACGAATACAGCTCTAGTCATCCGTTCAAGCCTCGCAATCGCGTTGGCCGTGGCCATCTGGGCTCCAACCAATGCCCGGTCCGCCGAGCCTGCAAAAAGTAAAATGAAGATGGACGGGAAGATGATGATGGGCGCCCAAACGATGACGGAGACCGACATGATTCAACGCTGCCAAGCGATGAAGGCACAAAAGGACAAGATGGCGGCAGACCTAAAATCGCAGGACGCTGAACTCACCGCGCAGGTCGCCAAGATGAACAAGGCAACGGAAACCAAGAAGTTGGACATGATGGCCAATGTCGTCAGCCAGATGGTGGAGCAGCGGATCGCCATGGATGCGCGAAAGACAAAGATGGAGGAGGAGATGATGCAGCACATGATGCAGCACATGCAGATGGGTAAGGAATCCATGGCGCAGTGCCCGATGATGAAGGACATGGACGACAAATCGGCCAATGCACCCACGAAACATCACGCAGAAGAGAAGTGATGCCTCAGCGCCCCCTTGTCGGGTCACCTTACTATTGACCTGTCCCTTTGTATTCCTCCCTTTGAATTCCAAAGCGTAGCCGGCCTTTTCTCATTTCGTCTGGATCTGAATCGGGCGCGCCCGCCATGTCGCGCAATCCACCCCGTTTCAGACAAAAGGCTCACACTGCTCAAGCATCGGCGTCCGAAGGCGGGTGTCATGATGCGGCGTAGAGGGAGGCGAGGCGTGGCACGGCGAGGGCTTCCGTGAGCCGGTCGCGCAGGGCGTGGCGGAGCCAGCGGAGGAACTTCACGCTGCGCTGGGTGGCCCGCC
>JBBQXJ010000042.1:0-39693 GCA_038209745.1 Verrucomicrobiota bacterium
AGGCGAGCCGGTCGTAGGTCTTCTGCTGAAACAGTTTTCCGAGGAGCAGGTAGAAAATCAGGCCCGCGAGCGAATCGAAGTAACCGTCGCCGCGGCCTGAAACGAGGTCCCAGACACTTTGCGAGAAGAGGGCCGCGATCCCGAGGGCGATGGGCACGTCCAGCGTCAATCGGCGGTGCTTCAGCCCGGTCCACGCGCTTTTCCAATAGTCCGCCGCGCTGAAGGCGACGACCGGCATGGAGAGGGCGAGGCTCAGCCAGCCGAACAGGCTGCGGAACGCCGGTCCGTGGAAGGTGTCCAGTCCGAAGTAGCCGGAGAGCGCGAAGAGCATCGTGTTCCCGAAGGCGAAGCCGGCGACGCCGATCTGAAGATACAATCGTCGGACGGCCGGGTGGACCGGCCCTCTCTCCAGATCCGACAGATTCAGTTCGGGCGGATACCCCAACGAGGCGAGCAAGGAGGCGAGATCGCCGAGCGTCACGGTGGTTTCGTCGAAGGAGATGGCGACCTCTTTCCGGGGGAAGTTGACGCGGGACGAAGCGATGCCAGGGTGGAGCTTGAACAGATTCTCCAGCAACCAGACGCAGGCGATGCAATGGATGGTCGGAAGGGAGAACCGCACGCGAGCCGCTTTGCCGTCGGAAAAATCAACCAGCTTCGCCCGCACAGCCGGCTCGTCGAGGAACTGGAACTGGCCCGGTGCGGCTTCGGTCGCGCGCGCGCCGCGGGCTCCTTCCATCTGATAGAATTGTCCAAGGCCATTCTCGGACAGGAGCTCGAAGACGGTGCGGCAGCCGCGGCAGCAGAAGACTTTGTCGCCCGTGGGGGCCGGGACCTCGATGCAGGACAGGCCGCAGTGGTGACACGCCGCTGCTTCGCGGCGGGAGCTTGATGCTCCCGCCGATGCGACTCTCCGGGATTTTCTCGGCACATCGATCATCGGACGAACCACTGGTGGTCCTGGGCACGATCAGCGCGTCATGAAAATTCGGCTCACTCCATTTTGCCGTTCGATGGCCAGCTTTTGGCCGGAGAGCCGGGATGGGGTGTTGGGGAACGAGCCGGGTTCTTAAAATCACAACCGTCTGCTGGACGACCAGAGGGATCAGCGGCGCTTCCATCCGCAGCCTGTCGATGCTTGGCCGAACCGAGGAGGAGGATGCTGTTGCACTGGCGCGGCGTTCAGATGTTGCTCCAAAAGTCCCCCATATCTGGGGGTAGGATCGATCTCTTCGCTGTGGCGTGATGACCATCGCTTGAGAACAGGCTCAAGCGTGTGTCGCCAAATCCCAGTCTTCTCGGTCGCTACTGAAAAGTTCTCCCAATGACTAAACTAAAAACTTCCCCAGTATCCAAACTGCTTCGCCGGTTCGTGGGCCTCCCGGTTCTGGCGCTCCTCTGCCATCAAGCTGTCAGCGCCCAAGAAGCGATCTATGGCCAGAACTTCGATTCGGATTCCACGACGGAGTGGGTCGTGAACACGACGGGCGAAGGCTACAGCTACGGCGACTTCTTTTTCGACTACAGCACGGCCGGCATTCCTTCGGCGCCCCATTCCACGGGGGGCACGACCCGCGGCTTGAAGCTCGGAGCCAATCTGGGAACCGGCGGAGTGTTTCCGGCGGGCGTCAGCGTCTCGCCGCTCGGCTTCGGCATTTCGGAGAACTTCGAGATGCGGTTTGATCTCTGGCTGAATTTCAACAAGGACGGACAGGGCTCCACCGAGGTGGGTGGGGCGGGCTACGGCACGGCGGGCACCTCGGCGCAAGTGGCCGGATCGGCCGATTCCCTCTTCATCGGAGCCACGACCGATGGTGGATCGGGCGCGGACTACCGCGTCTATGGACCCGGCGTGGTAGTCGGCTATCAGGACGCGAACCATGTCATCAAGACCGACACGAATTCCCCGCTGGTCTATGCGGCGGGCAGCCGGAACAACACCGCCGCCTACTATGCGACCAACTTCGCGGCCCAGCCTGTTCCGGCAGCCCAGACCAATCTGTTTCCAAGCCAGACCGGGGCCGTGGCTCCGGCGGGATCGGCCGGCTTCAAATGGCATGATGTCACCCTTCGCAAGATCGGCACCGTCATCACCTACCAGATCGACGGCCTGTTGATCGGCACCGTGGATTCCACCGACGCGGGGACGCCGGGCGGCAACAACATCCTCTTCAATTTTTTCGACATCAACGCGGGCGGCTCGACCAATGTCGCGTCGACCAACGTTCTCTTCGCCCTCTTCGACAATGTGCGCATCGTGTCCTTCACGAACGTGGTCGACGTCTCGGCCGTCGGTCCGGCGGCATCCGAAAACGGCCCTTCACCCGGAGCGGTCCGTTTCACCCGCCGCGCGGCCGACGGTCCGCTCACGGTGAACTACAGGGTGGAAGGCACTGCGACGTCTGGTTCTGACTTCGTGCCGCTTTCGGGTTCGGTGACGTTCGGCGCCTCCGACCTGTCCGTGGATCTTGCCATCACTCCCATTGACGACAGCGTCTCCGAGCTGCCGGAAACGGTCGTTGTGACCCTCGTTCCCGGCGGCGGCTATGTCGGCGCTGGCTCGGCGACGGTCACCATCGCCGACAACGACATTCCGACGCTGAACATCTCCGTGGTCCAGCCGACGATGTATGAGCGGTATCCGTCCGACTTCATCAAGTTCCGCATCGATCGCTACGGCAACCTGGAGGCCGCCGAATTCTCGGTCAATCTGACCTACGGCGGCTCGGCTGTTGCCGGGAAGGATTTTGTCGTGCCGACCACGGTCACCATGCCGACCGGTGCCGTCTCCTCCGAGTTCACGGTCTCGCCGATCGACAATCCGACGGAAGGTCCTGCGAAGACGGTGACCATCACTTTGGCGGTCGGCAGCGGCTACGCCGTGGGCACCAACAGCCCGTCCGCGACGGGCACGATCCTCGACGACGAGACGACCGAAACCTCCGTTCTCTACAGCAGTCCATTGGCCGACGCCGGCGACGCCTCCAAGTGGGCCGTTCGCTACGGCACGGGAGATCCGACCAACAACGCCGCGAACTACGGCGTCGAGTTCGGCTTCGACCTGAGCGGGACAGGGGTGCCGGCTCCTCCCGGCGGAGCGACCAAGGTCCTCCGTCTCACCGCGAACAAATTGCAGCCCGCCGGCACGGGCGCCGCCGGTGCGGTCAACGTCTACTACACCAACCAGGCCTTCAGCGGCGACTTCGCGGTTCGGTTCAAAATGAACCTGGTGGAGGATTCGATCCTCAACGCGGCGACGGAAGGCGTGGTCTTCGGCATCAACCATTCCGGTAGCCAGAGCAACTGGTGGTATGGCAGCGGCCCGTTGGCGGCCGGTGCCACCTGGACCAGCGACGGCATCTGGTATTACATCACTTCCCAGCCCGGCGGGAGCGGGAGCACCGGCGACTACCAGGAATTCACCGGCCAGGGTGGCACCCACGGCAACGCCGGATGGCAGCGGATCGGCAGTCGGAACGCCACCGCGTTCGTCGATGCCTTCAAGGCCAACCCCGATCCCGCCAAGCCGGGACCGTTCACGAGCTACGGCACTGCCAATCCGACTCCCGGCGTGCCGGCCAACGTGGACCCCGCAGTCATCCCCGGAGCCTCCTGGGCGGACGTCGAGATCAAGCAGGTGGCGAACGTCGTCACTCTCGCGGTCAACAAGACCGCGATCTTCAGCTACACGAACACCACCGTCTGGACCAACGGCTACCTCATGCTCGGCTACGCGGATCCCTTCGGCTCCTCCACGGACGGCTCCGTGGGGGCCGCCTACTTCGCCAGTCTCGAGGTGGTTCGTTTGACCAAGCCCGAGGTCACCCAGACGGTGCTCGGCCCAACTTCGGTCGCGCTCACCTACACCACGACCGACACCTCTTCGCCCTTCGTGGTGGAAGCGGCGACGACGGTGGACGGAACCTTTGCGGCCGTGAACACCGTGATCACCTACCTGGGCAACGGCACCTATCAGGCCGTCGCTCCGCGCAGCGGCGAAACGCAGTTCTTCCGTGTGCGCCGCCAGTAGACGATGGGACAATCGGCGGCATCCGCGCTCCGTGGGTGCCGCCTTCTGCGACGGATGAAGAGTCAACGCATCCGACGTCGGTAGCTGGCCCCGGACCGAGCGACGCGTTCGTCTTCTGCGAGGAAAGCATGCTGTCGATGAACGACGGTTATCTTCAGACAGGCTCCTCCGGCGGAAAGTTCCCCGATGGGCCCGGGGCCTATCACAAATGGAGCTGCGGGTTCTTGTTCGTGGACGGACACGCCGAGCTGCGCCGATGGGAGACGCCCGTTCTGAAGAGAGCGGTGGTGCCGGGTCAGTCCGGAGCGAATCTCATCGCCGGTCCGTTCAACGCGGATTGGAAATGGTTCACCCAGCATGCGTCCTGCAAAAAATGAGGCGGGACTTTGCCTCGGCTCTTCCATGGCTCCGCTCCATCCTTGTCCCATCATGATCCTCTGTCTTTCCAAAGCCCTGCGGCCGCTGCTGCCGGGCTTCTTTGTATCGGCGCTGGTGCTCGTCGCCGGGTGTTCCTCGCTCCCGAAAAGTGGTGCGCCGGCTCCACGACGGGGAGACGAGATCGTCGCGGCGGGGCAGTTCTTCCACACCGGCACGCCCGTGGTTCTATGGATGGATCCGGGTGGCTACGACGGGTATCGGGTCGAACGCCGCTTCGCTCCGCTGGACAAGGCCGACTGGGAAACGACCAAGGCGGAGGTGAAGGGATTCTCGACCCCGAACCGCTATGGGATTCGGCGCAAGGAACTGTCGCCCGAGGAAGTGGAACGGGTTCGCGGTGGCGGTTGGGATCTGCCGTTGCTCCAGCGGACGGTGGACCAGTTCGTCCTGCACTTCGACGTCTGCGGGATCAGCCGCCAGTGCTTCAACATCCTCCATGACCATCGCGATCTCAGCGTCCATTTCATGCTCGATGTCGACGGCACGATCTACCAGACGCTCGATCTGAAAGAGCGGGCTTGGCACGCGACGGTCTCGAACGACCGTTCGGTGGGGATCGAGATCGCCAACATGGGCGCCTACGCTCCCGGAAAGAAGAATCCGTTCGACGAATGGTATGGAACCAATGGGGCCGGCCGGACCGTGATGACCATTCCCAAGCGGTTCGGCCCGTCGCCGGTGCGGGATCCACGCTTCGCCGGAGGGCCGGACAGGTCGGCTCCGGTCTTCGGTGAAATCCAGGGCGAGACGCTGGTGCAATACGACTTCACGCCGCAGCAGTATGAAGCCCTGACCCGGTTGACCGCCGCTTTGTGCCGCGTCTTTCCCGGCATTCGCTGCGACTACCCGAAAGACGCGGACGGTCGATTGATCCCCAACAAGCTGCCGGACGCCGATCTACGGCGCTATCAGGGCGTGCTCGGCCACTACCACATCCAGAAGGACAAGACCGATCCAGGCCCTGCGCTGCAATGGGACAAGGTGATCAAAGGCGCGCGCAAGATCCTCGAAGAATCGCGGTAGAGGAAAGCCGCGGCGCGATCCTTGAACCGGCTCGAAGGCCCCGGCGTTTCCGACGATCAGGGATAGAGGAGATACGTCCCGCGCCGATCGACGAAGGCCGCTTCCTCTGGCTTCCAAGATTCCACGATCTCGCGCCATGGAGTCCCGGCTTCCAGCGCCCGCCGTTCGCGGCTGCTGCCGCTCAGGAGGTCGAAGGCGATGGGATCCGACACGAACTCGTAGGTCTCCGACCGCCAGACGAACCTTTCTCCGGACAGGGAACGGATCACCTCCAGCATTGCCACGGCGGTGCGCACGGGTTGGAACGCGCGCCGGTTGGTGACGTGGAGCTGGACGCCGCCACAATTTTCGTCCGCGTGTTTCTGGAAGGTGGGATTGAAGATCGTGGCGCGGAAGGCGGCTCCCGGAATGGACTCGCCGTTGAGCCGGGCCGCCAGTGCCGGAGCGTCCAGCCACGGAGCGCCGATCAATTCAAACGGCCGGGTCGTGCCGCGGCCTTCGGAGAGATTGGTTCCTTCGAACAGGCATTGTCCGGGATAGACCGTCGCCGTCTCCACCGTGGGCATGTTGGGCGAGGTCATCACCCACGGCAGGCGCGTTTCGTCGTGATACATTCCACGTGCCCAGCCGGTGCAGGGGATGATCTCCAGGCCGATGTTGTGGAGCTTCTTCTCGGCCTGATACAGCCGGGCCAGTTCGCCGAGAGTCATTCCGTGGCGCACCGCGATGTCGTAGGGACCTATGAAACTCTCGTAGCCCGGGGCCAGCGCCGGACCTTCAACCGTGAGGCCGTCGATCGGGTTGGGTCGGTCGAGCACGACGACGCGAAGGCCGATGGCATGGGCGGCTTCCAGGCAATAGAGCATCGTCGCATGGAAGGTGTAGTAGCGGGAGCCGATGTCCTGAAGATCGATCACCAGCACGTCGATCTCCGCGAGTTGCTCGGCCGTCGGGCGAAGGCTTTCCGCCGTGTCGCCATAGAGGCTGATGATCCGGGGGCCGGCGGCTCCGATGTCGGGGCCGTCGCTCACCGCTTCCAGATCCTGGGCCTGGCCGAACCAGCCGTGTTCCGGGCCGAAAACCGAGACGAGCTTCACATCTGGAACGCCCTGCAGCAGATCCACGGCGTGACGCAGCCGGCGATCCACCGATGCCGCGTGGGCCAACAGCCCAACGCGTTGCCCGCGCAGCCGCTGGTATCCCTCCGCCCCGAGCAGGTCCAATCCGGTCATGACGCCGTTCATTGCGGGGAATCTGTCGAAGGGCCTCCACAGTGCAACTGTGAACGGCCGCCACCGGGGCGACTTTTATAGCCGGGGCCGACTTCACGCTGGCCCAGAGCCGCGCCCGCTCGGCATGCTGACGAAATGAGACGTATTGCATGGCTGGCACTGGCGATCGCCACCGTGATGCTGGGATCGGCTCGTGCGAGGGCCGACGCGCTGGAGGACTTGATCGCGGGAGAAATGGGGAACCAGGGAACGGTCGGAGTCGCCTGCCTCATCCTGCGGGACGGACAGCCGCCCCGGGGCGTCTATCGGGGCAAGGCCGATCTGGAGTGGAACGAACCCGTCAACGCCGAAACCGTGTTCGAGGTCGGCTCCGTCACGAAACAGTTCACCACCGCCGGCATTCTCCTGCTCGCCCAGGACGGGAAGCTCACGCTCGACGACAAGATCAGCCTATATCTGACCAACACTCCCGCCAGTTGGGCCGGGATCACGTTGCGGCACCTGATGACGCACACCTCCGGCATCGCCAGCTACGACAACCTCGACGGCTTCGAGCTTCGATCGCGGCTCACGCAGGAGAAGTTCATCAAACGCCTCGCCGCCCAGCCGATGGTCTTCCAGCCGGGCGACTCCTGGTCCTACTGCAACTCGGGCTTCAACCTCCTCGCCTATGTCATCGAGAACGTCGGCGGGACCAACTACTGGGAATTCCTTGCCCAGCGCATTTTTCGCCCGTTGGACATGGCCCACACCACCCGGCGCGATCCGCGGTTGATCATCCCGCACCGGGCGTCCGGCTATGAGAAGTCGAAGAACGGCCTCGTGCATCGCGACTCCGACCTGACCGATCTTTCCGGTGCCGGCGCGATCGTCTCCACGGTGGAGGACCTGGCGAAATGGAACGCCGCTTTGAACGGCGACCGGCTGCTGGGCGCCGCGAGCAAACGCGAAGCATGGACGCCGGTGAAGTTGAACAACGGGGAGACGAGGGACTACGGGCTGGGCTGGCATTTGCAGTCGCTGGACGGGCACGTGAACATCGGCCACAGCGGCTCCACCTCCGGCTTCTCCGCCAGTCTGCAACGGTTCCCCAACGACGGACTGGCCGTCATTCTCCTGTCGAACACGGACGATCTCGGCTTCGCCACCCGCTTGGCCAAGAAGATCGCGCCGCTCTATTTCTCCAAGCCGACGCCCAAGCAGTGAAGTTGTTCCGCCGATGAATTCCGCTTCCCATTCGCTCTCCTTGATCAAGCCTCCCCGACTCTCTTTTGGGGACATTGTCGCCATCGTGGCCCCCGCCAGTGCGCCGCCGGATCCCGCCGCCATCGACCGGTCGGTCGTGGCGCTGGAGCGGCTTGGTTTCGTGCCGCGACTCGGGGCGAATGTCCGTGGTCGAAACGGGTTTCTCGCCGGCTCCGATGCTGAGCGGGTGGCGGACCTGATGGGTGCGTTCGGCGATCCGGCGGTGAAGGCGATCATCTGCCTTCGGGGCGGCTACGGCACGGCGCGGCTGCTTCCGCAGCTCGACTACTCCAGCATCCGCCAGAACGCGAAGGTGCTCATCGGCTACAGCGACATCACCACGCTCCATTGCGCCCTGTGGGTGCGGGCCGGCCTCGTGTCGTTCCACGGACCGATGCTGAACTCCGAGATCGCGGGTGATTCTCCGCCCTTCGCCCTGGAAGCGTTGCTCCGCACGGTGATGCAGGCCGAACCCGCCGGAAGCATCCGCCGCGGCTACGAGGGTCCGCCCCCGTGGATCGTCCACGGGGGCATCGCGGTCGGCGGGCTGGTTGGGGGTAATCTCTCCGTCCTTTGCACGACGCTCGGCACCGGTTTCCAGCCGGACTTCCGGGGAAAGATCCTGTTCCTCGAGGACGTGGGCGAACGGCCCTACCGACTCGACCGGATGCTCACCCATCTCTTGAACGCCGGTCTGCTCCAGCAGGTGGCCGGGATCGCCGTCGGCATCAACAAAGACTGTGTGGATCCGAAAGCGGGCGAGGCCGGCGAATACCGTCAGAGCCTCGACGATGTGTTGCGGGAGCGGCTTGGTGGTCTCGGGGTTCCCGTGGTTGCCGGACTGCCCTTTGGCCACGTTCCGTTCAACGCGACGTTGCCCATCGGTGTCAGGGCGACGCTGGACGGTGAGCGCGGCGACCTGGTGGTGGATGAAGCGGCCGTCGTTTGAGATCGTCCGACTGGCCGCCGTTTGCTTGAACCCACCGCCGATCCGATGAAGACCCTGATCTCCCTTCGACTTGGATGCCTTCTCATTCTTGGATCGGCCCTCGTCTCCGGCGCGCAGAACGAACCGGACGATGCGGCTCTCTACTATCGGCGCACGCACGGAGGTGCAATGCCGCCGGCCGGAGTGGACCCTTCCGATCATTCCGGCGAGACCGACGCGGTGGTGCCGGCGAAGCCCGTCGTCATCGTCCATCGCCCCCAGACCGATCGGCTCGATCGAGGCGTCGATGCGGCGAATCTCGGCAAAGGCGACTGGATCTGGCGGGTGCCGGAGAGCGCGGTGTCCCTGGGTTTGGCCAGCACGGATGTGCAGGGGATGATCAACCAGGCCAAAGCGGCCGGCTTGAAGTGGATCACGGTGAAGTGCGGTGATCGCGGGAATGTCTGGACCCAGTTCAACACCGACCTGATCAACCGCGCCCACGCTGCCGGGCTGCTGATTTTCGGCTGGGCCTACGTTTATGGAGGGGCGGACACCGACGCCGAGATCAACGTCGCGCTGAACGCCATGAACCTCGGCGCGGACGGCTTCATCATCGACGCGGAGATCGAATACGAGGCCGTCGGCCAAAAGGCCAACGCCACCCAATATGCCGGCGCGATCAAGGCGGCTTTTCCAAACCGGTTCCTGGCCCACGCGCCGTTCCCGATCATCAGCAGCCACCCGGCCTATCCCTACGTCGAGTTCGGCACGCTGTGCGACGCGGTCATGCCGCAGGCGTATTGGGCGGACATCGGCGGCACGGCCTACGCCGCCACGATGGTCACGCGGATGAACACCGAGTGGAACAACTGGCAGAACAGCCTGATCGGCACCCGGCGCAACGCCATCAAGCCGATCGTGCCCATCGGACAGGCCTACAATTCGGTGAAGGGAAACGTCGATGGCCCGCAGATCGAAACCTTCATGGCGGCGCTGAAAACCATCCCGGCGCCGGCCACGACCAGAGGATTCAAGGGCGTCAGTTTTTGGAGCTTCCAGCATCAGAACACCGCGCCGACCAAGTGGCCGGCGATTTCCGCCGCGACGATCGGCGACTCGACGGAGACCAACGCGCCGGTGCCTTGGGTGGCGGTCTTCCAGGATGATTTCGACAGCACGGCCGGTTCCGGCTGGACCGTCAACCGGAGCTCGACCGACACGCTTGCGACCTTCGGCTACGACTACGCGGCGGATGGCATCGCGGCCGCGCCACACTCGACCGGCGGGACGACGCGAGGGGTGAAGCTGGAGGCGAATCGCTCGGCGGGAGCGGCGGCGGCCCTGTCGTTGTCGCCGGCGGGGCGGAGCTTTTCCGGGGACTACCGACTGCGGTTCGACGCCTGGATCAATGTAAACGGACCGCTTCCCGGCGGCGGGGTGGGCTCGACGGAATTCCTCACCGCTGGCGTGGGCACGACGGGTGACCGGGTGCAATGGGATGGCGCGGGTTCCACGGCGGACGGCATTTGGGTCGCCTGCGACGGCGATGGCGGGGTGTCGGACACGACCTCGAGCCTGGGCGACTATTCGGTCTTTGTCGGAACGTCACTTCAGCCCGCGACGAGCGGAGTCTACGCGTCCGGCACGGAGGCGAATGCCCGGGGCAACTTCCATCCCTACAACTCCGCGGCGGTGCCCGGAGGCGTCGGCGCTCCGGCCGTGCAACAGGCGGCCTATGCGCAGCAGACCGGTGCGATCAATCCGGGAGCCGCCGGCTTCGCGTGGCACGAGGTGATCGTCGCGCACCGCGGCTCCGCCGTGGATTGGTTCATCGACGGCGTGCGGATGGCGACGGTTCCCGGCGCATCGACCGCTCCTGGAAACGTCTTCGTCGGCTATTGGGATCCTTACGCGTCGATCTCCGACAATGCGGCGTTGAGCTTTGGGTTGGTGGACAACGTCCGCGTCGAGGTTCCGGCGACGGCGCCGATCCTGACCCTGTCTCGCACGAACATTTCGGTGAAGCTTGGCGGCACCGCCCAGTTTGCCGTCGTCGCAACGGGTGCGCCCGATCCGATCTTCCAGTGGCTCTTCCAAGGTGCGCCCTTGGCCGGTGAGACCCACACCACGTTGATCCTGCCAACGGTCGGGACCCACGACGTCGGGGCTTATTCGGTCGTGGCCAGCAATCTCGCCGGCTCCGTGACGAGCATGGCGGCTCAGTTGACCGTTCTTCCGGCTGCGGCTGCGACCTTCCAATCGATCACGGTCCGACCGGACCTGACCCTGCAGCTGTCGGCCGCGGGCGAAACGGGTGGGCTCTACCTGCTGGAGGCGTCGACGAATCTGGTCAACTGGAGCGAGGTCGGCAGCCAAGTGGCGACCAACGGAGGCTTCCGGTTCGATCTGGCTCCGGGGCAGGGGATGGACGAGCGGTTCTTCCGGGCGCGCTCGTGGCCCTGAGCGGGGCCAGGGTGTTTGGAGCGTCGGCGGGTTCAATCAGGCGGGTTTGGGTTCGCCTTCGGTCCATTTTCCCAGCGGCACGCATTCCGCTGAGCATGCCGTGCTGGCCTCCGGGTCGGCGCGATCATGGCAGAAGATCAAGGCGACAAAACAGAAGAGCCAACGCAGAAGAAGCTCCTGGAATCCTTCGAGAAGGGGCAGTTCGCCCGTAGCTCGGAGATCCAGACCGTCGTCGTGCTCTTGGCAGGTTTGACCTCGCTGTCGTTCTCCGGAAAGCACACGTGGGAGACACTCGTCGCAACCATCGGGATGTTGGGCCACGTGCATGAGATCACGCTGAGCACCAACGCGATGCAGGAGCAGTTCGTTAAATGTATCCTGGTGTTGTTCACCTGCGTGGGTCCCCCGCTGTTGACGATCATGTTGGCCGGCGCTTTCGCCGGAGCGGCCCAGGCGCGCTTTCAGGCGACGCCGGAGGCGTTTGGGTTTCGGCCGGAGCGTTTGAACCCGATCGAAGGGCTAAAGCGGGTCTTTTCCTTCAAAAGCGCGGTCCCGACCCTGGTCGGTTTGATGAAGCTGACGATCATCATCTGGCTTTCCTACTCGGTCATCCGAGAGATCCTCGCGGACCCCATCTTTTTCCAGACGGTGGACGTGGCAAGAATTGCCGGGTTCATGGGTGCTTCGGCCATGAAGATTTGCCTACGGGTGATCCTGTCGCTCGGGGCCATCGCCGCTGCGGACTACGGCTACCAGTGGTGGAAGACCCACAATGAGCTGATGATGACCAAAGAGGAGGTCAAGGAAGAGGCCAAGGGCTCGGATGGCAATCCCCAGATGAAGAGCAAGATGCGCCGGCGGGCCTCCGCCATCAGCAAGCGCAAGATGATGGCGGAAGTGCCTCTGGCGGATGTTATTGTGACCAACCCCGCCCACTTGGCCATCGCGCTGCGCTATGACCGAAAGACAATGAGCGCGCCGAAAATCGTGGCCAAGGGGACGCGATTGAACGCGCTCCAGATCCGGGAAATCGCCAAGCGACACCAAGTCCCGATCCTGGAGAACAAGGCGCTGGCCCGCATGATGTTCAAGTATGGAAAAGTCGGTGGCGAGGTTCCTGCTCAGCTTTATTCCGCCGTCGCGGAAGTATTGGCCTGGGTCTACCGGGTCAACGCCTACCGCTACTACCGCGAACAAAGCCGCTGAGGCGGCTTCTGCTGAATGCCCACGAAACAATCGCCAATCGCCCGTCTGCTTGGTCAGGGAGATCTCTTCCTGACCTTCGGACTGTTGGGGACCGTCCTTCTGATGGTTCTGCCGGTGTCGGCATTCCTGTTGGACGGGCTGCTGGCGATGAGCATCGCGCTCTCGCTGCTGATCATGCTGGTGATCCTCTATGTGAAGGATCCCTCTGATTTCACGGGCTTTCCGACGTTGCTCCTCTTCATCACCCTGTTCCGGCTGTCTCTGAACATCGCGACCACGCGGTTGATCCTGATCGACGGGAACGCGGGCCATATCATCGAGGCGTTCGGCAACTTCGTCGTGCGGGGGAACTACGTCGTGGGTCTGGTGATCTTCGGCATCCTCGTGGTCATCAATTTCATCGTCATCACCAAGGGCGCGGGCCGTATCGCCGAAGTCGCGGCCCGGTTCACCTTGGACTCCATGCCGGGCAAGCAGATGGCGATCGATGCCGAATTGAACGCCGGCATCATCGGCGAAGCCGAGGCCAAGGCCCGTCGCCTCAAAGTGAGCCAGGAAGGCGACTTTTACGGTGCGATGGACGGTGCGAGCAAGTTCGTGCGAGGCGATGCGATCGCAGCGGTGCTGATCACCCTCATCAACGTTCTCGGCGGTTTCGTCATCGGCATGATGCAGAAGGGGATGTCGCTGACGGATGCGCTCCAGCGCTACACCCTTTTGTCGATCGGCGACGGTCTCGTCTCGCAGATCCCGGCGCTGATCGTGTCCACCTCGGCGGGCATCCTCGTGACCCGCGCCTCGGCCAAGGACGATCTCGGCCGGGAGCTGACCCGGCAGCTGCTCTCCTATCCGAAGGCGATGTTCATCCTGTCGGGCGCGATGATGGTCTTCGCGATCATCCCCGGCCTGCCGATGTTTCCTTTCCTCATCCTGTCCGTCATCAGCTTCGTGTTGGGTCGGGCCTTGCGGGTCGAGGCGTATCAGGAAGCCGAGTCCTCTGCGGCCAGTGGGACGAACGGTGGGTCCCAGAAATCCGGGTCAAAAGGCGCGCCGGGCGACGGGTCCAAGGGCGGCGCCGCGACGCCCGCCCAGGGCGATAAACTGGAATCGTTGCTGGCGCTGGATGCGCTGCAGGTCGAGCTCGGCTACGCGCTCGTGTCGTTGGCCGACGCGAAGAAGGGCGGCGACCTGCTGGAGCGCGTGACCGGAGTGCGCAAGACGTTCGCCTCCGACATGGGGCTGCTAATCCCGCCGATCCGGTTGCGGGACAACCTGCAACTGGAGTCGAACCAGTATCGGTTCCTGCTCAAGGGCAACGTCATGGCCCAGGGGGAACTGATGCCGGGCCATTGGCTGGCGATGAACGCCACCAACAGCAAGACCACCCTGCGCGGCCTGCCCACGGTCGAACCGGTCTTCAAGCTGCCCGCCACTTGGATTTCCGACGCGGAGCGCAAGAACGCCGAGATCGCGGGCTACACCATCGTGGATGCCGCTTCAGTTCTGATCACTCATTTGTCGGAGGCGGTTCGGCGGAATTGCCACGAGATCCTGAGCCGCCAGGACGTGCAGAACTTGTTGGACAACCTCAAGGAGACGCACCCGACCGTCGTGTCAGAATTGATCCCCGGACAGTTGTCCGTGGGCCAGGTGCAGCGCGTGCTCCAGAACCTGCTTTCCGAGGGCATTTCCATCCGGAATTTGTCGGCCATCCTCGAAAAGGTCAGCGACCACGCGGGTGTCACCAAAAATCCCGACGAGCTCTCCGAATATGCCCGGCGGGGGCTCGGTGCGCAGATCGCGCGGCATTTCCAGGGCGAAAACGGCTCGATCCAGGCGATCACGCTCGATCCCCGGCTCGAACACCAGATCGCCCAGGGCGTGCGGCAATCTCCGACGGATATCACGCTGATGATGGAACCGCGTCTGGCCAAGCACATCATCGACATCCTGTCGACGAAGGTGCAACAGCTCGTCGCGAACGGTCATCCGCCGCTGGTCCTCTGCGCGCCGCAGATCCGGTTGGCATTCAAGCGCTTCTTCGAAACCACCTTTGGCGAACTCGCGGTCCTCTCGTATGCCGAAGTGCCGCCGCGGATCGACATCCAAACGGCCGCCATCGTGCCGGGGATCGATTGAGCGAATGGGAGAACGGACGCTCGATGAATCCTGAACGGTCCCGAATCATTGAACCGCGAACGCTCAAGATCGAACGTCGCGCGGGGCCTTCCGAGTCTTTGAACGTCGAGTTTCGGCGTTCGGGTTCCCGTTCTGCGGAGGTGGGATCATGACCCCCTCCGGCAAACCGTTTTCCTTCGTCGCCGATTCCGCTGCCGAAGCCGTCGCGCAGATCCGCTCCAAGCTCGGTCCCGACGCGCTCGTCGTGAACGTCAGGAAGTTGCCGGCCGAAGGGCTGGCCCGCCTCTGGCAAAAGCCCCGGATCGAGGTCATCGCCCGTCTTCCCGAGGGAACGCCTGCAGCGGAGGAGGAGGGAGCCTCTCCCGTGTTGGCCCAGTTGGAGGCGCTCCGCCGCGAAATGGGCGAAATGCGCCGCCGTTTCGAGCCGTCGCGCGAAACGGAGTCCGACGGTTTGAACGCCGATTCCGGTCCCCGCTTCGCCCCCGCGCCGGCGATGCTGGAATTTCCCGTGCGACCCGCATCGGACACACCCACTTCTCTTGGACAATATCTCCAGACCATCGGCCTCAGTCCGATGTCCGCGGCCCTCGTGGAAGACCGCGTTCTCACGTCGGTCCCGGACGTCGCCCAGCTTCCCTTGGTGAATCAAGTGGAGGCCGCGAACCAGACGTTGGAGTCGCTTTGGCGGCCCGCGCCGGTCGCGACCGGCGGGTTGCACGTCCTGATCGGTCCCGCCGGGAGCGGCAAGACCACCGCGCTCTGCAAATGGCTGACGCAGGTGTCGTTGATCGAAGGGCGGTTGGCCTCTCTCTGGCGCCTCGACGGGGTGACGGCGAACCAGGCCGAACATCTCAGCGTGCATGGCGAGATTCTTGGCGTGCCGGTCGAGCGTTCGTGGCCCGGGTCGCTGCCCGTGGGGGACATCGGCTTCATCGATCTGCCCGGAGTGGATTGGCGGGATCGGGCGGCGCTCCAGGAACTGCGACGCGTGGTCGACAAGATCGGCGGAGCCCGGGTCCACCTGGTGCTGAACGCGGCCTACGAGTCCGACACGCTTTTGGCTCAGGCCCGGGCCTTCAGTGTCCTGCCGGTGGTGGACACCATTGTCACGCATCTGGATGAGGAGCTTCGCTGGCCCAAGCTCTGGAACCTCGTATTGGGGACAAACCTGCCGATCAGCTTCCTCGGTGCGGGGCAAAATCTTCCCGGAATTTTTGAACGCGCTGCCAGCCGGAACCTTCTTGCCCGTCCCGCAGTGCGTTCGGGCAGCGGAAAGGCCCTTTTTTCCGCCGGATCCTCCCGCTGAGGAAACTGGCAGACCTCCTGCTAAGCACGTGGGCAGACGGCTCTGCTCAACACCATGAAACTACTGATGATCCTAGGCGCATGTATCGGGTTTGGAATCGGAGTTCTTTTCAGCTGGGCGAGTGAGAGCGGATGGCCGTCGGTTCTTTGGCGGGCCACGGCGACGGCCTACTGCGCAGGGCTTCTCATGCGCTGGTGGGGTCGGATGTGGATCAAATGCCTCCGTGAGGTCCTGGTGGAACGCCGCCTCGCCTCGATCAAGGCCGAAGAACAGCAGCTCGCGACCAACTCCAACTAACCTGTTCCTATGAAGGCACCAGTCCTCGAACCCGCCGCAGTCCTCGAACCGGCCACAGTCTTCGAACCCGCCCCGGTCCCCGCCCAGAAAAGCAGGGTGCCGCAGCAGTCGCCCGACGTTTGGAGGCAGTATTCCAAAGCCGGCCCCGGGAGCGAGATCGAGAACGATCTCGTCCACCAATATCTTCCGCTCGTGAAGACGATCGTCGGCCGACTCGCCATGAGCCTGCCGTCGCACGTCAACGGCGAGGATCTCTACAGCGCCGGCCTCGTCGGCCTGCTCAACGCCCTCCGCCGTTTCGACGCCAAGACCGGCACCGCGTTCGAGACCTACGCCCGCACCCGCATCCGCGGCTCCATCTTCGACGAGCTGCGCCGTCTCGACTGGGTTCCGCGCTCCGTCCACGACAAGGCCCGCAAGGTCGAGAAGGTCATGCGCGAGCTCGAACAGACCAAGGGCGAGGCCGTGACCGACGCCGAGATGGCCAAGGCCATGGACCTGACGCTCGATCAATACGAGGAGCTGATGGAGGAGATCCGGCCCGCCACTTTCGTCTGCCTCGATTCTGTCCGCGGCGGTTCCGCCGAAAGCCCGCAGGAAGGGAGCAGCCGCTACGACAGTCTTCCCGACGAGAAACAGATCGACCCGGGCGACGGCACCGCCACCCGCGAGATGGCCCGGCTGATCACGGACCGGCTCGAGGATCTGCCCGACATGCAGAGAAAGGTCCTGGCCCTCTACTATTTCGAGGACATGCGGCTGCGGGAGATCGCGGAGGTGTTCGGCGTGACCGAGTCGCGCATCTGCCAGATCCACGCGCAGGCCATCATGTCCATCAAGGCCTTCCTGCGGAAACAGGACCCCGACATCTTTTGACCTGCGGGGCTGACCCTGGGGATACACACAATGCTGATAATCATCGGTGCCATCATCGTGATCGGGTCCGTGCTCGGCGGCTTCAGAATGGCCGGCGGGCAGATCGGTGCGCTGTGGCATCCGTCGGAAATCGTCACGATCTGCGGAGCCGCCCTCGGCGCCCTGGTGATCATGTCGCCGATGCGCGTGCTGAAGGCGATGATCGCGCAGCTGATCGGCGCGCTCAAGGGATCGCCCTTCAGCAAGTCCTCATACGAGGACCTCTTCAAGTCGCTCTACGAGCTCTTCATGGTCGGCCGCCGCAACGGCATGATCGCGCTCGAAGAACACGTCACCGGCCCCGAGACGAGCAGCATCTTCACCAAGTATCCGAACTTCCTGAAGAACCACCATGCCGTCGATTTTCTCTGCAACTCCCTCCGGCCGGTCATCGACGGCAAGATGAAGCCCGACCAGCTCAAGGTGCTTCTCGACATCGAGCTCGACGCGATGGAGGAGGAACACCACCAGCCCATCGGCATCATCCAGAAGACCGGCGACGGCATGCCCGGATTCGGCATCGTCGCGGCCGTTCTGGGCATCGTCATCACGATGGGCGCCATCTCCGGCCCCATCGAGGAGATCGGCCACAGCGTCGGGGCGGCGCTCGTCGGAACGTTCCTCGGCATTCTCATCGCCTATGGTTTCATCAATCCCATCGCGGTGAACCTCGAGTTCGTCGGCGCGGCGGAGATGCTCTACTTCCGGGCCATCGCCTCGGCGGTCTGCAGCTTCGCCACCGGCATGGCCCCGGTCATGGCCGTGGAAGTCGCCCGAAGAAGCCTCACCAGCGACGTCAAGCCCTCGGCCGAAGCTCTCGAGGAGATGTTGAAGAACATCGGCAAGAAATAGACGGACAACCCGCCCGATCGAAGCCTTTCCGGTGAGACGGAAACGCATCGGATCGCGGCACGGCGAACGTATCAACCATGGGCAAGAAACACGCACATCACGGCGGAGCTTGGAAGGTCGCCTACGCCGACTTCGTCACCGCTATGATGGCCCTCTTCCTCGTGCTCTGGCTCACCTCCCAGGACGAGAAGATCAAGAAGGCCATCGAACGCTCCTTCCGGCAGCCCTTCGGCACCTCGACCATTCAGACATCCACGTCCATCCTGCCCAGCACGGCCCCGCCCAAGCCGTCCGGGAGCATCGCGGGCAACTTCGACTCCGCCTCCGCCATCGAGCTCACCATGTTGCGCAAGCTCAACGAGGACCTGCAGCAACAGCTCGAAGTCGAGGACGCCGACAAATCGGTGGAACTGGAACTGACCCCGGACGGCCTCAAGATCAGCATCTTCGACCGCTCCCAGAAACCCGTCTTCAAGACGGGGTCCAAGGAGTTCACCCCCTATGGCCGATGGGTCTTCTCCACCCTTGCGTGGCAGATCGCCCGCTACAAGAGCTTCGCCGTCGAACTCGAGGGCCATACCGAGACGCAGGACAATTCGGCCCACTCCGAACTCGACACGTGGGAACTCAGCGCCGACCGCGCGAACACCGCACGCTCCGAGCTGTTGGCCAACGGCGTCACGAGCGCCCAGATCCGAAAGATCTCCGGCTACGGCGACACCCAGCCGATGAAGGGCCGGGCCCCGGACGACGAGCGCAACCGTCGCGTCACCGTCATGCTCCGGATCAACGACAAGACCCACTAGGCCGGCTGGTCTTCCGGAGCCACACTGCGATGTCCGATTCATTCTCACCCTTGTTTGGTGGCTCCCTGGGGGGCACCGGCGGTCCCGCCCGGAACTTTCGCGTCCAGGTCGTGGGTGCCGGTTCGCCGGCACTGTCGCCGACTGCGCCGCCGACGGTCGCCCCCGCGCCGTGCCAGCTGGCCAAGCCCGCCAAAGTCTCCCTTGAAAAGAACGGAAACACCGTCACCGGCATCCGCATCGACTGTGGTTGTGGCCAGGTCATCAACCTGAGCTGCGTCTACGACGAAGCCGTCTGACCCGACCTATGCTTCGCCGGCTCATCGCTTCCCCTCTTCTGCTTTAGCCCCGCCCGCTCCGCTTCGTCGGCCGTTCTCGCCGATTCGTCGTTTGACGCGGCGCCGGGCGCCCCCCATTTTCTTGGTCCGTAAACGACAAGAACAACCTATCCAATCCGAACATGCCCATTTCCATCGGCTCCAAAGCCCCTGATTTCAGCCTCAAATCCAAGAACTCCACCGGCCTCGTCGACGTGAAGCTCTCGGAGAATTTCGGCAAGAAGAACACCGTCCTCCTCTTCTTCCCCCTCGCCTTTACCGGCGTCTGCACCACCGAGATGTGCGACATCACCGCCGGGCTCGGCAGCTATACCGGCTTGAATGCCGACGTCATCGCCATCAGCGTGGACAGCCCGTTCGCGCAGGAAGCCTGGGCCGCCAAGGAGAAGATCACCGTCAAGCTCGTCAGCGACCTGAACAAGACCGCGACCGATGCCTACGGCGTCCGTTTCCCGATGCTGGCCGCAGTGGGTGACACCTCGGCCCGCGCCGCCTTCGTCATCGACAAGGCCGGTGTCGTCCAATACGCCGAGCAAACGGCGACCCCCAAGGATCTGCCCAACTTTGCCGCCGTGAAGGAAGCGCTCGCGAAGCTCAAGTAATCCCGGGCACCGGATCGATCTCAGAAGCCGGGCGGGGGCGACTCCGTCCGGCTTTTCTTTTGCCCTCGGGCGCGAGTGAACCGCAGCACGTCCGGTCCGCACGGCAGTCATGGATGGCTTGGCCGCTTTTGGGATGGAGTCAAAATCGGGGGGGTGTTCGATCGGGAAGATCCGTGGGACGATGGTCGAACGCCAATCGAATGAAACACCACGCCGCAGCGTTGATCGTCGCCTATTCAGTCTTCTGCCTTGGGCACGCCAAGGAATTGGCTCTCAACGGTGGTTTCGAAGACGCCACGGGTCCGGCCCAATCTCCCTTCATCGGCTGGTCCTTCTACGGTGGGTTTGAGCACGGCGACTACTCCATCGCCGTTTCGGATGAAGCCCATGGTGGCCGGCAATCCTGCCAGATCACCTGCCTCAAGAAGGGTCGTGCCGGTATCGCCAGTTCACCGGTGAAACTCTCCGTCGGCACCCTGGTCGAGGCGTCTTGCTGGTTGAAAGCCACGGAGGTGAACGGTGGACGCGTCTTCCTCAACTTCGAAGGGACACCCGGCGATGGCTGGTCCAGCAAGGATCTGAAAACCGGCAGCTACGGTTGGACCCGCTTCACCCATCGGGCGGTCGTTCCCGCCGGCAAAACGCCAGGTCCGCAGACGATCACCGTCCATCTCTACACCTCCTGCGAAGGCTCGGTCTCGGTCGATGACTTCTCCATCCGGTCGGTCGACGAGCAGGCTCTCTCGGTGCAACCGGTCGGACCCGGAACGCCCGCCGAGATCGACGAGCCGGTGGGTTCACCGGGCTATCGCGTGAACGTGGTGTCGCCGCTGGTGAAGGTTTTTCGGGAGGATGATTACTCCGCCCTGACGCGGACCAGCGTCGAGCTGGCCTCGGCCCGCAACGAGTATGAGTCGGTCCAGGTGGTGGTGGAGGCGCCGTGGAGAACGGTGACGATCAAGGAGGTCCACCTTTCCGAATTGAAAGGGCCGGGTGGCGCCGTGATTCCGGCCGGAGCCGCCAAATGGGAACGAGTCGACTACATCACGACGACGGTGGTGCCGCCTTATTTCACCGATCGTGGACTCGGGAACTATCCCGATCCGTTGCTGCCCGCAGGGCCGTTCACCGTCGAAAAGCTCGGACGAGTCCCGCTCTGGATCACGCTGAAGACGCCCAAGGAATGCCCGCCCGGGATCTATTCGGGCACCATCACCGTCACGCCAGAGGTCAATCGTCCCATAGTCCTTCCCGTCACCGTGACGGTGTGGGATTTCGCCATCGCCGACCCGAGTCACCTGCGCACCCTCACTTGGTTGGGGGAGGGCGCGATCCGGGAATGGTATGGCTACGACGAATCGCCGGAAGGCCACCGTCAGCAGGCGGCGGCGGTGATGAAGTATCAGGACTGCCTGCTGGAGCACCGGCTTGGTCCCGGAGGACAGGTGGCCGATCATGTGGCCCCAAGTGCGGACGGAACGTTCGATTTCCGGGAGGTCGACGCCACGTTGCAGCGGTTGATCGACCGGGGCATGAACGCGTTCATCGTCGGCACCGCCCCCAATCTGGGCCGGACCAAGCAGGAGGAATACACGCCGGAATTCGTCCGCCGTTTCACCGCGATGCTCACCGCCTACAGCGAGCATCTGCGGCAGAAAGGCTGGTTGGACCGGGCCTATGTCTACGTCTACGACGAGGCCCCGAAAGCGGCTTGGCCCGCGGTCAGGAAGATCGACGACGCCATCCATGCTGTCGCGCCGGAGCTGCGCATTCTCCAGTGTCTGAACGAGCCCGAAGGCGTGCGCGCCTTGACGGGCTTCGCCGATGTCTTCGACGTCTATGTGGCCCAGTACCACAAGGCGGGAGTGTCCGAGTCGCAGAAGAAGGGCGCGGAGGTCTGGCTCGCGGTCTGTTGCTATCCGATGGAACACCCGAATTTCTTCATCGAATATCCGTCGCTGGATGTCCGGGCAGCGCCGTGGATCTGTTGGAGATACGGGGCAAAAGGCTTCGAGTATTGGTCGCCCAACTCCTGGGGAGCCAATGGCCACAAGGCGGAAGGCAAGTGGCCCGCGACGCCATGGGTGGCCAACGCTTTCGGGAAATACAACGGCGATGGGTATCTCCTCTATCCGGGAGCCGACGGGACGCCCTGTTCATCGATCCGACTGGAGGCGCTGAGGGATGGATTGGAGGACTATGAATACCTGTGGACGTTGAATTCGCTGCTGCAGCGGGCGGAGCAACTGGGGGTGAAAGGCGCCTCGGTGGACCACGCCAGGAAGCTGCTTTCGCTCGATGGAATCGTGACGGACACCGGAACCCATGCTCCGGAGCCTGAGCGATACGTCGCCTATCGGCGGGAGCTGGCGAACGCGATCGTGACGCTGCTGAAGCGGGTGGGTCGGTAGGCCGCGGAGGCGAATGTCGATTCGTCGCCGTGGGTGGGACCGCGTCATCTCCGTTCGTCGGAAGCCACGAGTCCATCGGCGAGCTGGACGACGCGGGGGGCGGTGGCGGCGAGCTCGTTGTCGTGGGTGGCGATGATGAGGGTCATGGCGCGCTCCGTCTGGAGGTCGAGCAGGAGCCGCATGATCTCGTCGCCGGTGTGGGAATCGAGGTTGCCGGTGGGTTCGTCGGCCAGGAGGAAGGCGGGGTCGTTGATCAGGGCCCGGGCGATGGCGACGCGCTGCTGTTCGCCGCCGGAAAGCTCGTAGGGCCGGTGCTCGACCCGTTCGGCGAGGCCGACGCGCCGGAGAAGCTCAATGGCCTTGGCCTGCGTGGCGGAGGCGGAGGCGCGGGCCATGCGGGCGGGCAGGCAGACGTTCTCCAGGGCGCTGAGCTCGGGCAGGAGATGGTAGGCCTGGAAGACGAGGCCTACTCGGCGGTTGCGCAGGCGGGTCAGGGCGGAGGAGGAGAGCAGGTCGAACTGTTGGCCGTCGAGGACGATGCGGCCGGAATCGGGGCGGTCGAGGCCGCCGAGGAGATGGAGGAGCGTGCTCTTGCCCGCGCCGGAAGCGCCTCGCAGGGCGACGAATTCACCGGCGGCGACATCGAGGCTGACGCCGAGGAGCACTTCGACCTTTTTCCGGCCGAGCGTGTAGGACTTGTGGACCTCGTGGGCG
This sequence comes from Verrucomicrobiota bacterium, assembly GCA_038209745.1. Lineage (GTDB taxonomy): Bacteria > Verrucomicrobiota > Verrucomicrobiia > Limisphaerales > CANJSG01 > CANJSG01. Next base: position 22,946 of record JBBQXJ010000042.1, read on the forward strand.
GACAGGACGGAATCAGTCATGGCGCAGAGCCTCCACGGGTTGCAGGCGGGAGGCTTTCCAGGCGGGGAACACGCCGGCCAGGACGCAGGCGGCGAAGGCCGTGCCGCAGATGAGGACGACGTCGCCGGTCTGGATCTTGGCCGGGAGTTCGTAGAGGTAATACATCGAGACCGGGAGCAGGTTGAACCCGGCGACGTTGTTCATGAAGTGGAGGAACTCGTTGCGATACGCGAGGGCGAGCAGGCCGAAGCCGAGACCGGTTCCCACCCCGAGGACCCCGACGATGACGGACTGGCTCAGGAAGAGCCACAGGACCTGGCCGCTGGTGGCGCCGATGGCCTTGAGGATGCCGATCTCGCGGGTCTTCTGGACGACGAAGGTGATCTGGCTGTTCACGATCCCGAAGGCGGCGACGATCATGATGAAGAAGAGGATGTAGAACATCATGCTCTTCTCCACGGCGAGGGCGTTGAACTTGTCCGGATTCTCTTCGCGCCAGGTCATCATGCCATAGCGGTCGCCCAGCGATTTCTTGAGTTCGTTGCGGACCTCGTTCGCCTTGAACGGATCCTTGATCATGACCTGGAGGCCATGGACGCGGTCGTTGCCCAGCGAGTAGAGCTGCTGCCCGCTCTCCAGCGAGACGACGACGATCGCGGAATTGTATTCGCCGAACCCGACGTCGAAGACGCCCCGCACGGTGTATTCGAAGGGGAGGGTCTTCTCGTCGCGGCCCTCGCGCGCGCCCTTCTCGAAGCGGTTCAACGTCTCCGGCGAATACATGAGCAGGTGGTCGTCGACGTGGATGTCATAGTTCCGGGCGATGTCCGTGCCGATGATGATGCTCTGGCCGTCGAGGTCCCATTGGCCCTGCACGATGCTCTTGGGCAGGACGCTCACGCTGCCCTCGAGTTCCGGATCCACGCCGCGCACGATCGGGGCGAAGGCGTAGGAATCGCCGCTGGCCGGCTGGGTCTTGATCATGACCTGGCCGGACGTGAACGGCGCGGCTCCCAGGACTTCGGGGTTCTTGAGAACGGTGTCGCGGACCGACTCGTAGTGTTCCAGCAGGCCGTGGCGGTCGCCGACCTTCAGGTGCGCGCTGAACCCGAGGATGCGGTCGCGCCATTCCTGGTCGAAGCCGCTCATCACGCTGATCACGATGATGAGCACCCCGACGCCGAGGGTGACGCCGGCGACGGAGATCAGCGTGATGACGGAGACCAACGTGCGCCGCGGCCGCAGGTAGCGGAGCGCGAGAAAGGCTTCAAAGGGCAGGGGGGACATCCGGAAAGATCAGGCGAGCAACTGGCCGAAGCGGACCGAAAAGCCGGGCAGGAGCGTGGAGGGCGCGACCACGTCGCCGGTGATGGAGACCATCGTCTGGAAGGCATGGCCCTGAAGACTCAGCACGTCGATGCCCGAGGTTTCCGGATCGATCAGCCAGAATTCCTTCACCTTGAACTGTTCGTAGAGCTCGCGCTTTTCGATGCGGTCACGCCGCCACGAGCCGGGAGAAATCACTTCCAAGACGAGGTCCGGCACGCCCCGGATGCCTTCCTCGCTGTAGGCCGGGTTGCCGTGGGCGATGAAAAACACGTCAGGCTGGACGACGCGGCGGGCGGACAGGACCACGTCGAGCGGGCTGATGAAGACGCGGCCGAGGTTCTTGTCATGGACATGATCGCGGAGTTCACGGGCAAAGTTCAGGACCAGCGTCTGGTGTTTCGGTCTCGGCGTCGGCGACATGATGAGTTCTCCGTCCCACAGTTCCATCAGTTGGCTGGACTCGGGCCCGGTCGCCACCAGCTCGTCGTAGGTCCAGAGCCGCTTGGCTTCGGCGGGAACGGGTTCAGTGATGGCGGACATGGCGTGAGCGTGGCGGAGTTTTCCGGGCAACGCAATCAGCCGCCTTTGGCGAGGAACTGCACCTTCGCGCTGAGTTCCGGCGTGAGGAAATGGTCGGGTTTCAGGATCTGCACCTTGATCTGGAGGGTGCCCTTCTGCCGGCTGGCTTCGGGGGCAATTTCGGCGACGACGCCCTGGTAGACCTTGTCGGGATAGGCTTCGGGGCTGATCCGGCAGGGCTGCTGGAGATGGATCTTGGGAAGGTCGGCCTCGGAGAGGTCGATCTCGACCTGGAGGTCGCCCAGATCCGCGACGGCGAGGAGCGAGGTGCTGGGGCCGCGGGTGCCGCCGAAGGTCTGGGGCGTGACGAGCTCATTGGCGTCGACGAGTTTTTCCATGACGACGCCGTTCACGGGCGAGCGGATGACACACCAGTCGAGCCAGGTTTCGACGATCTTGCGGGAAGCTTCCACCTGCTTCAGCTGGGCCCCGGCGGCGGCGAGGGCCAGCTTTGCATCATCCAACACTTTCACCATTTCCACCTGTTGGCGGACGAGTTCCTCGGCGCGTTTCAGGTCGATCCTGGCCTTGTCGACGGACACCTGGGCGACGCCGATCTGGCCGTCCACTTCGCCGAGCCGGGCGCGGTATTCCGAGTCGTCCAGCAGCACGACCACTTGGCCATTGGTCACGCTGTCGCCTTTCTTGATCCCGATCCATTTGACCACGCCCATGAAGCGGGGGCTGATCTCGATGCGTTCGCGGGCGATGATGTAACCGCTGGCGGTCAGGAGGGAGTCTTCGCTGTCGTTGGGCTGAGGGGTGGCCGAAGCGGAGGCCGAGCCAAAGGCGCCAGTGCCGGAAGTCGACGGACTCGAGGTTTTGGCCGTGGTCCCGGCGGAGTCTTTGGCTTCCTTGCCGGACTTCAGACCGGTGCGAATGGCGTCGGTCGCACGGGGAATGGCGAAATACGCGACCACGGCGGTGAGGAGCGCGACGCCGCCGAGGATGACCCACAGGGAAGATCGGGAGCGGCGTTTGTGCTCCGAGGCGATCCGCAGCTTCTGCAACTGGTCTTCGTTCATGGAATGGGTTTTGTCCCGGGTGGACGCTGCGGCTTGGTCCCGGTCGACACCCGGAGGTTGCGGGTGGAACGGAGGCGGTGCAAGTCGCTGCGGTGGCTGGCTGGGGAGAACGCGCCGTTGTGGCCGGAGGGTCGGAGTTTTCGGCGACGAAGGCGCCTACTTCACGGTCTTTTTGCCGGCGTTTTCCCAGGCCTTCATGCCGCCTTCGACATTGCGGACGTCTTTGAAACCAAGGTCGACCAGCTGCGAGCAGGCTTTGGCGCTGCGGCCACCGGAGGCGCAAAAGACGACGTAGGACTTGGACTTGTCGAGCTTGGCGATCTGGTCCTTGAAATCGGCGGCGTAGAAGTTGAGCGCCTTGGAGCCCTCGATGTGGCCAGCGGCGACTTCCTTCGGGGTGCGGACGTCGAGGACGACGGTGTCTTTTTCGGCGGCGATGATCTTCTCCGCCTGGTCGACGGAGACGTTCTTAACCTTGGTCTTTTCGGCGACCGCTTCGGCCGCGGTCGCGCGATGGGTCGGGAGGAACAGGCCGGAGGAGAGGCAGAGGGAAACGAGGAGGATCCGGATTGTTCGCATGGCCGGATCGTAGCGTGAACCGACGGTTCGTCCACAAGACGGATTCGGGCGGTGCCGCCGTTTTCGGGGGATCCCGGATTCCACGGCTCGTTGCCGAAGGTCGCAGGGACGGTCCGGATTCCAGGCGGCCACCTTGTCCGAACCTCCTTGGATTTACCGGATGCGTGGGGCTGGTCGTTGTCTCCTCCGGGAATGCGAGTGGTTCGGAACAGGAAGCCGAAGGTCGTTTTTCTGGCCGCGCGGTTGACGTGGATGTGGTGTTCCCGAGCGTTGGCCTAGTTGCCGGCGTTTGCTCGCGCGCAGGGCTCCAGGAGGTATGCCACCGCGTTCCGCTGTGGGTTTTCTGGCGGTCAACTGCACGGTGGACATGGCTTCAGAGGCGGTTTCCGACGTGGAGCTTGGAGCGTCGAGCGATCTCTCGATGGTGAACGGAACGCCTACGTTGAACGGATTCGGACCGGGAACCCACACATTGGTGACCTACATGGGCTCGCGTCGGGGGACTCTGGGGATCGGATCGATGCCGGAGGGTTTTGCCGGCGAAATCGATCTGCGACGGCGGGCAGATGAAGCGGGTCGCGCAGTCCAGGACGCCGTCGACGGTCGCGATGCCGTTGGTCGACTGGGATCGCGTCGCAACCAATCTGTTCAGCGGCACGGGCACGTTTTTGTTCACCAAAGGAACTGCATCCCCGGGACCGGCCACGCTCTATTTGATCCGGATTCCGTGGCGGCTCGCGGTAGCCGGATGAAGCCCCGGGCTACTTGCCGGCTTCGGGTTGATAGGCGATGGCGGCGCCGAACGTCGCGGGCTTGAAGCCGGTGTCGAGGTTCAGCGTCGTCTCGGCGGTCCCGAGGAACATGAAGCCGTCCGCCGCCATCTGTTTCCGGATGTTCCGGAGAATGGTCTGCTTCGTGGGCGTATCGAAATAGATCAGGACGTTGCGGATGAAGACGATGTCGCAGACCGGCATGGCGGCGAAGGGATGGATGAGGTTGAGCATCCGGAAGTCGACCATCTTTCTGACCTCTTCCTTCAAGGTCCAGGTGTCGTCGGTCTTGGTGAAATATTTCACGAGGTAGATGGCGGGCAGCCCCCGGTTGACCTCGATCTTGTTGTATTGTCCGAGGCGGGCCTGCTGGAGGACTCGGGGGGAGATGTCGGTCGCGACGATGGTCACGCTCCAGTCCCGAAGCTGGGGAAAGGTTTCCCGAATCAGCATGGCGATGCTGTAGGCCTCTTGGCCGGTGGAGGACGCGGCGGACCAGATGGTCAGCTTCTTGGTTGCGGCGCGGGCTTCGATGATCTTCGGCAGGACGCCGTTCTTCATTGCTTCGAAGGGATGGTGATCTCGGAAGAAGAGGGTCTCGTTCGTCGTCAGCGCGTCGATGACCTTCGAATGGCGGGGCCCGGAGACTGGATCCAGGCGGAGCCGGGAAATGAAGGCCGCCAGCGAATCGAAGCCTTCTTTCTGAGCCAGGGGAGTCAAGCGGCTCTCCACGAGATACTCTTTTCCGGGTGCCAGGACGATGGCTGCGGTTCGGCGGGCCAGGTCCGCCACGTATTCGAAGTCGGGTGGGGTGATTGCCATGATCAGGCGGCTACGGGTTGAAGTCCGGGTTGGTTGACCCGACGGATTATTTCCTGGGCTATTTGGTTCAGGGGCAGGACGCGGTCGGCAAAACCCGCTTGGAACACGTAGCCGGGCATGCCCCAGACGACGCTTGTGGCCTCGTCCTGCACGACGACCTGGCCGCGTTTTTCGTGGATGAGTTCGCAGCCGCGCAGGCCATCCTGCCCCATGTCGGTGAGCACCACGCCGAGGACGCGGCCGCCATAGCCGGCGACGACGCTCCGGAAGAGGACGTCGACGGCGGGACGGCAGGAGTTTTCAGGGGGAGCTTCGGTGAGGTGAAGGACGGTGCGGGTCCCTTGGCGTCGGACCTCCATATGGTGTCCACCGGGCGCGAGATAGACGTTGTTCGGCTCGATGGGCTGGCCTTCCTTCCCCTCGTGGAACTTGAGGGTGCCCAGTGTGTCCAGGCGTTCGGCCAGCATCTGGGTGAAGAGGGGAGGCATGTGCTGGACCATCACGATCGGGACGCGGAACGTCTTCGGGAAGACGCGGAACAGATCCGCGAGGGCGTTCGGACCGCCGGTGGAGGTGCCGATGCAGACGATGTCCAACGGACTCAGGCCATCGGGCCTTGGCGGGGCGACCGTAGGGCGGGCAGGGGCGGATGTCGCATGGGAGACGATGCCCGGCAGTGGTCTGCCCGGGAGCAGGTGCCGGCAGTGGGCCTTGATCTTGGGGACCAGGTCGGACTCCATCCGGCTGATGCTTTCGAGGACGTTGCCAACATTGGACGGCTTGGTCACGTAGTCGGAGGCGCCGGCCGACAGGGCGTCGAGCGTGGTGCTGGCACCCCGCGCGGTCAGGGTGCTGAACATGATGACCGGCAGCTTGGCGTAGACCTTCCTGATCTCCCGCAGCGTGGTGATGCCGTCCATTTCCGGCATCTCGACGTCGAGGGTAACGATGTCCGGATTGACCTGGGGAATCTTCGCGAGGGCTATCTTTCCGTTGGCCGCCACCCCGACGACCTCGATGGCCGGGTCCTTCGACAGGGCTTCGGTAATCAGCTTGCGGAGGACGACGGCATCATCCACGACGAGGACTCGGATTTTTGGCATGAGCTTGGTGGCTTTGCTGCAAGGGTATATCGGCGCGTCAAGCGGTGAGCTCGAGGAGTTGCAGCTTTTCCAGGAACATTTCCTCGTTGAGCGGCTTCATGAGATAGTCGGAGGCTCCGGATTCAATGGCTTCGGTCACGGACTCCATGCCGGATTGGGCCGTCACCATCATGATCTTCATGGAATCGTAGCTGGAATTCGCGCGCAGTATCTTGAGCGTCTCCAGTCCGTTCAGGACGGGCATGTCCCAGTCGAGCAGGACGAGATCGAAGGGTTGGTGGGTCGCGATCTGGAGGAGGGCGATTTGGCCGTCAGCGGCGTCGAACACTTCCGCGCCGGCATTTTTTGCGAACGATCCGAGGAGTGTCCGCATCGTTCGGGAGTCGTCGACAATCAGTATTTTCATCGGGTGTAGGAGATGGGAGTTGGCAAGGAGTTCAGGGTTCGAGCCAGACGCGGATGTTGCGAGCGCCCTCGTCCATCGAGAACAACTCTGCCGGAGCGTAGTCGGTGGCGCGGGCCTCTTCGGAGAGGGTTCGGAGACAAGATGCCGCAGGCTTCGATGTGTGGTTTCAGATCGAGCGGCACAAGATCGGCGAGTTTGTCGTTGGCGGCTGCGGAGGAGACGAGGCTGACTTTCGCTTGGCCGGCTTCGCTCACGCGGATGTGGAGCGTCGCGGATTTCATCTTCGAATGGGCGTCGTCGTGACGGGTCTGAGAGCGGGGCGGCGGGGGCGGGGTCGATTCCTCGCCCGTGTTTTCGAGGGTGCTCTTCCAGTCGACCCGAGCCCGGAGGGCCTGGAGCTGGGGGATCGCTCCGTGGAAGGCCCTTAACACGAAGACCAGATCCGGTGGGCCGGCTGTTCGATAGGCCATTCGGTGCCCGCCAAGAATCGTGGACAACCTCGATCCGAGATTCCACTGCTCGAGGTCGAACGGGCCGTCTTCGACGAACGGCTGGAAGAGGACACGGCTGACCTCGACCAGTTTGCCATTCAGCGGGGCGAGCTGCTTTTCGGCGAAGCCCATCGCGAGATGGCATTGGAAAAGTTCCTCCTTAGCGAGGCATCCATTTCCTGCCATCCGGGCAAGGAGCGCAAAGCCGTGCCGCATCGGGGTGGGCACGGGTTTGACGCATCCGAAGTCCAGCAGCCCGACGGTAGGAACGGCGTCCACCTTGAGAAAGCGGTGGTTGTCAGGGGCGGGGTCCGCGTGGACGAAACCCCACTGGATCGTTCCGTGGAGAAAGAGCCTGAGCAGGGTCGCGCCCAGAGCGTCGCGGTCTTCCTGGCCACAAGTGGCGGCACGGTCGAGGCGTTGTCCCTCGATCCAGGTCATCGTGAGGGCTTCTTCGCCGGAGAGGGCGTCGACAACTTGGGGGATGCGGAGGCCGGGCCAGTTTTGGGTGCGGGCGGCGAATTGTTTGAGGTTTCGGGCTTCGCGGGCGAAGTCGAGTTCTCCGACAAGCATCTCCAGGATCTGGCGGCGGTAGCGTCCGAGATCGGGTCCCGTTCGCAGCGAACCAATGGGTCCGTTCAACCGGCCGAGGGCTTTGAGGTGGAACTGGAGGTGCTCTTTGATCCCTGGATGCTGGACCTTCACGGCAACCTTGCGGCCGTCCAGGAGGACGGCGCAATGCACCTGGCCAAGGGATGAGTTGATGCTGCGGAGGGAGATGTCCTGGAAGGCTTCATGGAGACGATGGACGCCGAGGGGCGCCAGGGCTTCTAGGAGGATCGCCAGGGCCTTTTCGGGAGCGAGCGGGGAGGTGTTCTCGGTGAGGCGTTGGAAGAGGCCCGCATCTTCGCCGGGGTCGGTGAAGGCCATTCCATCCGGGTCCGCGAAGAGTTCTCGGGCGAAGGCGCGGGTGGCCTCGGGTGCTCCGGCGAGGAAGTGCTCCAGTACCGGCTGCAGGGGCTTGAAGCAGTCCGAATCCCGGGCGACGTCCTGAAGGTGGGTCCTGAAGTCATTCAACCCGTGATTGTTCCAGGACCGGGACCATTCCATCCCCTTGGCCGGCCGCTTGTGCTCGAGCGTGTTCATTCCCTTGCGCAGGATCTAGGAGGGCTTCTGCGGGAGGCTAAGCTCGCGGGTGAGCGTGCTCATGGAGAGGTTGTCCGGGCGGATTGGCTGTTCGTCCAGAGCGAGGGTGTCCGGTGTCATGATGTTTTGGTCGGAAGGGCCATGATCCGTCGTGGAGTTCCGTGGAAAGTCCAGGGTGCCGCGACCTCGCGGCACCCCGGGCTCGAGCGGGGCGGTTATTTGACGCCTGCGGCGTTCACGATCCCTCGGAGCTGGGCGGCCAGCTTGGCGAGCTCGCTGGCAGCGGTGAGGGTGTTGGCCGCGCCTTCGGAGGTGCTCTTGGCCGCGAGCGAGACGCTGGTGACGTTCTTGGCGATCTCGGAGCTGCCACGGGCCGCTTCGTTCGTGTTGCGGGCGATCTCGTTGGTGGTCGCCGTCTGTTCCTCCACTGCGCTGGCGATGGTGTTCTGGATGTCGTTGATCTGTCCGATGATCTTGCTGATCTCGGTGATGGCCTTCACGGCGCCCTCGGTGTCGGTCTGGATCGCCTCGATCTTGCCGCTGATGTCCTCGGTGGCGGCGGCGGTCTGCTTGGCCAGTTCCTTGACCTCGTTGGCGACGACCGCGAAGCCTTTGCCGGCCTCGCCGGCGCGGGCGGCCTCGATGGTGGCGTTGAGGGCGAGAAGATTCGTCTGCTGGGCGATGGAGGTGATGACCTTGATGACCTTGCCGATCTCGGTGCTGCTGACGCCGAGTTTGTTGACGGTGCGGGAGGTCTCGTCCGCGACCTTGACGGCCTGGGTGGCGACGCGGGCGGCTTCGGAGGCGCTCTTGGCGATCTCCTTGACGCTGGCGCTCATCTCCTCGGCGCTGGTGGCGACGGTGGTGATGTTGGTGCTGATCTGCTCCGAGGCGGCGGCGGCGACGTTGGCCTGCGCGGTGGTCTCCTCGGAGTTTGAGCTCATCTGCTGGGCGACGGCGGAGAGTTCCTCGGAGGCGGATCCGAGGGTCTGCGCGTTCTGCGAGATCGCTGTCATCGTCTCGGCGAGCTTGGCCTCGGCGATCTTTTTTGCGGTGACGTCGGAGGCGAACTTCTTGACTCCGCTGACCTTGCCGTCGACACCCCAAACCGGGTTGTAGGTCGCCTGGATCCACACGACCTTGGCGCCCTTGCCGATGCGCTTGTATTCGGCGGTCTGGAACTTGCCGTTGTTCAGGTCGGCCCAGAACTGCCGGTATTCGGAGGTCTCCCGGTAGGCGGGATCGATGAACATGGAGTGATGGCGGCCCTTGATCTCGTCGAGGGTGTAGCCCAGGGCCGAGAGGAAGTTGGTGTTGGCCTCGACGATGGTGCCGTCGGCTTTGAACTCGATCACCGCCTGGTTGCGGTTCGCCTCGGCGATCTGCCGTTCGTTGTTGATGGAGGCCACCTTGGCGATGGTCACGTCGGTCGCGATCTTGACGACCTTGGTGACGCGGCCCATTTCGTCCTTGACCGGCGCATAGACCGCTTGAATCCAGATGTCTCCTCCAGATTTGGTGATGCGACGGAAGGTATCGGACTTGAACTGGCCGGAACGAAGATCGGCCCAGAACTGACGGTAGTCGGCCGATTCGCGGTAGGTGGCGTCGACAAAGGTGGAGTGGTGCTTGCCCTTGATCTCATCTAGCGAGTATCCGAGCGCCTTCACGAAGTTATGGTTGGCGTTGACGACGTTCCCTTCGGTGGTGAACTCGATATAGGCGAAGGCGGAGTCGATGGCGCCGAGGAGGCCGCGTGCGCTCTGGCGCTCGAGTTCGAGTTCAGTGATGTCGTAGCGGACGCCGATGTATTTCTTCGGCTTGCCGTTCTCCCCCAGTACGGGTGCGATGACCGCGTCAACATAGTAGGGAGTGCCGTCTTTTTTCCGGTTCTTGACGACACCGCGGAAGGTCTTGCCACGGCCGATGGTGGCCCAGAGATCTTTGAACACCTCCTTGGCCATGTCGGGATGGCGGGTGGTATTGTGGCCCTTGCCGATGAGTTCTTCGCGGTGGTACTGGGACACCTCGCAGAACTTGTCGTTCACACTGAGGATGTCGCCCTTGAGATCGGCCTCGGAGACGATGCTGGTGAGGTTCGTGATCTCGGCACGCACCTTATACTCGGCATTCTCGGTCTCGAGCGACGCGATCCGGTCACGGAGTAACTGGACCTCGCTGGCGGCGAAGGAAGGAAGAGGTTCTGAAGCGAGTTCGGCAAGGACGTGAGAAGCGGCAGCCCTCTGCAATTTGACGGGTCGAGAGGCTGTCTGGGTGCGCGCGGTCGCCTGCTTGGTGTGAGTGTTGCGGGTCGTGGTTTGCATGTGTTCTAGCGAGTTGTCTGCGGGTCGGGAATAAAGAGGGTTGAATCGGGAGGATTGAGAGCGGGGTTTATTTGCCGGCCGAGGCCGACATGTTGACGGTTTTTTCGGTGTCCAAAATCAGGAGGAGGCGGTCTTTGAGCTTGTAGACGCCCTGGATCAGATCGCGGGCGCTGCCGCGGACGGTTTCTGGCGGGCGGTCCATCCCGGCGGTGTCGATTTCGAGGACATCGCCGATTTCATCGACCAGGAGGCTGATGGCTCCGTCCTCGGTGCGGACGATGACGTTCATCGGATCGACTCCGTCCTCCCGGGGTTTCAGCCCGAGTCGTTCCCTGAGATCGATGGCGGCCACGATCTGGCCGCGAAGGTTGATCAATCCGCGGATGACGACGGGGGCCAGAGGAACTTTTGTCATCTGTTGGAAGCGGAGGACTTCCTGCACGTTTAGAACGTCGATGCCGAAGAACATGGAGCCGAGGTGGAACGTGCAAAGCTGGCGGGATTCGCTCATGACAGGACGGGTTCGGGGTTGGATGCGGCGGGGAGGGAGGTTTCGAAAAACGACGGGTCGAACGAGCGGATGACGCCCGATGCGTCGAGCAGATCCGTTACCCGGCCCTGGATGACGGCGGAGCCCAGCACACCTTGACGGCGTGAATCACGACGGACGGCGAGGGATTCCTCCACGATGTCGCTGATCTGTCCGACCACCAGTCCGATGCTCCGGCCCTGCTCGGTGTAGACGATGACATGCATGGTGTCTTGGTCGGCCTGTGCGTCGACCTCTCCTGCCGCCTCGGGAATGAACTGGGCGACGGGGACGAGGGAGAGGAGTTGGCCGCGATACTGGACCACTTCCTGTCCAGCGGATTTCTCGACTTTGTTCCGGGCGATCTCCTCGAGACGCGCGACCATGGAAAGAGGAATGGCCATCCGTGTATTGGTCCCGACGTTGAAGACGAGCAGGGTCTGGCGGTCGTCGCGGGATTCTTCCTGCTTTCGGCCGCTGGTCTGCTTCTGTTCGTTGACCTCGGGGATTAGATTCGCGTGTTGGGCGAGACCGAGGACATCGAGGATCAAGGCCACCCTTCCGTCTCCCATGATGGTGGCTCCGGAAAAGCAGGTGATCCCCTTGAGGTGTTTCCCGAGCGGTTTGACCACGATTTCTTCCGTGTCGTTGATTTCGTCGACGATCAGTCCGAATTGGCGCCCGTCCGCCTGGAGCACCACGATGTTGGTGGCGTCCTCGGAATGGGTTGACTCGCTGAGTTTCAGCTCCTTTTTCAAGAAGGCGAGGGGCAGGAGCTGTCCTCGGAGGCGATACACGGGCGCTCCGTAGATGTATTCGATGGTCTTCTCGGCCTGCTCGCGTTCGACGCGGACGAGTTCGAGAAGGCTGACCTGGGGAATCGCGAAGCGTTCACCGCCCGCGGTGACCACCAGCGCGGGGATGATCGCCAGAGTCAGGGGTATTTTGATCTTCATCGTGGTCCCGACTCCGGTCTCGCTGGAGAGATCCACCGAACCCCCGATCTTCTCGATATTGGTCTTCACCACATCCATGCCGACGCCCCGGCCGGAAAGGTTCGTGACCTGGGCGGCGGTGGAGAATCCGGGCAGGAAGATGAGGTTGAGCGCCTCGCGATCCGACATGCGCAATGCCTGGTCGGCGCTGAGAAGCCCCTTCTCCACGGCCTTGTTCTTGACCCGGACGATGTTGATGCCGGCGCCATCGTCCGCGATCTCGATGTTGACCTGGCCGCCTTCGTGGAAGGCGCGGAGGGAGAGAAGGCCCTCGGCGGGTTTGCCGGCTTGGCGGCGGCCTTCGGGGCCCTCAAGACCGTGGTCGATCGAATTGCGGACAATGTGGATGAGAGGGTCCTTGATGGCTTCGATGATCGTGCGGTCGAGCTCGGTATCCTTGCCGGACATCTCCAAGCGGACCTCTTTGCCGAGTTCGTGGGCGACGTCGCGAACGATGCGGGGGAACTTGGACCACACGTTGCCGATGGGCTGCATGCGGGTTTTCATGACCCCCTCTTGGAGTTCGCTGGTGATTATGTTCAGGCGCTGGGCCGCAGTCGTGAGCGACGTGTCGTTGTAGCCTACGGTCTTCTGGACGATCTGATTGCGGGCTAGGACCAGCTCGCCGACGAGATTCATCAGCTTGTCGAGCTGGCTTACATCCACGCGGATGGCGCTGTCGGATGCGGCGCTGCGGTGGATCTCGGCCGAAGGAGCGGCCGTGGCCGCGGGCTTCGTCCCGGGAGCGTTGGCTGCGGGCTTCGAGCCGGTTCCACCAGAGGCGGCGGCGTAGGAAGAAGGGGGCGCGTCAAAGAATCCGAATCCGCCGGAGGATTCGTTGGCTTCGGGAGCGGCGGACTTGAGCGCCACAGTGTCGGCGGTATCGTCGTCGAACAGGCCGAATCCGGCGGGCTCGACAGGTGTTGAGGCCTCCGGTTGGGCGACGGGTCCCGGGGTTATGTGATCCTGGAGCGCGGTGAGGAGGGGTGAAAAATCGGTGGAGCCCTCGACGCCTTGGGCCTCGAGAGTCCGGAGCATTTCCCGGAGCGCGTCGGAAAGCCGGAGCAAGGTCGAGATCATCCCTTGATCTGGCTGGAGAGATCCGCTCCGGAGCAGGTCGAGAAGGTTTTCGCCGGCGTGGGCTACTTTTTCGATCTTGCCGAGCCCGAGACAGCCGCTGGTGCCTTTGATCGTGTGGATGGCGCGGAAGATGTCGTTCCAGACATCGGTTCCGGACTGGCCCTGTTCGAGGGCGAGAAGGTGCGCGTCGTAGCGGTCGAGGCCTTCGAAGCTTTCGATCAGCAGATCATTGATCAGTTGTTTTTGGAGGCTGTCGTTCATGTGGTTCGAAGGGGTTCTGGCGATCGTAGGGGTGGCCCGGGGCTCCGGCTTCAGGGGAAGAGCTTTGCAAGGACGCCGAGCAGCTGCTCTTGTTTGAACGGTTTGACGATCCAGCCGGTGGCGCCGGCCGCGCGCCCTTTGTCTTTGATTTCCTGGGCGGACTCGGTGGTGAGGAGGATGATCGGCGTCCGGTGGTGGGTGGCGGTCTTGCGCAGTTGCCGGGTCATCTCGATGCCGTCCATGTTGGGCATGTTGACGTCCGAGATGATGAGGTCCACGGGTCGGTCTTTCAGGGCGTCGAGGGCAGCGGCGCCGTCGACGGCTTCCATGACCTCGTGTCCGGCGCCCTTGAGGGTCATGGAGATCATTTTCCGGATGGTGGCGGCGTCATCCACGGTCATGATGGTTTTTGGTGAGCCCATGTTGGTGTCCTGTCGGCGGTTTGCGGGTGGTCTTGTTGATTAGCTTGTCGGAGTCGTAGCGGGATACATGAGGGTAAATTCTCGGGCTCCGTGGCTTCCCGGCGGTTCTGGGCGGGTCGAGCGCCAAGAAGGATTGGGTTGGTGGGGGATTTCATGATTCTGGTTTTTGGGATCAAAAGAATTCCATGTTCGTAGCCAACTGCGCCGCCGGCTCGGACTGTCTCCGGTTGGTTGGAGTTGCGAGCTCGGTATCGGCCGCTGGCGCGGGGTCTGCGAAGAAGTCGAACTCTTCGGAACCCGGGACGTCCGGTGGGGAGGGGAGCTGTCGGTTGGAGTCTGGTGAATGGACCGTGTGCTCCGTGGCCATCGTGTAGTTGCTGCGCAAATGCTCGGTGAGAGCCTCGTCCTCGGGGCGCGACTCGGATATGCCCGATCCATCCACCGCCAGCACGACTCCCTGGAGGGCGTCGAGGAGGGGCTGGAGCATCGTGTCGGCGAGGGAGCTGAACCGGATGGAGTCGATGGTGGACTGAATGCTGGCGGCCAACTCGCCCGCGGTTCCGCTGACGGCCAAGAACGACCTTATGGTGGCGTCGCGGTAGGCATGGAGGCGGAGTTCCTCTTCGCCGCCCTCTTCGGTCAGCAGGCGGCGCTGCTCCTGGCCGTTGTCCGTGAGCGTGCGGAATTCGGCGACGATCCCTTCCAGTCCGGCGGCCATGCCGTCGAGATCGACCGAGACATTCTCATTGAGGGCGTAGATCTCGTCGGAGATGAGGCTGGTGCGCTCCGAGAGGACTTCAAGCCCCGTGCCTTGTCCGACTTGGGCAGCCTGGATCTGGGCGTTGAGGGCGATCAGCTTTATGTTGACCGAGATCTGGCGCATGTCCCCCGTCAGGTTGGAGGCAAGGTTGCCGAGAGGCCGGATGGTTTCGTAGGCCTCCTGTTGGATGGCGACGGTGCCGGCGATGAGGAGGCGGAGATCCTCTATGATGGTGAGGAGCGACTGGACCATGCCGTCCTCCGCGGCGGACATGCTTTTGAAGCTCCCGAGGGTGACGCACTCGTGGTCGATGTCCGCAGTGTCCCCGGCGAGCGCCGCGAAGCTTTCGCGGGTCTGGTTTTCCGCTTCGGCGAGTTCCCGCTTCACGGCCTCGAGTTGGCCGATCTGAAGACGGGCGGCCTCGCGCAGAAACCTTAGTTCCCCGGGAGCTTTGGGTTTGTCGGTGTTTGTCCGGATTCCGGCGAATCGCTCGAGCATCTCGTCCACGGCTTCGCGCACGTGCTCCATTTTCTGGCGGGTGATGTCCTGGAACTGCATCCCCACGACGATCTGGCTGATGCTGTTGCGCACGGATCGGCTCGCTTTGGTCAAACGGACGTCGCGCTTCTGGTTCTCCGCAATGTCGCAGCGGAGCGCCTCCATGGATGAGCTGATGAAATCCTGTTTCTCGCGCGAGGCCTTTTCCTGCTGGGCTGTCTGCTGTTCGAGGCGTTCGACCAGTCTATTGATGGTTTGACGGGCTTTGGCTAGGGATTGGAACTGTTCGCCGAAGAGGTGGGTGACCTTGTGCTGGAGGCTTTCAATGTCCTTGGTCAGGCTGGTGAAGATGTTCTGGACTTCGTGGGAGAGGGTGGCGGATTCAACCCGGAAGAGGGTCTGGATGTAGCCCAGCGGGGCAACGGTCCCGTGGAGCAGGCCCTCGTGTTGGCGCACATGGGTCATCTGCCCCTCATGGTGGCGGAGCCTCGTGATCAGGCGGGAGGTGCGCTTGTGGCCGTCGCGGACGAAGCCGAGAGGCTGGCCCAGAAGGTCTGTCGCCCGTTGGAGCTCGATGTCCGCCCCCATCTGGCCAGTGACGTAGCCGATGAGTTTCTCGCTCTGTTCGACGAGGGCCTTACTTAGAGTGCTCTGGCTGTCCAGACCGGTGATGATCTTGAGGAATTCCTCCTCGAGTTCGGCAGCGCCGAGGGTCATCCCGTCGCGGGCGGCTTGGAGCTGCTCCATCACCGGATCAATGCGGCAATTGGGATAGGGGCGGATGCGGAAACGATCGACCAGCTTTCGCGAAAGGGACGTCAGGCCGGCAAAGACCGCTGCGCCACCGCTGGGGAAGAGTCTTTTTCTGAAGGTGATCATCGCCTTTTCGTTTCGTGCCTTCGGGCGGCGGGCTCAACCGCCCTCTCGCGAACGGATCGGTTCGAATCCTGATCTGCTCTGGAATGCATGAGGCTTCTATCGACACTGGATGGATGATGCTTGAGCCCGGAAGAGTGCGAGAGGGCGGCGTTAAAAGATCGTCAAGCCCAAGCCATGCCCTGCCGATACGGCATTGGATTGAATGCCGTGCTCATCCACGAAAATCCATTACGTGAGCCTTAAATCCCAGAACTTGAACCGCCGAGCGGCGCGGCCGGATATCGAAGCACGGCCTTCCACCGAGGTTCTGTCTTGCGTCGCGTCAGCGGGGCCGGCGCCGATCCACCGCGTGCTGGTGGTGGACGACGACGAGGTGGCTCTCCGCGTCCACAAGCTCCAGATGGCCAAGCGGGGCTACCAAGTCGTGTTGGCCCGGTCCGTCGAAGAGGCGCGGCAAGTCATTTTGGAACAGGGAACGATGCCGTTCGACTGCGTCCTGACCGACTTCGAGATGCCGGGAGAGACCGGCGCCGACCTGATCGATTGGCTGGCCAAGCACGATCCGACGTTGGCCGCGATCGTCGTGAGCGCGGCCGGAAGGATGGACAGCGTGGCCAGCAGCATGCGCAGCGGTGCGCTGGACTTTCTGGCGAAGCCCGTTCAGATCCAGGAGCTGGAAGCGGCGCTCAAGCATGCCGTCCGGCGGACCCATCGGCGCCGAGAACTGGTCCGGATCGAGAAGGCGGCCCA
>JBBQXJ010000043.1:0-37035 GCA_038209745.1 Verrucomicrobiota bacterium
ACGCGGGTCACGGTGGACGGTTCGCGGTTCAGCGGGTTCTCGGAAACCACCCTGGCTCTGCCGACTCTTCGGAACCTGACGGCAACGAACAACGGGTCGGGCAACGGCTACGTGTTCGTCGGCGGAACCTTGGCGGCGGACCGGACGCTCGACTTCGGCGGACTGGTCGGCCGGGTAACGGGTAGCGTCACCGTTCCGGCCGGGCAGACGCTGACCCTGATTCCCGGGTTGGTCCTGAAGTTCGACCAGGCGAAGTATCTCCAAGTCTTCGGAACTCTTTCCGCGGTGGGCACTGCTTCTGAAAAAATCATCCTGACCTCCCGCCACGATGATACCGCCGGCGGCGACACAAACGCCAACGGGTCCGCCACGGTCCCCCAAAGCGGCGATTGGTGGTCGGTCTACTTCGAGCCGGGATCCGGCGGCTCGCAGCTCCGCTTCGCCGAGATCCGCTACGCCGGCAACCAGTCCAATCCCGGGAACCCGTCGTATTATCGCTCGGCGGTCAATCTGACGGGAGTCACGCCTTCCATCAGCGATCTCGTCATCAGGGACGTCGACTTCATTGGCATCCAGTTCATCGACTCCAGCATCACGCTGGCCCGGATCACCATCAACAACGCGCGCTCGGACGCTTTCGTCGCCGACTTGGCTTCCAATCCCAAGCTCATCACGCCCTTGGTGGACAACAACGGCGGGAACCGCCTCGTCAAAGCCGGCGGCACGTTGCCTTCGGACCAGGTCTGGGATGCCGGCGATCTGGTCATCGAACTGACCGGATCCATCGACATCCCGATCAACACGACCTTGACCATCGTGGCCGGACAGGTCGTCAAGCTCCGCCAGGGTCTCTACATCCAGGCGAACCAGGGGCGGCTGATCGCCGACAGCACACCGTCGCTTCCCATCGTCTTCACCGGGGTGGCCGACGACACCGCCGGCGGGGACTCCAATGCCGACGGCAACGCCAGTTCCCCCATTGCCGGCAACTGGCATGGCGTCTACCTGACCAACGCCACGGCCGACTCCATCCTTCGCAACGTGGAAATCCGCTATGCCGGCAACCAGGCGAATCCCGGGAACCCCTCCTATTTCCGCTACGCCCTCAACATCACCGGCACCGATGCACGGGTGGAGAATGTCCGCATCGCCGACGTGGACTACCGGGGCGTGCGCCTGCAGGACGCGTCGTCCCCCACGGTCATCAATGTCAGCGTGGCCCGCGCCCGCGACTACGCCTTCGCCTCCGACTTCGCCATCACGCCGACGATGGTCAACATCACGTCGTCATCCTGTGGACGCGACGCGTTCCTCTTCGACGGCGGCACGCTGACGTCCAGTCGCCGCTGGTCGTTCGCCAATCTCCCCTACCTCTTCAACAGCTCGGTGACCGTGCCCGCCGGCCTGTCCCTGACGCTCGACCCCGGCCTCGTGCTCAAGTGGACCAACGCCCAATACCTCCAAGTCTTCGGAACGCTTTCCGCCGTCGGCACCGCCGCCCAGCCGATCATCCTCACGTCCCGCCGCGACGACACCGCCTTGGGTGACACGTTCCGCGATGGCTCCGATGGAGGCGCCGCTCCTCAGCGTGGGGACTGGCAGGCGCTCTACATCACCAGCACCTCCATCAACACGGTCCTCGACAACGTCGACATCCGTTATGCCGGGAATCAATCCAATCCAGGAAACCCCTCTTATTATCAAGATGCGCTCTACTTGGCCGCCACGGCGACGGTGACCCGGACGCGCATCTACGAGGCCGACTATCGTGGCGTGGAGATCATTGGCGCGGGCAATGCCACCTTGCTCGATAGAGTTACGGTCGACGGTGCAAGATCCGAGGCGTTCCGCATGACCTTGGATTCCGTTCCCACATTGCGAGGCCTGGTCTCGTCCCGGACGGGAGGGGATCGGATCAGCGTCTCAGGTGAGTACATGACTGTCGACCGGACCTTCGACGGCTCGGGACTGCCGTTCCACCTCGACGGGAACCTGATCGTCCCGGCTGGACGCACCTTGACCTTGGTTCCAGGGACCGTCCTCAAATTCGGAACCGCCAAATACTTCCAAGTCTACGGCACCTTGAACGCAGACGCTTCGGCCGGCGCCGCCGACGTCTTCACGTCGATCTTGGACGATTCGGCCGGCGGCGATTCCAATGCCGACGGCACGGCCACGGCGCCGCTGCCCGGACAATGGCACGGCCTGGATTTCGAGAACGCGACCAGCAGCGCTTCGATTCTCAACAACTTCCAGGTCCGCTATGCCGGCAACGTCGCCAATCCGGGCAACCCCTCCTATTTCCGCGCCTCGATCTATTTCCAGAACGGCAGCAACGCGACCATCCGGAACGGAACCATCGGCCAGGGGGACTGGCGCGGCATCCGCATCAGCAGCTCCAGCCCGACGATCGATTCCATCACGATCACCGACCATCGCGACAGTCCGATATGGATGGACCTCGCCTCCGACCCCGCCATCACCGGCCTCCAGGTGGCCCGGAATGGGAACAATGGGAACAACTCGATTTTGGTCGATGCCGGAATATTGACGAGTCCCGCCGCTGCCCGCCGCTGGAACATCACGGTTCTGCCCTACCAGCTGACCGACAATATTACCATCGCGGCCGGCACCACTCTGATCGTGGATCCTGGTGTGGTGGTGAAGCTGCCCCAGGCCAAATATGTTCTGGTTGACGGGACCCTTCTTTCCAACGGAACCGCCGCCAATCCGGTGATCTTCACGTCGCTGACCGACGACACCGCCCTCGGGAGCATCGACGGGACGGACAGCACGGGAGTCGCCGGTCAATGGCATGGGCTTATCATCCAGGGTCCGGGAACGAAGCTGGACTCCACGGAAGTCCGCTACGCCGGCAACGTCGCCAATCCGGGCAACCCCTCCTATTTCCGCGGTGCGGTCTATATCCGGAACACCGTCATTGCCGATAATCTGACCGTCCGCGACAGCGACAGCACCGGCATCATCCTCGACAGCGGGGCCTCCAATCTGACGCTGACGAACAGCCGAATCTTCCGGAGCGGGGTGAACGACACCGGGGCGTGGGCCGTGGTCGATGAAAACGGGCCGTTGACCGCCACGGCCTTGAACGTGGCCGGGGGACGGAACGGGATCTGGGTCAAGAACAACCCCACCGCGACGGTGATGGTGACGGGTTCGTCCTTCACCGGCCTTACCGGAACAGCGGCCCGAAACGACCGAAACGACTTCACTTCCCTCGTGGCGACCGGCGACTGGTGGGGCGACGCCGGTGGTCCGAACGACCCTTCCAATGCCGACGGCCGGGTGAACAACAATCCTTCGGGTCTCAAGGTCGGCGATTTCGTCGACTACTCGGGCTTCCTCACGGCGCGGCCCCCGCTGCCCGGCGGATTGAGGGTGATCGCCTTGGCTCCCGGCACCACCAACATCCCGCCGTCCGCCCTGACGGTCACGTTCTCCGGCCCGGTCTTGGAGAGCTCTCTCACGCCGGCCCGGATCGTGATCACCGGCCCGCTCGGCGTGGTGGTGCCGGTCACGGGAGTGACCGCCGAGACGTCTTCCCGCTTCAGCCTCGCGTTGCCGCCCGGATTGGCCGCGGGCACCTATGTCGTCCGGATCGACGCGCTCGTGCTCGACTCCCAGGGCTTCCCGTTGGACTCCCCGTTCACCGGAGGATTCGTCCTCGATTCCACCGCTCCCACGGTGGTTTCCCAGACACCGACGGGCACCGCGACGTCGGCCTTCTCCCAGATCGTGGTGAAGTTCTCCAAAGCGATGGACCCTGCGACGCTGACTCCCTTGGCCGCGCTTCTGGCCGGACCGGCGGGCGACATCCGCATCCTGTCCGTCACACGGATCAACGACACCGACTACGCCTTTGGCTTCAACCAGCAGGCGATCAACGGCACCTACGCGCTGACCATCCAGAACTCGGTGAAAGATCGGTCCGGCAACGCGCTGGCCGCCGTCTACGTGGGCAGCTTCGTCCTCGACCGGGCGGCGCTGCGGATCACCGGCCAGATGCCCGGCGGCTCGATCAACACGCCGCTGAGCTCCGTCGACATCACCTTCAACGCCGCCATCCTGGCCGGAAGCTTCACGCCTCTTTCGGTCCAGATCGTCGGGCCGCTCGGGACTGTCACGGCGACCGGCGTGTCCCGGGTGTCCGACACGGTTTACCGCATCACCGTCCCCACGCAGTTCGCCAACGGCACCTACACCTTCACCATCGGGCCGAGCATCACCGATCCGGCCGGCGTGGCGATGGACCAGAATGCCGATGGCGTTCCAGGAACCTTCTCCGACCGCTACACCGGGACCGTCACGGTCAACAACGTGGGCCCGACCATCGTTGCCCAGTCTCCAACCGGAGCGCCTGCAGCCCCGGCCGGCAGCGATTTCGTCCAGATCACCTTCGCAGCTCCTATCAGGCCCGAAACCTTGACGGCCGATGATGTGCAACTCACCGGACCCGGCGGAACACCGGTCGTCGTGACCGGTATCGAGGCGGTTACCGGGAGCGTCTACCGGGTGAGGTTCGCGCCGCTGGCGGTGACGGGCGGCTACACCCTGAAAGTGGGGCCGACGGTCTTCGACCTCCTGGGCAATGGCATGGCGGCGGTCTATACGGGCACGTTCACCATCGATGCCGAACCGTTCTTCATCGTCTCCTCGTCGCCCACGACCGGAGTCACGACACCGTTCAGTTCCATCACCGTCACGTTCAACAAGGACGTCAACGCCTCCAGCTTCACGGCGGCGGACGCGGTCCTCACCGGGCCGAACGGAGTCGTCACCATCAGCTCGATCAGCCAGCTCAATGCCAGGATGTTCAATCTGAACTTCGCCTCCCAGACCACCGTCGGCGCCTATTCGCTCGCGGTCGGACCGGCCATCCTCGATCTGACGGGAAACAACCTCGACCAAAACCAGAACGGCGCCTTCGGCGAGGTCGCCGATGTGTTCACGGCGACGCTTGCACTCACGCTGCCGAACCTGGCGACGCAGGAATTCACGGCCCCGGCCGTCGTCTCGGCGGGGCAGACGGTCACCTTCACCTGGACCGATGCGAACACCGGCAGCGCTGCGGTCCCATTCGGCCGCACTGATCAGCTGTTCCTTTCAAAGTCCGGTGTTTTCGGCGCGAGCGACAACATTGTGATCGGACAGGTTGTTCCCCCCGGAACGCTTGCACCGGGCGCCTCGGACGCCTTGTCGTTCCAGTGGACTCCGTCGTTCTTCCTCTCCGGCACCTACACCGTCTTCCTCAGGACGGATTGGGCCAACGTCATCTTCGAGACCAACGAGGCCGACAACGCCGCTTCCCGCGTCGTCACCATCTCATCGGCCCGGCCTCCGGTGAATCTGGTGGCTCTCGGGGTCACGGCTCCGGGCGATGCCCAGTCTGGCCAGACGATTTCGCTCTCCTACTCGCTCACCAACTCCGGCTCCGGCGTCGTCTCCGGCAAGACCTGGAACGACCGGATCTACGTCGGCACCGGAGCCGGACTCGACGGTTCGGCCCGTTTGCTGGCTTCGATTCCCACCTCCATCACGCTCGGCTCCGATGCGACCGCCACCGTCAATGTGACCGTCATCCTGCCGGTGGACCTGACTGCGGGGAACTACCGCTTCTTCGTCCAGTTGAACACCGACTCCGCGGTCGACGAATCCGGGTTCACTTCCGACAACACCGGATCCAGCGGGTTGGTGGCGCTCTCGCTTGCTCCGGTCGCGGATCTCGTGGCGACGGGCGTCGCCGGCCCGGCCGGGGCCAACGCCGGAACCACGACGACCGTTTCCTGGACGGTGACAAACAACGGGGCCGCACCGGCGGTCGGGACCGTGCTGGATCGGATCTATCTCTCGACGGACGGAAGCCTCAACAATGCGACGCTGGTGGGTGAATTCCCCGATGCGCTCAATCTGGGCGTCGGTGGTTCCATGTCCAGGTCGCTGGATGTCACCGTTCCCGCGCGCGCTCCGGGCTCCTACCGTTTCGTCGTCGTGACCAATTCCGACAACGCGATCTTCGAGCGGGGAGCCACCGGCAACAATTTGGATGCATCGGCGTCGGTCTTTGTCCTGACGGCTCCGGATCTGGTCGCGGTGGGCGTGTCGCCCTTGGGAGCGGCGCAGTCCGGGACGGCGGCCACCGTCGGCTTCACCGTCCGGAACGACGGCGATGGCCCTGCCTCCGGCTCCGTGTCCGACCGGATATTCATTTCCAAGACCGCCGGTCTGGACGGTTCCTCTGTCTTGCTGGGAACGGATGTCCACAGCGTTTCCCTCAGCGCGGGCACGTCCGAGGCCCGCTCGGTCAACGTGGTCCTGCCGAACGGGCTCTCCGGAAGCTGGTTCATCGTGGTGGTGACGAACGCCACCGGTTCCGTGGCGGAAGGCAATTCTGCAAACAACACCGGGGTCTCCACCGGTTTCCCGGTCGCTCTCGCGCCCTACGCCGATCTGACCGTGACCACGGTGGGTGCACCGACCCAGGTGGTCGGTAATCCGGCGGACATCAACGTGTCGTGGACCGTCTCCAACTCAGGAACCGGGACCGGCTCGCAATCGACGTGGACCGACCGGGTCATCATTTCCAAGAACGCCACCCTTGGCTCCGGAGCTGGTGACACGGTGGTGGGCGAGTTCCTCCACGACGGGGCTGTTCCGGTCGGTCTGAGCTACTCCGAATCCAAGACGATACAGCTTCCGGCCAATCTGGAGGGTCGATACTACGTCTTCGTGGTCACCGACGCCTTGGCCCAAGTCTACCAGTTCACCAACACCGCGTCCGACACGGGCCGGTCCTCAGCGCCTGTAGAAATCTCCAAACGACCCTACGCGGATCTGGTGGTGCATGATGTCACGGCTCCGGCGACGGGTCTCAGCGGCCAGCTTGTCTCGATTTCCTGGACCGTGGCCAACAACGGCATCGCGCAGACCGACGCCGAGAACTGGAGCGACCAGGTCTTGGTCTCCAAGAACGGCGACGGCACAGGACTCCGCTATCTCGGCGCTTTTTCCAGGACGGGCATTCTGCGGGTGGGCGACAGCTACCAGCGCACCGTCGAGGTGCGGCTCCCGCAAGACCTGAGCGGTGCGTATTACGTCTATGTGATCACGGCCGGCGGTGGAACGCCCTACGAAGCCTTCCGCACGGACAACAACTCCGGCCGGTCGGGCCCGCTGAACATCACGCTGGTGCCGCCGCCGCGGGGTGATCTCGAGGTGACACGGATCGACAGCGTGACCCAGGCGTTCGACGGGCAGTCCATCGACGTGAGTTGGAGCGTCCGCAACAACGGTCCCGAGAGTCTGACGGCCGGATTTTCCGACGCGCTCTATCTGGTGCCATCGGGCGCGGTGGGGCTGCAAGGAGCCAAGGAACTTGTCCGACTCAGCAGGCCCGATGGGTTGGGTTCCGGTCTGAGCTATTCGCGCACGGTAAATGTCCCGTTGTTCAGCAAGATTTCCGGCGTCTACACGCTGGTGGTGGTCACGGATGTCGACGGGACGGCCGATTTTGTCGATTCCACCAACAACCGCCTTTCGTCGGCGGCCCTGACGATCGTCCTCCGTGATCGTCCCTACCTACAAGTCACCCAGGCCTCGGGGCCGACCGCCACTGTCACCGAAAGAACGGTCGTGGACGTGACGTGGACTGTGACCAATCTCGGAACGGCGGCCACGCAGGTGGGTGGTTCCAGATGGTCCGACGGAGTTTATCTCTCCTTGGACGGACAGTTGGACAATGGCGACACGCTGCTTGGGTCCAAGGTCAACGGCTCGGCCTTGGCGGTTGGTCAGGCTTATTCTTCAACCGGCTCCTTCGTTCTGCCGAAGGGCGTGGCCGGGAACGCCTTCATCATCATCAAGGCCGACACCGCCGGACAGGTGGATCAGCAGCCCCGGCCGGGCGTTGGCTACTTCGTCATCCCGATCGCGATCAACGCGGTTCCCGTTCCCCCGTCGGATCTCGTCACCCGTGGTGTCTCCGCGCCGCCGCAGGCGTTCGACAACACCACGATCACCGTCCGCTACAATGTGGCCAATCTCGGCATCGGTGTGACTTCGTCGGGAAGCTGGACCGACCAGATCTGGCTGACCCTCGCCAAGGACCGCCCGAACCCGAACCGGGGCGACATCTTCCTCGGCGCGTTCGGCCACAGCGGCGCTCTCGCCGTGGGCCAATCCTATGATGCGGCCGTGGACGTCCATCTGCCCCAGGGAATGCGCGGCTCGTTCTTCATCACCGTCTGGACCAACAGCGGTCTTCAGGTGTTCGAGACGGCCTTGGACGTGAACCTCAATCCCGATGCGGTCGGCGATCTCCAGGGCAACAACTTCAAGGCGACCCCCATCCAGGTGCTCCAGCAGCCCTCGGCCGATCTCGTCGTCACCCAGGTGACGGCCCCCGTGAAGATGGTGGCCGGCCAGCAGGTCACGGTTTCCTGGACCGTGGAGAACCAGGGGGCGATTCCGACGAACATCGACCGCTGGATGGACAGCGTCTATCTGGCCAACGGACCGACCCTGGGCTCACCGGGCAGCAATCCTGTGCGGATCTTCGCGGCGCCGAACTTCGGGGTGCTCAATCCCGGACAGAGCTATACCCAGAACGCCACGTTCACCCTGCCTCCTTCCGCGACGGGTTCCTATGTGATCGTGCAGACGAACGAGGAACCTTTCGCGATCGTTCCGGACGACAACCAGTTGCTGTCGGAGGTGGACGCCATCATCCGTCGGGCCGAGGCGGCCTTCGGGAAACCGCTGTCCCAGATCAATCTTTCCGATGTCGGCCAACTGACCCGCGGCCAGGTTCTCCAGATCCTCACTGGACCCGGCCAGTCCGCGCCGGGGCGGGTCTATGAAGGGCCCTACACCGACAACAACGAACGCTCCGCCGCGACGACGGTGATCAACCGCGCGCCCGACCTTCGCGTGACCGCCATCAGCGCCACTCCGACCACGTTCTCCGGGGAGCAGATCACCGTGAACTGGACGGTCACGAATGTGGGGACCGAACCGGTCTACTCCGGCACCAAGGGCTGGGACGACTGGGCTCTGCTGTCGGATCGGGACACCTTCTCGACCGACACCGTTTCTCCGCTGGGCAGCGCCACCCATCTGTCCCCGGCACCGTTGATGCCCGGTGAGAGCTACACCGCTTCCATCACCGTGCGGGTGCCGGAAGGGATCGAGGGTGTCCGCTACGTCTTCGTCGCGACCGATCCGGCGGTCGGCTTCCAGAATGGTTTCCACATCAGCCTGGAGCCGCTCGGTCCCGCGTCGTTCCCCGGTTGGCCCTCGGCGTTCGTGCACCGGGTCTGGGAAGGCGAGGACAAGCGGAACAATTTCTCCGCCAACGCTCCGGTGAACATCGTCTATCGCGAGGCCGACCTGAAGATCGTCTCGGCCGGCGGACCCACCGCAGCCGACTCCGGTTCGACGTTGACGGTGGATTACAGCGCAACCAATGCCGGCACCCGCGCCACCCGGACGGATAGCTGGTCGGACCGGGTCTTCCTCTCCCGCGATCCTACCCTGGATTCCACCGACAAGCTGGTTGGCAGCACCACGCATCATGGCGCGTTGACCGTTGGGGAAAGCTACTCTGGCACCGTCGATCTGAGGCTGCCCGACAACATCGGCGGGACGTTCTACCTGATCGTTGTCGCCAACTCGGGCACCTACGACAATTCCTACGATCCCAGCATCTTCCCGGGCGCGCTCGTCTTCGGTTCGCCGGGCCTGAACGAATATCGCAATCTCGAACCCAATTCGACGACGCTGCCTCTCACCGTCAACGCGGTTCCTCTGCCCGACCTCCGCGTGGGGTCCGTTGTGGCGCCCGAGCGGGCGTTGCAGGGCCAGGGCTTCACGGTGACGTGGACCGTTACGAACTCCGGTCCGGGCGGCGTGCCCGACCGGCAGGTTCCCTGGACGGACCGAGTCTATCTTTCCCGCGACCAGACGCTGGACCTGTCGAACGATCTCTTCATCGGCTCGGTGGACCGCACCATGCCGCTGGCGTCCGGTGCCAGTTATTCGGTGACGAGGGACTACTCGCTCCCGAGGGGCATCACCGGTGGCTACTATGTGTTCGTCGTCACCGATCTGGCGGACGGATACCGGCCGCGCGGTCGGGTGGTTGAAAGCAACGAGAACAACAACGCCCTCGTTTCGTCCGTCCCGATGCTGATCGACCTCCCGCCGCCCACGGATCTGGTGATCGACAGCGTCGTCGGCCCCACGAACCTTTCCGTCGGGGGAACCGGCACCCTGACGTTGACGGTCAGCAATCGCGGAAGCGTCGCCGCCATCGGAAGCTGGTTCGACTCGGTCTATGTTTCCGCCGACACACGCTGGGACGTGGGCGACGCCCTCCTCGGCACCGCGAATCCTCCGCAGGGCGGCCGCACCCTCCAGCCGGGCCAGAGCTACACCGTCCAGATTCCTTTCACCATGCCGGCCACGCTTCCCGGCAACTACCGCTTCATCGGCCGGACCGATGTCTTCAAGGACATCAACGAAGGGCCCCGGACCGACAACAACACGACCGTCGCGGTGGACGCGGTCACTGTGTCGGTGCCGACGCTGACCTTGGGCGTGCCGCTCACCACCGATCTGCCGAGCAAGGGTGAACTTCTCTTCCAGCTGGTCGTCCCCGCTGACCAGACCGTTTTGGTCGCGCTTCAGTCTCTCGGCGGAGGAGGAGCCAACGAGCTCTACGTCCGACGCGGCAATTTGCCGAGTTCGCAGGTGTTCGACGCCGCGTTCCCCGGCGGCCTCCAATCCGACCAGACGGCGATCATCCCGACGACCGTCGCGGGCACCTACTATGTGCTCGTGCGGAGCCAGGGCGGGGCCGCCGTCAGCCAGATCAAGCTCACGGCGCAGGCGCTTCCCTTCGGCATCAGCGGCGTCACTCCGGACGAGGTCGGCGCGGGTCGCTTTGCCACGGTTACCGTGACCGGGGCCCAGTTTTCCCCGCAGGCCACGGTGAAGCTGATCCGTCCGCAGTTCGGGGAATACGTCCCGGTGAACTACACCGTGGTGGACGCCACGCGCATCGTCGCCGTGTTCGACCTGCGCAATGCCCCGCTCGGCCTCTACGACCTCCAGGTGGCCAACCCGAACGGTGCCGTGGCGATCCTGCCCTACCGGTTCATGGTCAGCACCGCGTTGCCGCTCGACGCCACGGTCGGCCTCGGCGGACCCGACGAGATCCTTCTGTCGAAGGCCGGGTTCCCCAACGCCACGTATTCGTTCTCGTTGCTCAGTCTGACGAACATCGACGCGCCCTACGTCTTCCTCCAGTTCGGCGTGCCCCGCCTCGCCAATTCGTCCAACGTCATTCCCGGCGAACGTCTGCTCTTCCAGAGCAACCTTGGCGGCACGCCCGGCGTCGATGGCGTGCCTTGGGCGAACCTTTCGTCGGCCCTCAATCTGAACGGCGTCCTGACCGCTTCCGGCTTCGCCTATGATTTCAACGCGAAGGGTTTCGGGGCGCTTACGTTCGGCGTGGAGATCTATCCCGAGCTGAAGCGGCTGTTGAAGGAGAACCCGAAGTTCCTCGAACAGCTCTCCGATTCCGACCTGGCCTCGCTCAAGTTCAACTTCTACATCTTCGCCTCGGCCACGCCGATGACCTCGGCCGAATACGTCGCCTTCCAGCGGCAGCGCGCCAACGATCTCAGGACCAAAATCCTGCTGGAGCCGACCGCCCCCCAGGCGCTCCGAGCGGTCGCCTCCGACCAGGCGACGTTCGCCGATTTCTACCTGGCTTCGCTGGAAAAGGCCGGGGTTCTCCGGGCCGTGGACACGCCGCCGTCGGCCCGGACGGCGGCCGTCTTCGACAGCGATGTCGCCGTGATGGTGGCCGGGCTGCTCGGAAACACCTCCGGCGCGGGCGTCGTCTCGTCGAGCGTCGACGGATTGGCCGGCTTCTTCGACCTGATCCGGAAATGGGCCGGCAACCAACCGGACGCCTACGGCGGCAGCGCGCTCCCGGATCGCTCGTCCTATGATCTCGGGCTCTCCTCGGCGACGCACTTCGAGGCGTTCCGCATCAGGGTCAAGGTTCCGGACGACTTCTTCGCGGATTCGTCCTTCAACGGGGACGACGCCGGCCAGACGGTGGACAACAGCCTGAACCTCGGTGGCTTGTTCAGCGGGTCGGCGGCTTCGTCGCCCGGAGTGACCATCCGGGGTCCATCGGGCTTCGGCTCGGGCAACGTTCTCCCCGGCGGCTATGCCCTCCCGTATGTCATCCAATACACCGCGTCGCCGCTCGCGTCGTCGACCGTGCGCGAGCTGCGCGTCGTGGAGCGGATCGACCCTTCGCTCGACGTCCGCAGCTTCCAGCTCGCCGCCCTCCGGCTGGGCGATCTCACGGTCGACATTCCCGCCGGTCGTGGTGCCTTCTCCGGCGAGTTCAACTACGTGGCCGACCGGGGCTACATCCTGCAGGTCGTGGCCGGGGTCGACGTCGTCGAACGTGTCGCCACCTGGACGGTCCGCGCCATCGACGCGGACACGGGATTGGCCACGGATCTCCCGAACGTCGGCCTGTTGAAGCCCGGACAGACCGCCGAGTTCGGCTACACCATCAAGGCCCTTCCCGAAGCCGTGACCGGAACGGTCGTCACGGCCCAGGCGCGGGTTTTCGCCGACCAGCTCGACGCCGTGGACACCAACCGCATCTCCGCGATCCTCGACACGGCCGCGCCGACGACCACCGTCAGCAGCGGCGGTGCCGGGAACACGTGGCTGGTTGAATGGTCGGCCGTCGACGATCCGGGAGGCAGCGGCGTTCGCGACTACACAGTTTTCGTTTCCGTCGATGGCCGCATCTATTCGGCGCTGCAGATCCGGACGACCAATACGCGCTTCACCTACAACGCGCCCGATGGGGTCGTGCCCTCGTTCCTCGTCTTGGCGAAGGACAATGCCGGCAATGTCGAAGTGGCGCCGGACGGTGTTTCCCTGCCGATCTACGGCAGTGGGGTAAATCTCGGATCAGCTTCGCTTGAGCAGCCGTCTTCCGTCGAACCGCTGCCCAGGCTCAATCCCGTGGCCGCATCGCCCCTGAACGCCCTGTTCCTACGATCCCTCGCCGGGATTCCCGGCCCTGTTCCCGTCACGCGGTTGCCGGATTTCACAAGGGTGATCGATCCGTTCGCGGCGGCCTCCTTCGCGAGGGGACTTGGATCGTCGGGAGCCGGCATCGGTGCGCTCGGCGTGGCGGTGGGCCACGATGGGCGGGTGTGGGTTACCGGAGGTGGCGGGCGCAACGAGATCTACCTCCTTGGTCCGGGAGGCGGCCCGGTTGGCTCTCCGTTGGCCACGCTCGACACACCGGTCTATGCGCTGGTCTTCGACCGCGACGGACAGCTGTGGGCGACCAGCGGGGGCGGGCAGTTGCTGCAGTTGGACCCGGAGACCGGCGGCGTCATCGACCGCTACGGCAGCGGCATCACTCTCGGCCTGGCCGCCGATCCGAGCTCCTCCACCCTTTACGTCGCCTCTGCCAGCGGTGTGCAGAAGTTCGACACGGTTTCCCGCAAGTTTACCCCGTTCTCGGCCACCCGGGTCGAAGGTCTGGCGGTCGGTCCGGGCGGAACGCTCTACGGCATCCAATGGCCGGACGGCGGCGACCTCATCACCTTCGACCGGCGCGGCCGGGCTTCCGTGGTGCTGGATCTGGGAGGGCAGGGGATCGGCCTGGCCTTTGGCACCGCTGGTTCGCGCCTCGACGGGCTGCTCTTCGTCAGTCGAACGAACGGTGCCTTGACCGTCGTCGACACCGCGTCGCTCTCGACCACCGTGATCGCGTCGGGCGCCGGGCGCGGCGCCTTCGTCACCGCCGGAACGGACGGGCGCATCTACATCGCGGGAAGGAACGGCGTGGACGTGCTGTTCCCGGCCAGCGCTCCCACCGTCATCGCCAGCGATCCGGCGAACGGCCAGGGCGTCCAGGGCAACGTGAACCGCATCTCCATCACCTTCGACGCGACGATGTATCGCGGCGGCACCACCGATCCGCGTTCCGTCCTGAATCCGTCGAACTACCGGATCATCGACATGGCGACGGGTCAGCCGGTGCCGGTCGGTGCCGTGCTCTACGACGAGGCCACGCGCAAGGCCGAACTCGTCTTCGAACCGCTGGCGCCTTCGAGCTATGAGCTGCGGGTTCTCGCCACGGTGCAGGACGATTTGGGCAACGCGCTGGGAACGCCCTACTCGGCCGGGTTCGCCGTCGTCCAGGACCAGACGGTGGCGCTTGGCGGCAGTGTGCAATACGCCAATACCCGAATCGACCGGGGCGCCGGAACGATCAGTTTCGACGTGCGTGTGCTGAACTCCACCGCCGAAGCCCTGGGCGGTCCGGTGCGGATCAGCTTCCTATCCATCGCCGCGCAAGGGCTCACGTTCGTCAACGGCGTCGGAGCGGCGGCGCCTGCCAGCATCGATCTTGTTCCTTCCACGGGAATCCTCGCCGTCGGGGCGAACACCGCTTGGGCCACCGTCACGGTCCGGGATCCTGCCGCCGTCGATCTGGATTTCTCGTCCATCAAGGTGGAAACCGGTGTGAGCCCGGCCCGCCGTCCGCTCTTCCAGACGAGCGCCCCGACGGTGGCCACGGTGGGCGATCCGTTCCGCTACGACGTGGGGGCAATCGATCCGCGCGGGGGCCCGATCCGTTACGTCCTGATCAACGGGCCGACGGGAGCGAGCCTCGATTCGACCACAGGCCTCTTGACCTGGAATCCCTCCAGCGGCGATTCGGCCGCGCAGCCGTTCGAAGTTCGCGCCATCGACGGCACCGGAGCCTATGCCCGGCAGACGTTCACCGTCGCCGTTTCCGGCACCAACGCCGCGCCCTTCCTCGCGGTCGTGGCCGACCAGAAAGTGGCCGAGGGAGGTCTGTTGTCCGTGCGCTTCGCCGCCGTCGACCCGGAGGGGCAACCCGTGACGCTCTGGGTGGACAGTCTGCCGGCGGGCGCGACGTTCGACGCGGCCACCAACACGCTCCGTTGGCGCCCGCTCGGCGGCCAGGCCGGGCTTTATCCCGGCGTTTCGGTGACCGCCACGGACGGCGTCGTCCGGACCACGCGCACGTTCCAGATCACGGTCACGCCCGCGAACCAGCCGCCCGAATTCGCCGTCCCGATCGACCGTTCGGTGAACGAGGGCTCCACGCTGACCTTCCAGCTCCGCGCGACGGACCCCGAGGGCTCGCCGCTCACCTTCAGCTCCGACGCGCTGCCGACCGGCGCGGTCCTGGTGCCGGCGACCGGTGTGTTCACCTGGACGCCCCAATTCTACCAGCACGGCGTCTATCAGGTTCCGGTCAAGGTCGGCGACGGGCAGTCCAGCGTGGCCCGCACCTTCACCATCACCGTGGCCAACCTGAACGGTCCCGTGCAGTTTGTGGCTTTGGATCCGTTGACCGTCCGGGCCGGTCAGGCGTTCCAGGTGCGGGTGGTGGCGATCGACTCGAACGTTCCGCCCACGGGCGAAGGCACCTCGCTGACCCAGGCTCCGTCCACCTCCCCCGCCCAGACGCTGGCCTACACGTTCGACGCCCTGCCCGCCGGCGCTGCCTATGACCCGGTCACCCAATTGCTGACCTGGACTCCGACCCCGGCCCAGGCCGGCGTCACGACGATCCAATTTGCCGCCCGCAACGACGGGGACGGAACCGGCACCCCGAACTCGGCGACCCAGACAGTCCGCATCGAAGTGCTGGCGGTGAACATCGCCCCGGTCGTGGCGCCGATCTCGAACCAGTCCGTCGCCACCGGCGGCAGCCTCGTCATTCCCGTCGCTTCGGTGGATGCGAACGGCAATCCGATCGTGTTGTCCGTCGAGGGCCTTCCGTCCTTCGCCACCTTCACCGACTTCGGCAATGGCACCGGCCGCATCGTGGCGGATCCGCAGCCCACCCAGCGTGGCAACTACACGATCACCATCCGCGCGGCGGACAACGGCAACGGCGTCCCGACCGAAGTCCTGACCGGCGTGATGTCGTTCGTTCTGAGCGTCA
The DNA here is from genome assembly GCA_038209745.1 of Verrucomicrobiota bacterium. GTDB lineage: Bacteria > Verrucomicrobiota > Verrucomicrobiia > Limisphaerales > CANJSG01 > CANJSG01. The sequence goes on from JBBQXJ010000043.1 coordinate 16,058, forward strand.
CCAGCGTCAACGAACCGCCGGTCATGGAGTTCATCGGACCGTCCGTGGCGGTGGTGGGCGAAGAGCTGGGCTTCCTCGTGCGGGTGGCGGATCTGGACCAGGATCCCTTGATCTTCGGCGCGACCGGGCTCCCGGCCGGCGCGGTCTTCGAGGCCACTTCCGTGTACGGCATCGCCGAGTTCCGCTGGACGCCGACCGCGGCGGACATCGGCAGCCGTTCCTTCACCCTGCAGGTCCAGGACGATGGAAACCACGGGGCCGGAGCGGTCGCCTCGTCGCAACGGACCGTGGCCGTCACCGTCCGCGCTTCCAACACCGCTCCGACTCTCGGCGCCGTCGTTCCGCAGACCGTCGCGCAGGGCGGTGCGCTGTCGTTCTCGCTCGCGGGGCTCGATCCGGACGGCGACGTGGTCAGCTACCGTGCCACCGGTCTGCCGCGCGGAGCCTTGCTCGATCCGCAGAGCGGTGTGTTCAGTTGGAAGCCGGACTTCGCCCAGGCCGGCACCTTCGCCTTCACCGTCAGCGTCGGCGACGGGAACCGTTCGGCCTCCCGCACCGTTTCGGTCACGGTGAACGTGACGCCGCAGCGGCCGCAGATCGTGCCCGGTCCGCAGGTTCTCGGACAGGAAGGGCTGACGCTCGCCTTCCAGGTCTATGGGAACGATCCGAACGGCGGCACGCTCTCCTGGTCTGCCCAGAACCTGCCGAAGGGGGCCGTCTTCAACCCGGCCAACCAGACTTTCACGTGGGCGCCCGGCTACGCGGACCAGGGGCTCTACACGCTGGTCTTCTCCGCGCGCAACGCGGCGGGCCTTGAGGCGTCGACCTCCGCTCTCGTCCAGATCCTGAACGTCAACCGTCCGCCGGTGTTCAATGCGCCTCCGGCCCATCAGGTCGTCGCGGGCAACGATCTGAGCGTGCAGCTCGTCGCCGTCGATCCGGACGCCGGTTCCACTCTGACCTACACGGCGGTCAACCTCCCTACCGGCGCAACGTTTGATCCTGCGACCGGAACCCTCCACTGGAAGCCGGGCGGCGTGCAGGCGGGCCGCTACGACATCCCGATTTCCGTCAGCGACGGCAGTCTCGCGGTCACTCAGGTGTTGCCGATCTTCGTGACCGCCCAGGCGCAGGTTCCGGTTGTCCGGATCGAGGTGACGCCGGGCTTCGCGGTGGTGCCGGGCGCGACGGTCGTGCTGCAGGCGACCGCCGCCGGGCTCGCCCCGATCACCGGGATCTCGGTCTTCGTGGATGGCGTGGCCAGGATCTTGGACAACCTCGGGCGGGTGACGCTGGTGCCGACCCAGCCCGGTCGGATCATCGTCACCGCGACCGCCACCGACGCGGATGGCTACGTCGGCCAGGGTTCTGCGGAGATTCTCGTTCGCGATCCTCTCGACCGCACCGCGCCGGCCGTCACCCTCGAGGTTCCGCCGCTCGATTCCGTCCTGAGGGGACCGCTCGAAGTGCTGGGCTCGGTCTCCGACGTGAACCTCGAGTTCTGGCGGGTGGAACTCAGCCCGCTCGGCGGCGGCGCGGCCCGGGTGCTTGGAAACGGAACCACCGTCCCGACCGGAGCCCTTGGCTTGATCGACACCACCCGGCTGGAGAACGGGCCGTATCTCCTTTCGCTGGTAGCCCGCGACATGGGAGGACGCTCCAGCCGCATTGATCGCGTCGTGGAGATCAACAGCACCGACAAGGGCGCGGCTTTTGTCCGGGTGGAAACCGACGTGACGGCCATCCTCGACGGCGTTCTGGTTCCGATCACCCGCCGCTACTCCAGCCTGTTGGCGGACAACGACGGACTCTTCGGGCCCGGCTGGCAGTTCGTCCTGGCCGAGCCGCGCTTCGCCTCCAACGTTCCCGGCACGGGCCACGAGACGGACGGCATCTACAACGCCTTCACCGCCGGCGCGCGGGTCTACGCGACCCTGCCGGATGGAACCCGCACCGCGTTCCAGTTCACGCCGCAAGCCATCGTCGTGGGAGGACTCACCTTCTATCAACCCAAGTGGACCGCTGTGGATGCGGGAGCCGGATTCACCCTCTCCAGCGGTGCCGCTCTGCTCGAGCTGCGGGGCGGCGCCTTCTATCAGGTCGGGACCGGATTGCCCTACAATCCGGCTTCGGGCCGCTTCACCGGTGCGGACTTTGTTCTGACCGCGACCGGCGGAACCCGCTACTCCTACGACGCGGATTCCGGCTTGAAGGAAGTGACGGCGTCCAACGGCACGACCCTCGTCTGGACCGACGGCGGTTTCATCGCGCCGAACGGGGACCGGCTCGTCGTCGAAAAGGCCGCGTCCGGTCACGTGGCCCGGGTGGCCGCGCCCAACGGCGATTCGGCCATCTACAGCTACGCCGCGAACGGCGCGCTGCTCCAGGTGACCCGTCTCGAAGCGGGGAAACGCACTTGGCTCGGCTACCGCGCCGATGGTGGCCGGCTCCTGACGGAAGTCGCCGGCGAGAACGGCGTGTCCGTCCGCTACGACGGCACCGGAGCCGTGGCGGGCGTCGATCCGATCCGGGCGGTGGAGGGCACGTCCCGGCAATTCCTGGGCAACTCGGCCTCCGGAAGCTTGGCGTCCGGCGGCGACGATCTCTATGCGATCATCGTCGGTGCCTCCGAACTCGCCAGCGCTTCCAACGGCCTCGTCACGCTCGCCATCCAGATCACCGGCACGGGCGGTTTCAACCCGGCCGCGGCCGGACTGCGCGGCGCCACCCCGGTGTTCACCAGCACCGCAGCGGGAACCAGCCTCGCGCTCTACACTCTGCGGACGGCAGGGCCCCTCACCCTTGAAATCACCGGCGCGGACGCGACCACGGCCGGCGGCTATTCCGTTCGGATCACCATCGCGGGCGACGTCAACGGCGACGCGGCCGTGGATGCGGCGGACGAGACCCAGTTCAACGCCGCCTTCGGCACGACGACGGGCCAGGCCGGCTACGTCGCTTCCGCCGACTTCGACGGCAACGGCGTCATCGACTCCGCCGACCGGGCGTATCTCCAGGCCGGGTTCGGGTTCGTGGCCGACCGTGCGCCCGTCGCCAAGGGAGCGTCCTTTACCACGGCCGGCGGTGTGCCGGTCGCGGTCGATCTCGGCGCGCTGGCCACCGATCCTCAGGGATCGAAGCTCTTTTTCACCGTTGGCACCGTGACGGGAGGCACCGTTAGACTGCTGGACGGCACCCACACGGCGGTCTTCACACCCACGCCCGGATTCGTGGGTCCGGGCGGCTTCGATCTCCGGGCGGACAACCTTTCGCTCGGGACCGCCACGGTGCGCGTCGCGGTGGAGATGTTGGCGACCCCGCTGGCGAACCTGCGTTTCTCCGCCGCGAACGCGCCGAATTTGGATTTGGGATCGTTGAGCCGGCTGGACGTCCTCGCCGATCTGCCCAATGGCGAGACCCTGACGTTGGGTCCCGGGCAGTTCACCGTTTCAACCAGCGATCCTTCGGTGGTGCAGGTGGCGCAGGATGGTTCCCTGTTCGCGACGGCGGTCGGGCACGCGACGGTGGTCTTCGACCTCGGAGGCGGCAAGAAGCTCGCAACCGCCGTCACCGTGGGCGGAGCCGACAATCGCCAAGTGGAGTTCTTCCCGGAGGGATATGCGCTCCAAGCCGGCGGCACTCGCCAGTTCCTGGTTAAAGAGCGGACCAACGACGCTTATCTGGATCGGAGTTCGGCCGGTGATGGCTCCCTCTACTTCACGAGCGACCCGGCGGTGGCGACGATCAATGCGGCTGGACTGTTGACCGCGTTCCGTAACGGCGAGGTGACGGTCACGACGGTCAACGGCGGGCAGTCTCGCCAAGTCCGGGTCGTCATCTCGGTCGCGCTTCCAAGCGGCGGCCTGATCGGCGCTGCCGGCGGTTTGATTGCCTCAGGGGGTGTCACGGTCGGGGTTCCCGCCGGCGCGTTCGATGGTCCTACGCCTGTTGTGGTGACGCCGCTGGCTCCGGCCGCCGCCGGCTTGGCCGCGCCGGATGGCTGGGTGGTTGGCAATGGCGTTCACATCGAGTGGGGCAACGGAAGTCCCGGAGGGCCCTATAGCCTTGAGATGCCGGCTCCGTCGGGCAGCCATCCCGGCGACGTCGTCTACTTGATGGCTCCGATCACGCTCAAGCCGGGACTCGGTCAACCGGACGTCCAAGGGTGGCTCTCTCTCGACACGATGGTGGTCGGCGATGACGGCATGATGCGGACGACGTCCCCGCCCAATCTTGGTCTGGCGGCCAAGCGCCAGTTCCTCACCAACTACAACCTATACGTCGCGCAGGCATTGGGGATATCCGCGTTCGCGCTCACCGCTGGAACAGCCGGCGGAGCGGTCGGCATAGGCGTGGCCACCATCCTGACCACGCAGGCGGCGTTGATCCCGCTGCTGGCGATCGCGGAATATAGGCTGGCGATCGGAGCGAATCGGGGACCGAGCATCTACGCGTTGTCCAACGGGATGGGCGTGATTACCGGCGCATTGGTGGATGCGCCGACGGGCTATAAAGTTACGGTCTCACGGGTTGACCAGGACGGTCTCCGGACGGTGTTCGCCCAAGACGCGGTCAAGGTGGCTCCGGGAACGTCCGTGACTTTCAGCATCGATGTTCCCGGTGCGGCCATCGTCCAACCGGATCGCGCGCCGACCGTCACGGGAGCGACCTTTGATTTCGGCATCAATCCGGATCTTCCACTGCCTCGTCTGGTTCTTGCGGGCACCGATTTCCTGGCGACCCAGAACAATCCGGCGGCAGGTCCTCTCGGCACCCGGGTTGAGGATCTTTATGTGACGTTCGAGGTGGGCGGCCGCGACACGCTCAATCCGGACGGAACCATCAACCAGGTCGGCGGCCGGGATGTCGTCGTGCTCGGCACCAGGCTCTCGATGGAGGGCAACGACCATCTGGTCGTGCCTGTTCCGGCAGGGGCGCAGATCGCCGGAGCGACAATCACCGTGACGCGTCCGACCATGTTGCCGCGGGACGGGAAGTATCAGCGCCAGGAGTTCACCAGCAATGGGGTCCAGTTGGTTGTCCAATCGCGCTATGTCTTCACGGCGAACGGCGGAGCGGGCTCGGTGTCCATCTTCGACAGTCTCGCCACGACAACCTTCACACCCGTCCTGAACGGCACGCCGGGCGACCCGCTCGTGAAGTTTGATCCGCGCGAGGTCGCCCGCGTGGCCCTCTCCGATCCGGTGGATGGGGCACCCAGGAACATCACGGTCACGGCGGACGGAACCCGCGCCTACGTGACTTTCGACGGCACCAACAAGATTGCGGTGCTCGACGCCCTCGTGTTGCACCAGATCGACGTTGACGGCGACCTCGCAGGGATCCAATCCATCACGCTACCCGGCGGCGCTCAGGTGTGGGACGTCGCGGTGGAAAAAGGAGGCCGTTACCTTTACGCGAGCGACTCGGCCAAGGGGGTGGTCTATGTCGTGGACATCGATCCCCATTCGCCGACTTACAACCACTATATCCAAAACCTCTACGTCAATCCGGCACCCTTGGGATTGAGGGGCATCGCGCTCAACAGCGACGATTCCAGGCTCTACTTGACCGCCCCGGGCCGCACCATCTTCGGGCAATACGGGGCCTCGGACGGACGCGTTCTGGTGATCGACACCAATGTGGCGACCCGGAAAGCCCCTGTCTTCACGCCGTCTGTTTCGACGATCCTCACCGTTGGGCCGGAACCCTACGACATCACGGGAACGGACGACCCCAATGTCATGCTCTTGGTGGACCGCATGAGCGACAGCCAGGGAGTCGGCATCTTGCGACGATCGGTCGTGGCGGCGGGCGGTGTGGCGCTCCACGACGTGAATTTCCTGAGCCTGTTGGGCTTTGGCCAGGTGCCCCGATTCATCGAGGGCCGCGCCACCCAGGTCTTCGGGCTGACGAACGCGTCAGGAATCGCCTATGTTCCGGCCAATTCGCTTCCCGGTCTCGATGGCAAGCCCTTCACCCATCCCGGCTACGCGTTCATCTCCACGTATAACCGATTCACCCCCGGTGACCCGAAGCGCGATCCGGCCTTGGGTCCGATTCTGGCCTACAACTACTACTATTCCAACTCGTCCGGGAGTCCCATCGGGGTGCCCTTGGCGGCCGGCAGCAACGTCGGGGTCATCCGCAACCCGTTGGGCAGCTTCTCCGACGTGTCCGCCACACCGCGCATCGTGGCGGCAACGTCGCCCGTTGCCAACGGCTTCGCAGACAGCATCGCTGTTTCGCCGCTGTCGGGGATCGTGATGGTGCCGATGCAGGGCCAGAACCGGGTCTACGCCTATAGCGCGGCCACGATCGTGAGAACGGTGGAGCTCGAAGCGAAGGGCGACCCGGTGCGGGACTTCAGCCAGCTCAATCCGGGTGAAGAGATTCCGGCGGCGTTGAGCCGGCTTCTCCGGGGACCGCTTTCTTCGATCCCGATCGACATCTACCAGCGGGCGGTGGGTCTCCGGTCAAGTTTCGGCTACTACCAGAACAATCCCGGTGAGCTGCTTCTGGGTGTGCCTCCGACCGGACCCTATGGAGAAACGCCGAATGCGTTCACTCCGATTTCCGCACCGCGTTTGCCCCGGGGCATTGCGGCGACACCGATCCTTCGCGGCGATCCTCTGGAATTGCTGGAGACCCCATACAACCAGGCGCCGACGCTGCTGTCCTTCCCGAGCGATCCATTGTCGGTCCCGGCCGGCACCACCGCGATGGCGGAGGTCCACACGGGTTCGCTGCGCGAGTTCCACGCGATGCCCACCTACAGCTCCGTGGGCGTGAACCGGGGCGCGACCTTGGTCTATGACTCGCTGCGGGCCGAAGCGCGGCCCATCTACTACTTCAACTTCGGTGGATTGCCTTCGGATCCTGCGGCCCGCTTGGTCGTGCGCTTGACACTCCGGCTCGGCGACCAGGTATACACGGCGGACGGGTTGAGCGCGGAGCAGGCTGCCACTCTGGGGCTCCGCACGGGCGACAATTTCTTCAAGCTGCCCACTGGCGGCGGTCCAACGGATACGTTCGGCGGGGCGATCCAGATCGACATGACCGACGTGGAGACGGGTCTTTACTCTCTGTCGCTGGAATATGGGGTCTTCACCGAGCGCGACGGTCGCTGGACTGAAGGCCGGTTCACCACGTTCACCCAGCCCTATGTCGTGGTGAACGAGAAGAAGAGCCAGTTCGGAGCCGGATGGGGGCTTTCGGGCTACCAGCAGATCTATGCGGGTGACGGTGGGGTGGCCTTGGTGGACGGCAACGGACAGGAACAGATCTTCCAGGCGCCGCGCGTGGCGGGTGATCCGTTCACATCGCGTTCGTCGGCCGACTATTCGGTCCTGAAGCAACAAGGGGACGGAACCTTCGAGAGACGCATGCTCGACGGCACCATCTACGTGTTCGACGCCAAAGGGCGGATCTCCACCGTCACTGACCGCAACAACAACGCTACCCGCTACAACTACGCGGGAGACATGCTGGCCAGCATCGTCGATCCCGTGGGTCTTACGACCGTGTTCGAACCCGGTGGGAGTCGGACCTCGGCGATCCGCGATCCTGCTGGAAGGACCCTGCGTTTTTCCTACGACGGGTCCGGCAATGTGATTCGGCTGACGGATCCGGACAACTCGGCATGCACGTTCTCCTACGAGAACGCGTCGTTCAAATATCTCATGACCGGGGAAGTGCAAAAGCGGGGCGCGTCGAGCGGAGCCTATCCGGACGAGCCCCTGCCAGCCGACCAGTTCAAGGAGACGTTCTCCTACGACAAGTTCGGCCGGTTGTCGGGCGGGAAGAGAGCGGATGGGAAGTCGTTCATCATCACGCCGGCCCAGGTGTTCGCCGTGTTCTCGGTGCCAGACACGACCGATCCGTCCAAGGCGCCCACGGTGGTGAAGTTGGCGACAACCCGCGACCCGGAGAAGTTGGCCAAGTCCGAGGCCGTCTCGTCCTACACCGGTTTCGACGGCGCCAAGATCCAATACGGCCTGTCCGCCTTCGGGCAGCTGATCCGTTCGGAAGACGGCGAGGGGCGGGTGACAATTTCGGCGCGCGACGCCAATGGGCTGATCAAGACGGAGACCGATGCCGTGGGCAACCTGACCACCTCGCTCTACGACCTCTTCAACAATCTGAGCATGCGGATCGACGCGGTCGGAACAGCGTCCTGGACCTACGATCCGACCAAGTTCAACCGGTTGGTGTCCCACACCGACGAGACCGGCAGGAAGACGGACTATGACATCGACCCGGCCAGCGGGGACATCAAGTCGATCAAGATCACCGCCGCACCGGGACAGAACGCGGGCGGTCTGGAGACATCCACGGCGATGTTCACCTATTATCCCAACGGCCTGGTCCATACGTTGAAGGATGCCCTGGGGAACAAGGTGTCATCGACCTATGACGCCTATGGACGGTTGACCGAAGTGGTCCAGCCGGACTTGACCTCGCGTTCCCAGACTTACGTGGATTTGGCGGGGACCGTCGGTTCGGTCGTCGATGAATCGGGCAACCGGACCGAGCTCGAGTATGACCGGATGAACCGCGCCACCGTGCGCCGGGCCTTCTCCACCGATGCCTCCGGCGCTCGGGTGACCTACGCGTGGTCGGAAGCCTACGACGCCGCCGGGAATATCATCCGGCGGGTGGACAGCAACGGGAACATCACCCTCTTCGAATACGACCGGCTCAATCGAGTTTCCAAGCGGGTCGAAGGTGCTTCGGGCTCTGTCTCCGGCGACCTGAACATCACCACGTTGTTCGGCTACGAACGAGGCGCCTTAGCCACCACCTACTCGCTGCCGGCCGCTGAAGCAGGATCGACCTACAAGTATGTGAAGGATCCGCTGGGCTACGTCAGCGTCCAGATCTTCGATCGTTTCGGCGATGTGCGTTACTCGATCGACAACCTGGGCCGGGTCACCGAGACCCGCTTCGATCTCGCACGTCATCCCATCGCCACCATCCTGCCGGATGGGTCGCGGATAACTTACAAGGTGGATTCCCGTGGACGCGTGGTCAGCCAGTCCGGACCGACGACCGAGTCCGTCTCGTTCGAGTATGACGGCGCCAACAACGTGATCCTCCGCACGGTGGCCAATACCGGCGGCGACCAGGTGACGACCACCGCCTACAACCTCTTCGACAAACCGACGCGGGTCACCGACGCGGAGGGCAACGTGACCGTGATGGAATATGACGGCGCGGGACGTCTGGTGAAGGCCACGCAGGCGTTCGGCACCCCGGATGTCTTCGTGACCGAGCTTACCGTCGATACGAGGGGCCGGATCACGAAGCAGGTGATCCAAGGCACGGCGACCACCGGCTTCGAATACTCGGGCACTGGCAAGCTGGTGTTCTCCACCGATGCTCGTGGCTTCACCAGCAGCTACGGCTATGACGGGCTGGACCGCCTGGTCCGCGAAACCAACGCTGCCGGCGAGATCGTTCTCACCTCCTACGACGGCGAAGGCAACAAGCTATCCATGATCGACGGGCGGGCCCGCGGAGACGCCTCAAACACCGCGTTTCGGACGAGCTTCGCCTACGACGCGGTCAATCGGCTCGTTCGCATGACCGATCCGCTCGGCGGCGTCACGATCCGTGAATACGACGCCGCCAGCAACCTGATCGCGACCGTCGATGCCCGTGGCGGCGGAAACGCGGCGGACGCTCGCTATCGGACCCAGTATTTCTACGACGCGGCCAAGCGCCGGCTTAGGATGATCGACGCGGAGAGCGGCATCACTGTCTATGAATACAATCTGCTCGACGATCGGACGTTGATCGTCGATCCGAGGGCGGGCGGGGTGAAGGGGCGTGGCTACGACACGGTGATGACCTACGACTCGTCGCGCCGCTTGCAGAGCCGGACCGACGCCCTGGGGCAGATCACGAACTATTTCTACGATAAGGTCGGCAACCTCGTCCGGGTCAGCGGTCCCCAGTCGGCCATCCACGACACGTTCTATGCCTACGACAAGCTGAATCGGCGGACCTCGGCGGAAACGGGCGCCGATCGGAAGGATGGAGTGGCGACCAAGACGGCCTATGACGCGTTCGGTCTGGTGGTCGCGACCACGGATGTGCTGGGGCACGTGAGCCAATACACCTACGATTCGCTCAAGCATCTCGCTTCGAGGACCGACGCCGCCGGCACAGCGGACGCCCGCACGACACGGTTCGACAACGACGCCCTCGGGAATGTCACGCGCATCCACGATCCGCGCGGAGCGTTCTACGACATCGTGCGCGAATACGACGGGCTCGGCCGGGTGGTCCACGAAACCCGCAATACCGGCCTGCCCGATGGACCCGGCCCCGTTTACGACGTGCGCACGACCTACGATTTGGCAGGCAATGTCACCCAGGTCACCGATCCGAAGGGCGGGGGGCTTGTCGTCAAATATGAATACGACGCCTTGAATCGGCGGGTTCGTTCAGTGAACCAGGCGGGAAATCAGACGGTGTTCTCTTTCGACGCGGTCGGCGACCTCGTGGCGGTGGTCGATGCGCGCGGCAAGGGAGATCCCGGAGCCTCGGGCTACCGCACCACCTATGCCTACGACGGGCTGAAGCGGAACGTGCGGATAGTGGATCCGCTCGGAGGCATCACCCTGATGGCCTACGATGCGGTGGGCAACCAGATCTCCGTGACGACGCCTCTCGCCCAGGGCAGCGCCGCCAATGGGTTCACCACGCGGGTGGCTTACGACGCCCTCAACCGGATGGTTTCCAGGACCGACGCCGAGGGCAACCGGACCGGATACAAATACAACGAGATCGGATTGGTCACGAAGATCATCGATCCGCGAAGCGATGTCGGGACGGGCGGTGACTATTCGACCTCCATTTCCTACGACGACCGCAACCACGAGTCGGCCCGCACGGTCACCCTCGGCATCGGGGGTGGCGATCCTGCTGCGAGCCGCACCGTTTACGACGCGCTCGGAAATCTCATTTCTCGGCAGGACGCGCGCGGCGCCTATTACACCACCACCTACGCCTACGACGCGCTCAATCGCATGGTGTCGATGACCGTGCCGGGAGGTTCAGCGGAGGAGCATGGCGATCCACTTGTCACCCACTATGCCTACGATGCGGCCGACAACGTCACATCGACCACGGACCCGCGCGGCTTCACCGTCACCCAGACTTGGGATCCGTTCGGCCGTCGCATGTCCATGACGCTGCCGGGCGGCGACGGCGCGCTCCCGGCCAAAACGAGCTACACCTACGATGCTTCCGGCAATTTGCTGACCATGACCGATCCACGGGGCGACTATTACACGACGGTCACCACCTACGACGTATTGAACCGGCCGTCGACCGTCACCCATCCCGCCGGCACACCCGGCGAGCCAGGCCTGCCGCAGATCGTCCGCTACTCCTATGACGAGGTGGGCAATGTGGTCGGCACCACGGTCGTCCGTTACGGGTTGACCGGATTCATCGACCGGGTCACGGGCACCGACTTCGACGCGCTCAATCGCGCCGTCCGCACCACGGATCCGCTCGGATACGTGACCGAATACGGCTATGACGAGGACGGGGATGTTCTGACCACGACCTATCGACCCGCCGAGGGAAGCACCGAACGGGTCGTCACGAACACCTACGACCAGCTCGGCCGAGTCATTTCGAAGGTCGACGCTGGCGGATACACCACCACGATGGCCTATGACGCCGTCGGCAACGTTGTCCGCAAGGCCGGTCCCTACGCCGGTTCCTCCGGGGGGCCGTATGTGACGGTCATGGTCTACGATGCTGGAAGTCGTCTGCGGTCCGCCACGGATGCCGAAGGCTATGTTTACCGCTACGAATACGACGCGGTCGGTAATCGCACCGCGGAAAACGATGGCCGCGGCGACTACTATCGCACCACGCACACCTACGACGCGCGCAACCTGCTTCTCTCGTCCACCTCGCCCACCGGATCGCCTGCGTCTTCCGGCCTGGCGGTCACGACATCCTATGTCTACGACGGTTCTGGAAACCTCACCAAGATGGTCGATCCGCGCGGCTCGGCTTTCGCCACGGAATACTTCTACGATGCGCAAAACCGCCTCGTGCGCTTGAACGTGGTCGCGGGCTCGCCCGGATCTCCGGTCGTTCAGACCGAAAGCTACACCTACGACGCGGTCGGCAATCGCCTGACTGAGACGGACCAACGCGGCGCCAGCTACGCGACCAGCTCCACCTACGACGCGTTCAACCGGGCGGTTTCCCGCACGATCCCGGCCGGACCGCAGGACGCTCCACGCAATGTGACCGAAACGATGGTCTATGACACCGACGGCAATCTCGTTCGGCACGTGGGCTTCGGTGGCGCGGAGTTTGTCACGGAGATGTCCTACGATGCCCTTGGCCGCATGGTCCGGCAGATCGACGCCGAAGGGATCGCGCAGACCAGGACCTACGACCGTTTCGGTAACGTGCTGTCGGTGACCACGCCCCTTGGAACGTCCGAGTCCAAGTTCGACGCGCTGAACCGTCCTTCGACCGTCAAGGATGCTCTCGGTGAAATCACGAGCTACGCCTATGACGCTGCGCGGCACATCACGACCGTGACCGATCCTCTGGCCAACGCGACGGTGATGGAATACGACGGCCTCGGCCGATTGGTCCGCCAGACGGATGCGGCATCCAAGAGCGACCGATACGGCTACGATGCGGTCGGAAACCGCGTCCTCACCATTGATCGCCGCGGAACCAAAACCGTCTACGAATACGACGCCAGAAATCTCCTGCTCGCGACCACGGAAGCGGCCGGCACACCCGATTCGGCGGTGATGACCTCGGCCTACGACAACATGGGATGGCTGGTGCGCCAGACCGGTTATTCAGGATCGGACCAGACCATCGACTATCAGCGCGACAATCTCGGCCGCGTCGTTGTCCGCACAACCGCCACGACGACGAACGACGCGATCGTCGAAACGATGTCCTACGACGCGATCGGCAATCTGGTTCGCTACGTGCCGGGCCGGGGTGAAGCGTTCGCGGTGGAGAACACCTACGACCGGCGCTCGCAGCTTGTCGCGACCCGGAAGAACGCAGGGACCGCCGCGGCGCCGTTGTTGGCCACGGAACTGACCACCTATGACGACGCCGGTCGCGCGGTGGAGATGCTGGACGCCCTTGGGCAAAAGACCAAGCGGACCTATGACCGGATCAACCGCCAAACGTCGGAAACAGTGATCACGAGCGAAGCGTTCGGTGGCCAACTGCTCTCCACCTGGTCCTATGAGTATGTGTCGGGCACCCTGCGGGTCACCTATCGAGACGCTCTCCGGTCGGTCGCCGATCTGATCGTCTACGACAGCGTGGGCCGCCTTGTTCGTCGCGAAAACCGGGAAGCCGGCCTCACGGTCAACGAATACGACAAGGCCGGAAATCTCGTCGCCACCTCCACGGGACTCATCGCGCGTTCCTACAAGTTTGATTCGCTGAACCGTAGGATCAAGACCCTCGACGAGGCGGGCAACATCATCGCAGAGGCCTATGACGAAGTGGGCAACATCGTCAAGAGGACGGACGCGGAGGGCAACGTCACCACATTCACGTTCGACCGGCGCAATCGACAGGTCTCGATGACCGACGCGCGCAGGGCCACGACGGTGACGGCGTATGATGGCTCCGGCAACGTCGTCTCCATCACGGATCCCAACGGCAACGTCACATCCTACACCTACGACTTGGCCAACCGTCGCCTGACCGACGGGACCGTGTTTGGCACCCGGGTTTTCGCCTACGATGCAGATGGAAACATGGTCGCCTCCAAGGATCGCAACGGCCGCCAGATCGGCTACACCTATGACGGCCTCGGTCGCCGGAGGACGGAGGTCTGGGTCGATGGTGCCGGCCCGGACCAGAACATCACGTTCACCTCGGTTTTCGATGCAGATGGCCGCCTGGTCGCGATCAGTGATGGGCGCTGGTCGAGCACGTTCACCTTTTCGCCGGACGCCCGGAATCTGTTGACCGGTGAAACGATTCTCGGCCCCGCCGGCTTCGGCTCTGCGCGGTTGGACTGGACCTTCGATGTGGTCGGCATGGCCACTTCCGTGTCGGTCAGCCTCAACGGGGCGATGAACCCGGCGGTCCGCACGGACTATTCCTTCGACGCCGTGACGCACCGGTTGGTGGAAGTGGCCCAGAGCGGCACGTTCGCCGGCGCCAAGAGCGCGTCCTACACCTACGCGGAAAACCTCTTCCGGGTCGGTTCCATAAACCGATTCGATGGGACCGGGGCGATGGTGGTCTCTTCCGTCTACACCTACGATGATCGCAACTATGTCGCCACGTTGACCCATGCCGGCGCGTTCGAGAACAAGACCCTCAACGCCTATGCCTACCAATACGATGGCAACGGATATGTGAGCCATCGCACCGACAGCGACGGCACCGCCACCTTCGGCTACGACAAGGGCACCCAGGTCGTCGCCGTCTCCTACACCAGCGGCGTGTTCGGCGGCGAAGCCTACACCTACGATGCCGCCGGCAATCCCACCGCCTCATCCCGTCAAGGCAGCGTGGTCATCGGTCCCGACAACCGCATCCTTTCCGACGACGCCTCCACCTACGACTACGACGCCGAAGGCAATCTCCTGCGAGTGACCAGCCGGTCCGACGGAAGCTTCCGGGAATATGCCTGGGATTTCCGCAATCGTCTCACGTCCGTGACCGCCTTCTCCGGCGACAGCTCGCGGATCAAGACAACGAGCTACGACTACGACGCGATGGACCGTCGCGTGTCCCTCAGCGTGGCGGAATTCCCGGTTTTGATCGGAAGTGCGCCGGTTACCTACTTCATCCAGGACCGCGGCCAGGTCATCCTTGAGCTCTCCGACGCCGATGGAAACGCCGGCCCCGCCCGGGCGCCTCCGACCCGCGCCTTCCTCTACGGCCTGGGCGTCGATGAGCCGTTGGCCCAAGACGACGGATCAGGCCGCGTGCTGTGGCTTCTCGCCGACGGGCAGCACCATATCCGCGACACGGCCGACAACACCGGCCGCCTGACCGACCACTTCTGGCTCGACAGTTTCGGCAATCCTCTCCGGAGAAACCCCGCCTCGCTTCCCACCCGCTATCTTTTTGCCGGCCGCGAATTCGATCCCTCCACCGGTCTCTACTACAATCGCGCCCGCTACTACGATCCCGCCGCCGGCCGCTTCATCGGCAAGGATCCCATCGGCTTCGCGGGCGGCGACTCGAATCTCTACCGCTACGCCAACAACAACCCGGTCAACCTTCGCGATCCGTCCGGAAAATCCCCGCTGAGCTTCACGGCCGACCAGCAGAAGGCCTTCGGCTTTGAAATCGGAGCCCAGCGCGAACTCGGGCGTCGTGCCGCGGCCCACGGCGGGCTCAACTCCCGCCAACGCCAGGCGCTCGGTGAAGCCAAGTTCCAGATGATCGACGCCGAGGCCGAAGGCCGGCGCGTCCAGGCAGAGAGCACCTATATCGGCGTGGCCGAGAAGTATTACCGGGAAAACTACGGCGACAGCCCGCTGGGCTACGTCTTCGGCGGTCTCATCGGCGCGGCCAAGCTGGTCTACGGGATCGTGGACCTGTCCGCGTTCTCCATCGTCGACGCGGTTGGCTACACTCGGCAGGGCTACGGGTATCAGCCGGTCGGAATGCTCGGGAATCTGGCGAGCCAGGTCGCCGACGAGACCGTGGCGGACGGAGGCGGATTCGATTCCTACTTGGGGCGATTTGGCGGCCATCTGCTGTATGGCGCGACGCTCCAGCCCTTCGAAGGGCTCGCCCGGGCCCTGTTGGCCGGGAATTCGGCCGAGATAGGAGAGGCCTTGTTCAATGTCGGACTCGTGGTTGCGCCCGCGTTCTTGGGCAAGGGAGGATCGGCGAACTCGGCCGGGCGCTCCGGGTTTACCGCACGGGCCGCCGAGTCGCTCGCGGACCATGCGACGCGTCAGATCGAGCATTTTGAAACGCTGCCGGCGGCCAAACTACGCGGCACCGGAGTGGAAGGGATCACGGCAGGAGTTGGTGAAGCGGCCGAAGGAGTCCGTCCTCCCCGGGCGACTGACCGCTGGTGGATGCCCCGGGACGATGTTGCGTCTACCAGCTTCCAAATGCCCAAGTCCCCGCGCCGGCCGGGGTCTGTCGAAAACACACAGCCACGCTTCCGTTGGAATCCGAGCGAGGGAGCGGGAGAAGCGGCGTTCTCCAGGCCGCGCCAGCCGACGCGGCCAGGAGCTAGCGGCAGCCTTCTCGAGGATGGCGCGGCGCGCCCATCCTCTGGTGAAAACACCGGTGGTGGAGCCGTCCGGAATAGCTCCACAGAGACTCCGGTTGCACCGGCCGCTTCCAAACAACCATCCGCGGCTGCCAAATCTGCTGCTGAAAGTCGCGAAACTAGTCCGGCAACGGCGGCGGACGGGGAGCACGCGCAACCGACTACGGCAGATGCTTCTGGGAAAATGCCCAAGGAAAAGCTTGAAGGAACGACGGCTGGAGAATCCGGGGCATCCGGGACGCCAGAGATTACCTACCCTGTCGAGGGCTTCGGGCAAAACGCGGGCGGGAAGAGGGAGGTCATTTGCACGCCTGAAGCTTTCCGGATGCTTGTGGCGTCGCATGGAAAGGAACTGGCCAAGCAGGCTGTTCTGGATCTGTTCGGTGTTGTCAGAGACGAGCGAACTGGAAACTATAATCAAGCGAGCTCGCTCAGGGTGAAGACCGCTGTTGACGAACTCAATCGGCTCGGCATCGACAACTCATATACCCACCGTGCGACGGTTGAATCGCTCGAAGCTGCAACGGCTGCAGGGCATCCCGTGTATGCGCGCACTCAAGGCCACACCTTTGTCATCGACAGTGTATACATGGATAAAGAAGGACAATGGCGATTCGACTACCGCTCGACGAACACCGAGGTCGGCCTTGGTGATTTGAACGCCGAACGAAAGATTGGCGAGTATTGGGCCACATCCAAATACGGAAGGAATAGTTTCACCGGTGAAGCAATCTCCACGCGACCCGGTTTCCGTTTTGAGGCCAAGGGAAAATATGCGGAATACGACCGTCTGATAGTTGAAGGAGGAACCGAAATCACAGTAAACGAGGGAAGGCCCTGGGAGTCGAAAACGAGGGTGGGTGGGTTCACAGGATTCGGCGATATCAACCGCGTCTACGACTCGACAACTGCCATTCAAGGCGTGGTCCACGAAAAACCGCTCCACCCTAGTCAATATGGCTACGATCCCGGAACCACATGGCGAATAGAAAGCCAGCCAGCCAAGGCTGCCGCCAAACCCGGCGTCATTCCCGAGTCGCCGTTGTATAATGAGATTTCGTCGCGGCAGCCCCAGCCCTACAATGGCCCGACACGGTTCAACGGTTCTGTTACCGGGAGCAATCCTCGCCTAGACCCGGAATACAATCCCCAGGCACCAAGGGGAACTTCGGGTGGAGGCTCGCCTTTGGTCTCCAACCTGGATCCCAACGGGTCTCCATCGACAACGGGCCTCAGCGGCTCTTCGACAACGGCTCCAAATCAAACGAACTCGTCGGCCAACACCGCGCTGTCTAGCGCCAACCTGACCGCCGCCATCGACGCTGCCCGCAACGCGTGGTCCCAAGTGCTGAGGTCTCCGGTTTCGCTCTCGCTCACGGTCGTGCCCACGACCCTCACACCGGGCCAGCTGGGCTACTCGGTGATCGACTCCGTCGGCACAGACGGCCTGCCGTCCCGCGGAACCCTCTATATCGACCAGGGTGGCGCGGGACGCGGATGGTATGCCGGAGTCTCAGCTCCGGCCGGCGGCGAAAAAGGATATGACCTTTCGACGCTGATCGCCCATGAGATGGGCCATTTGCTGGGCTTCACCCGCAACTATTCGGGCTTTGCCGGTTTGGTGGCGACCGGCCCCGGCGGCGACCGTTTTTTCGCGGCGCCGGGAATTCTGGAGCTGCTGGGCCCTGATCAGGACCATCTCTCCTCGCTCTCGCGGCCAGGCTCCCTGATGACACCTACGCTGACCGAGGGCACGCGCCGGATGCCGTCCGTCCTTGAAGGAAACATGCTGCGTGCGGCCTATACGTCGGCGGCGGCCGGCGCGCTGGCGGGGATCACGCCCAGCTTTGAACTCGCAGCCGGCGCCTCGGGCTTCACCGCCTTCGCGGCCGAATTGGCCGCGGGCGTGGCGGCGCCGCAGCCGACGTTGGTCAACGGCTCGTTCTCCGTTCCCGGCCTCGGATGGCGCACGATCGGGAGCGCGACCTTCGGCTCGGGCGGAATCGCTCTGGGCGAAGGCGGCGGATTGGCAATTTCTTCTGCGCTTCAGACATTCATCGTGCCCGACCGCGCCGACAGCCTGATCTTCACGATCGCTTCCATCTCGCTCGGGAAAGGTTCCGGCCTGCCGCCCGACGCTTTCGAAGCCGCCTTGATCGACGCCCGCACTGGAAAGTCGATTCTCGGGCACACGGCGGTGGGCAATACCGATTCGATCATCAACTTCGGTGGCGATGGCGCGTTCACGCTGGCGCCGGGGATGAAGTTGAAGTCCGGCACGGTCGGCGGCCCTGATCCACTGGTTTTCAGCTTGGACCTGTCGGCCGTTCCTGCCGGGACGGTGGCGACGCTTAGCTTCGACCTGACGGGCTTCGGTGCGGTCGACAGTTCGGTGAGAATCACGTCCGCCGCCCTGAGCCAGTTGCCCTCCACGACCGGCGTTCCGAGAGTGACCTCGCTGGCCTTCGCGACCGGCGAAGGCCGGGCTCTCGCCGTCCCGGCCGGTTTGGGTGTGCTGTCCGGTGCAACCGATCCGCTGGGCCGTCCGCTCACCGCCACACTGGACGGGACGGCGCACAACGGCGTTGTCACGCTCCAAACCGACGGAAGTTTCCTCTACACGCCGGTGCCCGGCTTCGTCGGCATCGACACGTTCTTCTTCCGGGCCTTGGCCGGAAACGTGGGGTCGGATTTGGGTTCGGTCACCGTGACGGTATCGGCCGCTCCGCGTCAGCCGCCGGTTGCGGTGGACCATTCCTACACGATTCCGGCAGATGCCGCCCCCACCCGCCTCGAAGTGCTCGACGGTGCGGTCTCCGGCAATGTTGGAGATGTCCTGGGCGTGATCGCGGTGGGCAACGCAACCGGCGGCGTCGCGCGGATCTCCTCCGACGGCACCGCGATCCTCTACACGCCACTGCCGGGATTTGTCGGCCGGGATACTTTCTCCTTCACGATCCTCAATTCCTCCGGGCTGACCGCAATGGCGCAGGTGGTGGTGATGGTCGAGCCACGCATCCTCCCGAACCAGCCGCCGACCTTCACGCCTGGTCCCGATCAATCCGTCCCGTCGAACGGCGGTCGTATCGTCCGGACAGATTGGGCCACGAACATCAGTCCCGGTCCTGCCAACGAATCCTCTCAGACGGTTGCGTTCACTCTCACAGTGGATCGTCCCGAACTCTTCACCGAGCTTCCAACCGTCGCTTCGGACGGAACCCTGAGCTTTATCCCGAAACCCGGAACGTTGGGACGCGCGACGGTTTCCGTCGTGGCCCACGACTCGGGCGGCACCGACAATGGTGGCTCCGACACCTCGGCCGTCCGTTCCTTCACCATCGACGTGCAGTATGTGAACCAGCCTCCGACTTACCGTCCCGGTGGCGACGTCACGGTGAACCAAGATTCCGGCCCTCAGACCGTCGGTGCCTGGGCCAAGGACATCGTCGCCGGTCCGCCGGGAGCCCCGGTCACGCGCGTCGATTTCGCGGTGACGAATGACCAGCCCGGACTCTTCGAGACGGCCCCGACCATCGGGAACGACGGGACGTTGCGCTTCACTCCGCAAGCCGGCGTGTTTGGAACGGCTCTTGTCACCGTCGTGGCCCGCAACGACGGCGGCACGGCCAATGGCGGAGTCGACTCCACGGTGCCGCGGACTTTCTCGATCCGCGTCGCGGCCCTGCCCGTCATCGGCGGTGTGACCTTGGGACCGGGTGGATTCCTCTGGCAGCAGTTGAACGCCCCCGTCATCGCCTCGCTCTTCGCTTCCGCTCCGGACGGTGCCCGCGTCTCGCTCTCGATTTTGGAAGGCCCTCGCTGGCTCACGTTGGATCCGACGACCGGCCAGCTGAGTGGGGCGCCCCGTGTCGGGGATCCCGGACTCAGCACCGTGGTCGTCGCGGCCACGACCGGCACCGGCGGTGTCGTCAGCCGGAGCTTCTTGATCGGCGTCTATCGGCCCGCGATCCCGCCTTCCGAATGGCAGCCGTGGTCGGAGTCCTTGGCTGCGGAGCGTGAAACGTTTGGTGTGTCTGGGCGGTTCGCCATCGGCAATGCCATGCAGGGCCGTCCACCCGAACGGATCGACGTGTCACCCGTGGAAGGCGTCGGCGACAAGATCCGGATCCAGCTGCCGGCGCCCGGCGACGTTGTTCTCGTGGAAGTGACCCTGGCCGGCGAAGACGGCGTCATCGGCACCGCAGACGATATTCGCCTGACGGGCGAGGCCGTGAAGTTCTCGATCGATGGCTTGGTTCTTACCGTGGATCTCGGCTCCGTTGCCGGGCCGGCACGCATCCAGTTCGTGATAGGAGGAGTGGTCTTCGAGGCGGACACGAAGCGGTGAAGCGGATGCCGGGCAAGCGCCCCGCGGAGCTTTCATCCCAACCGCCGCCGCCGGATCCAGCTCGCCAGCGTGGGATATTTGATCCCGCCAGCTCCGCGAACCCAACCCCGCTCAGTCCGCTCCCCTCGAACTCGGCCAGGATCTCCTCCCGCTTCCTCGTAAGCGTCCTGCGGAGCGGCTCTGTTAGAGCGGCGGCATAGATGTCATAGGGATGGTAAGCGTCCTGCGGAGCGGCTCTGTTAGAGCGGCGGCATAGATGTCATAGGGATGGGTCTATGGCATCGATGAAGCTGTTGAAGAGGGACGTGCTGGGGCGGGTGCGGACGCCGAGGGCGAAACGGGAGGAGATCCTGG
>JBBQXJ010000044.1:0-36651 GCA_038209745.1 Verrucomicrobiota bacterium
CCGCTCGGTCAGGGAGAAGAAGGAAAGCTCAGAGGGACGAATGGTTTCGGACACGCGTTCTTGGACGAAAATCCCGCCCTGCTTGCTCAATTTCAACGACTGTTTCTTTTCTGGAAAATCGAGTTTCTGGAAGTCCCCTTAAAGCGAACAACGCCCCGGTTAAAGCGAACAACGCCCCGGTTGATGCGATGACTGGAGCAATTCACGCGGCGTTTCTGGCCGGGTGTTCCCTTCGAAGGAGCTGTCGATGGATCCGGAGACGGGGCTGCAGCGGCGGCATCATCTGCACGAGGCGGGGTTCCAGCGGGTGTTGAAGGCGGCGGCTTTGGCGGTGTTGCCGGGTAGGCGGGCGAGCGCGCCTACGTTGCGACACAGTTTTGCGCCGCATCTGCTGGAGGCGGGCCCGGATATCCGGACGCTGCAGGAGCAGCTGGGGCACGAGGATGTGGCGACGACCCAGATGTTGATTCGCTCGCGCCCGCTCGCTCACCCCTGGCGGGGCTTCTCGCTGCGCTCGAATTCCTATTTCGGTTTCTCAAACCGAAATAGTCACGCAGGTCATGGTGAAACCGGGTCCCGGGGTGAAAAGCCCTTTGGACGGGCGACCGCAAGGGATGTGTCCCGGAAAGGTGGGGCGATGGCTTCCACCGGGCCGCCCGGGCGCGAACTCGGCGGACGAATGAAAGACAGGCGGCGGTGGCGTCTTCGGAGCTTTCCGGAGTTGCCAGAGAAGCTTGCTCGACGACTGCCCGACCCCAGGCGGCTCGGCGGGAGCCAGCGCCCTACCTTTTGGCGGGCGGGCCTACACTTCCATCATCTGGCCGGGATCGGGCACGAGCACCTTGATCTTGGGGTGCTTGGCGCGGATCTGTTCGGCGAACCAGGCTTTGGCGTCTTCGTCGCCATGGCCAAGGATGACGGTGCGGGGACCGACGGTGTCCACGAAGTCGAGGAGTTCCTCCCGGTTGGCGTGGGCGGTGAGGTCGAAGCTGTCGACTTCGCAGTTCTTGGTCACTTCGCCGGCGGAAGCGCTGAGGACGAAGGTTTCGCCGTGTTTGGCGGCGCGGAGCTTGCCTCCGGGTGAATCGGGATCGGCGTAGCCGACGAAGTAGATGGCGTGTTTGTCATCGCCGAGCATGCGGGCGGCGAGTTCGTGGGCAGCGGTCTTCTCGGTCATCATGCCGGAGGTGATGACGAAGATGCGTCCACCGCCGAGGCGCATGTCCAAGACCTGCTTGGGATTGAGGACGATGAGGTTGTGGGCCTCGGTCAGCTTCATGTTCGAGTGGTTGCGGTTTACCCGATGGGCTTCGAGGTCGTAGATCTCGGTGAAAACTCGGCCAAGCCCGCCGATGTAGACGGGCTGCTTCTGGATCTTGCCCTGGCGCATGAGCAGGGCGAGGAGGGCGAGGATCTCCTGGGTGCGGCCGAGGGCGAAGGTGGGGAGGAGGACGGAGCCGCGGGCTTCGAGGACACGCTGGATGGACGCGGCGAGGCGTTCGATTTCCTTTTCTCGGGTGAAGCCTTCGGGGGTGGCCCGTGCGCCGCGGGTGGTCTCCATGATGAGGACGTCGGCTTTGACGTCCTCGAACCGGGCGCCTCTCAGGATGGTCTGGTCGCGGAAATTGACGTCGCCGGTGAAGAACAGCGTTTCCTTTTGGCCGCGCAACATGATGCCGGAGGAGCCGAGGGCGTGGCCGGCGTCATAGAACTCCAGCGTGGCGGAGGGCAGGCCGATCTGGGTCTTCTGGAAGCCGGACCATTCGATCTCCCGGTTGTATTTGAAACCCTGGAACACGGGGGCCAGTTCATCGACCTCGGTGTGGGTGAAGAGCGGGTACTCGGCGATGTCCAGCTCTTCCTTCTGGCGCATCATGACGTTGACGGAGTTGTGCAGCACCCTCTCCACGAGGAAGTAGCTGAGCTCCGTCATCAGGACGTTGGCCTTGGGGAAGTATTTCAGGGCGACGGGCAGGGAACCCACGTGGTCATGGTGGCAGTGGGAGATGGCGATGGCCTCGATGTCTTCGCGGGCGATCGTGTCGTAGAGGGGGAGGCTCTCCTTGCCGTCGCGTTTTGGGTGGGTGCCGGCGTCGAGAAGGATCCGATTGTCTTCGATGTCCACAAACCAGGAAGTGGCGCCGATTTTTGAGTCCGGATTGAGATTGGCGATTCGCATGGTGCTTTTCACTGACCGTCACTTAAAAGCGTCGGTAAATTATTTTCTTGGGGAGGTTGAACAAAGTTTCGGCGGGGACGTCCATCATTGTGTGGACGCTCCTTATCGGCCGGGTTTATGGGTTCCCGGTCGTGGCCGCCGATAAGCGGTTCTGGAGGGTTCGTTTGGTTGTTTGGGTGGGCGGGTGTCGCAAGGCACCCGCCTTTCGCCGTTTATGGGCAGGACGTTACTTCGGGGCCTTCATCGCTTCCATCATCCGGGCCATCATGAGCGACTGGGGTGAATCATACTTGGTAAAGCCGATGGGAGCCTTGAAAAGGGAGGCTTCGGGCTTTTTGTCCTGAATCGACTTGAAAAGCATGGTCACGGTGGTGCCTTCGAGGGCGGCCTGGAGCTGGACCGGCTGTTTCTTCTCGTTGATCCAGGCGAGAACCTCGGAGGTCGCGCCTTTGTCGTCGGTGATCAGCACCTTCTGTTTGGTGCAGTTCTGCCCGTTGATCTTTTCTTTGCCGATGTCGGTGATCGCCAGCTTCGTCTCGACTGCGGAGGGGGCCTTGGCGCCGGGCGGGGTGAATTCCACGTAGGACTTGGCGTTGGGATAGACCATCAGGATGGAGGCCGAATCCTGACGGGTGACGGAGGCGACCTTGTCGAGGCCGGCGGCCTTCAACTGGGCGAGGACGGAGGCGGGAATGGCCGCGCTGCGGATGGCGCCCAGATCGATGGTGGAGCAGGTTTGGCCGTCGAGGACCGCGAACTCGACGTCCATGGCGATGGTCTGTTCGCCCTTGATGGAGACTTCGGCCTGCGAGGTGAAGGAGGACTTGCCGAAGAGCTGCATGATCGCCTTGTCGATCGCCGCATTGGCCTTCGAGTCGCCGAGCTGGGCCCGGGCATCGCCCGTGACGAGCGCGAGGAGGAGGGCGCAGAGAAGTTTGAGGACTCGATTTGATGCAACCTGAGGCATGAAGGGAGACTAGGGCCTGTGGAGAATGGGGGCGAGAGGGAAAACGGGGGAGGTGAGGCGCTGGCGTGGACCGAGCGTGGACCGAGCGTGGACGGCCCGCTGGTTTTGGTCCCCGGGAGAGCCCCGGATCTGCAACATCTGCGCGCAGAAACAAATTGCTCTTGCTGAATCGGAAAAGCTCCCTCCTATATTCCGCTGAATCTGTCCCGATCAATGACTGAACCCAACGCCGCCAACGGCCCGTCCTGGTCCATCCAGGACGCCCGCACCCTCTACAACATCGACCGCTGGGGTGCGAAGTATTTCGACATCAACGAGGCTGGTCACGTCG
Source organism: Verrucomicrobiota bacterium (assembly GCA_038209745.1). Taxonomy (GTDB): domain Bacteria; phylum Verrucomicrobiota; class Verrucomicrobiia; order Limisphaerales; family CANJSG01; genus CANJSG01. The sequence continues at coordinate 3,478 of JBBQXJ010000044.1, forward strand.
TCGTCAGTCCCCTGCAGGACAAGGGCGCCTCGGTGGACATCACGGATGTTATCGAGGAGGCCAAGGCCCGGGGACTGCGGTTCCCGCTGTTGATCCGGTTCCAGGACATTCTCCGCCACCGGGTCGAGGCGTTGAACACGGCGTTCCGCTCGTCCATCGCGGAGTTCAGCTACCAAGGGCAGTATCGCGGAGTCTTCCCGATCAAGGTGAACCAGCTCCGCGAGGTCGTGGAGGAGATCCTCGACGCCGGCAAACCGTTCAATTTCGGTCTGGAAGTGGGCTCCAAGCCCGAGCTGTTCGCCGGGATGGCGCTGCAGAGCGAGCCCGGTTCCCTCATCGTCTGCAACGGCTACAAGGATGCCGCCTTCATCAAGCTCGCCCTCCAGGGGATCAAGCTGGGCAAGAAGGTCATCATGGTCGTGGAGAAGCTGGAGGAGCTCCGGCAGATCATCACCGTATCCAAACAGGTCGGGGTGGAGCCGATGGTCGGCATCCGCGCGCGGCTGTTGAGCAAAGGCGCGGGCAAGTGGGCGGAGAGCGGTGGCGAGAACGCCAAGTTCGGACTCAGCACGGCGGAGCTCCTGGCGGCGACGGAGATGCTCCGGGCGGAGAAGCTGGAGCATTGCTTCAAGCTGCTGCATTTCCACATCGGCTCCCAAGTGCCGGACATCCTCACGGTGAAGAAGGCCGTGCAGGAGGCGGCGCGTTTCTACGCCAAGCTCTACAAGATGGGCTTTCCCATCGAGTTTCTCGATGTGGGCGGCGGGTTGGGGGTGGACTACGACGGGTCCCGCAGCGCGTTCGACAGCTCCACGAACTACTCCTTGCAGGAGTACACGAACGATATTGTCTATTACGTGGCCGACGTTTGCAACGCGGAGAAGGTGAAGCACCCCGACATCATCAGCGAAAGCGGACGCGCCATCGTCGCGCACCACAGCGTGTTGATCGTGGAGGTGTTCGGAGCGATCCACAAATCGCCCGAGACGGCGCAGTTCCAATTCGGTGAAAACGAGCACGCGCTCGTGAAGGAGTTGTTGGACATCCGGAAGAACATCGCCAAGTGGAACAAGCTGGAGGCCTACCACGACGCCTTGGAGCGCAAGGAGGACGCCCACAACATGTTCACGCTGGGTCTGATGGAGCTGCCGGAAAAGGCCAAGATCGAGACGCTCTACTGGGAGATCAGCAAGGCGGTCGTGGACAGCTTCAAGGGCCAGGCCTACATCCCCGAGGAGATCCGCAAGCTGGAGGACAGCCTGGGCGACCAATACCTCTGCAACTTCTCCGTGTTCCAGTCGCTGCTCGACCATTGGGCGCTGGGCCAGTTGTTCCCGATCATGCCGATCAGCCGGTTGGACGAAAAGCCGACCTGCGAGGGCACTTTGGCGGACATCACCTGCGACTCCGACGGCGCGATCAACAAGTTCATCGACCTGCGCGACGTCCGGGACACGTTGCCGATGCACGCCCTGCGCCAGAACGGCGACGGGCAGGAGCAGTATTTCCTCGGGTTTTTCCTCATGGGCGCCTACCAGGACATCATGGGCGATCTCCACAACCTCTTCGGCCGCGTGAACGAAGTCCACGTCTTCCTGGAGCCCGACGAGCCCGCCGGCTACTACGTAGAGGAAGTGATCGAAGGCAACACCATCAGCCAATGTCTCGGTGCGGTGCAGTATGACGAGAACGAGCTCAAGCGGCAGATGAAGGCCCAGGTGGACGCCGCCATCAAGAGCGACCGGCTCAAGCCGAAGGAGGCCATGAGCCTGCTCGACGACTACGAGCGCGGCCTGAAGGAATACACCTACCTCTCCATCTGAACGGCCCGTGGAGATGGGGATGGGCCCGATCGGGTGAAGAATTCGTGATGGTATCGGGAAAACCGTGTCTTCCATCCCCCAACACCGCCGCATGTCGTCCAACGCCCCCCAGACTGAACTGCTCCGTGCCCTTGGCCGGATGGCTCGGGGGCTCTCGGCTCTCTTCTGGGGCGCGCCGCTCGTGCTGCTGTCCTACGTGCAGACGGCGCGGACCGATCTGTTCCGCCCTCTTGGCTGGATGTCGATCGTCCCGGCGCTGCTCGCGACGGCCTTGGTCTGGAACGGAATCGCGCAGCTGAAACACTACCAGCCCCAGGAGCGGATCTGGATCCGGGCTCTGGACCGCGCCCACTTCTTCGCGTTGGTGAACTTCGGGCTGGTCCCGTTTCTCGCCTACTACCGGGACCAAGGAGCGACGCCGTTGAACAGCGCCAGCGTGACGCTCCTCGGCGTGTCCAGTCTTGGCCTTCTCTTCGTGCTGAACCTCGTGCTGCTCCGGTTGACCGCCATGCTGCCGGACGAAGCGCTCCGGCTGGAGGCCCGGCTCTTCACCCGGTTCAACCGTCTGGTGCTCGTGCTGGTTCCAGGATTGCTCGGGATGCTGGCGGTCCTACGGCGGGTGCCGTCGATTCCTCCGGCCGTGGCGGGCATGCTGGCCATCCTCGACCAGCTGAGCACATGGCTCACCCTTTTCTTCGTGCTGCTTCCTTTGTCGATGACCATGGCGCTGACTTGGAAAGTGAAGGAGACGGTTCTGACGTCCATCATCGAAGAGCGCCGGTAGGAGGCGGTTCCGGCTGGTGGCGATCTTGGAGGAGCTCCGGCGCGCAGGATGTGCGCGCGGGTAGTGAGCGGGTGCGCAGCGCTTGCGCGGACCGGACCGTTTCCTGAGCGGAAATCCCCTCTTTTCAAGGTTGGCACGAACAGTGGTTTAGGATTGTTCGTACCCGTTTCGTCCTGTCGGTGGCCCCGGCATTTATCTGTCGCGCCGGGATCGGACAACGGAAAGAAATCAACCAATCCAACGACAGGAGAATCTTCCATGAAACTCAATCAATTGCTGATGGTGGGCGGTATTGCCTCCGCGCTGTTACTGAACGCCGGCTCGGTCTCGGCGCAGAACAACAACAACGGTGCCAACGGTGGCAACGGTGCCAACGGTGCCAACGGCGGCGGACGCCAGGGCCGTGGCAACTTCGATCCTGCGCAGATGCAGAAGATGATGATGGATCGCACCCGCGAGCAGCTCGGGTTCACGGAAGACAAGGAATGGGCGGCCGTCGAGCCCCTCGTCAAGAAGGTCATGGATGCTCGGCGCGAGGCCTCGATGGGTGGAGGTTTCGGCGGTGGGATGGGTCGGCCGCCCGGCGGTCGCGGCGGTCCGCAGGCCGACCAGGCTGGCGGGCAGGGAGGCCAGGGTGGAGGGCGTCGTGGCGGCTTCGGCGGTGAACCGAGCCCCGAGGCGGTCGCGCTGCAGAAGGCGATCGACGACAACGCCCCTGCGGCCGACATCAAGGCGGCCTTGGCCAAGTTCGAGGCCGCCAAGAAGGTCAAGGCTGAAGCTCTGGCCAGCGCCCAGGGCGATTTTCGCAAGGTCCTTACGGTGAAGCAGGAAGCGCAGGCGACTCTCGCGGGTCTCCTCAACTGATCGCCCACAGCCAAGCCAACGACGTTTAACATGGTTGAAACGCCCGTCCAGGATCCGTCCTTGAAACCGCTGCTGGAACGCATGGTTGCGTCCCGGCAGCTGTCTTCCATCGATGCCGAGGCGTTGTTGACCGAGGCCGTTCCGGTGCGGACCGAGGAGGACATCCTCCGCTGGCTCGCCCAGGAATACGGCCTCGGTTTCACGTCCCTGGACGACGTGGAGCCCGATCGTCACATCCTCTCGCTCTTCCCCGCGCGCATCCTGCTGAAGGCGGAGCTTCTCCCCATTCGGCGGGTGGACGGCGCGGTGGAAATCGCGACCAGCCGACTGTTCGCCACCCAGGGTCTTGATGCGCTCAAGACCCTGACCGGTCTCACGTTGAAGCCGGTTCTCGCCACGGGTGAAGCCATCCAGCGCGAGATGAAGAAGCGGCTCGGCGTCGGTGCCGACACCATCGGCACGCTCGACGAGGAGAAGGCCATCCAGATCGTCGACGAGAACGCCGAGGACAACAACCTCGACGCCGGGGAAGAGGACGAGGCGTCCATCATCCGCTTCGTCAACCAGGTCTTGAAGGACGCCATCGACCTGCGCGCCTCCGACATCCACCTCGAACCGTTCGAGGACGAATTTCGCATCCGGTATCGTATCGACGGCGAATTGCAGGAAATCCCGGTGCCGCCGCAGCTGAAGCAGTTCCAGCCGGCGATCGTGTCCCGCGTCAAGATCCTCAGCCATCTGAACATCGCCGAGAAACGCCTGCCGCAGGACGGTCGCATCAAGGTCCGGATCGACGCGTCCGACGTGGACATCCGCGTCTCCATCATTCCGATGTTGCACGGCGAAGCGGTGGTCATGCGTCTGCTTCGGCAGAATTCGACCCTGCGCGGATTGGGCGAGATCGGCATGGGCCAGCGCGAGCTGGACTGTTTCCGGCGCGTGCTCCGGATGCCCCACGGCATCATTCTCGTGACCGGCCCGACCGGCAGCGGCAAGACTTCCACGCTCTACACCGCGCTGAACGAGATCAACGACGCCGTCCGCAAGATCATCACCATCGAGGACCCGGTCGAATACCAGCTCAAGGGCGTCAACCAGATCCAGGTCTCCGAAAAGGCGGGACTGACCTTTGCCCGGGGACTGCGCTCCATTCTCCGGCATGATCCGGACGTGGTGCTCATCGGCGAAATCCGCGACCAGGAGACGGCGCAGATCGCCGTCCAGGCGTCGCTCACCGGTCACCTGGTCTTCTCCACGCTGCACACCAACGACGCGCCCGGCGCGCTCACCCGCTTGGTGGACATGGGAGTGGAACCCTATCTTGTGGCGTCTTCCTTGGAGGCCGTCCTCGCCCAGCGTCTCGTTCGTCTGCTCTGCGAACACTGCAAGAAAGCGGACCGTTCCCCGACCGCCGAAGCCTTCAAGGCCAAGCTCGGCATCCCCAAAGAAGCGACCCTCTACCACGAGGTCGGTTGTCGCGAATGCCGCAATACCGGCTTCTTTGGCCGTCGTGCCATCTTCGAGTGGATGGACACCGACGAGGAGATCCGGAAGCTGATCCTCAACAACGCGTCGTCCGACCAGATCCGGGACGCCGCGCGTCGCGGCGGCATGAAGACGTTGGCCGAAGACGGTTGGCGCATCGTCGGCATGGGCCTGACCACCGTGGAAGAAGTGCTCAGCGTGACCACCGCGAAGGAAGTCGCACGGGCCTCCGCCGAAGAGAACAACCAGACACCGTCGGCGGCCGCCATCGCGGTCAGTCGGACCTGAAGCCGATGCCGACGTATCGATACAAGGCGCTGCGGGCGGACGGCGGTGTGGCTGAGGGCGTTTTGGACGCCGGCGGCCGTCCGGACGCGCTGAAGCAGGTCGAGCTGCTCGGACTTCGGCCGGTGAACATCGTGGAAGGGGGCCCGGCCAAGAACGGCAAAGCGGCGGCGCCCGGCACCGTCGGTGCCCTGTCGTTCAAGTTCGAGGCCACCAAGGTCTCCGGCAAGGAGCTGGAGAATTTCACCCGGTTGCTGTCCAGCCTGCTCGCGGCCGGCGTGCCGTTGAGCCGGGCGCTGGTCATCCTCTACCGGGAAGCTTCGTCGCCCGTCGCGCGGATCAAGTGGAAGGAGATCCACGATCTCGTGGTCGACGGCATGTCGCTGGCCGACGCGATGGCCAAATCGCCCGACACCTTTCCACGCGTCTACACCGCCATGGTGCAGGCGGGTGAGGCGGGTGGTTTCCTCGACGTGGTGCTCGGCCAGATCTCCGATTTCCAGACCCGCGAGAAGGACCTGAAGTCGAAGGTCGTCACCGCGATGATCTATCCGTGCATCCTGCTGGTCCTCGCGGTGGTGGTGCTCACGGTTCTGCTCGTTTTCTTCATCCCGAAATTTCAGACGGTCTTCGACAGCGTGAAGGGTTCTCTGCCCCTCATCACCCAGATGATCATCGGGCTGAGCCACGCCATCCGGTCCTACGGTCTCTTCATCGGCGCGGCGATCGTCGTCGCCGTCCTGCTTGTCCGGACGTGGTTCTCCTCCGAGAAGGGCCGCCGCGTCTGGGAAGGCATGATCCTCAAGTCGCCGATCGTCGGAAAGCTCCTGGCCCAGTTCGCCATGGCGCGCTTTTGCCGGATGCTCGGCACCCTGCTCGGAGCCGGTGTGCCGCTGGTGCAGGGGCTGAACGTCGCCCGCCGTTCCATCGGGAACCAGATCCTCGTCGACGCCGTCACCCAGTCGATCGAGCGCGTGCAGCAGGGCGGCCGCCTCGGCCAGAGCCTCGCCGAATGCAAGGTGCTCTTCACCGGTTCGGTCATGGAGATGATCTCGGTGGCGGAAGAGAGCGGCCGTCTGGACATCGAGCTCGTCCGCGTGGCCAACGTGACCGAAGGCGATCTCGACCGGCAGTTGAAGACCGCCGTGGCGTTGGCCGAACCGCTCATGCTGTTCCTCATCGCCGGGTTCATCGGGATCATCTTCATCGGCATGCTGCTGCCGGTGTTCTCGCTCCAGGACTACATCAAATAGAAAACAGGATTCATGAAGACCATCGACCTCCATCCTTCTCTCCGGCGGACCGCGCTGCGCCGGGCCGCGCGCCGCGCCTTCACCCTTGTCGAGATGCTCCTCGTCATCACGATCATCGGCATTCTCGCCGCGCTCGTGGTGCCGAAGATGATGGGCCGCAGCGAACAGGCCCGCCAAGCCGCCGCCCGCGCCGACATCTCTTCCTCCAAGACCGCTCTCGACGCCTTCGAGGTGGACAACGGCTACTACCCCAAATCCTTCGCCGACCTGCTCCAGCAGCCGCGCGAAGCCAGGAACTGGCACGGCCCGTATCTTGAAAAGCTCCCGACCGATCCGTGGGGCAACACCTATCAATACGCCTATCCCGGCAAACACAACCCGAGCGGCTTCGACCTCTCCTCGCCCGGACCGGATGGCAAGGCGGGCACCGACGATGACATTGGCAATTGGACAGGCAAGTGACCGGCGCCGCCGCGCCTTCACCCTGGTCGAGCTGATCCTCGTGCTGGGGTTGATGATGGTGGCCGTGTCGATGGTCGCTCCGAGGCTCTCCGGATTTGTCCGGGGACAATCGCTCGGGTCGGAGGCCCGACGGTTGGCGGCCGTGATGCACGCCGGACAGGCGCGGGCCGTTTCGGAAGGCACGCCGATCGTCCTCTGGATCGACGAGAAGACGGGCCGGTACGGGATCGAGATCGAGACGCCGGGAGAAAAGGGCGACGTGAAGGCGGACCGCTTCACCGCGGACGAGAACGTCCGTCTCGCGGTGGTGCAGGGCCAGAACGGTGCGGGTGCGCCGCCGATGTTCAACAACCTGCCGGCCATCCGGTTTTGGGCCGACGGTTCGGTCGACGAGAACAGTCCGAAGAAAGTGCAACTGACCACCTCCGGCGGTGGACAACTCTGGCTCATCGAAGCCACCGATCGCAGACACTATGATATTCGCGACAGCAACGAATGATGACGTCCGGCGCGCCCCTCGGCGCCGGCGCGGACGCTCTACCGGGTTCACCCTGGTGGAGGTCCTGGCGTCGTTGCTGTTCCTCGCCATCGTCATCCCGGCGGCGGTCGAGGCGATGCGAGTGGCCAGCCTTTCGGGACAGGTGGCCGCCAAGAAAGGCGCCGCCGCCCGGGTGGCCGACAGCGTGCTCAACGAAAGCATCGTGCTGACGAACTGGGCTGGCGGCACCCGCAGCGGGACCGTCAGCGACGGGGCCATGGACTATCACTGGAAGTTGACCAGCAAGGCCTGGCAACAGAACTCCATCACGCTCCTTACGGCCGAAGTGGCCTTCCAGGCCCAGGGCCGCGATTTTTCGGTGAAACTCAGCACCCTCGCGCTGCCCGAGCAGCCCAGCTCCATCTATCTCAATCCGTGAAGAGAGCCGTCCACAACCGCGACGCCGCGTTCACCATGATCGAGCTGATCCTGGCGATCGGGATCTCGGCGATCGTGCTGGTGGCGGTGAACGGCGTCCTCTTCAGCGCGCTGCGTCTGCGCAACACGACGACCGCCGCAGTGGACTCGGCCGCGCCCATCGACAACGCGACCGCCATTTTGCGGCGCGATCTGCAAAACGTCGTCACGCCAAAGGTCTCCGGTCTGCTCTCCGGCAGCTTCAAGATCGGCAACGTCATCAGCTCGGGTCTGGCCGGATCCGCCTCCATCGAGATGTGCACCGCCACGGGTTCGTTGAGCGAGACCCAGCCTTGGGGCGACATCCAGCGGGTGAGCTACTCTCTCCGGAGCGGGACCAGTGGCGGGCAGGATCTCTACCGCAACGTGATCCGCAATCTCCTGACCTACGGAACGCCCGAGGTGGATCCGCAGCTCCTGCTCGAAGGGGTCCGTTCGATCCAGTTCTCCTGCTACGACGGTTCCCAGTGGACCGAACGCTGGGACACTTCGGACATCTCGTCCCTCAGCACCAACCTGCCGGTCGCGATTCGCGTGCGGATCGAACTGGTCGGCCCGCAGTCCGCGGTCTGGCCGGTCGAACTCTTCGTCCCCATCGACTCGCGCTCCCGCAGCAACGCGGTCGGCGCCATCGGCTACTGACATGAAACCCGGACTCCAACCGAACCATGACCGGCCCGGGCGCGCGGAACGCGCGTCGGTCCTGATCATCGTTCTGTGGGTGGCGCTCGGGCTCGTCGGCATCACGCTCTACTTCGCCAGCTCCATGACCCAGGAGCTGCGCGCCTCGGACAATCGCGCGTCGGGCCTCGTGGCGGACCAGGCCATCGAGGGCGCCGCCCGCTATGTCGACTGGGCGCTGTCGAACTACGCCACCAACGGCGCCATCCCGACCAACCGCCTCTTCGTCTGCGAGGACATCCCGATCGGCGATGCCCGCGTCTGGATGATCGGCCGGGACGCCGCCCGTCTGGCGACGACCACGGCTTCGACCACCGACGGGCCGGTCTTCGGACTGGTCGACGAGGCCTCCAAGCTGAACATCAACATGGCCCCGACCAACGCCCTTGCCTGGTTGCCCGGGATGTCGAGCGCCATCGCCGAGGCCATCGTGGACTGGCGCAGCACCAACGCCGTCATGTCGTTCAACTATGGTTCCGTCGGCTACGAGGCCAAGCACGGGCCCTTTGAAACGGTGGAAGAACTCCGGCTCGTCTATGGCATGACGACCCGCGTGCTCCTGGGCGACGACGCCAACCACAACGGCATCTTGGACACGAACGAGAAGAGCCTGACCGGCGACCGATCCTCCAATCCCGGGATGCTCGAATTCACCACCGTCTACAGCCGGGAACCGAATTTCCATGCGAACGGCTCCACCCTGACGAATATCAACACGCGGACGGAGCTGGAGGGCCTGCTCAAGGCGAAGTTGAGCTCCGGCCGTTCGGACGAGATCCTGCGCAAGCTCGGCTTCACCGCACGGGTTTCGCCCAGCTTCACCAATCTCCTGTCGTTCTACGTGAAGAGCGGCCTGACCACGGACGATTTCGCCAAGATCTACGGCGACATCGCGGCCACCACGAACGCCTTCGTCTATGGGCGGGTCAACATCAACACCGCTCCGGAGCCCGTCTTGAAGGCGCTATTCATCGCGGCGGACGTGGACGAAAGCACGGCCACGAGCGCCGCGCAGTCCTTGATCAACTATCGGAAGCTGAATCCCTCGCAGATCTCCACCGTGGCGTGGATGGCCACCGCGCTCGGGACCAGCGACAAGGTCGTGGCGGCGATGGCGCTCCGCGACTGGATCACCACGCGCAGCTACCAGTTCACCGCCGACATCGCCGCCGTGGGTCCGAACGGGCGCGGCTATCGGCGCGTGAAGTTCGTCTTCGACGTGGCGGAGGGCTATCCGAAGATCATCTATCGGCAGGATCTGGGCCGCCTCGGCTGGGCCCTTGGTCCGCGTGTCCGCGAAACGCTCCTCGCGAAGAATTCCCAATGAACAACGTCTTGAAAGTCAAATTCCCCGGGCGCAAGCGGCCCACCAGCGTGCTGGGTCTGGCGGTGGACGGCAGCCGGCTGGAGGGCGTGGTGCTGCGACGCGCCAACGGATCGCTCGAAGCCCGATGCGCGTTCTCCGTGGCGCTCACGCTCGATCTGTTGACCGCCGCGCCGGAACTCGCCGGCCGCGAGATCCGCAACCAACTGGACGCGGCCGGCATCAGGGAGCGCAATTGTGTCGTCACCGTGCCGCTCCGCTGGGCGTTGACCGCCACGGCCGAGCTTCCGGCCCTCTCCGAAGAGGATTCGGCCAGCATGCTGGAGATCGAGGCGGAGAAGGGTTTCTCCAGCGACATTGAAACGTTGCGCCGAGCGGAGTCCCGCTGTGCGTTGCCGGGCGGAGGCTTCCACGTCGTCATGGCAGGCATCGCCAACGGCCAGCTCGCGGCCCTCGAGCGGGTGCTCGCCGCGGCGAAGCTCCGGCCTCTCAGCTTCTCTCTCGGACTCGCCGCGCTCCAGCCGCCGGACAACGCCCGGTCCGACGGCGTGCTCGCGCTCAACATCGGGGAAACCCACGTGGGCCTCATGGTCGTCGCCGGACACGGAGTCGCCGCCCTGCGCGCCCTCGAAGGCGCCGTCGCCACGGAAGGCATTCGCCGCAGCCTCGACCTCGATCTCATCGCCCGTGAGATCCGCATTACCCTCGGGCAGCTTCCGCCGGGGCTGCGGCAGTCGTTGCGGAAGGTCAGGATCTTTGGTCCGGCCGATCTGGCGCGGGAGCTGGTGGACGAGCTCGGCGCCCGTTTCCGGGCCTTGGACCTCGAGGCCGAGATCGTCACCGGTTACGCGGCGGACGAGTTCCAGACCCAGCTGCCGGCCACCGCCCCGTTGTCGCCGTCTTTCAGCGCGGCGGCCCTGGTGCTGACCGGCCGGCGTCCGGCGTTTGAGTTCCTGCCGCCGAAACCCACCGCGTTGCAGCTGTTGGTGAAGCGCTATTCCTCCGGCAAGCTCCGGACGGCCGGCGGATTGGCGGCGGCATTGGCCGCGGTGGTGGTCGTTCTCTTCCTCGTCCAACAGGTGCAGCTCTCGCTCCTCCGATCCCGTTGGAGCGCGATTTCCGCCCGGGTGGCCGAACTGGATGGGCTGAACCAGAAGATCAAGAGCTACCGCCCCTGGTTCGACGAGTCGTTCGGGGGACTGAGCGTTCTGCGCGAACTGACCCTCGCCTTTCCCGAAGACGGCGCGGTGACCGCAAAATCGATCGAGATCCGCGATGGCACTCTGGTCAGCTGCACCGGAACCGCGCGGGACAACGCGTCGCTGCTCAAGACGCTCAACCAGCTCCGGTCTTCCCAGACCGTGTCCGATCTGAAGGTCGGGCAGATCCGGGGCAAGTCACCCATGCAGTTCACGTTTGAATTCCACTGGGGTCAGGGAGGTGCCCGATGAATCCACAGAAACGCCAACAATTCCTGATCGTCCTCACTGTCGTCGCCGTGGGCATCTACGCGGCCGACATGATCGTGGTGGAGCCTCTGCTCAAGTGGTGGTCGGCTCGTTCCTCCGCCATCGCCCAGCTCCGCGCGGAGGTGAAGCAAGGCACCACCTTGATCGAGCGGGAGGCCGTGATCCGCAGCCGCTGGGACGGCATGAGCACGAACACGCTTCCGGCCAACAGCGCGCAGGCCGAGCAGCAGGTGCTGAGGGCGGTCGATTCATGGGCCAAGGCAACCGGAACGGAGATCTCCGACATCCTCCCCCAGTGGAAGGACGACTCGGACAACTACTCCACCCTGAACTGTCGCGTCGAGGCCGGCGGCACTCTCGGAACGCTCGGCCGGTTCCTCTACGAGATCGAACGGTCGCCCATGTCGTTGAAGCTCGATTCCGTCCAGCTGCGGTCCCGGGACGACACCGGCGGCATGCTCACCCTCAACCTCCAGATCAGCGGGCTCGTGCTCGCCAAGACCCCGAAGCCATGAGCCTGAAACGTTTCCTCGCGCTGCTCCTGCTCGTTCCTTGGGGCGGCCTGTCCGTCCGGGCCCAGGTCAACCCGACGCCCGAACCCGCCGACTACCCGGCCTTTCCGAAGTTCATCTCGGAGCGCAACATCTTCGATCCCGCGCGCCGACAGCAGACGAGCCGCTCCGCGGATCCGAAACCCGCTCCGAAACCCCGGCCCACCGCGCCGCCGACCTTCTCGCTCGTGGGAACGATGGACTACGGGAAGGGGGCGTTCGCCTTCTTCGACGGAACCGGTCCCGACTACCGCAAGACCCTCCAGCACGATGGCGAAATCGCCGGCTACCGGGTGGTGGAGATTCTGCCCGCCGGAGTCACGCTGGTCTCCCAGGACACCAACCAAGTGGCGATGAAGGTGGGCATGCAGATGCAGCAGGACGCCGACGACAAATGGGTGCTCTCCGCCCAGAGCGTCCCGATCTTGAGCGCCGCTGCCAGCGAGAAGACCGTGGCCAACCCCTCACAAAAACCCGACGACAACGGTTCCGGCGGCGCTTCCGCCGGTTCGTCCAACGACCCCAACGACGTGCTCAAGAGACTTATGGAACTACGTGAAAAGGAGATGAAATGAAACCGACCCTCTCCCGCATTTTGACGGTGATCTGCGCCGCCGGCCTTGCGGCCGCGCCGGTGCGGGGCTGGGCCCTGGCGCCCGCTCCGGAGCCCGAGCCCAAGCCCGTCGAGGCACCGGTGGTCGACCCCGCCGCGGCCCCCGAGCCCGAACCGGAACCCCGGCCCGAGCCGGAGCCCGCCGCCCCACCGGAAACAAGCCCGGCGGTCAGACCCGCCGCGGTTCGCAAGCCCTCGGAGCCGGCTCCGCCCCCGAGCGCGGCCACGGCCGTGGCCGCCGATCCTGCCGACATGGAGGCGACGGCGACGGCGGGGCCCGACGGCATCCTGCTCAATTTCCGCAACGCCCCGTTGGACATGGTGCTGAGCCACATGAGCGAGGCCGCCGGCTTCGTCATCGTGCTCGACACCCCCGTCCGCGGGAGCGTCAACGTGATCAGCAGCCATCCCGTCTCCAAGGACGAGGCCGTCGACCTCTTGAACGCCGTGCTGAACAAGAACGGCTATGCGGCCATCCGCAATGGACGGACGTTGACCATCGTGGACAAGGCGACGGCCAAGACGCGGAACATCCCGGTCAAGATCGGGAGCAATCCCGCGCTGATTCCCGTCAACGACGAGATCGTCACCCAGATCATCCCCATCCGGTTCGTCGAGGCCCAGCAGCTCGTGACCGACCTTTCGGCCTTCGTCTCGCCGCAGGCGACGATCGTGGCCAACGAAGCCGGCAACTCCGTCGTCGTCACCGACACCCAGGCCAACATCCGGCACTTGGCGGAGATCATCAAAGCCATCGACAGCAGTGCGGAAGGTGAGACCGAGATTCGCGTCATCTACCTCAAATTCGCGAACCCGAGCGATGTCGTGACCTTGCTCGGCACCGTCTTCCCGAATCAGACCTCGGGGAACAGCCAGACCCAGTCCCCGTTCCGCTTCGGCGGGCCGGGCGGTTTCGGCGGCTTTGGCCGCGGCGGTGGCGGCAACGGCGGGCGCGGTGGACGCGGCGGCGGTGGCAACGGAGGCGGGGCGGCCGGCGGTACGACGGACCGCGCGCAGAAGCAGACCCAGGTGGTCGCGGCGGCGGACCTGCGAACCTCGTCAGTGGTGATCACCGCGGCCAAAGACATGATGCCGCAGATCGAGAGCATGGTCCGGGAACTGGACGTGAGATCCAGCCGCGACCAGTCGGTGCATGTGTTCAAGATGGAGAACGGCGATCCGCAGCAGGCCCTCCAGATCCTCCAGAACATGTTCCAGAGCACGACCAGCACGCGGGGCAACGCCAATTCGACGACCCAGACCAGCCCGCTCATGCAGCGCGAGGTCAACAACGCGAACAGCAGCAGTTCGTCCGTATCCGGGAGCACCAGCGGCAACGCGTTCGGCGGTGCCGGATCCAGAACCGGCGCCGGTGGCCGGTAGTTTTCAACCCTCCGTTTGATCCGAAAGACATCTATGAAATTTGCCTCTGGAAACTGGAAGAAGACCGCCGCGTTCGCGCTGGTGGTTCTGGCATGCGGTCTGGGTCGGCTCCACGCGCAGGGTCGCGGTGGTGGCGGTGGTGGCGGCGGCGGCGGCTTCGGGGGTGGTGGCAACCGGAACAACGGCGCAGCCGCGAGCTCGACCACTGGAACCTACAACAACAACGGGACCGTCGGCAGCGCCGTCATCTCGGTCGATCCGCAAACGCACAACATCGTCGTCATCGCGGACGACGAGACGAGCACGCAGATCAGCAACGTGCTCCGGCGGCTCGACGCGCCCAAGCCCCAGGTCCTGATCAAGGTGGTCTTCGTGGAGGTGACCAAGAGCGACGGCTTGGACTTCGGGGTCGAAGGGGGGTTCGCCAACAACGGCGCGAACGGTCTTGGCAGCACCGCCGGCAATGTCTTCGGTCTCTCCGGATTGAACACCGTCGTGACCAACTTCAACTCCCTCGGCCAGCCGATTTCCTCGTCGTTGGTTCCGGGCAACACCGGCGGAGCCGGGGCGTTCTATCAGATCGTCGGCAGCCAATATCAGGCGACGGTCCGGGCCATCGCCCGGGGCGGCAAGGCCCAGATCCTGTCCCGCCCGTCGATTTTGGCGCGGGACGGTCAGCTCGCGAAGATTGTCGTCGGCCAGCAGGTGCCCCTTCCGACCAGCGTCTCCTACACCGGTGCCGGCACTACGACGATCCCGATCGTCAACGTCACCTACACCGATGTCGGGATCATCCTCAACGTCACGCCGTTCATCGGTGAGAACGGCTTGATCCAGATGATCGTCCAGCCGCAGATCTCCTCGGTTTCCCCGACGGAGAAGCAGGCCCTGTCGGCCGATGTGTCGGCCCCGTATTTGAACATCCGTTCGGCCGATACGGTGGTGGTCACTCCCAACGCGCAGACCGTGGTCATCGGCGGATTGATCTCGGACAACAAGACCTCCAGCGAGACCAAGGTGCCCTTCCTCGGCGACATCCCGTATCTCGGCGCGCTCTTCAAGTCCAAGAGCAAGACGGCGGGGAAGACCGAGCTGTTGATCTTCCTGACGCCGACCATCGTCGAGGCGCCGACGGAGCTTTCCATGCTTACGAGCCGGGAGACGCGGGGTTCGCAGCTGATCACGAACGCGGTTTCCAGCCAGGACCTCGAGCGCTATCTCGAGACTCTGCCGTTGAAGAAGGCAAAATAGCCCTGGATTGTCGGAGGGCGTCCGCCTCCTCGACCCACTTATTTCGATGCGCTTCTCACGAAACGGCGGTTGGGTCTACGGGCTCTTGGCTGCGGTCTGGCTCGTGGTCATGGTCTGGCAGCGACAGGAGCACTCCCGCGTCCGGGAGGAAGCGCGCGCCGTCCTCGTCAACCGGGCCAAGGACATCTCCACGACGCTGGGGATCGTCCTGAGATCCCAGCGGCGCTTCGGAGGAGTCGTCTCCAAGGAACGCCTGGAAGCTTCGATGACGGAACTCGTCCGCCACGAGAAGGACGAGATCCTCGGCATCGCCCTGCTGAACGCCTCCGGCGAGCTGGTCGCCTCCACCGGAGAGCTGACCGACATCGCCGGGATGCGGTCCATGGGCACGACCGAAAGCTGGGCCGGGAAGACCGTGACGCTCATCAATCCCGTCGATCTCGGCACGAACGTCACCTACGACATCGAAGGCACCAATCCCCCGATCGTCCTTTCCCGGCAGGACTTCACCAGCTCGCTCGGGACCAACCGCATGGGGCCGCCTCCCGGGTTTCGTCCTGGCGGACCGCGCCCCGACCGAGGGGATGGCTCCCCGCGCGAGGGCGACCGGGGCGACCATGGACGGGGGCCGATGCCGCCGCCGGATGGATCCGACCCGAACATCAATACGAATTGGAGCCGCCAGCGTTTCGGACGGCCGCGATGGATGTCCGAGGAGGAGTTCGTGAAGATCCGCGAGAAGCAGGGCGTGCACAGCTTTGTCGTGGTGCTTTCGAATCGCGGCGTTCTGGCCGTGGCGCAGAACGATTTCTGGCTGCGTTCGATCATCTGTCTCCTCGCGACCGTCTCCGTGGCCGGCACCGGTCTCGCCTGGCGCAATCTGGGTCGGTCCTCGGAACTCCAGCTGCGCCTGGTTCGGGCCAGCGAAGTCAATTCCCGCCTGAAGGAGATGAACCTCGCGGCGGCCGGGTTGGCGCATGAAACCCGGAACCCGCTCAACATCATCCGGGGCATGGCCCAGATGATGTCGAAGGATTCCGCCGTGTCGAAGGAGCTCCGCGACTGCTCGAAGTCGATCGTGGAGGAGGCCGACAAGGTGACCGCGCAGTTGAACGAGTTCATCAACTACTCGCGGCCGCGCGACCTCCGCCCGGCGCGCATCGATCTGAAAGCCGCCGCCGGCGAGGTGGTGCGGATGCTCGGCTACGATATGGAGGAGAAGCACGTCGCCTTCGAGGTTCTCGGTGAACCTCTCGTGGCTGAAGCGGACGAACAGATGTTTCGGCAGCTTCTCTTCAACCTCGTTCTCAACGCGATCCAAGCCGTGGGCGAAAGCGGCACCATCCAGATCTTCTGCAAGAAATCCGGTCCGGCCGAAGCCGTTCTGGAAGTCAGGGACGATGGCCCCGGCGTTCTGCCCGAGCACCGGTCCGAGATCTTCAAACCGTATTTCACCACCCATCAGAAGGGCACGGGACTCGGCCTCGCCGTGGTCTGGCAGATCGTGCAGGCCCATGGTTGGGAGATCGACTGCGAGGCGAACGAGCCCCGGGGCGCGGTCTTCCGCATCAGCCACTTGAAAGTGGTCGGCTGATCGATAGCCTGCGCGGCATGCCTTCCGAAACGCCCCGCATCCTGATCGTCGACGACGATCCCGGGCAGCGCAGTCTCCTCGACTCGTTCCTCCGGAAGCAGGGATTCACCGTCGTCATCGCCGGATCCGGCGCCGAGGCCATCGAGACGCTGCGGAGCGGCCGGTTCGACCTGATGGTCTCGGACGTGCGCATGCCGGGATTGTCCGGTCTGGAGACGCTGCGCCTTGTCCGCAAGGAGCACGCGAAACTTCCCGTCCTGCTCGTCACCGCCTATGCCGACATTCGCGGAGCGGTCGAAGCCATGCGCGACGGCGCCCTCAACTACCTGGCCAAACCGATCGATCTCGACGAGCTGCTCCGCACCATCCAGCAGGCGATCGGCCTCAAGGACGTGGCGCCGCTGCGCTACAGCGCAGACCAGGAACTGCCTCCCTGCGTCGTGGCGGAAAGCCCGGCCATGCAGGCCATTCTCCGCGACGTTTCCCTCATCGCCCCGTCCGATTCCCGCGTGCTCATCACGGGAGAAAGCGGCGTCGGCAAAGAGGTGCTGGTCGACGTGGTCCACGCCTGGAGCCTGCGGGTGGCCGGGCCGCTCATCAAAATCAACTGCGCCGCCATTCCCGAAAACCTGATGGAGAGCGAACTCTTCGGCCATGAGAAGGGCGCGTTCACCGGTGCCCACGCGCAGCGCATCGGGCGCTTCGAGGAGGCGCGCGATGGAACCATCTTTCTCGACGAGATCGCGGAGATGTCCCCGCCGCTCCAGGCCAAGCTGCTGCGGGTCACGCAGGACGGCCGCTTCCAGCGCATCGGCTCCAACCGCGAGATCCAGACCTCGGCCCGTCTCTTGGCCGCCACCAACCGCGATCTGGAGGAAGAGGTGAAAGCCGGTCGTTTCCGCGAAGACCTCTACTACCGGCTCAACGTCGTGGAGCTGCATATTCCGCCGCTGCGCGAACGGCGGGAGGACATCCTGCCGTTGGCGAGCCGCTTCATCGAAACGTTCGCGAACGGCCGGGCGCGGTTCTCCGACACCGTCTCCTCCTGTCTCGTGGCCTATCCTTGGCCCGGCAACGTGCGCGAGCTGCGCAACGCCATGGAACGCGCGGTCCTGCTGTCCCGCAGCGAGCTGATCCTGCCGGAGCATCTGCCGAAACGGGTGAGGGAAGAAGGACTGCCCGCCGTGGCGCCTGAAGCGGGGGGCGATCCCGAACGGCTGGAGCAAGTGGAGCGGGAAGCAATTCTCCAGGCGTTGAAGCAACACGGGTTCAACCGGACCGAGACCGCCAAGGTCCTCGGCATCAGCCGCCGCACGCTGATCTATAAGATCCAGCGCTTCCGCAACCAGGGCTTCAGCGTGGAGTGAAGCCGAGGCCGCCGATGCTTCGATGTTTCCCCAAGCACGTCCCTCTTCAACCGCTTCGCTCCTTCCTTCATAGAGGCCATCGCCTGCGCCCATGATCTCCATGCTGCCGCTCTAACAGCGGCCCTCCGCGTGACGCAGACAGCATGAACGCACGGCAATATATTGGGTCGGTAAAAGCGTGGGGGACTTGGGAGCGATGCAGGCACTCACGGCGCTTCGTAGATCCGCTTCAATTCGTCGAGCGGCTGGCCGAACCGGTATCCGAGGCTGACGCGCCACATGCGGGCGTAGGTGCGGAGGACGCCGAGTTTGCGGAACCTGCGCTCGGAGGTGACCACCGTGGCCGGCGCAAGGACGAGCCGGCCTTCGCGGCGCAGACGGCGGCACAGCTCGAATTCTTCCATCAACACCATCTCCGGCACGCCGCCGATCCGCTCCAGCACATCGCGCCGGACGAAGAAGCCCTGATCGCCGAGGACCAGTCCGCCGAGCTTGAGGCGGAACCAGCACTTTGGTCGCGAGCCCCGCATCAGCAGCGTCGGATGCCGGAACACTTTCCAGAAACCGCCGCCGACCACGCGTGGGTTGGCCAGTGCTTGGTGCAGCGCTTCGACCAGGTGGTCGGGAACCCAGGTGTCGGCGTGGAGAAAGACGATCACTTCACCCGAGGCGGCGGCCGCGCCGGCCCGGAGTTGGTGGCCGCGACCCGGCATGGTCTCGATCAATCTGGCTCCGGCCTGCGTGGCGATTTCTCGGGTCGCGTCAGTGCTGCCGCCATCGGCGACAATGGTTTCGTGAAGTCGTGGAAGCGCCCGCAGGCGCCGCAAGGTCTCTGGAAGCTCCACCGCTTCGTTCAGGGTCGGGATGACGATGGAAACCTTCATGGCGGGGCCCATTCGATGCGAGCCGGTCCGATGGGCGGCTACGGCTCGAAGTGGTTGAACGAATGCGGCAGAAGCCCGGCGACCGTGTGGTGTTGGACGACGGTCGGCTTGGCGGGATCCACCACATAGACCTCGGCGTCGGGCGCGTATTCCGCGAGCAGTTGCCGACAGGCTCCGCAGGGGGTGACCGCGCCCTTGGCCGCGACGGCCACGGCGACGAAGTCCTTTTCGCCCTCGGTCAGGGCCTTGAAGAGCGCGACCCGTTCGGCGCAGCAGGTGAGGCCGTAGCTGGCGCTCTCGACGTTGGCGCCGCCGATGATCCTGCCCTTGGCCGTGAGCAGCGCGGCGCCGACCCGGAACGCGGAGTAGGGCGCGACGGCGAAGGTGCGGGCCTTGATGGCGGCCCGGACGAGTTGACGCCGTTTATTTGGCGGCGTCATGGAGTCGGGCGAATTCCGCGAGGAACTTCGCGATGGCCGGCGCCTGTTGCGCGGTGACGTCGAGCACTTCCTGGTGCGAGAGGGTGCCTTTGCCGAGACCGGCGGCGACGTTGGAGATGCACGAGATGCCGGCGACGCGCAGGCCGCATTGCCGGGCCACGATGGCCTCGGGCACGGTGCTCATGCCCACCGCATCGGCCCCGAGTCTGGCGAAGGCGCGGATCTCGGCGGGCGTCTCGTAGCTGGGACCGGAGACGCCGAGATACACGCCGGGTTTGATGACGAGCTTGGCCAGCTTGGCGGCCTGGGTGCTGAGTTTCACCAGAGCGGGATCATAGACCTGGGTGAGATCGACGAACTGGGCGCGGCCCGGGGCGGCGACCCCGCGGAGAGGATTGTCGCCCATCAGGTTGATGTGGTCGGTGAGCGCCATCAGCGTTCCCGGTTTGAGCGAGCGGTTGATGGCGCCGGCCGCGTTGGTCAGGAGGATGGTCTTGATCCCCAGTTCGGCCAGCGCCCGGATGGGATAGGTGATCCGCTCCATCGGCACGCCTTCGTAGTGGTGGGCGCGGCCTTTGAGCACGACGACGGAGGTGTCGCCAAAGCGTCCGAAGACGACCTTGCCGGCGTGGCCGCTGACGCCGACGGAAGGGAATCCAGGGATCTCACGGAAGGGGATTTCCTTGGCCGCTTGGAACTCGCCGAGCGCATGCTGGAAGCCGCTGCCGAGGACCATGGCAAGGGTAGGGCGGAGGGCGGACTGTTTGCGAAGCTGCGAGGCGGTGTCGCGCGGGTCGAAATTCACGATGGGTTGACGGCTTGATTTGCTGCCCTGCTCACTTAGGGTCACCGGGCTTAAACGCAGCTATGGAATTAAACAACGACGAAATCCGCCGTTATTCGCGCCACCTCATTCTCCCTGAGGTCGGGCTCGCCGGACAAAAGAAGATCAAGGCCACCAAGGTGCTCTGCATCGGAGCCGGAGGGCTCGGCTCGCCCATCGCGATGTATCTCGCGGCGGCCGGTATCGGGAAGATCGGCATCGTCGATTTCGACACGGTCGACTTCTCGAATCTCCAGCGCCAGATCATCCACGGCACCTCCGACGTGGGCCGGCCCAAGGCCGAGTCCGCCAAGGAGACCATCGCGGGCATCAACCCCAACGTGGAGGTGGTCATCCACAACACCCGCATCAGCTCCGAGAACGCCCTCGATCTCGTGGGCCAATACGACATCGTGGTGGACGGCACGGACAATTTCCCCACCCGCTACCTGACCAACGACGCCTGCGTGCTGCTGAAGAAGCCCAATGTCTACGGCTCCATTTTCCGGTTCGAGGGCCAGGCCAGCGTCTTCGCGCCGCATCTCGGCGGACCGTGCTACCGCTGTCTCTACCCCGAGCCGCCGCCACCGGGAATGGTCCCGAGCTGCGCCGAGGGCGGCGTGTTGGGCGTGCTCCCGGGCATCGTCGGCTGCATCCAGACGACCGAGATCCTCAAGCTGGCGCTCGGCAAGGGCAACTCCCTCATCGGCCGGCTGGTGCTGTTCAACGCGCTGGACATGAAGTTCCGCGAGCTGAAGCTCCGGCGGGATCCCGCCTGCCCGATCTGCGGGGACAATCCGACGATCAAGGAGCTCATCGACTACGAGATGTTCTGCGGCATTCTGCCCGAGCCGTTGAACCCGTCCCAGAACCCCGACGAGGTCACCGTCCATGACCTGAAGAAGGCCCTCGACGACCCGAAGCTGGGCATCAAGGTCATCGACGTGCGCGAGCCCGACGAGCAGCAGATCGCCCGGATCGGCGGCGTGCCGCTCCTCCCGCTCAGCCTCCTGCCCCAGCGGTTCACCGAGCTGGACGCGAACACGCAGATCTACATCTACTGCAAGAGCGGCATGCGCTCCATGAAGGCGCTCGTCTTCCTGCGCGAGCAGGGCTTCAAGCATGTGAAGAGCGTCAAGGGCGGCATCGGGGCCTGGTCCGACGAGATCGACCATTCGGTCCCAAAATATTGATCGAACGGGGAGCCGACGACGCACCCATCCCCGGTCGTGCCGCAGATCGCGGATTGTCAGTCGCCAAGGGCCCGACCCTTGGCGACTTTCCCTTTTGCAGGGAAACCGAATCAACAGATGTCGCGAAAATGGGCGAAAAGAGTGTGCTTTTCGATGAATGAAGGGAGAGCCGCACAACGTCGGATGCGGCGACGGACAACGATGTATAGGCGATCAACGTGCGGACTTTCGGCGGCCTCGGCGGTGCTTGCAGTGTCGGGTATCTCCGTGTTCTGGCCGTCGGCATCCACGCTGACGGAAGGGACCAAGTGGGAATCGAGCGCCGCATTTGGCTTCACCGTGACGCAGGGCAACAGCGATACAATCCTCACTTTCCTCAACTTGGTCAGCACCAAGAAGTGGGCGAAAAACGAGGTGACGGCATCCGCTGCGATGACCTATGGGCAGAACCAGGGTCGACGCACTTCCGACCACCAGAGATTCTCCCCCAAAACAACCGGTTGGTCTCGGAGAAGGCCTTCGTCTACGGCCGTCTGGACGCGCTCCGGGACATCCTCGCCAACGTGGACGACAGCCTTACGTTCTCTCCGGGTGGGGGATATTACTTTTGGAAGGACCCCATCTGGGCTTCGTGCGGATGGATCTCGGTCCCGGTTACATCATCGAAAACAAAGGCGGCGATATTTCATACCCCGTCACGCTGCGTGTCGCCGAACGGTTAGAATAAAAGGTCAACGATCCCGTGAAGGTTGGCAGTCGCTGGAGGATTTGCCGGTCATCGACAAGTTCTCCATCTGCCGCATCGTCGGCGAGATCGGTTTGGAGACAAAGCGGATGAAGAGCCTCACGCTCCGCTCCTACACCCGGGATTCCTCCGACAAAAGCGTCGCCGACGGCAGGAAGGAAAACGACCTCATGTTCGTCACCCAAGCGGGCTTCAAGTTCAGACCCGAAGCGGGTGGAACCTCATCCCCAGATCTCGGACGAGCGAAGCTGCTTCAGCAGAAGTTCGTTCAGCGACGTGTCCGAGGCCACGGAGAAGAAGTGGACGCCGCGACCGGCGCAGAACTCCTTCAGCCGGCGCCGGAAATTCTCCACCGTCTGCTGGTAGGCCTTGAGCCGGAACTTTCCGAACGTCACCTCCTGGGAGCCGCCCGTCTCGGAGTCCACCAGGCGCAGATCCCCGAAGCTCGACGGGTCCAGTTCCTCCCGGGCCAGCACCTGGATCGCGTTCACCTGGAAGCCGCGACTGACCAGCGCGTTCAGACCGTCCTCGTAGCCGGCGGGATCGAGAAAGTCGCTCAGGACAATTGCGACGCCGGAGTGCCGGGCCTCCATCGCGCCGCGCCGGAGGCAGTCGTTGAAGTTGGCGGTGCCGCCCACCCGGATCCGGGCCAGATGGTTGAAGTATTGCAGGGAGGACTTCTTGCCGCGCATCGAACGCAGGGCGCCCCGCGCGTTCAGCTCGGCGGTCTGGACGTCGGTGTCTCCGGCTCCGGGAGCGGCCGCCGGAAAGGGAACGACGCTGACACGGTCGAAGCCGCAGAGCGCGACGTAGCCGATGGCGGCGGCGACCTGGCGGGCAAAGTCGAACTTCGAAGGCTCGCCGAATCCCATCGAATCGCTCGCGTCGAGAAAGATCCGGACCGGGAGTTCGCGCTCTTCTTCGTAGAGCTTGAGGAAAAGCCGGTCGAGTCGACCGAAGAGGTTCCAGTCGAGGTAGCGGAGGTCGTCGCCGGAAACGTAGTTCCGGTAGTCGGCGAACTCGACCGATTGGCCGCGGGCTCGGCTGCGGCGTTCGCCCTTGGCGGAGCTCTTCGCGCGGCGGGCCGCCAACAGCTGGAACTGTTCAAGCCTCCGCAGCAGGTCCGGGGTCAGCAAGGCACTCATGGCGTCGGCGAAAAGATGGCGGAACACCCGCCGGAGGCGAGCACAACCTGCGGCGCCGATGGCGATCACCGTGGATCCCGCTTTCTTGAGCTCGCCGCAATTCTACATTCTCCACCACGACCCGGACGAAACCGATCACCGTCACGCTGGACGGTCCGTTGCTGGAGGCGAGGAACCCCAGGGCGACCGAGTGTCCAGTCGATCGTTACGGGAACCAAACCGCCCAGCCGCAGACGCACGGACAAATTCGGCGCGTCGATCGGCGTGCGGGTGTTGCCGATGACCTCGGTGCCGACGTCCAGCAGCGCGAGGTTGATCAACTCCGTCGGGCTGAGGTTGAGGTCGAAAGCCAGTTCGGTGAGCGCCAGATCGGTGCGCAGGCGCAAAGGGACCGAGTGGGTTTCGCCGCCGAAGACGTTGGTTGATCCGACCGCCAGGATGAAGTCGGCCGTCGTGTCGCGGACGACCACGCTGAAGGTCTTGGTGCCGCCGAGGGGAGGAACACCGTTGTCGGCTGCGACGAGGGTGATCTGGTTCGTGCTCGGGCCCGTCCCCCTGGAAGCGCCGTTGGTCACGGTGGCGACGGGTGCATTGGAGCCGTGCCTGAACCGCAACGTGTCGGGGAAGTCGCGCAGGTCGGGCACGCCGTTCGCCAGGAAGTCCGGCAGTCCGTCCCCCCCGCGAATGGTCCGCCTGGACAATGTGGATCATCTCGTGGATCTCCAGCCGGTCGATCAACGGCAGGCGGGCATTGCCGAGACCGTCGACGTGTTCGAAGGATGCGTTGTAGCCGGTGAACAATCCCAGCAACGAACTCTTGAAGAGCCAGCGGCCGACCTTGTGCGCGCCGGGGGCGATGTCGCCAGAGTTGCTGTTCGTTTGGCAGAGAGTTGTCCGGCGGCTTGGCCGTCGCCAGCGCCCTACCGCACCCCCTTGGATTCAGCCCCTTTTGCTGCGTCGGCCTCTGCTCCTCACTCCGTTGCAGGAGAGAAGGGTGGACTTGGCGTCGTTGTAGGCCGTCTCCAGCGTGTTCGATTCGTCCGCCAGCGCCGCCAGCGAAGGCGTCGGCGTGGGGAAATCGGGATTGCCGGTCATGGCTTGCGAGATCGGGCGGCCGAATTGGATCTTGTCGGACACGGACAGGCGGTTGAGGCGCAGTTTGATCAGGCTCAAGATTTTTTCCTCATTGGGTTACCGGGACCGCGCCGGGCGAAGCCCACCGCGGTTTGTTATCGGGAATGCAGTCCAATAGCCGGCACGACTTCACGCCATCACCCGGCAAGAATGTCCGGGTGGATCCCACCCGTGTTGGTCTGGACTGGAACGATGCAGTGGAAATGAATGGCGATCGCGGCCGCCCCGGCTGCCGTCCGGCGCGCCCCGCGCCGGACACGGACGCGTCCTCGGACCCACCCGGCGGTGAATCTTTTCCTGCGCCTCCATTGGATCGCGAGGGCGCGGTCCAATGCGCCAGGGGCGGGCGCGCTCCCCATCCCCACTGCGTCGTTCCGTCGGAAATGGCCGGTTGTGCCTCTCACCCGGAGCCGTGTTGGGGTGGATTGGAACGATGTGAGGCTACTTTCGGGTCGTGTTGAAAAACTCGGAGACAGTTTAGGCCTGCCCGGGGCCGATGTAGACGAGAGAAGGGAGAACCATCACAAGAAACGCGCGTTTGTTCACCCGTTCGACGTAGGCATCCCAACCCTCCTTGCCGTGCAGCAACCCGTAGGGAGTCAGCTTGCCTTTTTCCTTGGTGTGGTTCACGTCGTGCGTGGTCAGCACATAGTTCACCGCCGCATCCGGGCCACCAACCGAGCGGGGCACGATGTGGTCGATCTCGTATTCGTCCAGCTTGGTCTCGCAAAGCGGCTGGCCGGTGTAGAGGCAGATGCCGCCTTGGGCTTTGAACAACTCGTAACGCAAACCGGAGGAGCGGGAATCCAAGCCAAGTTCCGCCGCCTTCTCGCGTGACGTCTTGCGCTCCTTTTCACGGTCATCGAGGAAGCGTTGGTAATTTGCGGCAGCCTCCTTGCCCATGAAGTCCTCTCGGACGAACTCCAGCACGATGCTGTCGGGAATACCGAAGCCGTCAAACTTGTGGGGATTCTTCTTGTCGCCGAATTGGAGAAACTCCAACCGCTCGGCAAAAACGCCAAGCCGATGCCGCACGATGGGGTCGTTGACGGTGCCAAGCAGGTCTCGGATGGCGGCTTCGGAATCCAGCTTGGCGTCCTCGGTGTGCCGGCCCTTGAGCGCTTCGAGCGTCTGCGAGGGGACGAAGATGTTCTCCCATGAGTCAGGACTGTTGTCGTCCCTCCGCATTTGGAGCAGGAAGTGGAGTTCTGACAAGAGCAAGCCCCGTTTGCGGCTCTCGGTGTTCTCGGCCTCCGTCGAGCCGGCGAACAAGGCCAGCGGCTTGTCAGGAGCCGAGCCGAGCTTGGCCAGGAGTTCAGGTTCACGGCTCTTCAACCGTGCATGGAAGGCGGATGGAGCGTTCCCAGAAAGGATGAGTTCCTTGAGGATGCGGAGGGCGACGCGGGAGTAGGCGCTGCGGCCGGATGCCTTGGGCGCCTTCACTTCCTCGTGTCCGGGCAGAGGCTTCAGGTCCGGCCGGTTCAGCTTCTTCCGGTGGCCCCATTCCGTTTTGGTGAGGGCGAAGCACTTGGCGACCATGTCGGGCCAGCTCTTGGCGAACTCGCCCGTGGAGCTGACCAGTTTGCCGGCTTTGAGCTCCTGGAGGGCATCGGCGAAGATGTCCCGGACTTCCTGCGGCAAAAGCTTGCGCTGGCCCTTCTCCGAATCGCCTACGAGCAAGTTTTTGAGCTTCATCAGGAAGGTGACTTCGGTGGAGAGCAGGGATTCGGGAACCGGCTTCCCTGTCTGCCGGTCTATTCGCACGTCCAACTTGCAGACGTGGAAGCGGGGGATGAGCACGCAGTCGTTGAGGATGCGGTTGTCGAACTTGGGAGTCTTCTGTCCGAGAGCGGCCATCCATTCCTCGAAGGTGCCGGTGCGGAGCCCGGCCGCTTTGCGCTGGCTCAAGAACGCCTCGAACGTGCTTTCGTCCGGCGTTCCACCCGGACCGTCGCAAAGGAACTCGCCGAAGTTTTTGGCGCGAACCGGATAGGTCAGCACCGTCGTCGTGACAGGATGCGTACAGGTCCATCCTTCGCACTGCCAGCGCGCGAAGGCATCGCCCAGCGCGGGAAGAATTTTGGCGGCCTCATCTCCGAGCTTGATGAGTTCCTTGCGAACATCCGCGCGGTCGAAACGAACGTTGCGCGTGCTGCCGGCGACGTGGGTCACACGGGTTTCGAGCTTGTCGGGTGCGGCGGGATTCCATAGGCCCATCTGGAAGGCGTCATAGTAGCACGGCAGGTGGTGTTCACGAGCGATCGGCTTGCGCTGCGGGTCATGCGTCTCGTCCTCGCTCTGCTTGAAGCCGCGCTTTAATTTCTTCCACCCTGCTTCGCCTGCCAAATCCTGAGCCTCGTCCTCCTTTGCTTTTACCGGTGCGCGTGCCGTCTCTTTCGCTGCCCAAGGCACCTTTCCGTAGCCGCGCCTTTGGAGCGCGGAACGGAGCGCTTTGTAAATTTGCCATTCGTGGAGCGAACCCTCGCTTCGCAGCAGGCGGATGCGGAGAAGGCAGGAGGTGTAGCAGGTGTTGTCGTCGACCTTGGCGAACTCCCGCTCGAGTCGCGGGTCAGCGTTGGCCACCTGTTGCCAGCGGCCTTTCCGTTTGGACCACTCGGACTCGGGAATCGGTTTGCCGGCCTCATCCACTTTGCCGACCTGGCGTCCGCGCAGCGGCGATAGGCCGGCCGCGGTCCACACCGTCTCCAGCCAGCGTTCGCGGGCGTGGTGCGCCTCGCGGGTCTTCAGCGCGCGGTATTTGTTGGCGGGCGAACCCGAAGCGGTGGCCGGCCCCCGGCGGGCCAAGTCTGCCGGAATCAGGAGCGACTCGACGTGCGGAAACGAATTGTCTGAGGTTCTGCGAACCGCTTCGCCGATAGACCCTTTGCCTAGGTCGAAAGCCCAGATCGTTTCACCAAGCAGGGGAATGCTCTCCATTTGATAGGATTAGATGTGCAATGCGCCCACAAATGCAAGGCCCTCGGAAGGCGGACATTAGGCAGAATTCCACGACGGGGTTTCAAGCCGAGTCACACTCAACGGCTTGGTGAGAAGATTTGAGCAGGAGGGTAGGGAGTATCGCCATGACCTTCAGCTTCTTCGGCAATTGGCACTGGGTGTTTCCCGCGCACGGGGTGCTCGACGAAAACCTGACGAGCGACAGGCAAGAAATCGTCACTTCACCCCTGATCCCTCCCCCCGTTCGAGGCGGAGAGGGAAACGCGGTTCGTGTTCACCTCCGGCTGGCTGGTGCAGAACGGCGTGATCCGGCTGCTGGACGTCTGGTCCCTGGGGTTGTTGACCCGGCGACTGGCGCCTTCGTTCCCGGAAGCGCGTATCGCCCTCCTCCACCGCAATGGCCTCAAAGCCGCCGCCGTAGGGGCCGGCCTGTTCTGGAACTACGCCTGGTATCGCATGTGGGTCTTCGCGTAGGGGTGTTCTTTTTGCCCGTTCCGGCCGGGAATCGCGCCATGTCGAAAACGGCATGGGAGGTGTGGGGATAAAAATGCGCACTCACTACCACGAAACCGTAGTCCGGAAGGGCGGAACGGAAGGTTCCGGCGGTGAGGAGGGAACCGGCGCTTTCGCAACGAGGCCGTTGCCGTCGGTGAACTGGAACGCGGAGCATCGCGCCGCCCGAATGGAACGGAAATGCCCCAAACAGAGCGGATCCAAAACGCCTCACCAGACGGTGGCTCGATTTCGTCACTGGGAAACGGCTCCACTCTCCTGCTCCAGCAAGCCCTTGCGGAGCGATGCTCCGCGCTCCTTCTGCCTCGTTGCGGGCTAAGCTGGATTGCGGGGCCCGGACGGCAAGGACGACCATTGACGGTTTGACTCCGAGGATCGGCCTGTTTAGTAGATTGGTTCGTCAGCGCAAAGGACCAGGCGATGTCGGTGTCACAATGACGGAAGCCCGGTCCACAAGACCCCCTCCGGACTCTGCAGGAGCAGGTGCCCCGGCACATCCACGGTTCTTTTTGGGACGGATTTAAAAGTTTCATGAGCGAAAACAGACTATTTGTGGGCAATCTCTCCTTCCAGACCCTGGAAAACGATCTACAGGACCACTTCAGCCAAGCGGGCGTCGTGTCCTCCGTGAACTTGATGTTCGACAAGCTATCCGGCAAATCGCGTGGTTTTGCTTTCATCGAATTCTCCACTGCGCAAGAGGCTGCCAAGGCCGTCGCAATGTTCCAGGGCAAGGAACTCCTAGGACGCGCCCTCACTGTGAACCTGGCCATGCCTCGGGAAGAGCGTGCTCCCCGAGAAGGGGGCGGCGGAAGGCGTGGCGAACGGGGCGGCGACCGTGAACGCCGCTCGTAGTCCCATAGTCGGGCAGGTAAATTCTCGGCGGTCCCTTCTTCGGGGAAGGACCGCTTTTTTGTTTTTGAGGATTAACCGTTTGACACTCATTTTTACGCTCCGTAGCGTCCTTCTTCAGAATCCGTATGTCTGAAAACACGCCGACGCCCGATGGAGGGCTCCCCCCAAAACCCGCAGAAGCGGGCAAGGTTCAACCCAAGCAGGCCACGGTCCGCATCAGTCTTCCTCCGAAGCCTGCCGGCGGCGCGACGATCCGGCTTCCGACCATGAAGCCGGCGGCGCCAGCACTCTCGGTGGCGGCCGCTCCCTCGGAGCCTACTGGAGCTCCCGGTGCGCCGAAGCCGCCCACCGGTCCACGTGCGACGACGGCTCCGGTGGTGACCCGTCCAGGAGCGCCTTCCACGGCGCCTCGACCGATGGCGACCGGGGCGGGGCGTCCGGCGGCACCCGTTGCAGCGCGGGCTTCGGCTACGATCAGCACGACCGACAAGGTGTTGGCGATCGTCGCCATGGTTGCCGTGGTGGCGGCTGTCGCGGTCATCGCCCTGCTTACTTGGAGCGGCGACGAATTCTTCAAATCTGTTTAAGCACTATGGCGTCCGATAGCATCTGCATCCTCACTCAGGACAATTTCAAGACCGAGGTTCTCAGCTCGTCCGAGCCGGTCCTCGTGGATTTCTGGGCGGAGTGGTGCGGTCCCTGCAAGATGATCGCTCCGGTGCTGGACGAGTTGGCCTCCGAATACGAGGGCAAGGTCCGGATCGGCAAGGTGAACATCGACGAGCATTCGAGTATCGCCATGGAATACGGCGTTCGCGCCATTCCCACGTTGCTCCTGTTCAAAGGGGGCGAAGTCGTGGACCAGATCGTCGGCGCGCGTTCCAAGCGGGACCTGAAGATCAGCTTGGACCGGGCGATCCAGCCTTGACGGGCACCCACCCCGACGGCGATGGCGCTGATCGTCCTACCAGACCAGTTTGTTCGCCGAGCCGAGCTGTTCCATCAGCTCGGTTCATTGCTTTCCGTGGGTCTTCCCGCGATGAGGGCCTTGGAGCAACTGGCAAAGAATCCTCCTTCCCGCAGTTTTAGAGCGCCGCTCCGCCGGGTCATTTCGCTCATCGACCAAGGGGAATCGTTCACCCGGGCTTTCCAGAAATCGGGGACTTGGCTGACCCACTTCGACTTGGCGCTGCTCGAAGCCAGCGAGCGGAGCGGCCGGATGGACTCCGCATGCCGGATTCTGGCGGAGTATTACCGGGAGCGAGCCCGGTTGGCCAAGCAGATGATCTCGGCGATGGCCTACCCAGTGTTTGTGCTCGGATTCGCGCTGTTCATCTTTCCGATCGACCGTTTCACGGGTCTGGTGCTGCGGGGCGAAGTGCTGCCGTTCCTCCTCCAGAAAGGGGCGATCTTTGGACTGCTCGGCGGGGTTCCTCTGGCGATCATCTGGGCGGTGCAGGGAAAGAGGGGCGAGAAATGGCGGGTCCTGCTGGATGCCCTGTGTCGACCGATTCCCTTTCTCGGGAAGGCCCGCCACCAGATGGCGTTGGCCCGTCTTTGCACGGCGCTGGAGGCGCTGATCAGCGCAGGGGTTTCGATCACCGAGGGGTGGAGCTTGGCGGCCGCTGCGAGCGGTTCGCCGCGAATCGTCCGAGAAGTCGGGACTTGGCAGCCGCAATTCGCCATGGGCCGGACTCCGGCAGAGCTGGTCCAGGAGGCCCGGGTCTTTCCGGAAATGTTCCAGAGCATGTATGCCGGGGGCGAGATCAGCGGACAGCAGGATGACGTGTTGATCCGTTTGCAGGGCCACTATGCCGAGGAGGGATCGCGGAATCTCCAATTGGTGACCGAGTGGACTCCCCGCTTGGCCTATCTGGCGATCGTGATCTATATCGCGTTCCAGATCGTGGGCTTCTATAGCGACTATTTTGCCCGGGTTAGCGCGGTGAGCCAGTGAGCCGGCTGTTCGGGGTTCACATTCCTGGGAAAAGCCCTAGCGTCACTCCTTGGTCGGGGCGGAATCCTCCCCTGCCGATAACCCGCTGGGAACCATCATGATGAAACGAGAAACGCTTGGAACGCACCAGAAGGCCCTGCAGATCAATCTCGATCCGAGCAAATATGGCGCCTTCGCCGAAATCGGCGCCGGACAGGAGGTCACCCGTTGGTTCTTCCGGGTCGGAGCGGCCTCCGGGACGGTGGCGAAGACGATCTCGGCCTACGACATGACGGTCAGCGACTCGATCTACGGCCATGTGGATCGGTATGTGAGCCAGGAACGGCTCCATACGATGATCGACCATGAATATAGTTTGATGGTCGAGCGATTGGCGGCGAAGCGTGGCGACACCACCAAGTTCTTCGTGTTCGCCGACACGGTCGCGGCCAAGAGCTTCACCCGGAAAGACGACGCCCACGGCTGGCTGGGCATCCGCTTTCAGACCGCACCCGGGTCTGAGGCGTCGCAGATCGTGGTCCACGCTCGGCTCTGGGATAAGGAGAACATCCAGCAGCAGGAGGCGTTGGGAATCCTCGGCGTGAACCTCATTCACGCGGGCCTCTATTTTCACAACGACATCGACCTGCTCATCGAGTCGCTCATCGACAGCCTGTCTCTCGAACGGGTCGAGATCGACATGATGGCGTGCACGGGTCCGGCTTTCGAGGGATTGGACAACCGGCTGCTGTCCTTGAAGCTCGTCCAGATGGGGCTGACCAACGCCGCGATGTTCCTCGCGAACGGTCAGAACGTCCAACCGGCCGATGCCCTCTACAAGAAGGCCATTCTCATCGAACGAGGCAGCTTCCGGCCTATGACCAACACGACCCTGGACATGCTCCACAGCGCCCAGGCGATGTTCGTCCAGGAGCCGCGCGTCCAGGGCGAGGACTTCATGACCATCGTCGAGATGACGCAAAAGAACCTCACCACCGAACAGGGCATCGACCATGCCGACTTTCTGGCGCGGGTGGACATGCTGGGAGCGCTGGGCATGAACGTCCTGATCTCGAATTACGGTGAATACCACCGGCTTGCCGGTTACCTCTTCCGCCACACGAAGAAGATGATCGGCATCGTCATGGGCGTGCCGAGCCTCAGGGAGATCTTCGACGAGAAGTATTACACCAACTTGGAGGGTGGAATTCTGGAGTCGTTCGGTCGGCTCTTCAAAAACGATCTCAAGATCTATGCCTACCCGTTGATGGAGGAGAAGTCGGGATCGTTGATCACGGCGGGCAACCTCCGAGTGTCGCCCCATTTGCGGCACCTTTATTCCTATCTTGTCGAGAACCGCTACATCGACAGCATCCGCGACTACAACGAGAAGTATCTCGGCATTTTTTCCCGGGACGTGCTGGCCAAGATCCGTGCCGGCGACAAGGAGTGGGAGGGGATGGTTCCCGGAGCGGTTGCCAGTCTCATCAAGGAGCGCAAGTTGCTTGGCTACCGCGGCGAGCCGGCCAGGGCGCCTTCGGTGGGGCTTTGATCTGGAACAACCAACGCCCCGGAGGGAGAGGGCTTCGTCCGGATGGTTCTTGGTCGCTGCACGGCTGGAACCTAGAAACTCGGTCCGTTCAATTCATCCTGACATTGTCGCCCACGTAGATCTCGCCGGCCAAGATGTCGGCGGCGGTGAGGTTGTCCTGGCTGAAGCCGCTGACCCTTAGTTCCCCTACTTTTCGGCCGTCCCGATAGACGTTGAGCTTCTGCCCATTTTCCGGGACCAAGGCTGTCGGGTAGGCGACAACGACGAAGCGGTCCTTCGTGTTGACCGAGCTGATCCGCCCGATCAGATCGATGCTCGGCGTCACCACCAAGTTCGTGCTGGCTCCGGTCGAAGCGGCGCCGGAGTCGCGGGACGCGGGAGCGGTGGTGCAGCCGGCCAGCGCGACGCCGGAGAGCAGGACGATCCAGAACGTCTTCATGTCGGCCGAGTAAAGGGGCGTGGAACCGCCGGCGTCAATCCGGGCCCGGGCTTTCAGCCGCCGATGCAGCTCATCGTCCGCTTTGGCTGGATGAACCCGGGCTCGCCGATGTGGTGTTTGGCTTCCTTGCCGAGCACCACGCAGCGGAGGTAGTCGGCCAGAGCTTCATCCGAAGCACCTTCGCGCAGGCGACCGCGCAGATCGTGTTCGTGCAGGCTGAAAAGACAGGTCCTGATCTGCCCGTCCGCCGTCAGACGGATGCGGTTGCAGTGACCGCAGAACGGTTCCGTCACCGGCGCGATCAAACCGATTTCTCCCGTGCCCTGGATGAAGCGCCAGCGGCGCGCGGTCTCGGCGGCATGGGCGGGAGCCACGGATTCAAGCCCGTGAAGCGCCCCGACGCGCTCGAGGAT
>JBBQXJ010000045.1:0-36321 GCA_038209745.1 Verrucomicrobiota bacterium
CCGTGCAAGGCAATGGACCAGAAGGCGGCTGCCCAGTCCACGCCGTTGATGGTCCGGGTGAAGGTAGAGCCTGTGGAGTTTGAAGACCCCGGCGGACTCAGTTGGTCCACAGGCCGCGAAACCGACGAGCTTGTCCCGAACCAACAAACGGTCGTAATGGACCCCCTTGTCCTTCATCTCCATCCGCATCTCCGGAACAGAATACATCCACTCCAGCATGTATTCGATCTGCGCCGTTGAAATGATCCCCGGATAGTGGGACCGCCAGACGACGGCCGCGAGGGTGGCGATCGCAGGAAAATCCTCCGGACGCGCCTCCTTGATGGACGCGTCCGGCGACAACGGGAGGCTCACTTCTTCGCAAGCGCGGCTTCAACGGCTTTGGTCATCTCTTCCGATTCGGGGGTCACCTTGGAGTCGAAGCGCTGGAGAACCTGCCCGTCGCGGCCGACGAGGAACTTGTTGAAGTTCCAGGAGATGTTGCCGGGGAACTTCGCGTCTTCACCGGCCAACGCCGTGTAGAGCGGATGCCGGCCGGCACCATTCACCTCCAGCTTGTCGAACATCGGAAAGGTGACGTTGAACTTCGAGGTGCAGAACTCCTTGATGTCGGCGTTGGAACCCGGCTCCTGACCTCCGAACTGGTTGCACGGAAACCCGAGGACCACGAAACCTTGGTCTTTGTATTTCTTATAGACCGCCTCGAGCCCGGTGTATTGCGTCGTGTAGCCGCACTTGGAGGCGACGTTGACGATGAGAACCGCCTTCCCGGCATAGGCTTTCAGCGAGGTGTCCTTGCCGTCGATGTCCTTCAGCGGAATGTCGGCCAATGTCGCCGCCCGTGCGCTGGTGGTCAAACAGAGAAAGAGCGCCACCACGATGGAGCTGAACAAGAGGTATTTCATGATTACGAAGAGTTGGACGTGTCTGCGCGATTGTCAAATGGGCCCAACGACCCTAAAGGCGTCTTTCGATTGGGTTCCGCCACTCCCAGGTCTGGTCGACCACAGCGCCGCATCTGCACCAGCACCCGAAACGGCCGGCCCAGGTGTTCCGGGTGTGTCAGGGTCTTGAACTGGCCGACTTGGGAGGACGTCCATTGGATCCAGTTCGGGTCCGACCAGAGCAGGCCCGCCACCCCCGTCAAAAATGTCGCTTGGGATTCGCAGCCCACCGTCCCCAATCCCTCCGCTTCTCCCGCCTGTTGGCAGGCGGTAAAATTTACGTGGGCGGTCAGGTCCTGTTGCCCTGGCTGGCCCAAGAGATCGCCGCCAACCCGATGTCGATTGTACGCGCGCAAAGTGCCTTCGGCTCGCTGTGGGTTGTAGAACTCTCTGGATGCCATTCCATAGTCGAAAGCCAGCAACCAGCCTTTGTTCAGCGCTCGGGATGCCTCTGTCCACCAATTTTTCGCCGTCGAATGGACCTCTGTGCGGAATCCGTCCGGCAGCACTTCCGCAAGTTCGGCCGGAATCAAGAGGTGCGGATCTGCCAGCGCTTCAGCGGCCGCTTCCTCCGACAACCGGACCCAGCCGAAGGATTCCCCCACTTCTTCCACACCCCATTCAAACCAAGTCCTCCGATCCCGGTCCCACCCCATCCGATGGACCGGCAGCGAATCCAGCAGTTCGTTGCTGAAAATCACCCCTTGCACGCTCCCCAAAGCCTCCAACGATTCCACCCAGCGAACTTCCAGCCCGCCGACTCCCGCCAAGGTCGCCTCCTGCCATTCTCGTCGACGCGGCGACGATTCGACCAGAACCAGCTCGACCGGCCGTCCTCCCGGAAGCGTCACCCAGGCCCGCGCGATGTCCGCCGCCAAACGGCCGTCATTGGCGCCCACTTCGACCAATTGCAGCACGGGCGCCTCGGCGGTGGACAGTTCCGCCTCCAGTTCGGACAACCATTCGCGGAACTGCCAGGCGAGCAGTTCGCCAAAGAGCGGCCCCACTGAAACGCTGGTGTAGAAGTCGCCGCTTCGACCCACCCGGCCCATCTTTTCGTAATAACCTTCGCTCGGGGCGTAAAGGGCCAATGCCATGAAGTCGAAGAAAGAGATGGGTCCGTGTGTGCGGATCGCGTTCCGGATGATGTCGGTGAGGCGGTTCACTGGCTTGGCTCGTGCTCGTTCACGGTCATAAGAACGGAACATAAACCAGGAATCTATGGCCAAAATCGATGCGTTTTTTCACCTGATGTTTGAGCAGAAGGCGTCCGACCTTCATCTCTCGTCGGGCAACCCGCCCATTCTCCGCATCAACGGCGAACTCAACCGGGTGGACTACCCACCCCTCGAAAACGACTCGCTGAAGGCGATGCTCTACGAGATCGCCCCGGAATATAAGATCAAGGTCTTCGAGGAAACGGGCGACGTGGACTTCGGCTACGAGATCCCGAACGTCTCCCGCTTCCGCGCCAATTTCTTCAACCAGAAGGCCGGCGTTGCGGCGGTCTTCCGCCAGATTCCGTCCAAGGTTCTTTCCTTCGAGGATTTCGAGAAGTTCGACGCCCCGCTGCCGGCAGTGTTGAAGAAGTTCGCCATGCTGCACAAGGGCCTGGTTGTCGTCACCGGGCCCACCGGCTCGGGCAAATCCACCACGCTCGCCGCGATGGTCGACTACGCGAACAAGAACCGCCGCGACCACATCATCACGGTGGAGGATCCGATCGAGTTCGTGCATGAGAGCAAGAGCGCGCTCGTGAACCACCGCGAAGTCGGCATGCACACCAAGTCCTTCGCCTCCGCGCTCCGAGGCGCTCTGCGCGAAGACCCGGACATCGTTCTCGTCGGCGAGTTGCGCGACTTGGAGACCATCGAACTGGCGCTCACCGCGGCCAGCACCGGCCATTTGGTGTTCGGAACCCTCCACACCCAGAGCGCCGCCAAGACCGTGGACCGTATCATCGACGTCTTCCCCGGCGACCAGCAGAACAAGATCCGGGCGACCCTGTCCGAGTCGTTGAAGGGCGTCGTCGCCCAGAACCTTTTCAAACGCATCGACAAGAAGGGCCGTGTCGCCGCGCTCGAGGTCCTCGTCTTCACCAACGCGGTCGCGAACCTCGTCCGCGAAGGCAAGACCCACCAGATCCCAGGCATGATCCAGATCGGCAAGAAGCTCGGGAACATGCCTCTGGACGACGCCATCATGGAACACGTGCGGATGAAGCGGATCTCGCCGGAGGAGGCCTACGACAAGTGCCTGGACAAGAAAAAATTCAGACCGTTCCTCGCGCATCCGCCCGAAGACGACGACGGCATGTAGCCGCCGCGTCCATCCCGTAAACCGCGAACCAACCCGATCTCCCATGCGCAAGCCGGAACTCGACTACATCCTCACCACGATGCTGGACTACACGCCCATGCTGGACGGCGCCACGGTGCTGGACTCCCGCAAGGACGTGTCGGATCTGAACTTCACCGTCGATAAGTCTCTCCAGGTCGAATACTCGGGGGAACTCGTCGCCGTGCAGTGCAACCCGCCGATCGAGACCCTCACGCCCTATCAGACCGAGATGATCGCGTTGAACCTCATCAACGGCAGCCCCCGCCTTACCGAGGACCTCGTCAACACCGGCTCCTGCGACGCCTCCTACTCGCTCGAAGACCAGGCCCGTTTCCGCGTGAACGTCTTCTCCCAGCGCGGCAACTACTCCGTCGTGCTCCGAAAGCTCAACACCGTCATCCCCAGCATCTCGGACCTGAGTCTCCCACCGGCCTTCGCGAACATGGCGAAGGAGAAGACCGGGTTGATCCTCGTCACCGGGGCCACCGGCTCCGGCAAGTCGACCACCTTGGCCGCGTTGTTGAACGAGATCAACGAGACCAAATCAATCCACATCATCACGCTGGAGGATCCCGTCGAGTTCGTGCATCCGCAGAAGAAGGCGACCTTCAACCAACGGGAAATGGGCAATGACTTCAACACCTTCGCCACCGGCCTCCGCGCCGCGCTCCGCCAGGCACCGAAGGTCATCCTCGTGGGCGAAATGCGCGACCGCGAGACCGTCGAGATCGGCCTCAGCGCCGCAGAAACGGGCCACCTGGTCCTCAGCACGCTGCATACGATCGACGCCGGCCAGACCATCAACCGCATACTCGGCATGTTCGAGACCGACGAGCAGCCGCAGATCCGCCTCCGCCTTGCGGACACCCTTCGCTGGATCGTCAGCCAGCGCCTCCCGCCCAAGATCGGCGGTGGCCGCCACGCCCTGCTGGAGATCATGGGCGCCAATCTCCGCATCAAGGAATCCATCCAGCAGGGTGAAGCCGAGGGAAAGACCTTCTACGACATCATCGAGGCCAGCCAGACCTACGGATGGCAGACCTTCGACCACGCCTGTCTGAAGGCCTTCGAAGCCGGCCTCATCACCGAAGACACGGCCATGCTCTACTGCAGCAAGAAGGGCGCGTTGAGCCGCGCCATCGACAACGTGAAGAAGATCCGTGGCGAATACATGCCGGGCCAGTCCGATCTGCGGATGCGGCCCATGGCCGAATCGTCCAAAGGGCGTCCCGCTGTCCCCGGTGCTCCCCCTCCCATTCCCGGCGGCCTCAAAATCAAGTAACCCATGTCACAAGCTTTCGAATTCCTCGCCGCCGCCGACCGGCCCGCGCTCATCGCCATCAACACGCCGGAATGGCGCGATCTGACCATCGGCGCCCTCTCTGAACTCGGCTACAAGATCCATGTCTCCGAAGGCTTCGGCGACTTCGCCTCCCGCTTCAACGCCACGCCCTACCAGGTCGTGGTCATCGATGAGACCTTCGAAGGGTTTCCGCCCCACGAAAATCCGACCGTCCAGTTCGCCCAACGGCTCCCCATGCCGCAGCGGCGCCATGCCGTCTTCTTCCTGATCGGCGACATCTTCGCCACTCTCAGCGGCATCCAGGCGTATCAACAGAGCGTCCATGCCGTGGTGAACTATTCGGAAATGCCCCTCATCGGCCAGGTCGTGGAGAAGGTCGTCGCCGAAAACGACGCCATTTACGCAGTCTATCGCGAAATGCAGCGTCGGGTCGTCAAGTCGTAGCCCGGTTCTTCGACCTGCGGAGAACCAGGTCCGTCGATAAGCACGACCGACCCGGTTACTTCGGCGCACCAACCTTCAACCGGCCTTCGTCCAGATCGATGAATTCGAACATCGTCTGCACCGTTCCGGGAGGCAGCCCGATCTCGGCGAGCCGTTCGTCCAAGCGCTGCGTGCCGGCATCGCGCCATCCGCGTTTGGTCATGAACCCGTTCCAGATCTCGATCTCGTCCTCGCTCGGCTTGCGTCCGTTTTGGAAGGCCCACGCCAGCAGTTCTTCGTCCGTCCGGCCCTTGAGTGTTTCGGCTTCCATCTTCGCGTAGTCGATCTGGAGGAAACGGCAGCAACGGTCGTCGAAGCTGTTCTTCATCGCCGCGCCGCGCGGTCCGTGCCAGTCCTCGGGCAGCTTCCCGGCCGCGAAGAGCCGGATCTTGTCCAGCATCCGGCCGAAATAGACGAGGCCGTTGACCTGGGCGAACGGGCTGCGAAGTCCTGGAATGATCGTCGGATAGGAATTGGCCATTCCCCAATCGATCACCCGCCGATCGGCTTGGCAATCCGGACATCAGGACGTTCGCGGACGGCTTCGGTCTGTTATGCCGCTTCCCCTCCGGCTATGACGGCCCGGCTTTCCAAATCCGCGCTTGCCGCTGCTGCGGTCTTCCGGAAGCTAGTCGACATCCCCCATGCAACCACGCTCCAGCTTGACGCTGCTCCTCTTCTTCGTGTCCTTCACCGCGGTCGGGGCGACCCATGATTTCCGCCACGGTCAGCCCGCACAGGCGCTGCGCCCCGCTTTGGACTATGTGCCGGATCTCGCCGGACTCGCACAACCGCAGACCAGCGAACTGGGTGAGCTGGTCGAACGGTTCACCCAGGACGTCCGAGTGCTGGAATCCTTCTATTCGGTGCCCGGCTCCGCGTTGAGGCGCGCCCGGCTGCGGGAGGTCGATTCGGCTTGGCAGACCCGGCTCGCCGCGATGCCCTATGACTCGCTCGGCGTCGCGGGTCGCATCGACTGGCATCTGCTGCAAAACCATCTGCGCTACGAGATCGGCCTGCTCGACCGTGAGGAAAAGCTGCAGTCCGAGATGGCCCCCATCATTGGCTTCGCCGAGGCGATCGCCAGTTTGCAGGCAGCACGCCGGCGGTTCGAGCCGGTGGATCCCCGTTCGGCGGCGGGCACCCTGGCAAAGATCCGCGAAGACCTCGCCACGGCGCGGAAGACCCTGGAGAAGGCCGAGGAAAAGCCCGGAAAGATCTTTGCCCGGCGCGCCGCCAAGCAGCTCGACGATCTCGGCAAAAGCCTCGAAAACTGGTTCAAGCACTACGACGGCTACGATCCCGAATTCGGCTGGTGGACGCGTAAGCCCTTTAAAGAGCTCACCGCCGCGATGGACGACTACGCAAAGTATCTCCGCGAGAAGATCGTCGGAGTGAAGGCGGGCGAGGACGAACCCATCGTCGGCGATCCGATCGGCGCCGACGGGCTCAAGCTGGATCTCGCACACGAGATGATCCCCTACACCCCGGAGGAGCTGATCGCGATCGCCGAGAAGGAGTTCGCCTGGTGCGAAACGGAGTGGCGCAAGGTCTCGCAGCAGCTCGGTCTTGGCGACGACTGGAGAGCCGCGCTCGAACTGGCCAAACAGGACCACGTCGCCCCCGGCGAGCAACCGGCCTTCATCGCCGACCAGGCCTACGAGGCCATCGATTTCCTCCAGAAGCGCGATCTGCTGACCATTCCCCCATTGGCCATCGACGACTGGACCATGACCATGATGTCAGCCGAGCGGCAGAAGACGTCGCCGTTCTTCCTCGGCGGCGACCAGATCATCGTCTCGTTCCCGACGGACACGATGGAACACGCGGACAAGCTCGCCAGCCTGCGGGGGAACAACCGGCACTTCTGCCACGCCACGGTCTTCCACGAACTGATCCCAGGGCATCATTTGCAGCAGTGGTATGGCAACCGTTTCAACCAGCACCGCCGCCTCTTCTCCACTCCTTTCTGGGTCGAAGGCTGGGCCCTGTGGTGGGAATTCCACCTCTGGGATCTAGGCTATCAGCAGACTCCCCTCGACAAGGCCGGCGCCCTTTTCTGGCGTTCCCACCGGTGCGCCCGGATCATCTTCTCGTTGAACTTCCACCTCGGCCGCTGGACCCCGGAGCAGTGCATCGACTTCCTCGTCGAACGCGTCGGCCACGACCGGCAGACGGCGACGGGCGAAGTCCGGCGGTCGTTCAACGGCGACTATTCGCCGCTCTACCAAGTGGGCTACATGATGGGCGCCATCCAATTGCGGACGCTCCATTCCGACTTTGTGGACTCCGGTCGGATGACGGAAAAAGCCTTCCACGACCACATCCTGAAGGACGGCCCCATGCCCATCGAGATGGTGCGCGCGAGTCTCGGAGACGTGAAGCTTCGGCAGGACTATCGATCATCCTGGAAATTCGTCGGCGAGAAGCCGTGACGACGAATCGTCCTCGACCGACTCCGATCGACTTTGGCTGCTACACACGGAGGAAGATCTTTCGGTTGAAGAGAAACCGGCAGATCAAGAAGGAGAAACCGAGCGCCAGGAGGGACGTCACCAACGCGCCCAGACCCTGGTGCACATTCTCCAGGCCCGACTGGATTTCGCCGCCAACGAAACCCTTGGCGATGGCTTCCAGTTCAACGAAGTGGGCGAGCAGATAGATGGTGATGGCGTTCATCCCGATCCAGACAAAAGGCCGGCACCAGTCCCGGTGGTTCTTGACGTCGATCACGTGGTAGAAGAGCGCAAGCAGCAGCGCGCTGAGGCCGGCGGTGAAGAGGACGAAAGACGAACTCCAGATCTTCTTGATGATCGGGAACTGGAGGTTCCACAGGAGGCCGGCCGCCACCCCGGCGCATCCGCACATCACCAGCAGCCGAACTTTTCGGGCCGGCTCCACCGAAGGATTCCTGATCAGCAGCCCGGCAAACACCCCGAGCAAGGTCGTCGCGATCGCCGGCAGCGTGCTGAGAATTCCCTCCGGATCATGGTCGCCGTCCCATTTCCGAAACGGCAGATACATCTTGTCGATCCAGTTGGTGAGATTGTGGCCCTCGCTGAAGTCCCCCGCCCCGAATCCGGGAACGGGAATGAAAGTGAGCATCGCCCAGTAGCCGACCAGCAGCGAAATCGTGAGCGCAACCAGTTGACGGGGGCTCATCCAGACGAACGCCAGGCCCGCCCCGCAGAAACACAGCGCCAACCTCTGGAGCACTCCCAGGAGCCGGACATGTTCGATGCCTCCGCCGATTCCCCCATAAGTGAGGACGCCCAGCGCGTAGAGGATCAAACTGCGCTTGATGATCTTGATCGACGCCTTCGACCTGCCCTCGGTCGCCACGGACTTGGTGAGGGAAAAGACCAGCGAAACTCCAATGATGAAGGCGAAGAGCGGGAAGATCAGATCGTAGAAATGAAACCCGGCCCAAGGCGCATGTTGCAGCCGGTCGTTCAGGGTCGGAGACATCGGGAACATCTTGGACAGCGCCGAGATGACCTCCTCAACCCCGACGATGAAGAACATGTCCATCCCCCGGAGCGCGTCGATCGACATCACCCGCTGTGTTGGAGTCGATGAAACGGATCGTGAAATTTCGGGCAACTGGGTCACCCGATCAGGCGTGCGCGAAGAATTAGTGGACACACGCGGAATTTGCAGCCCCGGGTCCGGGGTTCAATGGCAAACTGCGCCGCCCCGGTGACCGGCCGGACGTATTCTTCATTCCCGAAGCCAAGGCTTTCTTGCGGGAAGTCTCAACCGTAAGCAAGGTGCCGCCCCAGATCCACCCCAACACCCCAACACCTCGTCGCCATGTCCCAGCAAGCCGCTCCTCCCAGCCCGCAGCTCTTCTTTGAAACGATCACCGCCTTCCAAAAAACGGCGGCGTTGAAGGCCGCGATCGATCTCGGCCTTTTCACCGCCATCGGCGCCAAGCCGGCCACCGGGGCGGAGATCGCCGAGCGATGCAAGTGTCCCGAGCGGGGCATCCGCATCCTGGCCGACAATCTGACGATCGTCGGCTTCCTCACCAAGGACGGGAAAAGCTACGCTCTCACGCCGTCGTCCGCCGTGTTCCTGGACCGGAAATCGCCGGCCTACATGGGCGACGCCGCGAAGTTTCTGCTCTCCCCTGCCGCGTCGGAGGCTTTCACGGATCTTGCTTCGACGGTCCGCCTAGGACGCCTTCACTCCACGGAACACGGCACCACCGCACCGGATCATCCGGCGTGGGTGGAATTCGCCCGCGCCATGGGACCAATGATGGGACCGGCCGCGAAGGGAGCCGCAGCTCTCGTGCCTCTGGACGTCACCCGCGACACCCGCATCCTCGACATCTCCGCCAGTCATGGCGCCTACGGCATCGCCTTCGCCCACCTGAGCCCACGCGCCCACCTCGTCGCGCTCGACTGGGAGTCGGTGCTCGCGATCACGGAGGAGAACGCCACCGCCGCAGGTCTTGCGGGCCGCTTCAGCAAGATCGTGGGCGACGCCTTCAAGGTGGATCTCGGACGCGACTACGACGTCGTGCTGGTGCCGAATTTCCTGCACCACTTCAACTGCGGCGAGTGCACCCGCTTCCTCGGCAGCGTCCACGCCGCGCTGCGCCCCGGGGGGCAGGTGATAATCGTCGAGTTCGTGCCGAACGAAGACCGCATCACCCCTCCGGAGCCGGCGACCTTCAGTCTAGTGATGCTCGGCACCACTCCGGAAGGCGACGCCTACACCTTCGCAGAATATACACGGATGCTCACCGCTGCCGGCTTCCGCGGCGCCCAGTTGTATCCGTTGCCCCCGACCGCCCAAAGCGCCGTGATCGCGACCGCCTAGCTGTGGAGGCTCAAGAGGTTGTTCATGTGGAGATAGAGGCGAGAGACGGGCGGGAGGAGATTGAGGGAGTGGTGGGGGCGGTGCCAGTTGTAGTTGTGGAGGAAGGATGGGAGCCGGTCGGCGCGCTGGGAAGAGTCGCGGTAGGCGTGGGCGTAGGCCCAGGAGCGGAGGGCGGTCTGGATGAAGCGGGCCAGGGGTCTGATGTCGAAATGGAGCAGATCTCCCGGCTGTTCCCGCTCGTAGCGGCGGATCGCCGGGGGCGGGGACAGCTCGGCCAAGAAGGCGCCGTGGCGCCGTAGGATGCGGGAGACGGACGCTTTAGAGAGCTTGGCCAAGCGGGCGATCTGGAAGCCGGGGAGCTTGCGGCGGCACAGGGCCAGGACCCGGAGGACGCGCAGACGATGGATGCCGTCCGGGGA
This sequence comes from Verrucomicrobiota bacterium, assembly GCA_038209745.1. Classification (GTDB taxonomy): domain Bacteria; phylum Verrucomicrobiota; class Verrucomicrobiia; order Limisphaerales; family CANJSG01; genus CANJSG01. The sequence goes on from JBBQXJ010000045.1 coordinate 10,320, forward strand.
GCGTTTTGGTCTGGAAGAAAGGTTCTCAAGACCCGCGGTGTCATCGGCCCGGAAACGGGCGAGCCACTTCTGGGCCGAGCGAACGGAGAGGCCGAACCCGGCGGCGACCTCGACGATGCGCTTTACCAGTTCGGCTCGACTCAACGGGGTGAGCTTGGCATTGCTATCGGAGTTCATGCGGGGGTGGTTCCTGGATCGGTGTTGTCTTCACAAACCCATCGTTCCAGCTCCGCCTCGCATGAACAACCTCCTGGAACATCACACCGAGCAATCCGAAACGGTTCCAGCCTTCAGCCCCCCCCGGCGCGACACGGTTGCTTGGACCGTTCCGAAACGAGAACGCTCCGGGGATGACCCCGGCCGAACGTCGGTTACGCCCTGCGGACGATTCCGCCCCACCCCTCGACACATGGAACGGTGAATGGCACCGTCCGCCCGTGTCGGATTCCAAACTAGAGCGCCTGCGCGAGATTCTCCGCGGCTACGGTTCCTGCCTTGTCGCCTATTCTGGCGGCGTGGACTCTGTGTTCCTGGCCAAGGTCGCACACGACACGCTCGGCGCCTCCGCGTTGGCCGCCATCGCCGATTCTTCGAGCCTGCCCCGGCGGGAACTGGCGGAAGCATTGGCGCTCGCGGAGCAGTTCGCGTTTCCCGTCGCGGTGGTCAAGACGGACGAGTTTTCCAATCCGAGCTACCTCGCGAATCCGAACAACCGTTGCTATTTCTGCAAACACGAACTCTTCACCGAACTCACTCCCCTCGCCCGCCAAAAGGGATTCAAGACCATCGCCTATGGCGAGAACGCCAGTGATGTTGGCGACCACCGACCCGGAGCCAAGGCGGCGGCGGAATTCGACGTGCGCGCCCCGCTCAAAGAAGCCGGACTCACCAAGTCCGAGATCCGGGAACTCTCCGCCGCCCTCGGCCTGCCGACGGCGGACAAGCCCCAGATGGCCTGCCTAAGTTCGCGGATCCCCTACGGCGAAGCAGTGACACCGGAGAAGCTGCGGATGATCGAGGAGGGCGAGTATTGCCTGAAGGACCTGGGCTTCCACGACGTGCGGGTCCGGCATCATGAGCTGAAGACGGCGCAGTTCCTTTTGGCAACCGGCCTGGACGCGACGGAGCCCAAGAAGGAATCCATCGCCCATCTCGCCCGCATCGAACTGGGCCCCGGCGAACTTGCGCGGCTCTTCAGCGACAACCTCTATCCGCAGGTGGCGGATGCGTTCCGCGAGATCGGCTACCAGCACGTCACCGCCGATCTGATGGGCTACCGCCGGGGCAGCGTGAACGAACCGACGACGCAGCCGATCGGATTGAAACGGGGTTGAAGGCACGCAGGACCTCCGATTCGAGGGATCGGCAGGTCGTCTAGGGACTTGACGTAAGCCGTCGCTGGGTCGAGGCGCCCTCCCACGCTGGACTTGGCCGTCTTAATATCGCCTCACGCCTTCGCGTAGACTTCCGCGCCTTTTTCCACGAACTCCTTGGACTTTTCGTCCATGCCCTTCTTCAGCGCTTCCTCGGCGGCGATGCCTTGCTCGGCGGCGTATTGGCGGACGTCTTCGGTGATCTTCATGGAGCAGAAGTGGGGGCCGCACATGGAGCAGAAGTGGGCGGACTTGGCGCCTTCCTGAGGAAGGGTTTCGTCGTGGAACTCGCGGGCGGTGACGGGGTCGAGGCCAAGGTTGAACTGGTCTTCCCAGCGGAACTCGAACCGGGCCTTGCTGAGGGCGTTGTCGCGGAACTGGGCGCCGGGATGCCCCTTGGCCAGATCGGCGGCGTGGGCGGCGATCTTGTAGGTGATGACGCCGTCCTTCACGTCCTTCTTGTTGGGCAGGCCGAGGTGCTCCTTGGGCGTGACGTAGCAGAGCATGGCGCAGCCATACCAGCCGATCATGGCGGCGCCGATGCCGCTGGTGATGTGGTCGTAGCCGGGGGCGATGTCGGTGGTGAGAGGGCCGAGGGTGTAGAAGGGCGCTTCGTGGCACCATTCCAACTGCTTGGCCATGTTTTCCTCGATCATGTGCATGGGCACGTGGCCGGGGCCTTCGTTCATCACTTGCACGCCTTTGGCCCAGGCGCGTTTGGTCAATTCCCCTTGGACTTCGAGTTCGCCGAACTGGGCCTTGTCGTTGGCATCGGCGATGGAGCCGGGGCGGAGTCCGTCGCCGATGGAGAAGCTGACGTCGTAGGCGGCCATGATGTCGCAGATGTCGTCCCAATGGGTGTAGAGGAAGTTCTCCTGGTGATGGGAGAGGCACCACTTGGCCATGATGCTGCCGCCGCGACTGACGATGCCGGTCATGCGGTGCGCGGTCATCGGGACGAAGCGCAGCAGGACGCCGGCGTGGATGGTGAAGTAGTCGACGCCCTGTTCGGCCTGCTCGATGAGGGTGTCGCGGTAGAGTTCCCAGGTGAGGTCTTCGGCCTTGCCATTCACCTTCTCCAGCGCCTGGTAGATGGGCACGGTGCCGATGGGGACGGCGGAGTTGCGCAGGATCCATTCGCGGGTCGCGTGGATGTTCTTGCCGGTGGAAAGGTCCATCACGGTGTCGGCGCCCCACTTGGTGGCCCAACGCATCTTCTCGACCTCCTCCTCGATGGAGGACGCGACGGCGCTGTTGCCGATGTTGGCGTTGATCTTCACGAGGAAGTTGCGGCCGATGATCATGGGCTCGCATTCCGGGTGGTTGATGTTGAGCGGGATGATGGCGCGGCCGGCTGCGACTTCGCTGCGGACGAATTCCGGCGTGATCTGCTCGGGTATGCGCTGGGGGAAGCGGCGGAAGATCGACGGGGTGTAGTCGGATCCCGTATTCCCGATGCCGGAGAGCTGGCTGGAGCCGGCGTGCTGCTTCTCAGGATCGCTCCGGAGAATGTCCTCGGCCAGGTCGGCGATCTTGGCGCGGCCCATGTTCTCGCGGATGGCGATGAACTCCATCTCGGGCGTGACGACTCCCTGCTTCGCATACCAGAGCTGGGTAACGGGATGGCCTTTGCTCGCGCGCAGCGGGCGGCGGCGTTGGCCTTTGAGACCGGGGAACTCAACGAGACGGTTCTTCTCGGCGTTGCTGGCGAATTCGGCGTGCTTGCCGGAGAGATACCCGTTGTCCTGCGGCTTCACTTCGCGGCCATCGTAGGCCTCGACGTCGGCGCGCGCTCGGATCCAATCGGCGCGCAAGGCCGGCAGTCCTTCTTCCGAATTGCCGCTGAAGGCGGGATCGCCCCAGGGACCGGAGCAGTCATAGACACGGACGGGGGCGTTCTCCTCGATGCGTCCGTTGAAGGCCTTGGTCGGCGACAGCTCGATCTGGCGCATGGGCACGCGGACTCCGGGATGAAGCGTGCCCTCCAAGTAGACGCGGGAGCTCTTGGGGAGCTGTTCGGAGCTGTGGGGTTCGAAGGCGGTCTTGGGGTCGGCGATCATGGCTTGTAAAATTGTCGTTCGTCGGTGGTCCGTAGTCATTGGCCCGTCGCCCGGAAACGGACCAAGTCGTTCAGGCGAATCGCTGCGGGAAAAAGGCGGAAGAAGGGGGTGAAACCCGACGTTTCCACCCGATGGTGGCCGTCCGCCAGGACCTTCCTTCGCCGGCATTATCCGGTGCAGGTTCTACGGGTCTCCAGCGCGCCTGCGCCGGACTCTCAGCCTTCGTCCATCGCACCATGCGACGGACCGGTTGGCTCCCCGGTAAGAGGGAATGATGCGCCCGGATCCCCACAGGTCAAGGCGGCGGGCGCCAAGAGAAAGAATTGGCTTGGGCTGCCCGGCCGGCCTAGCCTTCCGCGTCTAAACGGGGCCCATCATGAAAAAAATCATCATCCGCAGTCTAATCGCCGTGGCCCTCCTCGCGGTGGTGGCGGTCTTCGCCCTGATCCTTTCCCTCGACCGCATCGTGAAGACCGGAGTGGAGACCGTCGGCCCCGTCCTGACCAAGACGACCGTCAAGCTGGACAAGGCCCAGTTCCGCCTCATGGCCGGGCGGCTGAATCTCGAAGGCCTGGTCGTCGGCAACCCCGAGGGATTCAAGACCCCGTCCGCCTTCCAGGTCGGCCAGATCATCCTCCAGGTGAAACCGGGCTCCGTGTTCTCGGACGTCGTCGAGATCGACGAGCTCACGCTCAAGTCGCCCGAGATCACCTATGAGCATCGTGGCTTGACCGACAGCAACATCAAGACGCTCCTCGACACGGTGACGGCCTCCTCGGGCAAGCCGGCCGAAAAGACTCCCACAGCCCAAGCGCCGGCCGGAACGATCAAGCGGTTCCGGGTGAAGCTGATCAATATCGAAGGCGCCAAGGTAAACGTCAGCGCCACCCTGCTCGGAGGCGGCGCCGCTTCCCTATCCCTGCCCTCGCTCAAGCTGGAGAACATCGGCACTTCCGGAGACGGAGTGACGGCCGGCGAGCTGACCAAGGAAATCCTCGGCAAGATCTTGAAGAGTGTGACCGAAGTCGTGACCAAATCCCTCATCTCCGGCGATGCCACGACCGGCATGGGAAAAGAAGCCGACAAGGTCCTGAACAAGGCCACCGAAGGCGTGAAGAACCTCTTCAAGAAGTAGCCGGACTTCGGGGCGCCACGACTTGCGCCGCCCGGTGAACGGGCGACCGGCTGGGTTGGCCACATGGCGGCCGGAGTCCGCCGAAGCGGCGTCACTCGCGCCGAAGCGTCAGCTCCTTGAACTGGACGACGCAGGCCGGTGTTTCTCCTCCCACCCGCAGACTTATCAATCCCCTCCTCGGCCCGATCGGCGAACCGTCCTTCAGCCGGGCCACGGTCTGGCCATTGATCTCATGGGTGATCGTGTCGCCCCGCGCCACGATACGGAATTCGTTCCAGTCGTTCATCCGAATGGCGCTCTGGGCCGCGGCCGCCTCCGGCAGAGCCGTAATGATCGGCCGCGCGGACGCCGCCGCCACCTGCTCTGTCATCTGTCCTTGGATCGCGAGAATTCCACGGCCCGAATTCCCCACCACGGAGCCGATGATCGACGGATCGAATCCGAGGACGAAATGGTAGCCGTCCCGTCCTCCGGGCAAAGCGCGATACAGCACCGCGGCCGAGCCGGCCCGGTTGTCGCGTAGAAGCCGCAGGCGGAACTGTCCCCGCAGCTCGAAGTCGCCGACCTCCGGTTGGCTGCAGGTGAGCCAACCGATCGTCCCCGGAGTGGCGTCCGCCCCGATCCATCCGGTCAAAGTGCCGTTCTGCACCGACCAATAGGCCCTGTCGCCGACCCATCCTTTCAGGTCCTTGCCGTTGAAGATGGAGACGAACTTCGCCTCTTCCTTCACGATCACGGCCAGTCGCTTCTTCTCGGCCGCTTCGCGCTCCTGTCGGAGCTTATCGTCGGCCAGTCTCTGCGCCTCTTCGATGATCTCGGCGGCCTTGCGCCTGCTCGCCTTGCGCACTTCCTCCATCTGGGCCTGGGACTTCTTGTCCGGGGCGGCCGCGGGAACCGGTGTGTTGAAGTCGTTGGTCGCGGGTGCCAGAAGCTGGGCCAGATTTGTGACGCCGGGAATATCCGCGAATCCGTGGGTCGCACCGCGGCTGTTGGCCTCGCGGTCGAGCTGGGCCTCCAATTCACGGTTCTTCGCCACCAGAACCTCTTCGCTGGTCGGTTTCAGCGGTGATTTTTCCTTCGGCCAGGAGAACCAGATCATCCAGGCTCCGAGGCCCAGGGCCGACAGCATCACGATGGTGGCAAACCACACCTCGGGCCGGAGTAACAGGGGCCGCATCGGACCCATCGAAGGCATGGGCGGCAACGGATTGGACTGGCTGAGGCCGGGATCGAACTCAAGGGGGATGAACGGCTTGCCCTTTTGCGGAGCCGGCGCGTCCACCTCCTCGAATCCGCCGAACAACGCCGCCAAAGTAGCCGGCCTCTTCGCGGGATCCTTTTCCAGACACGCCGCCAGCGTCTCCGACCCGCGGACCGTGATCTGGGCCCCCGCCTTCACCGCCGGTGCCGGCGTCGTGTAGCGGATCTCGTAGACCAGGTTGTTCGGATCCAACGGCGTCGCACCCGTCGCCGCCTGGTAGATCATCGCGCCGACGCTGTAGACGTCGTCGGCCGCCACGACGGGAAATCCATCCGCCGCCTGCGGGCTGAACCAGATCCGGCGCACGTCGTTCTGGGTGGCGGGATCCAGCCGCGAACCAAAGCCGAAGCCCGGCACGAGAATTCGCCCGTCGGCCGCCATCCAGACCCGGGACGGATGCAGGCTGCCGTCGACCAGTCCATGCCGGGCCGCGGCCTCCAGCAGCCGCACGAAGGACACCGAGCAGGCTTTCGCCTTCGGCCATGCGGCCTTCGTTTTCAGCGGAAAAACGTCGCCCCACAGCTGGCCCGCTGGAATTGCGAATCCGATCTCCCCCGCCTCCATCAATTCCGGCCACCCCGTCACCGGCAATCCCAGCTGCGCCTCCTGCACCGCAGCGAGACGTTCGAGCATCGCGCCCAGATTCAGCATCAAGTCGTCGTCCGCCCGTTGTTCGGCGCTCAGCCGGATGAGCCAGACCTGCCGCTTGGCCGCCGGTTCCTCGACGATCCACACACCGCGCGCCTCGTCGATCACGACGACCTCGCGCCACCGCCCCGGCGTCCCGCCGGAAATCTCTTCCTTCGATTCCATCTAGGGTTTTTCCAGTTCCACGACCTCGACGGCGCACAGCTTGTTGCCGCTGCCCCTGGGGCTGTCGGTCACCGTCAACCGCCCGTCCTCCACGGTCACGGCCGCAGAACCCTCGAACCACCGGTTGGTCCCGCCCGCCAGACCCTCGACCACGAGCTGCCCTTCCGCCGCCATCGCATAGACGGCGCTGGCATCCTCCACGTCGCCCACGACCATCCGGACCTGATAGCGTCCGGGCGGCACGGCGATTTCCCATCGCGGTTGTTCCTGCACACCCAATGCATCGACCGGACAAAAAGTCTCATGAAGCCGCGAAGGCGGTTTGATTCCCGCCACGTCCCCCACCGCCGACTTGGCGCGGTCCCGCACCAGGTTCGAGAGATCGTAGCTCCAGCCATACATCAAGCCCCCCCCCTTGGGGCCGAAAGGCAGCCCATTGTCCGCCAACCATCCCTCCGCCGGCTTCGCTCCCGTCGGCAGAAAATGCACCCGCGCTGCAAAAGGACGCCGCGTCACAATCAGCTCTGGTTGATAGCCGATCGATTCCCGGGACTGGATCACGATCCTCGTGTCCCCCTCCTGCGCCAGGATCAGCGCGAACGACGCCAGCGAACGGCCCGCCGCCAGCTCCTCCTGCACATAACGGGTCACGTCGACCTGATACCAGACCGGCGAAACCCCGGTCACCTCGAAGCGGCCGATCACCGCGATGTGTTCCGGCCGGTTCTGCCACGTCATCTGCTGTTCGTCGATCGGTGACGGCACGAACGACCGCACCACCCCCGTCGCCCGGCCAGGCTGGTCCAGCATGGCGTAGACCCACAGCGTGGCGTTCGTCAGCGAAGGTTCCATTCCCCCGATGTTGAACTGGATGTAGGACTCGCTCAACCGGTCGCGGCTCGCGCTCCGCAGCTCCAAAGTCTTCTCCGAGCCGTAGTTCCTGCGTGAATAACTTCCGCTCCGCACAAACGTGTCCGCCGTTCGCGGTGCCTTCACCGTCACGGCCTTCTTTGAAGGTACATCCGCCGCTCGTCCCAGCCCCGTTGCCAGCGCGACCAAAGACGCCGCCAACATCGTTCCAAAGGTTTGCATGAATCGACTCATTCTGGACAAAGCCGAGGTATGCTTACCCAATGTCCTTTTTTGTCCAGATTCAGGACGACAAATCTTCCTCGGCCACTCCCATCGCCAACCCAGTCGTCGCCCCCTTGTAAGTCGGAACAATGCAGTGGAAAGATGGGGGGCACGACCGCCCCGGGCGCAGTGGACCGCGCCCTCGCGGTCCATCGGAGGCGCAGAAAACGATTCACCGCCTCGTGTGTCCGAACGCGTCCATGTCCGGCGCGGGGCGCGCCGGACGGCAGCCGGGGCGGCTGCGATCCCCATTTATTTCCGACTGCATCGTCCCGGCTCAGTGCCATCGCCGCGCTCCGCTAGGGAATGCAGGCGGCGCACGTCTTGCCGCTTGCTCAACCTGCGTCCACCAGCGTCAACCAGACGAATGCACCCGTGGGCAAGCAGGCTGTGGTCGCGAGCCGTTGTCGCACGGCGTCAGCTCGCGACCTTGCCCGCAAATACGAACGGCATTGGCGCCATTGCACGTGCGGCCCAAAGCCACTAGGAAATGACCCGTGAATCCTCCGATCCCATGATGATTGATCGAACCGTCTTTTCCCGGCACCTCCACGGCTCGATGGCGGCCGCGGTCATCGCCCTCCTGTCGGTCGCACGGATGTGCGCCGAGGACTGGCCCGGGTTTCGTGGGCCAACCGGAATGGGCGTAACGACCGAAGAAGGACTCCCCTTGGAATGGGGCGGCCCCGGGGGAAAGAACGTCCTCTGGAAAGCGCCTCTGCCGCCAACGGTCGATAAAGGTGAAGCGGACCACAATCAATCCAGCCCCGTCGTTGCCGACGGCCGGGTTGTGGTCACCACGGCCCATTGGAAGACGGGCACCACAGACCAGGGTTCTCACCAACCGGACCACCATGTCTCCGGCTACGAGGCGGCTACGGGAAAGCAACTCTGGGACACCACGGTGCCGGCCGGTCCGTGGCTCTTGACCGATCTCCGTGGCGGATACGCCGCACCGACGCCCGCCATCGACCACGGGTGTGTCTTCGCGCTCTTCGGCTCGTCGATCCTCCATGCGCTCGACCTCGACGGAAAACTTCTCTGGTCCCACACCCTGGCCGATCCGGACAAGTTCGACGTCGCCCTCTCGGCCAGCCCGGTGGTCTACAAGGACACGGTGCTCCTCCTCCTGGACCGCAAGGCTCCGGCCGCAACCTTGATCGCGCTGGATGCCAAAACCGGGAAAGTGCGCTGGGAAGCGAAACGTCCGGCCACCGACTTTGGCCATATGACGCCGGTGCTCGCGACGGTGGGTGGAAAGGCACAGTTGCTCGTGACCGCGACCCACAGCTTGCAGGGAATCGACCCCGAGAACGGCAAGATCCTCTGGTTCTGCGACTGGGACCGACCGATCTGGCCGGTCTCTTCACCGGTGATGGCGAAGGGTCTCGTCTACGCTATCGGAGGACGTGGCGGACATCCCGGCGTCGTCGTCGATCCTGCCGGCAGCGGCGACGTCACGGCCACGAAGCTCAAATGGAGGATCGGTCCGATGTCGGAAGGGCTTTCCTCCCCGGTCGCGTTCGGGGATCTCGTCTTCCGGCTCAACTCTCCCGGCATCCTGCGCTGCACCCGCATCGCAAATGGGGAAGAGCTGTTCAAGGAACGCCTGCCCGGCGCCGATCCCGCCGTCAGTCCGATCGTGACCGCGGACGATCGGATCTACTTCGCCTCCGCCGGAAAGACGGTCGTGATCCAGGCCGGGCCGCAACTGAAGATCCTCGCCGAATCCGATCTCGGGGATCCTTCGACCGCCACAGCGGCGGTGGCAGATGGCAGGATCTTCCTCAAAGGAAAGTCCTACCTCTACGCGATCGGCCACAAGAAGCCCTGAAAGATGACCCTCAAACGCCACCCCGCCCTGCTGCTCTCGGCGATCGTCCTCAGCTCCGGTCTTTTCTCCGGATGCAGCAAACCGACCCGCGACGTCGTCCAAGGCTATATCGAAGGCGACTACGTCTACGTCGCCTCGCCCTTGGCCGGGAAGTTGGAGTCGCTCCCGGTCCAGCGCGGAACGCAGGTCAAAGCCGGCGATCCGCTCTTCGCGTTGGAAAGCGTTGCGGAATCCGCGGCCCGGGATCTGGCGGCGAGCCGCCTTGAAGAAGGCCGCGCAAAATTGGCGGATGCGCTGAAGGGAAAACGTCCGGAGGAGATCGACGCGATCGAGGCGGCTCTCAATCAAAGCCGCTCGGCCCTGGTGCTTTCGGAAACGGAGCTTGACCGCCAGACGAAGCTGAACGCCTCCGGCGCTGCAACCGCGCAGGACCTTGACCGGGCGCGTTCGACCCGGGACCAGAATCGACAGCGGGTCTCGCAATTCGAGGCGGAACTAAGGACCGCCCTACTGGGATCGCGCGGCGACCAGATCACGGCGGCCCGGGCCAATGTTTTGGCGCTCGATGCCGCGCTCGCCAAGGCGGACTGGGATCTGCGCCAGAAGCACCAGGAAGCCACCCAGGCCGGCGTGGTCTTCGACACGCTCTACCGCGCCGGCGAATGGGTGGCGGCCGGTCGGCCCGTGGTCGTTCTCCTGCCGCCACAGAACATCAAGCTGCGCACTTTCGTTTCGGAGACTCGCCTCGGAAAGATCCATCCCGGCGACGCCGTGAGGGTCACGGTGGACGGGCTGCCCGAAGCCTTCCTTGGCAAGGTCAGCTTCATTTCGCCCCAGGCGGAATACACGCCACCGGTCATCTACAGCCGGGAAAGCCGGAGCAAGCTCGTCTTCCTGATCGAGGCGGTCTTCGATCCGGCCGCCGCCGCCAAACTCCATCCCGGCCAACCGGTGGACATACAGTTTGAGCAATGACCCATGAACGGGGAACTCGCCATCGATGTGCGGGGGATGACGAAGCGCTTCGGCGAGCACACCGTCGTCAACCAGATCGACCTCCAGGTCCGGACCGGGGAGATCTACGGCTTTCTCGGTCCGAACGGCAGCGGCAAGACCACCTTCATCCGCATGCTTTGCGGCCTCCTCCGCCCCGACGCGGGCAGCGGAACCTGTCTGGGCTTCGATGTGATCCAGGACAGCGAGGCGATCAAGCGCGAGGTCGGCTACATGACCCAGCGGTTCAGCTTCTATGAAGACCTGACCATCGCGGAGAACCTCGATTTTGTCGCCCGCATGTACGGGGTGAAGAGCCGCCGCGCCGCCGTCGACCGGAGCATCGAGCAACTGGGATTGACCGCCCGGAGAAAGCAGCTCGCCGGCGAACTTTCCGGCGGATGGAAGCAGCGCCTCGCCCTCGCCGCCTGCCTCATCCACGACCCCAAGCTGCTCCTCCTCGATGAACCGACCGCCGGCGTCGATCCCAAGGCGCGCCGTGATTTCTGGGAGCAGATCCATCAACTCGCGGCGCAGGGGCTCACCTTTCTCATCACCACGCACTACATGGACGAAGCCGAGCGCTGCCACCGCCTCGCCTATCTTTCCTATGGCAATCTTCTCACCCACGGCACCGTCGCCGAAGTGGTCTCCCATGCTCGGCTGACGACATGGTCGGTCAGCGGCCCGCAGTTGCTCAAGCTCGCGACTGAGCTTCGCGGCAGACCCGGCATCCAGGAAGCCGTCGCTTTCGGCACCACGATCCACGTGAGCGGGGACGACGCGGCCGCGCTGGAGGCCGCGATCACGCCCTTCCGTTCGGAGCAGCACGTCTGGAAGCAGATCCCTTCCGGACTGGAGGACGTCTTCATCCACCTCATGGGCAAGGCGAAGGACAACTACGCCGAATGAGACACGTCCACCAAATCTCGTTCGGCCGCCTCTGGGGCATCGTGGTCAAGGAGTTCGTTCAGATGCGTCGGGACCGCCTGACCTTCGCGATGATTCTCGGCATTCCGCTGCTGCAGCTCACGCTCTTCGGTTTCGCCATCAACGCCGATCCGCGACATCTTCCCGCCGCCGTGCTCATGGCGGACCAGGGACCGCAGAGCCGCACGCTGCTGGCGGCGCTCAAGAACAGCACCTACTTCGCCTTCGTCCACCAGGTGCGAACCGAGTCCGAAGGACACGAGGCGCTGGCCCGGGGTGAAGTGCAGTTCGTCGTCAGCTTTCCGGAAAACTTCTCCCGCGACCTGCTCCGCGGAGATCGGCCGGCGGTCCTGGTAGAAGCCGACGCCACCGATCCGGCGGCCACTGGCAACGCCCTGGGCTCGCTCGCGAACTTGCTGAACTCGGCGCTGCGAAACGATCTCAAGGGGCCGCTCGCGTTCCTCGCTCCGGACCCGGGCCCGATCGAACTCCGCGTCCATGCGCTCTACAACCCGGAGGCGATCACCCAATACAACATCGTCCCCGGCCTGATGGGAGTGATCCTCACCATGACCATGATCATGATCACCGGACTCGCCATGACCCGGGAGCGGTAGCGCGGCACCATGGAGAACCTGCTCTCCATGCCAACCCGGCCGACCGAGGTGCTGGTAGGAAAGATCACCCCCTACATCTTTGTGGGATACATCCAGGTCGCCGTGATTCTCCTGGCGGCCCACTTCCTCTTCCACGTCCCGACGCATGGCAGCCTAGCTCTGTTGCTCGGGGTCGCCCTCGTCTTCATCGCCGCCAATCTGGCGATGGGCATCACCTTCTCCACCATCGCCAAAAACCAGCTCCAGGCGATGCAGATGACCTTCTTCGTCTTTCTTCCTTCGATCCTGCTGTCGGGATTCATGTTTCCCTTCCGCGGCATGCCGCATTGGGCCCAGGTGATCGGCGAAGTCCTCCCCTTGACCCATTTCCTCCGGATCGTCCGGGGTATTCTGCTCAAGGGAAACGGCGTGACTGAGATCTTTCCGGACCTCTGGCCCATCGTCCTCTTCGCCGCCGTGATGCTCACCATCGGCATCAAACGCTACCGGCAAACGCTGGACTGAATAACCCGAAACCCACGGCGCTCTCCCGGAATCTACGCTTTCCCCCGGTGTTCTCCCGCCTAGGATCCAATGCATCAACCCTTGGCCAAACCCCGTTTCCCATCTCCCATGAAACAGCCCTGTTCCCGGCGCGAATTCGCCAAGCTCTCCTTCGCCGCTCTTTCTGGAGCGGGTCTCCTGCCCTTGGTCGGCCGGCTCGCCGCCGCCGAAACTGCGGTCAAACCGCCGGGCAGACCGAACTCGAACGTGGCCGGCGTCCATCTCGGTCTCAACGTGCCCTACAGCTTCGGCGATCCCCTGATGAGCGGCGACACGATCCTGCACAACTGTCTTCTCCTCGGGCTCAGCTCGGTCGAGTTGCGGACCCAGCCGGTCGAAGCGTTTCTCGGAGTTCCCGTCGACCTCATCAGCCCGAAAAACGCCATCGTCCCTGGCAGCGCGGCGGCTCGGGCCGAGCGACTCAAGGACTGGCGGGGCTCCGCTCCGGTGGACCGGGCGAAAGAGTTCCGGAAGAAGTATGAATCCGCCGGCGTCCTGATCGAGATCGTCAAGGTGGACGGGATCTTCAAGATGTCGGACACCGAGCTCGACTACGCCTTTACCCTCGCAAAGACCCTGGGTGGGCGCGCCATTTCCACCGAGATCTCGAACAAGGAAGACGACCTCGAGCGGCTCGGCCAGTTCGCCGACAAGCACGAGCTCATGGTCGGCTATCATGGTCACGCCAGCACCAAGCCGGAGCATTGGGAAAAGGCGTTCTCCCTCGCCAAACACAACGGCGCCAATGTCGATCTCGGCCATTTCGTCGCGGGGGACAACGGGTCGCCGGTTCCATTCATCGAGCGCTATCACGACCGGATCACCCACGTGCATGTGAAGGACCGGAAAATCCACAACGGACACAACACCCCGTTCGGTGAAGGGGACACCCCGATCGTGGAAGTCTTGCGCCTGATCCGGGACAAGAAGTGGGACATCAAAGCCGTGATCGAATTCGAATACCCGGTTCCCAGCGGCTCGGATCGCATGACCGAGATCGCCCGAGCCCTTCGCTATTGCCGGGAAGCTTTGGCGTAGCGATCGGTCGGTTTGCGGTCTGCTGCCATTCAGGAGCGCAGACGGATCCAGCCGGAGCCCGAAACATTGCAAGAGTGAGGCAGAGCGGCCGCTCCGCCCCATTCCCAGCGAAGACGAGCAGCGATGTCTTTGCCAGGGGCACGGTTTCCGGACCCGGAGAAGATCGCGGCGGATTCGTTTCGTTGACCGGTATCCGGACGCTTCGTTCATCCCGCGTCGCGCTTGGGACCGTGATCAGGGCTACAAGGCAGCACAGCCCCACCTCGACTGTGTCTCTGCCCAAGCGATTTGACGCGTCGGTCTTGTCGGAAACGGGGACACCCTATCCGGCCCAACTTAACGTGTGCAATTTGGCGTGCCTTGCTTGAACCACACTTCGTGCAGGAGCCACTCAGCCGGAACGATGCCGTGGAAATGAAAGGGGGATCGCAGCCACCCCGGCTTCCGTCCGGCGCGCCCCGCGCCGGACGGAAGGCGGCGAATCGTTTCCTGCGCCTCCGATGGACCGCTCCCCCACCCCCGCTGAACCGTTCCGGCTCAGATGTGACCATCTGCGCCTGGTTTCGAACAGACTCAGTGACCGGCGCCTTCGTGCTCCTGGATATACTCCTGCTTGAGGCCCAGTTTTTCAGGGGCGTGGAGCACCAGCATCTTCATGTGGATGTCCTTCGGGATGTCCTTCGACGTCAGCTTGGAGACCACGATCATGGTGATGATCGCGAGCGGCACCGCCCACAGAGCGGGTTGTTCACAAAGGATCCGGACCAGCGGATGCGCCGTCCAAAACGCGCCCAAGGGCTTGAAGACGGAGAAGACCTTCGCCATGCCGTCATTGCCCGCGGCCAAGGTGCTGAAGCTGGTCAGCGAGATCGCGACCACCGCGAGCACCCCGCCGGTCAACATGCCGGCGGCCGCGCCTTTCAGGGTCATGCCGCGCCACCAGACGCTCATGAAGAGCAACGGGAAGTAGCTCGACGCCGCGATGGCGAAGGCCTGGCCGACCATGAAGTTGATCTCCAGTTTCTCCACGCAACTGCCGAGCAGAACCGCCACGCCACCGATCAGGATGGCGCACCACTTGAACATCCGCATCCGGTCCTGGGCCGTGGAGTTCGGCCGCAGGATGCGCCCATACACGTCGTGGGCCAGTGCGCCGGTCATGGAGACCAGCAGTCCGGAGAAGGTGGACATGAAGGCGGCGAACGCTCCGGCACAGGTGATGCCGCTGAGGATCGAGCCGAGATACGGCACCTTCTCGTTCAAGATCCGCGGCAGCTCCAGCACCACCTTGTCCGTCCCCTTGGAACCGACGCCGTTGTAGAGTTCGGGCAACAGGTTGCGGCCCATCACGCCGAGCACCGGCGGGAAGACGTAGAAAACACCGATGAGAATCATCACCCACATGGTCGTCTTCTTGGCCGAAACGCCGTCGGGATTCGTGTAGAAGCGGACGAGAATGTGGGGCAGTCCGGCCGTGCCGCAAACCAACGCGATGATCAGCGAGTAGGTGTAGAGGAGCGCGTAGGAGCGGGTGTCTTCCGCAGAGAGGTGGGAGGCCTTGGCCGCCTTGGTGGTAAGCGGGCCGAACGGCGCCATCCAGAGGTCGTCCTTGGGAGCTTTTTCGGGAAGCGCCAAACGGTGCACTTCCGAGGCGGCGCCAGAAACGCTGGACGAAAGCTCGATGGCCGCCCCCGGAGTCTGGGGGATCCCGTTGACCGCGAGCTGTTTCCCGTAGCTCCCATACACCGCCATCAGGACGAAGACCGGCACGGAGATGGCAAACAGTTTGATCCAGAACTGAAACGCCTGGACCAAGGTAATGCCCTTCATGCCGCCCAGCGCGACGTTGAGCGTGATGATCGCCCCGACCAGCGCCACGCCGACCCAATACGGCAGGCCCGGGAAAATGTAGGAAAGCGTCACGCCCGCGCCCTTCATCTGCGGCATGGTGTAGAAGAAACAGATGCAGAGCACGAAGAGCACGGCGATCTTCCGAAAAACCGGGGAGTCATACCGACCCTCGGCGAAGTCCGGAATCGTGTAGGCTCCGAAGCGACGCAGTGGTCCCGCGATGAAGAGCAGGAGGAAGAGATACCCGCAGGCGTAACAGACCGGATACCACAGCGCGTCGTAGCCGCTGCTCATGACCATGCCGGCCACGCCCATGAAGCTGGCCGCGCTGAGGTATTCGCCGGAGATGGCCGCCGAGTTCCAACCCACGCTCACTCCGCGACCCGCCACGAAGAAGTCCGAAGCGGTCTTCGACTTCTTGGCCGCCCAGAACCCCATCAGGATCGTCACGATGACGGTGACCGAACTGAAGCTCAGGATCCACGGATCCACCGCCGCCAGGAGACCTGGATGTCCCGCGAATGCCTCGGCCAGGGCGTTCATCGTCCCGCCTCCCCGCTACGACCGTTCTTCTTCGCGGCTTCGACTTTGCGCACTTCCGAGTCTTCCAAAGCGATGGAGCGCTTGATGAAGGTGTAGGAGATCACCCAGACGTAGGGAAAGAAGAGCACCCCGAGGATCAGCCAGGTCAGCGTGAATCCTCCGACCCGCGTGGCCATGAGTTCAGGTGCGTAGAAGTTCAGCAGCGGCAGGCAGAACAGCGCGACGATGAACGTGGCCGCACAGACGATCGACAGCTTGAGCTGCCGGCGCATGAGCAGGTGGAGGAAGGACTCCGAATGGATGTCCGTCGAATTGGCAGGGTCGGTTTTCATGGGGACCCGGCGGGTTTAACAAAGTTGCCGCAGCCGACGCAATGGGCGTCGTCCACGGAATCAGGCAGAGGCACCGTGGGAATTTGGGTCCTCGCTCCCCGCCTCTCGATCCACCCAAACAAAAACGCCACCGGAAACGGGTCCCGGCGGCGCACGAAAACCGAAAGCAAAGGTCGCTCAGTAGGCGAAGATTTCGTCCGCTTTGAAGAATCGGTTCACCTCGGCAGCGGCCGCCTCGGTCGAGTCGGACGCGTGGCAGACGTTCACCATCATGTCCACGCCGAAGTCGCCGCGGATCGTGCCCTTGGCGGCCTTCTTGGAATCGGTGGGTCCGAGCAGCTCGCGAACGCGGGCCACGGCGTTCTCGCCTTCCAGCGCGAGGGCGATCACCGGGGTCTGCTGCATGAATTGCGCGACGGACGGGAAGAACGGCTTGTCCGCGATGTGGGAGTAGTGCTCCCGCAGCAGGGCGTCTTCGAACTTCAGCATCTTGATGCCGCGCACCTTCATCCCTTCCGCTTCGAAGCGGGACAGGACCTTGCCGCAGAACTGCTTCGCGACGGTGTCGGGTTTGAAAAGGATCAATGTCGTTTCAATGGCCATAAAGAGGCGGGTGGATACCGGCCCGGACGCTTCCCGTCAATGTCGCCGACAGGTCGAACGCCGACGGATCGACACCCGTTTTGGCCAAGCCCAACCTCGCTGGCTGGATCGTCCAGTTTTTTGTCGCACCGCGGTCTTGTGGCTGTTTCATTTCCACCGCCCCACCAAACAAGATGTTTCGCACGCTCAAGACCAAGGACTGGTTCCACCGCGACGGATTCCCGATCGCCGTGGAGCGCCGCGAACCGCAGGAGCAGTTCGGCCTGCACTCCCACGAATTCTCCGAGATCGTGTTAGTGACCGGCGGCCGCGGCCTGCACGTCACCGACGTGAATTCCTGGACCCTGGCCACGGGCGACGTTTTCGTCATCGGCGGCGCCCGCGCCCATGAATATCGCGACATCGAAAATCTCGGCCTGATCAACATCCTCTTCCTGCCCCAGCGCCTCGAGCTCCAGTCCGCCGACCTCAGTTCACTCGCCGGCTATCACGCTCTCTTCAGCCTCGAACCGGTCTGGCGCCGACGCCACAATTTTGCCAGCCGACTCCATCTCTCGCCCAAGGAGCTCGGCGTCGTCTCCGCCTACGTCGACGAGCTCGATGAGGAGCTCAAGCAGCGCGGCCCGGGCTTCGCCTTCATGGCCACCGCGTGTTTCATGCAGATCATCGGCTACCTGTCGCGCTGCTATGGCCGGACGAAGAATCCCAAATCCCGCGCACT
Source organism: Verrucomicrobiota bacterium (assembly GCA_038209745.1). Lineage (GTDB taxonomy): Bacteria > Verrucomicrobiota > Verrucomicrobiia > Limisphaerales > CANJSG01 > CANJSG01. The sequence continues at coordinate 28,101 of JBBQXJ010000045.1, forward strand.
GCTCCGCATCGCCGAGACCATCTCCTATCTGGAGACGCACCTCGAAGAGGAACGCTGCCTCGACGAGCTCGCCGCCATGGCCAGCATGTCCAAGCGCAGCTTCATCCGCGCGTTCAAGGAAGCGACCGGCAGTTCGCCCATCGCCTACCTGCTCCAGAGCCGCGTCAGCCGCGCCACCGCGCTCCTCTGCCGGGACGATTCCACCAGCATCACCGATGTCGCCTTACAATCCGGCTTCACCGACAGCAGCTACTTCACCCGACAGTTCCGGAAGATAGTGGGCCAGAGCCCACGCACCTATCGGCAACAGCACCTCGTCAAACAATGAGCACCCGGATCACGCGCCAATGAATGATGTCTGCTCGAACCCGGCCGGCCGGCTTCCGTTCCATGGCCACTTCATGCTGGTAATTGGCCGGTGGGTGAAGGATTCCAAAACCCGTTCGGCCCTACCGCCTTAAATTCCCGATGGCCTCCAAACCCAGACCGTCCGCCCGGAAAAAAAACGTCGATGCCGCCTTTGCCCTGGCCCGTGAACGCTACGCCGCTCTCAGCGTGGACGTGGACCGAGCACTCCGGACGCTCGCGACGGTCCCCGTCTCCCTCCACTGCTGGCAAGGAGACGACGTCGGCGGCTTCGAGACCGGTGGCGGGACCTTGAGCGGCGGTCTCGCCGTCACCGGCAACCATCCCGGCAAAGCCCGCACGCCCGACGAACTCCGCGCCGACCTCGACATGGCGCTGTCACTCATCCCCGGCAAACACCGCCTCAATCTCCACGCCATGTATGGCGAATTCGGCGGCCAGAAAGTCGACCGCGACGAGATCGCCCCCGAGCATTTCCGTCACTGGATTGCCTGGGCCAAAGCCAACGGGCTCGGTCTCGACTTCAATCCGACCTGCTTCTCCCATCCCAAAGCCGCCGACGGATTCACCCTGTCCCACGCCGACAAGAGCATCCGGAAATTCTGGATCGAGCATTGCCGCCGCAGTCGCGAGATCGGCGCTGTCATGGGCCAAGCTCTCGGCACTGCTTGCGTGACCAATGTCTGGGTGCCTGATGGCTTCAAAGACACGCCTGCCGACCGCCAGTCGCCCCGCGAACGTCTCGTCGACTCGCTCGACCAGATCTTCAAAAAACCTCTTCCCGCCAAGCACAACCTCGACGCCGTCGAGCCCAAGCTCTTCGGCATCGGCGCCGAGAGCTGCACCGTCGGATCGGCCGAGTTCTATCTCGGCTACGCCATCACGCGGAAGAAGCTTCTCTGCCTCGACGCCGGCCACTTCCATCCCACCGAGACCATCAGCGACAAGATCAGCAGCGTCCTCCAGTTCCTGCCGGAGATCCTGCTCCACGTCAGCCGCGGCGTCCGCTGGGACAGCGACCACGTCGTCACCCTGAACGACGACCTCCTCGCCATCGCCCGCGAGATCGTGGCCCACGGCCACCTCGGCCGCGTCCATCTGGGCCTCGACTACTTCGACGCCAGCATCAACCGCGTCGCCGCCTGGACCATCGGCACCCGCAACCTCCTGCGCGCCCTCCTCATCGCCCTGCTCGAACCACCCGGCATCAAAGCCGCCGAACTCGGCCGCGACCTCACCACCCGCCTCGCCCTCCAGGAAGAAGCCAAGACCCTACCCATCGGCGCGGTCTGGGACCACTACTGCGAGACGAAGGGAGTGCCGGTGGGGGAAGCGTGGCTGGCGGATATGCAGGGATATGAGGAAGACGCGCTTGCCAAGCGAACCTCCTAATTCAGAGGAAAACACAAAGGGACAGGTCAACTATGTGAGAACCACCATCGAGACGGACGGGTTTGAAGGGAGTTCGCCAAGGCCGGAAGAAACAACCCGGCACCGGAGGAAAAGCTTCGACCCAGCGGCAAGAAACTCCCTTTCCAAAGCCTATCTCCAAGACGGACAAAGGTTTCTCCAAGACGGAGAAAGGTTTTCCCGAGACGGAGAAAGGTTTCCCCGAGAAGGAGAAGGGTTTCCCCGAGAAGGAGAAAGGTTTCCCCGAGAAGGAGAAGGGTTTCTCCAAGACGGAGAAAGGTTTCCCCGAGACGGAGAAAGGTTTCTCCGAGACGGCGAAAGGTTTCCCCAAGGCGCGTTCAATCCCTTTCTAAGCCGAACCTAGCCTCTTGGATCCAGGCCGGTCCTTCAACCCTTGGGGAAATTGGGGGACCGTCAACCCTGGGGCGTTGCCCCAGGCTAATATGGAATGCGCTTTTGGCGCGTCGGACGCCGGTGCCATCGGCACCAGCGCAGAAACGGCCGAAGGCCCTGTCCCCACACGAAAGGCCAAAGGCCCTCCCCCATACCAGCATGTTATCCGCCGCGTCCATGTTGGAGCGGAACTTATCGGCGGAAAACCAGAGCTTGGCCTCGAAGCCGAGGTTGGTGCTGGGCTCCTCGGGGGGTTGGTGCGGGCCATGGGCTGAAGGGCGGGAGCCGATGCCTTGCGGAGATGTCGGGGCTGCGCGGCAACCCAGACCTACCCAAGCAACCTAGCGCTCCGCTCCTAAAAAGGCCCGGTGGCGGTGTCGCTCGCCACTGACGACGAGGTGGTGACGGCGAAGTTCGGGCGGCGTTTGTTCGAGAAATACTCGGGTCCGAAGCGGTTGTGGAAAGTCCCCGGGGTCGTCCACAACGAGATGCCGGATCGGTCGGCAGCGCTCAGCAAGGAAGTCGTCGAATTCTTCGAGAAGCCGCCGGACGATGATCCCGAAAATCCACCGGGGAGGATCAATCTTCCTTGGGACGCCTCTTTGCCGGAGAGCGGTCGACTACGCCGAGTTCTCCTGGATGAAGAAGCTCAGGTTCTCCAGCTCCATCGCGAGGTTCACGGAGTTGACCATGACCTCGTCCGGCACGCTGAGCACGATGGGGGCGAAGTTGAGGATGCCGGCGATGCCGTTTTGGACGAGGAGATTGGCGACTTCCTGGGCGGCGGCGGCCGGCACGGTCAGGATGGCCATCTTGACGTTGTGTTCCCGGATGAAGGCCGGCAGCGCCTCCATCGGGAGGACGGGCTTGGGGCTGTTGCGCTTGTCCTTCAACGCGGATTCCGAATCGAACGCGGCCACGATCTCGAAGCCTTCCTGGTCGAATCCCCTGTAGAACAGCAGCGCGCGACCGAGGTTTCCGACACCGACGAGGATGACGGGCTGGAGACTGGTGGTGCCCAGGGTGTCGGCGATCGTCTTGGACAACTGCTCGACGTCGTAGCCCAACCCCCGGGTGCCGAACTGGCCGAAGTAGGTCAGATCCTTGCGCAGCTGAGTCGGTTTGACCCCGGCGGCTTTGGCCAGGGCCTCGCTGGAAACCGTCTGGATGTGGTTGATTTTAAGACGAGAAAGACAGCGAAGATAGACTGAAAGGCGGTAGATGGCCTTTTTCGGGATTTCTGGACGTGGCGGACGTTTCAAGTAGGGGGACGCTAGGACCGATCCTTCGAGGGCACAAGAGGCTGGATCGAACCGCCTCCGACGAGGGTCCTTGCTTTGAAGGGACGGCTGGCGTCCGGGTCCGCACTGTCGGTAGCGTCCGGGCCGGTGAAGAAATACGATCTCAACGCGTGGACCGTGGCGTTCCTGGTATTCCTCGCGCTGTTCTTCGGCGTGTTCCTGATCTACCCCGTCGGCTACATGCTGAAGGGCGCGTTCGGCGGGAAGGGCGAATTCACCCTCAAATACTTCGCCCTGATCCTCGAAAGCCCGCTCCAACGGGAAGCCATCTTCAACAGCTTCGTCATCGCCGGTCTGACCACCTTTTTCGTCACCTGTCTCACCTTGCCGTTGGCGCATGTGATGACGCGGTTCAAGTTCACCGGTAAGGCGCTGCTCGGCGGTCTTCTCCTGATCCCGATGATCATGCCGCCCTTCGTTGGCGCGCTCGGGCTCAAGCAACTCCTCGCCCGCTACGGCTCGGTGAATCTCCTTCTGATGGATCTCGGCCTGATGCAACCGGACCACCCCTTCGACTGGTTCGGCAGCGGCGGCCTGTGGGGAGTGGTCCTCCTGCAAACCTTCAGCCTCTATCCCATCCTGTTCCTCAACGTTTCGGCCGCGATGGCGAACATCGATCCCTCCCTCCGCGAATCGGCCCAAAACCTCGGGGCCGGCGGCTGGCGGCTCTTCCGCACCGTCACATTGCCGCTCATCCTGCCGGGCTACTTCGCCGGCGCGGTCATCGTCTTCATCTGGTCGTTCACCGATCTGGGGACGCCGCTGATCTTCGGCCTGCAACGCGTGGTGCCGGTCCAGATCTTCGACTCGATCAGCGACCTGAACACGAACCCGATGGGCTACGCGCTGGTGGTCTTCGTCCTCGCGCTGGTCTTCGTCCTGTTCCTCCTGAGCAAGAAGTTCTTCGCCGGCAAACGCCACGAGATGATCGCACGGGGCCACGTCGGCGGAGCGGAAAGCGAGGCCGGCAAACGCGGCACCCTGCTCATCTGGGCCGGCGGCGGCGGCTTGATCGCCCTGGCCCTGGTGCCCCATGTCGCGGTGATCGTGCAGTCGCTCGCGGAACGCTGGTTTTTCACCGTGCTGCCGGATGGCTGGACGACGAAACACTACGGAGAGGTCTTCGGCCACGGGCTGACCGCGTCGAGCATCCGCAACAGCCTCTTCTACTCCAGCCTGAGCGCCCTCCTCGATCTGGTGCTGGGCGTCATCATCGCATGGCTTTTGACGCGACGGAAGATTCCGGCGGCGGGACTGCTGGACGCGCTGGCCATGCTGCCCCTCGCCATTCCCGGACTGGTCATCGCCTTCGGCTATGTGGCGGCGTTCGACTTCGACATCAAATGGCTCAATCCCCGGTCGAACCCGACGATGCTGCTGGTGATCTCCTACGCCGTGCGCCGCCTGCCCTACATCGTGCGCGCGGCCTATGCGGGCTTCCAGCAGACCAGCGTCACGCTGGAAGAAGCCTCGTCGAATCTCGGTGCATCGCCGCTGCGGACCCTGCGGAAGATCACCCTGCCCCTGATCATGGCCAACCTGATCGCCGGCACGATCCTCACCTTCTCCTTCGCCATGCTGGAGGTCAGCGACGGCCTGATCCTGGCGATGGGCGAAAAGTACTACCCCATCACCAAGATGATCTACCAGCTCATCGGCCGGCTCGATCCGATGGCCCCCAGCGTGGCCTGCGCGCTCGGCGTGGTGGGCATGGCCATCCTCACGGCCAGTCTGCTGCTCGCGGGCAAGCTGCTCGGGAAGAAGATGGGGCAGATCTTCCGGGCCTAGCGGCAGGGCCGACGCCTCAAAAGAGACAGCACCGCTGGGCATTTCTGATCCCAACGTGTCTGACGAAAGCGGGTGAATGGCCGTGGAACCGCCAGGTCTTGGACCGCGGTGGCTGGACACCGCTTTGGAGCGGCCACCTCGTCCGTCCGGGCCTCGCCCAAGCGCCGGCCAGCCAGCGCACTCCAAGGCGCGCGCGTTCTCCACAGGAAACTTGCCTTTTTGATGCGCCACCCCTGCGCGTGACGACCTCGCGGCTTGCCATGGACCGCGCCAACCCGTATCCGGTTTCCAGCCGATCGTGACCGCTCCCGACACCCATCCCAACCAGCACCCGCTCGTCCCGGGCCGAGTGCTCGCGTCCATCATGGGCGCGCCGCCGGATCGGCGCCTGCTCGCGTTGGGCGAAGAGACGCTCGCGGTCTTCGACACCTACAGCCGCGCCGATCTGTGCGCCTACTTCCAGGAAAGCGGTGTGATCGACGTGCGCCAGTCGCGGCGGGTGCAGGTGTCGGACGAGGCGTTCCTGGCCGCATGGCACCAGTTGGAGCCGAGGCTGGGCGACGTGGCGGCGACCCTCGAAGCGGATGAAGGCAGCGTGCGGCTGCTGGCCCGCACGCTCTTCGCCGCCCGGCTCTTCAGCGAATATCTGGAGGTGCTGACGCCGCCCGACCTGTCGTTCGAGCGCACGGCCACGGCGACCCTCGATCTCGTCCAGCTCTTCGGCGAAGTGTTCCAGCAGTTCGTCGGCGCGGCCTGGGGGACCTACTTTCCGAAAACGGAGTTGTCGCTGCATCAGAACGCCACCGCCCAGTTTTGGGTGGCGTGCCTCACGAACAGCAGCCCGGGCGAGATGACGGGCGGCTTCATCGGGCTCTTCCGCCCCGAACACCGGGAACGCTTCAAGATCCTGAACCGCGACTACGTGCCGCCGCGCGGGTTGAGGATCGAGGACGGGATCACGCGCTTCATCGACCAGTCGCGCGACCGCGTGGCCAAGCTGCACCAGGCGGTGGAATCCTCCGTGCGCGAGGGCATGGACCGGCAGTTCGCCGAGCTCATCCGGTTGGCGACGAAGCTGCAGCTGCCGGGCTTGGTCGTCGAATTCTTCGAGGGGCTGGCCCGGCACATCTGCGAGTCGTTCGCCGAGATGGACGGCACGGTTTCGTCGAAGGAAGACCGCGTCACCCAATACGCGATGCAGCAGATCAGCGCCGCTGCGGGCGCGGCCCGGGGAGATTCGGCCCGCTCGGGCCGGGCGGCCAACGACCTGACGGCGCTCATCGCGGAGCTGGACGAACTCGTCGGCTTGGGCGCGGTGAAGGACAAGGTCAAGCAGCTGACCAATTTCGCCCGGCTCCAGCAGCTCCGCGCGCGCCAGGGACTGCCGGCCATCCCCACCAGCTACCACACCGTCTTCAGCGGCAATCCCGGCACGGGCAAGACCACGGTCGCCCGGTTGATGGGCCGCATCTACCAGGCGCTCGGGCTCCTGCGAAAGGGCCACCTGGTCGAGTGCGACCGCTCCAGCCTCGTCGCGGAATACGTCGGCCAGAGCGGCCCCAAGACGAACGCCGTGATCGACTCGGCGCTGGATGGAATCCTCTTCATCGACGAAGCCTACAGCCTGGTGAAGGACCACGAGGACTTCGGGGCCGAAGCCATCGAAACGCTGCTGAAGCGCATGGAGGACAACCGCGACCGGTTGATCGTGATCGTCGCGGGTTATCCGGAACTGATGGAGCGGTTCATCGGTTCCAACCCAGGTCTGCACTCCCGCTTCACCCGTTTCATCGAGTTCCCCGACTACGCGCCGGTGGAGCTCTGCCGGATCTTCGGCCGCATGTGCCGCAAACACGCCCTGCGGCTTTCACCGGGTCTGAAGGAACGGGTCATCCACCACTTCCACTGGTTGCACGCCTCCCGCGACGAATCCTTCGGCAATGCCCGCCTCGTTCGGAACTGTTTCGAGACGGTCATCAACCACCAGGCTTCGCGCCTGGCGGACGTCGCCCGCGTGACACCGGAGATGGTCTCCTGTCTCGAGGAGAACGACCTGCCATCCCCGGCCGAACGCACCCACGCCGAACACCGTCGTTCCGAAGCCGGCTACGCCGTGAAGTGTCCGGCCTGCCAGACGTCCCATGCCTGGAGCGGCGACATGGATGTGCTCAACGCGCAATGCGTCCAATGCTCCGTGGAGTATGATGGCGACTTCGGCGAACCCCTTCCAGGCATGGAATAAAAGCCTCCGGCCGGAACCGACGCCGCACGTCGGGCCACTCCGGGCGGACGCCGAAGAGATCGTCCGTATCCGACCTTGTTTCGTCATGGCCGACCGAGGACGCGGCTGGAGGAACGTGAAGAGGTCCGTCCGATGACGCAGCCCGTTCTTCGCGATGCGGAAGTGCGGTTCGCGAAAGCGGGAATGTCGAGATGGTCCGAAATCTTGGCGGTCTTCACCTCCTCGGTGAAGTCCACCACGCTCTCAAGAATGCGCGTCGGTTGGGAGACGTTGTCTCCGAGGTTTTCCAGCCTGGTCGAACCGGTGAGCACCAGATGGCCGGGCAGGTCCGATTCTATCGCTCCGCCGATGTCGGTCTCCATCGGGTCGCCGATCATCAACACCTGTTCCACCTCGGTCCGGGAAACATCGGCCAGCTTCTTGCGGGCCCGGTGGAACATGGAGCCGTTCGGCTTGCCCAAGTAGTAGGTGCGGCGACCGCTGCTGGCCTCAAGGAAGGCCGCCGTGGCGCCCGTCCAAGGTCGGGTCCTCTCCGGGCACACTGGGCACCCGTTGTCGAGATTGGTCGCCAGCAGACGATCGCCCGTCTCCGGGCATCCGTGCGCCTTGGCCACCCGTTCCATGGAGACGGCCCCTTCGCCCAACGCAAACCCGGGGCAACCGGCATCGGCTTCGCTGAGGAAGTCGGCCGTGTTCATGGCCGGGGTGTAGAAATTTTTCG